>JBDHHR010000010.1:0-57448 GCA_039589295.1 Gemmatimonadota bacterium | reverse complement strand
GGCATCGAGCTGCAACCGTTTGCTTCTCTGGTGTACGGCGTGACGTTCCGCTCCGCTCGTGACCTCGTCGGACCTCGTTTCCGGGTCCAGGGCGAAGCGGCGCGCAGACTCCTCAGGGGCGAGTCGACCACGCTCCTCGGCCTCAGCGTGGGCTGGGAGACGAGCCGCGCGGTGCAGACGCGGTTCAGCTGGCAGCCGGAGCTAGCGAGTTGGTTCGATACCCGTTTCACCGTCACCACGAACTACAACAGCCTGCGGAACGCGTCGTACGTCAAGAGCGTGGAAGGCGATACGATCCTGGTGCGTGATCTGAGCATGAACCGCGACATGAGCCTGTCGGTCGATGTGCGACCGGTCGACTTCCTGACCGCATTCGGGGTTCCGGAGAAGACCGAGGCCCGTGGGTTCCTTGGAGGGCTCCGGGAGGTCTGGGACCGCTTGCGACCGCTTCGAGTCGACTGGGGGAGGACGGTCAACGCCACCTTCGACCGGGAGGACCTGCGTCCCGGATTCGGCGAGTACCTGGTCGCGTCCGGATTCGATGGGCTGCGGATCCTGGGAGCCGACACGGCCGCCGCGGCCGGCGACAACAGGCGCTTGTCCATTCGCGGCGGGTATCGCCTGCCATTCGGCATGCAGGCGGACCTCGATTACGATCGCCGCGAGACGAGCGCCTTCACCGCCCTGTCCGAGCGCGGGAGCCTCAGCACCGAGTGGCCGGCGATCCGGTTGAACTGGCGCAACGCGCCCCTGCCCGGGAGCTTCAGGAGAGGAATCCGAATGCTAACCCTCTCCGCCGGCTGGCGGGAGAGAGAGCGCCTGACTCGTACACAGACGGGCCAGGACCGGGGCAGCGACGAAACCGTGCGATCGGTGGGAATGCTCATGGTGTTCGCGAACGGATTCAACCTCAATTATCAGTACGACAACACGCTGATAGAGCGCACGGACGCCACCGGCTTCAGCGAGTCTTCACGGGGCTCACACAGCGTGCGGGCGACTGGGACCGTGAGGCCGCCTGGTTTTCTCTCATTCCTCAAGCGACCGCTTCGCCTGTCGGCGGATTACTCCCGCAACGGCAACTTCGACTGCCGGGAGCTTGGCGGAGCGGGCTTCAGCGGGGACCCGCTGGGACTCGGCGAGGACTGCGTAGCGCACATCGATCAGACGACCCAGAACGCGGCCTTCACCCTGGACACCGATTTCACCGGATACAGCGTCGGGGTTCAGTTTTCCTGGACCCGACGCGGCAGCGCGGTGGGCCGACAGCAGACTTCCAACCAGTACAATCTGAATGTCTTCGGCAGGTTCTTCTTCCGCAGCGACGAGGGCCGTCCGGACTAACTCCCCGCCCTTGCGGCTTCTCTCCGCCTCTTACAACACGTGTGGTCTGCCGCCTGTGCGTTGACCGACCGATGACCGCAGGTGCTAACGTCGCGAGGTGCTGGAGTTCAACAGGGTCGAACTGAGGGCGCTGCTGGTCTCCACCGGGCTTCTGGCGCTCGGTGCCGTCGCCCGGCTCGGTCTGGGACCGGGCCCCGAGACATTTCAATGGGAGCCGGCGAGCCCCGGGACGTCTTCGGAGACCGCGGTCTCACTCGGCGGCGTCAGGGAGGCCGTGCGGGAAGGGATCCTCCGCGAGGAGCGTGCGGCCATGCCGCTGGGAGTTGGAGAGCGGCTGGATCCCAACACTGCGCCCCCGGAGGAACTCCGGAGACTTCCGGGCATCGGCCCAGCCAGGGCGCGGGCGATCGCCGACGAGCGGCTTCGGAGCGGGCCTTTTCGGACCCTCACGGACCTCACACGCGTGCCTGGCGTTGGGCCGGCCACCGTCCAGCGGCTGGCCCCCCACATCTCCCTGCCGGGCCGTGAGCGGTATGCCGCACCAGGCACGCGTGCTATGCCGGTCGACGTGAACCGGGCACAACCCAAGGAATTGGAGCAGATTACCGGGATCGGCCCAGCCCTGGCACGCCGGATCGTGGAGACTCGCCGCCGGCTGGGCGGCTTCAGAAGTGCCGAGGATCTCCTGCAGGTGCCGGGCATTGGGCCACAAACACTGCAGAAAATCCGCGCACAGGTGCTGGTCCGCTGAGGTAACGGGCGGTTGGATTACCGCTCATTGGCCCCGGTTTCCCGCTGTGCTGCCGGGGTGTGGCACCCGGACCACACCGGGCATGCTCCTTGCTCGATCCTGGTCGCCGCGGGGCGCAGAGCGCTCGTTCCAGGATTCGACCCGCACCGGAGCTCCGACCGCTGCGCCGACTGCCTGGACAACTGGGGATTCCGTTGAGTGATTGCGAATGGCTTCGACATCGCTGGAACAAGAACAGATCGGCGAGCTTCTCCTCCGGGAGAACCTGATCACGCGTGAACAGCTGGAAAAAGCCCTGGCTGAGCAGAGCCAGAGCGGCACACGGCTCGGATTCGCGCTCGTTTCCGGAGGCGCCATCAGCGAGACGGAGCTGACGCGGCTCCTGTCACGGCAGTTCCGGGTGCCCGCCGTGGACCTGACGGAGGTCGAGGTCGACGCGAAGATCCTCAAGCTGGTGCCTGCGGATTTTGCCAGCAAACATCTCGTTCTGCCTCTCCGGCGGGTCGGGCGCACCCTAACGGTCGCCATGGCCAGCCCCACCGACCTGGGCGTCATCGATGACCTCAAGTTCATCACGCGCTTCGACGTCGATGCGGTGGTAGCCGGCGAGTACTCGCTGCGCCAGGCGCTGGACAAGTACTACGACGTGACCAACGACCGCCTCGGCGATCTGCTGGAGGAGCTGGAGGAGCAGGAGATCGAGGTTCTCGAGGACGAAGAGGAAGTCTACTCAACGTCTCAGCTGCAGGCCCAGGTGGAGGAGGCGCCGGTCGTAAGGCTGATCAACGGCTTCCTGACGGACGCGGTTCGGCGTGGCGCCTCGGATATCCACATCGAGCCTTACGAGCGGGAGATACGCGTGCGGTATCGGATCGACGGCGCGCTGCAGGAGATCATGAAGCCGCCGTACCGGATGAAGGCGGCCCTCATCTCCCGGGTGAAGATCCTGGCCGACCTCAACATCGCCGAGCGGCGCGTTCCGCAGGACGGACGCATCAAGCTCAAGATCGGCAACCGGGTGATCGACTTCCGTGTCTCGACGCTCCCGGTGCTGTTCGGCGAGAAGATCGTCCTTCGAATACTCGACAGGGGAAACCTAACGCTGGACCTCGAGCAGTTCGGCATGGAGCCGAAGGCCGAAGCAGACTTCCTCGAGGCCATCAGCATGCCTTACGGGATGGTGCTGGTAACCGGACCCACCGGGTCGGGAAAGACGACCACCCTGTACGGAGCGCTCAACAGGATCAACACCGACTTCGTCAACATCATGACGTCGGAAGACCCGGTGGAGTACAACCTGCACGGGATCAACCAGGTGCAGGTGCGCCCCGAGATCGGAATGACGTTTGCAGCCGCCCTGCGGGCGTTCCTGCGTCAGGACCCGAACATAATAATGGTCGGTGAGATCCGTGACCTCGAGACGGGTGGAATCGCGGTGAAGGCCTCCCTTACCGGACACCTGGTGCTTTCCACCCTGCACACCAACGACGCTGCTTCGACGATCACCCGCATGATCGACATGGGCATCGAGCCCTTCAACGTCGCTTCGGCCGTCAACCTCATAACGGCGCAGCGTCTCGTTCGCCGCATCTGCGGCAACTGCGAGGCGGAGACGACGTACGAGCCCGAGGTGCTTCGGGCGAGCGCATTGAGCCCCGAACAGTTGTCCGCAACGACCTTCTTCAAGGGAGAAGGCTGTGACGGGTGCAACGGGTCGGGATACGCCGGCCGTCAGGGGCTGTATGAGGTGATGCCGATGACGCCCTCTTTGCGGCGCATGGTCCTTCAGGGGGCATCCGCGGACGAGTTGAAACAGGAGGCCGTTTCGTCGGGGATGATCACGCTGCGGCAGGACGGCCTGCTCAAGGTGCAAAGAGGGATCACCACGCTGGATGAGGTTATGAAGGAGACCGCGGCCTGAGGCCGGCTTCGAGGCACTCGGGTCCCGCTGAGACATTCACGACCGGATCGGAAAGACGATGAACGAGAGCGCACCGATGACTCTGCGCAGCCTGCTCGAGGAGATGATCGAGAAGGGTGCCTCAGATCTGCATCTCTCCGCCGGCGAGGTGCCGAAGCTCCGGGTCGACGGGCAGCTGGCGAGCTCCGACCAAGCCACGCGGCTGTCCCCGCGCGACACTCAGACTCTGGCCTATTCGGTGCTGACCGAGCACCAGAAGAAGCGTTTCGAGCAGGAGGATGAGCTGGACCTGTCGTTCGCGGTGCAGAACCTGTCCAGATTCCGGGGCAACGTGTTTCGGCAGCGGGGAACCGTGGCCATGGCCATCCGTCAGATTCCGTTCGAGATCCTGTCGTTCCAGGAGCTCAACCTCGCGCCGGTCATCGCCAAGATGACCGACCGGCCACGCGGTCTGGTTCTGATCACCGGCCCCACGGGATCCGGCAAGTCCACCACCCTGGCGGCCATGGTCGACAAGATCAACCGGGAGCGGAACGGACATATAGTCACCGTCGAGGATCCCATCGAGTTCGTGCACAGACACAAGAACTGCCTGGTGAACCAGCGTGAGGTGGGCAGCGACACCGACTCCTTCGCCGCCGCCCTCAAGTACGTGCTGCGGCAGGACCCGGACACCATCCTGATCGGCGAGATGCGCGACCTGGAGACCGTGAGGGCCGCCCTGACGATCGCCGAGACCGGACATCTGGCCCTGGCGACCCTGCACACCAACTCCGCCGCCGAGTCCATAAACCGGGTGATCGACGTATTCCCGGCCCACCAGCAGGATCAGGTCCGCGCTCAGCTGGCGTTCGTGCTGGAGGGTGTGGTGACGCAGACGCTGATCCCGCGACGCGGTGGGCGAGGACGAATCGTGGCCTGCGAGATCATGATCGGCACCCCCGCCATCCGCGCCATGATCCGGGACGACAAGGTACACCAGATCTACTCGGCCATGCAGGCGGGGAAGAAGTTCGGCATGCAGACGCTGAATGACGCACTGTACTCGCTCTATGTTCGAGACGAAGTGGCCCTGGAAGAGATCATGCGGGTGAGCGCGGATCCCGTCGAGCTCCGACGCATGATCGGCGAACCGGAGCCGGCCGCGGTCGGCTGACCGAGCGGCCTGAGGAAAGCGGAGCGGGAATCAGCGGCGATCCCGCGGAGAGAATCGGAAGATGCCAGTCTGGACTTACAGCGCGCGAACTGTCACGGGCGAGCTTCGGAAAGACGTGATCGAGGTCCCCACCCGGGACGACGTGATCTCGTTCCTGCGGACCCAGAAACTCATCCCCGTTTCGGTGCGGGAGACGCCACAGAGCATCAAAGTCCCCTGGGGCAAGCGGGTCAAGACACGTGATATAGTGATCATGACCCGGCAGTTCGCGACCATGATCAACGCCGGCCTGCCGCTCGTGCAGGCGCTTGACATTCTGACCAAACAGGCTGACAACAAGGTCCTTCAGGCCAGCGTTCAGGACGTCCTTTCCGACGTTGAGTCGGGGAACACGCTCGCCGACGCCCTGCGGGAGCATCCGCGGGTCTTCAGCCCGCTGTACGTGAACATGGTGGCCGCGGGCGAGACTGGAGGTATCCTCGACACCATCCTCCTGCGACTCGCGGTCTTCCTCGAGAAGAACGAGGCCCTGGCGCGGAAGGTGAAGGGGGCGATGATCTACCCGGCCGTGATCACTATCGTCGCCGGCCTGGCGATCGTGATTCTGCTGCTGTTCGTCATCCCTACCTTCCAGGTCATGTTCGCGAGCTTCAACCAGGTGCTGCCTCTCCCGACCCGCATCGTGATAGGAATGTCAGCCTTCCTGCAGGGATACTGGTGGGCGCTCCTGGCCTGCGGCGCGCTGGTCGGCCTTGCCTTCCGGCGGTGGATGGCTACCTCTGGAGGTCGTCTGACGTTCGACCGAATCCTGTTGCGCCTGCCGGTTCTCGGGAACCTGGCTCGCAAGTCCTCGGTGGCCCGCTTCACCCGGACACTGGGAACGCTGCTCAGCTCGGGAGTGACGATCCTCGACGGCCTGGAGATCACCGCCAGGACCTCGGGTAACCGGGTCATTCACGACGCCATATTGGCGAGCCGCAGCTCCATCGCCGGCGGTCAGTCCATCGCCGAGCCCCTCCGGCAGTCGGGCGTGTTCCCGCCCATGGTGACCCAGATGATCAACGTGGGCGAGGAGACGGGTGATCTGGACGGCATGCTGACCAAGGTGGCGGACTTCTACGACGGGGAGGTCGACGTGGCCGTGGAAGCGCTGCTCAAGGCCATGGAGCCGGCCATGATCGTGGTCCTCGGGACCATCGTGGGCGGCATGATCGTCGCCATGTACCTGCCGATATTCGGCGTGATCAACACCATTCAGTAGCACCTCCGGCCGAGCTTGGCCGGTTGCCTCCCGGCAGGCGAGAGGCCCGTTCCGTGCGGGCCTCTCGTCATCTGTTCTCGCCTTCTCTCGTTGCGCAGCGCGTTTTTTCTGATATTGTCATGTGAAATAGACAGGAGTTGCGCGTCAGCAGCTGGACACTGGCAAAGGACAGGCGCCGGGTGCTTTCAAAGACAGAGGAGTATGCGTTGCGGGCGGTCGTGTACCTGGCCACCGAGGGCGACCGGGCGCCCGTACGCGCCGCTGAGATGGCCACGGCCACGGGCATACCCGCCAACTATCTTTCGAAGATACTGCACCAGCTCGGCAGGCACGGGATCGTGATCTCCGAACGGGGTCGGCACGGCGGCTTCCGGCTCGCGAGGATAGCGGGAGATCTCTCTCTGGCAGACGTCATCGCCCCCTTCGGGTCGCTGGACAGGAGAGGGCGCTGCCTGCTGGGGCGGCCCGAGTGTTCGGACACGAATCCCTGCGGTGCGCACGCCTCCTGGAAGGGGGTCAAGGAGCGGATCTCGGACTTCTTCGCCGAGGTCACGGTGGGCGACGTGATTGACCGCGGCGATCCGGGTTGAACGGATCGGAGCCCGCGTGCGCGGGATTGATTCGCCTGTCCGAGGCGGAGCTCCGGCGGCGCCTGGGTGAGCCCCAAACCCACCGCCGTGCCGGTGACGAGGTGTGGCTGGTGTTCGTGTCGCCCGAGCTCACTCTCCGGGTGCGCTGCCAAGGCGAGGGCCCGTGTCGCGTGCGCTCGTGGACAGCCACCTTCTCCGAGGGCCGGGCGACGCTGGCCAGCGCCGCCGGTTCCTTGGGCTTGTGGCCGGCGGCCGCCCCGGACCAGGCCGCGGCCGAGACTTCCGAGCCGCTGATGCGACGTCCGCTGGTGTGCGGGGACGACGGAGCGACCTACACCCTGACCGCTACCGTACGGCAGGGGACTATCACTCAGATCTCGGTCTTCGACGAGCCGCCGGACTGGTGTTAGGCAGTCCGCCAGCCTCGGAGAAGCACGCCGGCCCCTCTTGCATCCTGCAACTCCGTACCTATCATTGGCGTTAGCGGTCTTGGCGAAATGCAGTAGCGCCGGCGGTATCGCCGGTTCCTCCGTGACGTGATCGCAGGCGGCAGCGCGGGAGGCTGAACAGGAGTGCTCCGGACCAGTCGGGCGGACCGGCGAGTCGCAGCGGCCCTCGAGCCGATGCACGTGCTCTACTGGGTGTATGCCGGACGCCTGGTCATCTGCTTGGCCGTCTACGGACTGGCGGTCCTGGTAGGCGACTTCCTGGCCACCCTCGCACCGGGTCCCATCGCCACCCAGACCCGGCTCATAGGAGTCGTCGGCCTCACCGCCGCGGCATTTCTCACCCCGGTTGCATACTGGTACAGCCACCGGATGAGACGTGCCGCCCGGCGGGCGTTCGTCTACTCCCAGGCACTGCTGGACGTCCTGCTGGCCAACGGCATCGTGCACGTCACCGGGGGGAGCCAGAGCCCGTTCGTCTCTCTGTTCATAGGACTGACCGCCGCCTACGCCCTGCTCCTGCCTCTGCCGTCCGCCATAGCGGTCGCGCTGGCGACGGGTGCCGTTTTCCTGCTCGACAACCTCACTTTCTTTCCGGGACAGGTCGACACGGGCCTGCTGCTGCTGCAGGTCGTGGTGTTCACACTCGTCGCCCTGGCGACCGGCCTCGTAGGTTCGCGGCTGCGCCATGTACGGGGTGAGCTCCGCTCGGTGGAGGGGGAGCTGCGCCGCCTTCGCCTGGACACCGCCGACATCCTGCGCATCATTCCGTCGGGCGTGCTCACTCTGGATAGCGACGGCCGTCTGGCGTACCTCAACCTGGCGGCGACTGAGCTCCTCGACCTGGATGTAACGCAGGTTCTCGGGAGGGACGTCCTGCCGGACCTCGATCGTCGGGCTCCCGACGTGGCTGCCGCCATACGCGAGACGCTTCTCACGGGTCGGCGTATCCGCGACCGCGAGGCCGCAATCCTTCCCGAGACCCGCGACGCCGATGCAACCGGGAGTGGGGAGATGCGGGCGACGGCCCCGACACCCGTGGCGGTGAGCACCGCCGTCCTTCAGGAGGCCGGAGCCGGTGCGTCTCACGTCGTCCTGCTCCAGGACCTGTATGCCGTTCGCCGGCTGGAGGACCTGCGGCTTCGCGCGGGTCGTCTCGAGGCGGTGGCGGAGCTCTCCGCCTCGTTGGCGCACGAGCTGCGCAATCCCCTCGCGTCGGTGCGCAGCGCGGTGGAGCAGCTGTGCGGCCGGGAGCGGGAGAACGAAGACGACGCGATCCTGGGACGCCTCATCCTCCGCGAGAGCGACCGCATGGGGAGGATCCTGGGCGAGTTCAGCGATTTCGCACGAGTCGATGTGGCGGAGAGGCGAAGCCTGGACGTCGAGAAACTCCTTCGGGAAGTGGTGGAGACGGCCCAGCGGCACCCCGCTGGGGAGGGTCGTGCCACGTTCGAGGTCGAAGTGGTTGACGACATGACGGGGCTGTGGGGAGATCCGGAGCTCCTGCACCGGGCCCTCCTCAACCTGGTCCTTAACGCGATTCAGGTGGATCCCGGGCGAGCGGTGACCGTGCGGGTGGTTGCCGACGCGCTGCGTCCGGATCTGGTCCCCAGCAATATCGCGCTCGGCAGTCCGGTCAGGATCCGCGTCATCGACGACGGGCCGGGTATCGACCCGGAGGATCTGCAGCGAATCTTCGATCCGTTTTACACTCGCCGGGAAGGCGGGAGCGGCCTGGGCCTGTCGATCGCCCATCGAGCGGTGCAGGCCCACGGAGGCGCTCTCATCGCCAGCTCGACTTCCGGGGAGGGTGCCACCTTCGCCGTTGTGCTTCCTCGCCGCGCCGGCCGAGGCGCGCCGCCGCGGTTTCGGGATCAGCGCTCCGCCTCGGCTGCCGGGTCCGAAGGGGATGAGGCCACAGGGGGTGCGCGGATTGCCCGCCAGCCTACCGCCATGGGGAAGCCACCGGGGAGCCCGTGACGGGCGTCACGGAGGTCTGAGCAAGGAGCGAACATGCGCGAGAAACCGGTCCTGTTGCTGATCGACGACGAGCAGAGCCTGGTCGAGAGCCTGACTGTGCTCCTGAAAGGGGAAGGCTTCGAGGTGATCCCGGAACTCACCGGCGCAGCCGGGATCAAACGCTTCAAGGACGACAGCCCGGATATCGTTCTCACCGATGTCCGGATGCCGAAGATGAGCGGCATTGAGGTCCTGGAAGAGATCCGGAAGACGAATCCCGACGCTCCCGTCGTCCTCATGACCGCGCAGGCCTCGCTCCAGTCGGCGATACAGGCGGTCAATCTGGGGGCTACCCACTACGTGCAGAAGCCCTTCGAGAACGACGAGCTGATCGCCATTCTCAACCGCTCCCTCGACTGGGGGCGGCTGAAGAAGGAGAACACGGGCCTCAAACGGGAGCTCAAGAAGCAGCAGACCCTGAAGCGCGGCCGGCCCATAGGGGTAAGCCCCGCCTTCGAGAACGCGCTCAAGCTAACGGAAAGCGTGGCCGACAGCGAAAGCACCATCCTCATCGGTGGGGAGAGCGGAACGGGGAAGGAGGTGTTCGCTCGCTACATCCACGACCTCTCGGCCCGCGCGGCCGACCGCTTTCTCTCGCTGAACTGCGGTGCCCTTCCCGAGGGGCTGCTGGAGTCCGAGCTATTCGGACACGTGAAGGGCAGCTTCACGGGAGCGGTACGCGACAAGGAGGGTCTATTCGTGGCGGCGTCCGGCGGGACTTTCTTCCTGGACGAGGTGGGCGAGATGTCGCCGTCCACGCAGGTCAAGCTACTCAGGGTCCTCCAGCAGCGGGAAGTGATCCCGGTCGGCGCCACCGAAGCGATCCCGGTCGACGTGCGCCTCATCGCGGCCACGAACCGTGATCTCGAGCGCGACATCGAGGAAGGAAGGTTCCGGCGCGACCTCTACTACCGGCTCAATGTCATCAGCATCGAACTGCCGGCCATGCGGGAAAGGCAGGAAGACATCCCGCTGCTGGCAGAGCACTTCCTGAGCCACCAGGCGGGTCCCGACGGGAAGGCGAAGAATCTGTCCCCGAAAGCCATGACCGTGTTGCAGGCATATCACTGGCCCGGGAACGTTCGCGAGCTGGAGAACGTGGTCGAACGGGCGTTGGTACTGACGCCGGGCGCCACGATCAAGCCGGAGGCCCTGCCGTCACGTCTCCGGGAGACTCCGCCGGAGCCGCTGATCCAGGAGCGACAGGCGCCGAACCCGCCCCTGGAGATCATCGAGCGAGCCTACATCGAGCACGTGCTCCGCGCCGAGAGTGGCAACAAGACACGGGCGGCCGAGGTCCTCGGCATCGATCCAAGCACGCTGTACCGCAAGATCAAGCGATACGACCTGGAAGGCTGAAAACCTCACCTTGTCGCGCCTTGCGTTTGCGCCCGCGGGTGTTGCAACCTGCAACGGGAGCGTCTGCAAAGTCCATCTGGCATTCCGCCATCGCGACCTGTAACAGAATAACTGACAAAAGGTTGCAAAAATTTCACACAGGCGGCACAATGGTTGCCTACTCCATGGGCAGGAGGCATGCTGTCTCCACCGGTGATTGATTCGCTGGAACCGGGAGAGTAACTGTCTCACTCAGAACCGATGGAGGGACCAATGCTCCGCGACACGAAGGGCTTCACGCTGATCGAGCTGCTGATCGTAGTCGTGATCATCGGCATTCTGGCCGCGATCGCGATTCCGCAGTTTGCCAGTACGAAGGAGAAGGCGTTCGACGCCACGGCCAAGAGTGACATCCGCAACGCGATGTCTGCCATGGAGGCGTATTTCGTCGACACCCAGGCCTACGCCGCCGCCGCGACCGTGATGACGGCCGGCAACTTCACCACCAGCACCGGAATCGCCATCTCCGCTGGAGGGACGGCCGGTGGTTATCGGGTCACGGCCTCGCACGCGAGCTCGGGCAACACGTTCTGGGTCGATGTCGGCGGGGGAACCGCCACCGAAGGGAAGATCCAGAAGCAGTAACGAGATCCTCCTGACGAGATTGCGGGCAGGGACTCTGTCGGCGAACATCGAGGGCACAGCGGGCCGTGAGCCCGCTGTGCCCTCGCAGCATCCGGGAGGCACCGCGGGGCTGCTGTGAAAATGACCGGCGACCACGGAACTGAGGGTCGCGGGCTGGCGGCGACCATCTGCCTGCTCAGCGCTGCCGCGGTTGCCCTCTTCGCCCCCGTTCTGCTAGGGGGAGAGTCTTTCTTCAGCAGGGATATCGCCCCGTTCTTCTATCCGATGAAGCACCATCTGGCCGCGTCGGTGCGATCGGGTGAGCTTCCGTTGTGGAATCCCTGGATCGTGAACGGAGAGCCGTTCTTCGCTTCCCTGCAGCCGGGCCTGTTGTATCCCGGCAGCCTTCTGCTCTATCTCTTGCCGCTCCCGCTGGCATTCAATCTCCTGCTGGCGGCCCACTACCCGCTCGCCGGTGTGGGGATGTTCCTGGTGCTTCGCCGCTGGGGCCACGGCTGGGCCGGCGCCGCCCTCGGCGGGCTCGGCTTCATGCTGGGCGGCTACTACGTGTCCGTCGGCAATTTCCCGAACAATCTCCAGACCGTCGCCTGGGCGCCATGGCTTCTCCTCGCCTGGGACCGGGTCCTCATGGCTCGACGGATCAGGCACCTCCTGTGGTTCGCCCTCGTGTGCGTCGTAGCGTTCCTGGGCGGTGAGCCGCAGATGCTGGGAATGATCCTGGCAGTGCTCTTCGCGCACAGCCTGCTCCGGGTCGAGCGGGTTTCCGGTACCATCCTCGGCCAGACCGCCCTGTTCGGGCTCGCCGGAGTTCTGGCATTGGCTCTGGTCGCCGTCCAGTTCATTCCCTTCGTCGAGTACATGACGCAGTCCGTGCGGAGCCTGCCCGTCGACCTCGAGTATGCCGCTTCCCGCTCGCTCGAGCCTCGGAGTCTCGTCGGCCTCGTACTTCCGCCGGCGCTGACCGGAGGGTTGCACGGCTTCACGACCCGGTACCTGACCACCGCTTCGGTTCCGTGGCTGTTGAGCATCTATCCGGGCTTCGTCGTCCTGCTGTTCGCGAGCCTCGGTGCGGCCGCGCCGAGGTCGCGGCGGTGGCTCATGTTCTGGGGCGGCGTGGCCGCACTGGGCCTTCTGCTGGCGCTGGGTCGGCACAGCCCGCTGTATCATGCCCTCTTCTCCTGGGTGCCGCCGTTTCGGCCCTTCCGCTATCCCGAGAAGTTCTACTTCCTCACGGCTCTGGCACTGCCGGTCCTCGCGGCCCACGGGCTCGATCGCTGGCTTGAGCGGTGCCCGCAGACGCCGGAGCAACGTGAGGCTCGCGGGTACAGGGGGTGGACGTGGGGACTGCTGGCCGTCGGTATCGGTTACGGCGCGGCGGCCTTCACACTGCTAGCGATGGGCGGGGCCCTGTCGCGCGCATGCGCCGGATGGCTGCAGGATGCCCTGCTGTGCTCCGAAGCGCATGTGGCACAGCAGCTATACGCACGCCAGTCGGTCGTGATCGTTCTGCTGCTGGCGCTCCTGGCGGCAGTCATGGGACTGTACCGCCGCGGCTGGCTGCGGCCCGTGCCGGGCGCCGCCCTGGTACTGGCGGTGGCCGCAGTGGACCTGCTGGCGGCACACCGGAGTGTCAATCCCTCCGTACCGGGCGACGTCTATACCCAGCCCCCCTGGGTGGCGACGGTGCTGGACGGTCTCGGAGACGAGGCCGGGGAATACCGCTTCCGAGGCTCTCCGCACATCGCTGCCATGGGCAGCATCGTGACGGTTCGAGGTGCCTGGGAGCTCACCAACATGTACCTGGACTACCAGACGATGGGACCGAACGTAGGGCAGATGTTCGGGCACGCGATGCAGGACGGCCTGCAGGGGGTGGAGCTCGAGACGGTGGCCCTGAGCAACGAGGCCGCGATGCGGGCCTGGGGAGAAGACCCGATCCGATTCCTCCGCGCCATGAACGTCCGCTACTATGCAGACGCCACGGTCGAGGCGGATGCCCTGCCCGCGCTCCGACTGATAGCCGTCCATCCGGAGCTGCCGATCCGAGTCTTCGAGGTGCCTGATCCGCTGCCTCGCGCCTACCTGGTGCCGGCCTACGAAGTGGTGGACGGTCCGCAGGAGGCTCTCCGCCGGGTGCTCGCCCGGCGGTTCCCGTTGGGGAGACGGGTGGTGCTGGAGAGGGAGCCCGGGCTGCGGCCGGATGCCGGCGCCACAGGAGAGATCATCGAGCGAAGCTACGGCAGCAACCGGGTCAGTCTGCGGGTGCGAACAGACGGCCCCATGCTTCTGGTCCTCAACGATCGCTACTACCCGGGCTGGCGAGCCTCGCTACGCGATCATGGGGTGCCCCTCCTGCGAGCCAACGGCGTGTTCCGCGCCGTCTCGGTGCCCACGGGAGAGAGCGAGATCGTGTTCCGCTTCAGTCCCCTGAGCCTCCACATCGGAGGGTGGATCAGCCTGGCCGGGCTGTTCGTGTTTCTGTTCCTCTGGCGACAGTCGAGGAGGCGACGGGCGTGAGCGCCCCGAACGGGACGCCCGCGTCTCCCGAGAAGCCGGAAGGCCCGACGCGGGCCGAGCTGCGCTGGATGGGCCTGGCCCTGTTCACCGTGGCCTTTCTCTCCGCCGTGCTGACGGCCTCGGACTACGGGATAGCCAGCGACGTCGGCAACTACTTCTACAGCTCCCTGCGGCAGCTCGCGTGGGTTCGCAAGCTCGGTGAAGCGCTGCTCGCGTGGGAGCCCTCGAGCGTTCTAGGCCGGGACGTGGTGTTCGATCACTGGCGCTGGTACGGCGGACGTATTCCGCATCCCCCCCTCTCCCGGGAGCTCGGCGGTGTTTCCTACGTGCTCTTTCGCCGCCTGCTGGATCCCCTCACGGCTTACCGCATGGCCGTCATGGCGGCATACGGAGGGCTGGCTGCCGCGACGGCCGTGTTCACGGCCTGGGCCGCTCGCTCGCGAACGGCAGGGTTCGCAGCCGGCGCGGCGCTTCTCACCATCCCGGCCCTGTTCGCCCACGCTCATCTGGCCCACACGGACCTGTTTCTGACCGCGTTCTGGTTCGGCTGCGCCGCCGTACTCCACGTCTACGTGCGCACCGGCAAGGCCGGCTGGCTGGTGGCCGCAGGCCTGCTGTTCGGGGCGGCGGCGGCGACCAAGTTCACGGGGCTGCTCCTGCTTCCGATGGCGGGCGTGTGGCTGCTGGCCCGGCGGCGCCCGCTCCCGGCAGCGCTGATCGTTCTGGTCCTCCTGGGAGCGCTGGTCTTCCTGGCGGTCAATCCGGTGCTGTGGGTCGACCCCGCTCAGGGGCTGCGGGACTACTTTGCGACCGGGCTTCTCCGCTCGCGCGACATGTCCAGCCGCATTTCAACCGAATACTTCGGGCGCATCTACGACTTCCGTCCGCCATGGCACTACCCGTTCGTGTGGACGGCTATCGTGGTGCCCCTTCCCCTGCTGGCCGCAGCGGGGCTTGGAGCAACGAGTCGGCGCGACGGTGGACTCCGCCTCTTGATCCTAGCGAACCTGGCGGTGCTGTACGGCGCGCTCATGCTGCCCGCGGCGCCGATGCACGACGGGATTCGCCTGTTCCTGCCCGTCCTACCGTTCCTTTGCGTTCTCGGGGGCTTGGGCGTGTCGCGGTTGCTGGAGATCCTGCAGGCGCGCCTGCAGGCCTCCGCGCTTCGGCCGCGGGAGTGGCTTATCGCAGTCGTCTTCGTGGCTGTCTTCGCGATTCCGGCCCTCCGCGTCATTCAGTATCATCCCTACCAGCTCTCGTATTTCAACGCCCTGGTCGGCGGCGTTCGCGGAGCGTACCGGCAGGGGCTCGAGGTAACCAACCTGAAGGAGGTCCTGAGCCGCGAGACGCTGAGCGACCTGCGGGCGGCCATCCCCGACGGAAGCGTCATCGATCCCGGCTTCTTCATGGAGGAAGTCTGCTTCTACCAGGCGATCGGGTGGGCTCCCGCCGGCTGGGTCGCCGAGACCCGCCTCGAGCGACAGGACCTCGAGGAAGGCACGGCGCTGGCGTGTGAGGGACCGCAGAGCTTCATTTACGTTCCACTCGATCGTCCGGCCGCGGACCCCGATTTCGTTTTCGTGCTCAACCGCCGGGCGCAGTGGCGGGCCCTGGAGTGGGCCCTGTACGATTTCGGCGATCGTCCGCTGTACGAAGTCACCGTTCAGGGGGTGCCGCTGATGCGGGTCTATCGGGTCAGATGAAGAGCGATCGTCGGTTCGTGGGAGCCGCCAGCCTGTCGCTCGCGTTAGTCGCGTTTCTGTGGCTGTTTCCCGAGCTCGATGACGTCGGAGTAACATGGGATGAGCCTCAATACTACTCATCCGTGGCCCGCATCCAGGAGTGGACGCGCCGCGTCGTGTTCGGCCCGGACCGTCTTGAAGCGCTCGAGGCCGAAGCGATGGGCGCGACCTGGGACGTCGACCGGTACTGGAACCCGCACCCGCCGGTCTACAAGGAGGCCATGGCCGTTTCCGAGGCGCTCCTGGGAGAGCGGTTCGGTTCTCTCGTCGGGTACCGGGCCGCCTCGCTGTTCTGGTTCTGTACTCTTCTCGGAGGCGTAGTGTGGTTCGCGGGTACGTCGTGGGGGCTCGTTGCCGGTATCGGTGCCGGGTTATCGCTGCTCGGGATGCCGCGGCTCCTGGGCCACGCCCACATCGCCGCCACCGACATGCCGCTAGCCTTGTTCTGGTTCCTCGCTTCGGCCGGTTTCGTACTCTTCGTCCTTCATGGTCGGGCGATGTACCTGTGGATCGCAGCGCTCGGCCTGGGCCTGGCGATGGGAACCAAGTTCACCGGCTACCTGCTGCCGGTCCCGCTGCTCGCCTGGCTGGCTCTGTACGGGCGCAGGAGGCACGCCTGGTCGGGCCTGGTGGTCTGGATTCTCCTCGCCCTGCTCATCGCGTGGGCCTCGAACCCTCTCGCCTGGTACGGTCCCGTCGGTTACGCGCGGCAGCTTTTCTCGGAGAGCCTCGGCCGTGATCAGGCGAGCCCCATCTATACCTACTACCTGGGAAGGGTGTGGGAGTACGTTCTCCCGTGGCACCACGCTCCGGTCATGACGGCCATCACGGTGCCCGTATCAATCCTGGCGCTGGCCCTGGTGGGCGGCGGTGCCGTCGTGAGGAAGATTCGCACCGAGGCCGCGGGCATGTTGTGTCTGGTCCAGGTGGTTTTCTTCTGGTTCCTCATGGCACTTCCCGGATCACCGGACCACGACGGGGTACGGCTTTTCCTGCCCCTGTTTCCGTTCCTCGCGGTCCTGGCGGGCTTCGGCTTCGCGTGCCTTGTCCAGGCGGGTCGTTCCCTCCTGGCCGCGAGCGGCCGCCTCAGGACGGGAGCGGTCACCGCGGGAGCGGTCACCGCGGGAGCGGCGACCCTGCTGGGGCTGCTCTTCTTCTATCCACCGTATCTGCAAGCGAGCCGGGTGGCGCCCTACTACCTCTCGTACTACGGTGAGCTCATCGGCGGAACGGCCGGGGCGGCTCGGGCTGGAATGGAGGTGAGCTACTGGCTCGACGCCGTGACCCCGGGTTTCCTGGCGAAGCTCAACGAAACCCTGCCCCAGGGAGCGCGCCTTGGCGCGCACCCCAACCTGACCCACTATCAGCACCTGCAGTTGTATGGCATGATTCGCGAGGATATCCAGCTGATTCGAGACGGACCGGTATCGTACTTCATACTCCTGGCGCGGAAGGCCTCGTTCGAGCCGGCCCACCGGGGCATTTACGAGAACGTGTCGCCGGTGCTGGCGGTGGAGCTCGACGGCGTCGAGCTGGCAGGTCTGTACAGGTGGTCCGAGGATGTAGCGCCGGACGCGGCAGAGGAGGAACAGTGAAGACCCTGGACGCGGTGGTTCCAGTATTCAACGAGGAAAGCATCCTGCCGGAGCTCCACCGGCGGCTGACGAGCGCCCTGGAGTCGATGCCCTACCGGTGGCGGATCATCTACGTTGACGACGGAAGCCGTGATCGTTCCGCCGAGCTCACGGCCGGCTTCGCGGACGCCGACTCTCGCGTCTGCGTCGTCCAGCTTTCCCGTAACTTTGGTCAGCAACTGGCCATAGCGGCGGGCCTCGCGGTCACATCGGCCGAAGGCGTGGTTCTCCTGGATGGGGATCTGCAGGACCCTCCGGAGGTCATCCCACGGCTGGCGGAGAAGTGGGAGGATGGCTGCGACGTCGTGTACGCGATAAAGCGGAAGCGGAAAGAGGGGTGGCCGAAGCGAGCGCTCTTCAGCCTGTTCTACCTCATCCTGCAGCGCCTCAGCTCGCTGGAGATACCGGCCAACGCGGGGAACTTCTCGCTCATGGACCGTTCCGTGGTCGACCTGATCAACCGCATGCCCGAGCGTGATCGCTATGTGAGCGGGCTGCGGGCCTATGTGGGAGGTAAGCAGGTGGGGGTAGAGTTCGAGCGTGGAGCGCGCTACGCCGGGAGCCCCCGGCAGTCACCGCGGAGGCTGCTCCGCATGGCCAGCAACGCGTTCTTCGCTTTTTCCGAGTTGCCGCTTCGTCTGGCGACGATCCTGGGGTTCGTCGTGTCGGGCGTCGCGTTCGTGGTGCTGCTCAACGTCCTGTATGCCCGGCTCGTTTCCGGTAGAGCGATCCTGGGATGGGCGTCCGTGATGACCTCTATCCTCTTCCTCGGCGGCATACAGCTGCTGGCGGTGGGTGTGATCGGCGAGTACATCGGCCGCATCTACAACGAGACGAAGGGGCGTCCAGCGTGGGTCGTAGCCCGCTACCTGAACCTGGAGGCCGATGCTTCCGATTCGGTCGCCCCGACTCTGGGTCGGCGCGAGAGGACGGAAGGGCCCTAAGACCGTCGCTCGGAAGATGCAGCGCGATCAGTACCAGCGGATGTACGACCTGGAACGGTCCCACTGGTGGTTCCGCCTCAAGCGCGACTTCGTGTGGGCCGTTCTCCAAAGGTTCCGCGACACGTTTCCAGGGAATCCCCTGATCATCGACCTCGGCAGCGGAACCGGCGCCGTTCTCGACGACATGCGAATGCCGGGGCTGGCGTATGGTCTCGAGTACGACGCCGAGGCTATCGCGCTCAGTCGATCACGGGGACTGGATCGCCTGATTCGCGGGTCGACGAACGATCTTCCGCTTGCCGACCGGCGGTTCGACGTGGTGCTGATCCTGGACGTGCTCGAGCATCTAGACGATGACCTTCACGCCCTTCGCGAGATTCGCCGTGTGCTCTCTCCGGACGGCCTGTGTCTTCTGACCGTCCCCGCGCATCAGTTCATGTGGTCGCCTCACGACGATCTGATGCACCACCGGAGGCGGTATGGTGCCCGACAGCTCCGATCCAGGCTGGAACAGGCCGGGCTCAGGATCGAGCTGGTGTCATACGCTTTCGCATCTGCTTTCGTGCCCGCCGCGGTCGTGAGATGGCTGAGGCGGCTCGAGCGGCGCCTCTTTTCGAGTCGGCCGCCGAGAGACGACTTCGGCTCGGGCGGCGGCAGGAGTAACGAGCTCCTGTACCGGCTATTCCAGTGGGAAGTGGGGGTGATCAGGAGATCGTCGCTGCCTTTCGGAGTGACCCTGGTGGCCGTCTGCCGCCCGATCTGAGCTCGTTCCCGGCGCCTTGATGACGCCTGTTTGAGCTTGCCGGCAAACCTACACCCCATGTCAGTGGAACTGGGGTTGGCGAGCCGGCCTCGAGGAACGACCGTTGTCGAGCTCCTGATCGTTGTCATCATGCTCGGCATCCTGGGGTCGCTGACGGCAAGTGGCCTGCGCCGCTTCCGCGAAAGCAGCTCCCTCCACGCCGCCGCGCGCGCGGCCCGATCGCAGCTGGCTCTCGCTCGTAGCCTGGCCGTCGGGCGCCGGGAGACCGTACGGATGAGGGCCAACGCCGCTGGCGACCTCATCCTGCTCGATCCGGCGGACAGCGTACTGGCTGTGTCGTCCGTCGGGCGGTCCGGCGACGTCGCGCTGGACTCGATTCGCCTGCGGCCAGCCACACTCCGGTTCAACGCCCGTGGCCAGGCCGCGCCGGGCAGCGTGTACCTGTACCGGCGAGACCGCGGCGTGCGGCTGGTGAGCAACTTCCTGGGACGCATCCGCCAGGAGAACTTCCGGCTCACGCCGTGACGTCACCCGGCCCTTTGCCGCCACGGCCGGCCGGCCGTGCAGGATTCCGAAGGTCTGCCGCGTTCTGCACGGCCGTCTCGGGCCCACGTGCCCTGCATTCCGCGGTTTGCGTCCCTTCCGGGTGGTCACGTTCTTGCACGCGGAAACAACTGTGAATTGCGTCCGCGGAGCCGGCGTTGCAGAAAGGCCCCGGGCCGAAGCGGGCGCCGGGCTGGTGGAAGCCCTGGTGGCTCTGATCGTGGTGGCCGTGGGCTTGCTGGCGGTCGCTTCCATCGGCCGGGCCGCGCAGTCCACGGCAAGGCTCGCGGCGGCTCGTACGGCTCAGGTGGTGGCTGCCCAGCAGGTTCTGGAAGCGCTCCACGGACGGGGTGCGCCGCTGGCATCGGACGGGGTCGATACGGTAACGGTGGGGTCGGCTCAGCTGGCCGTCACGACCACGGTAGCCTCGCCGCTGCCGGGCCTGATCGAGGTGTGGGTCCGAGTCGATCCGCACCTCGCGGCACCGGCCCTGGAGATCGCGACGCGACTGGCTCGAGGCGAGTAGTCCGGGCCACCGTTGCGCGAATGCTACAAGCGGTTGTCTATTAGCGGACAGGCAGGGGGACAGGACATGGCGTGGGTAATCCTGACAGCTTTCCGGGGCGGGCCAGTCCCGCTGCGGCCCCGTCACTCCTGCCGCATTCCACCCCGGTAGGCGGCAAGCGGTATGGCTCGATTCGGCTTCGGCCGCAAGAGACGGACAGTCGGCCTCGACGTCGGCAGCGGGTTCATCAAGGTGGCCGTGATCGACCACTCGGGAGAAGAGCCGGCCGTCGAGAAGTTCGTGGTTCACCCGATCAGCGGTGACGCTATCGTCGAAGGAGAGGTCATGGATCCGGGCCTGGTCGCTCAGACCATCGACGCTCTCTTCGTCGAGGAGGGTATCCACGACCGCGAAGTCGTGGCCAGCGTCGGCGGGCGCGATGTCATCATCAAGCCGATCCAGATGGATCGCATGAAGAAGGCTAACGCGCGCGAGGTGATCCGGTGGGAAGCGGAACAACACGTGCCGTTCGATATGGACGACGTGCAGCTCGACTTCGAGATCACCGACTCCGAAGGCGAGGGCCTCCAGATGAGCGTGCTGCTGGTGGCGGCGAAGCGCGAGCTGGTCGAGAACAAGATCTCCCTCCTCGAGGAGGCCAACCTTCACACGCGAATCGTCGATGTCGAAGCCTTCGCTCTCCACAACGCACTCGAGCTCAACTACCCGGAAGCCATGAACGGCATCGCGGGATTGGTCAGCGTAGGTCACGAGACAACCAACGTGAATATCCTGGAGGAAGGCGTCCCCGTCCTGACGCGCGACCTGAGCTTCGGCACGCGACGCCTGTCGCTCGACCTGCAGCGGGAGCGGGGCATGCTGGCGGATGAGGCCGAGACGGTGCTGCGAGGCGAGAACGTGGATGAACGGCTGCGGAACTTCCTCTACGAACGAGCCCAGGAGGTGGGCCGCGGTATCGAGCGGGCCACCGCGTTCCTCGAGACGCAGGAGGTTGGGGCGAGCCTCGGACGCCTGTATCTGTGCGGCGGCGGAGTCAGGGTCCCCGGCCTGGTGGAGGCCCTGGCCGAGCGCCTGGGCGTCGAGACGCAGATAGCCAGCCCCCTGCAGGTGTTACGGGTGAAGCCCGGCGCCATGGATCCTGATACGGCCCGGGAGCTCGCTCCGTTGATGATGCTCTCGGTGGGACTCGCCCTGAGGCAGGCGGCTTGAAAGGGCGCGGCCGGATGGATGTGGCGTCCGGAGCCGTTCGGCTCCACAGGAGCACTGGATGATAGAAGTCAACCTGCACCCGGCAGGTTCCAAGGCACGACGGCGGGGACGCCGTGTTTTCAGCGCTCCGGCCTGGCTGAAGGAAGGCCGCGACCGCTGGACCATGGCGGTCATCGCCATCTCGGCCCTGGCGCTCCTGGCGGTCGGCTGGCTGTGGATGTCGCAGCGTTCTGAAAGGCAGCAGCTGGAAGACCTGCTCGCCGAGTCGGTGGAGGATTCGACGCGCCTGGCTGACCTCCGCGCGCTCAGCGACAGCCTGCTGGCAAGGGAAGAGATGATCCGCGAGCGGCTGGGGCTGGTTCGCAGCCTGGACGAGAACCGCTTCGTGTGGCCGCACCTGTTCGACGAAATGAGCCGTGCGCTCCCTCCGTACACGTGGCTCACGGCGGTTCGCGAGACGACTCCGCTACCCGAGCTGAGCGTTCAGCTGGATGGACTCGCGGCGAACCCGCTGGCCATCACCGCTTTCGTTCGCAACCTGCAGGCGTCTCCATACATAGCCGAGGTCCGGATCGTCGGCAGCCAGCAGCAGGAGCTGGACAACGTGGCGGCGCAGGCCTTCAAGCTCGTGGTGCTGTACACGGCGCCTCCGGATTCGATCATCCGGAGGCAGGCGGTGAGGTTGGGGAGGTCATAGGCGATGGCTCTTCTTCCGCAAGACACGCGTCGGCAGTCCATGCTGCTGGTAATGATCGTGGCGATCGCCGGCGCCGGCCTGTACTACACCTACGTTACCAGGCCCGGCTCGGCGCGTCTCCGGGAAATGACGGATCGGATCGAGGACCTGCAGACCCAGAACCAGCTCGCCGAGACGCGGATCGGCAATCTGCAGGATCTTAGGGATCGGCTCTCACTGTCCGAAGCCCAGTTCATCGCTCTGGAGCGCCTGGTGCCGGAGAGCGCCGAGGTCCCGGAGATCTACGAGGCAATCGCCACTCAGACGCAGGCGCTCAACCTGCGTTTGATCAGTGTTGAGCCCAGCGTTCCCGCTCCGGCCGACAGCGGGGCGTACTTCATGCGGCAGCGGTGGGAGATGCGGGTTGAGGGAGAGTACCATGCGGTGGGTACCTTCCTGGCGAGGGTCGCCTCGTTCGACCGCATACTGCGGCCGCAGATCACCGAGGTGATCCCCACCAACGTGACTCCGAGCAGGAAGCAGATGGTCACGGCGACTTTCGGACTCGAAACGTTCGTCCTGGCGCCGAAGGACGAAGGTGCCGGCGAGGAGAGCGCGGAGGAGAGCGAATGATGACGCGCGCTCTCATCTCGTTGAGTGTCCTTTTCCCACTGGCTGCCCAGGCGGGCTTCGCCCAGGGGGCGGACGAGGGACGGCAGGGCACCCGGACGGAGGCAGTCCCGGTCGTCGAGCGGGAGGTCTTCACCTACCCCGCGGCCGGCCGACGGGACCCTTTCGAGCCTCTCGACGCGAGCGAGGACCTCGGACCGAGATTCGAGGACCTGGAGCTCAGCGGGATCATTTACAGCCCGGAAGCCGGAAACATAGTGGTGCTCGTCGATCGAGCCACCGGGAAACGCTACCGGGTGTGGGAGGGTGACGCGATCGGCGGCGCGAAGCTGATCGGAGTCACGCCGCAGGAGGCCGTCTTCCTGGTGACGGTGTTCGGCGTGAGCCGGCAGGAGACGCTTCGCCTTGAGAGTCAGATGAAGGAGCAGGGGGGATGATCGGCAAACAGATCCTCGCGACGATGCTGGTGGGCTGGGTGGCCATGGCGCCCCCGGGCGCCGTGCAGGAGGTGCGGATATCGCCCGCCGGAGGTGAAACGGAGATCTCGGTGCTCACCGATGGCGAGGTCGAGATTCGAGAGTTCGTACTGACCCAGCCGGCGCGCCTCATCGTCGACGTGTATGGGGCGGAAAGCCGTCTCCCGAGCAGCGCGTTCGAAGGCATCGCCCGGGGAGGCGTGATCCGTCTTCGCAGCAGCCAGTTCAGGCAGGACGTGGTGCGCCTTGTCTTCGACCTGGTCCTCGCGGCCGACGTCCGGGCGGTGAGCGAGCCCGGCCGGTTCGTGGTTCGCTTCGCGAATCCGGGCGATTCTTTCGAGCCGTGGAGCTCTGCGGTCGGCGGGATAGAGACGGTGGCCATGGCCGATCGTGCTCCTGCCCCGTCGTCGGCCGCCCTCGCGAAACCGCAGCGCATGCTCCCCGCTCCCGTCCCGCAGGACCGGCCGTCGCGCATCACGGTGGCGTACGATAGCGCGAGCATGCTGGACGTGCTGGCGGGCTTCTCTGAGTTTGCAGGCGTCTCCATCGTCCCGAGCGCTGAGGCCGCCGGGACCATCGTGCGCGGCATCGACATACGGAACCAGCAGTGGGACATCGCCCTGGACGCGATCCTCGCGGCTCAGGGACTGGGCTGGCGGCTGCAGTCCGAAGGGATCCTCATCGTCGACAAACTGGAGGGACTGCGCACGCGGGACACCCTGCAGACCGAGACCCGGGTGTTCCGGATCAACTACGCCAGCGCCGACTCCGTCGCGAAGACCCTGGAACGACTGGCCACGCCTAATCGCGGGCAGGTGGTCGCCTACGCGGGTGCGAACGCGGTCATCGTGACGGACGTTCCGTCAGTCGTGGCCCGCATGGACACTCTGGTAACGAGCCTGGACACCCGGACGCCCCAAGTGTCCATCGACGCCAAGATCATATTCGTCGACCGGACCGACGTGAACGAACTGGGCATCATCTACGACCTCAAGGACGTAACCGGAAACTCTATCAACGATGTGATCGCGGTGCCGGACCCGCTGAACCCGGGAAACCTCACCAACAATACGCTGGTGGATCTTAGCGGCGAGTCCGTGGCCGCCCTGGCCAACGCCAACGATCGCGTGCTGGCACCCTCTCTGCAGATCCTGGCATCAGTTGCTTTCGGCGACTTCTCGCTGTCGGCGTTCGTGGAAGCGCTGCAGCAGCACAAACTCTCCGACGTGCAGGCCGCTCCCTCGATCCAGGTGGTCGATAACCACCACGCGCGCATTCAAGTGGGCGAGAAGACGCCGCTCCGGGTGCTGGAGCGGGGCGCACAGGTGCAGGAGGCGACGATCGCCGTACAGTACGAGGACACCGGGATAATCCTCGACGTCACGCCCCACATCACCAACAACAACCAGATTCTGCTGGACGTGACAGCCGAGCGCTCCGGAATCCAGACGGACATCCCTGATGTAGGCTTCATCTTTCAGAAGCAGATCGGGCAAACCCGTCTGCTGCTGGACGACGGCGAGACGATGGTCATCGGAGGCCTCACGAAGAGCGAGGTGACTCGGACCGAGAGCGGTATCCCGCTGCTCATGGATCTCCCGCTCATTGGGCCGCTGTTCCGGACGACCAAGAACCAGGAGCAGAAGACAGACCTGATCATCCTGGTAACGCCGCACATCGTTCAGTAGCGGTCCTGGGTGGCGGTGGCGGGCCACTCTTGAGCCGAGCGTGGAAGGCTGCAGCTCGTCGACAGTCTTCCGGATAGGAACCACAGCCCGGGGGTCCGGTTATCATCCGGCCCCCGTTCTCTTTTGTAGCCCTGGAGGGGGCCGGCATGTTGCATTTCGTCCGCTTTACGACGGCGGGAGAGTCGCATGGAAAGGGGATGTTCGTGATCCTCGAGGGCATTCCCGCCGGTGTGGAGATGTCGGCCGCGGATGTTGCCGCACAACTCGCCCGGCGGCAGCTGGGGTACGGGCGCGGCGGTCGCATGGCCATCGAGCGGGACGCAGGGAAGATCATGAGCGGGGTTCGCCATGGCGAAACCCTGGGCTCGCCGGTAGCGGTGTGGATACCTAACCGCGACCATGCCAACTGGCGGGTGGCCATGTCCGTCGAGCCGCAGCCGGACGTCGCCGACGAGGAGCTTCGCCGGGTCTACCTGCCGCGGCCGGGCCACGCGGACCTGGTTGGGAGCCTGAAGTACGGCCGCCTCGATGCCAGGGACATCCTGGAACGGGCGAGCGCCCGTGAGACGGCGGCCAGGGTGGCAGCCGGCGCGGTAGCTCGCCGCCTGCTCCAGGAGCTCGGGGTCGAAATAGGGAGTCACGTGAGGAGGATCGGGCCGGTGGCGGCCGACGTCGGCGACAGTCCGGCGCCGGCTGCCATGAACGAAGCGGCCGACGCGTCCCCGCTTCGCTGCCTGGATCCAGTCGCGGCGGCCCGCATGGCCGAGGCCATCGATGCCGCCGGCGTCGACGGGGATACGCTGGGCGGCGAGTTCGAGGTCGTGGCCGAAGGGCTGCCGGTGGGCCTCGGCAGCCACGTATCGTGGGACCGCCGCCTGGACGGCCGGCTGGCTGGCGCTCTGATGTCCATCCAGGCGATGAAGGGCGTGGAGATCGGCCTCGGCTTCGCAGCGGCGAGGGCACGCGGATCGCAGGTTCACGACGAGATCGAGGAGCGGCCGGACCGCCGCCTGACGGGGGGATTCGGTCGTCGCGGGAACAACTCGGGCGGACTCGAGGGCGGTATGACCACCGGTGAGCCCCTGGAGGTCAGAGTGGCCATGAAACCGCTGAGTTCGTTGACGCGGCCGCTGGACAGCGTGGATGTGAGGACGGGAAGGCCGGCCGCGGCGTCTCGCGAGCGCAGCGACGTCTGCGCCGTTCCCGCTGCGGCCGTGGTGGGAGAGGCGATGGTCGCCCTGGTCCTGGCCGACGCCATGCGTGAGAAGTTCGGCGGCGACTCCCTGACCGAAATGAGAGCCAATGTCGCGGCGTACCTGCAGCGGCTCGCCGACGCCCCGGGAACCTCCAGTACCGACCCGGAGTAGCCGGTGCGGGTAGTACTGGTCGGCCTGAGCGGTGCGGGCAAGAGCCGCGTCGGCCGCCTGCTCGCGTCCCGCCTGGAGTGGCCTTTCCTGGATCTCGACGACGAGGTCGAGAGGCGGACCGGCCTCACGATCGAGGACATCTTCCGTCGTGAGGGCGAGGAGTCGTTCCGCCTCCGGGAGGCACAGGTGACACGGCAGGCCGAGGTGGCGACGCCGGCCGTGATCGCTGCCGGCGGTGGCTGGATGGCGCGACCGGAGCTGCGCGAACGGTGGCCGGACGCGGTGCGCGTGTGGCTCGATGTCAAGCCTGAGACGGCCCTGGCGCGGCTGGGCGCCGAGCGGGCGAGGCGGCCGCTTCTGGGGGAGGCGGATCCGCTCGCGGCTCTCGAGACGATGCTGTCCTCTCGGTTGCCCCATTACACCCTCGCCGAGTATAGGGTAGCGACGGACGGGCTGGAGCCGGAGGAGGTGGTGGACGAGGTTCTCTCGCTGCTTCCTGAGTGGAGGACGAAGGGAGCTACATAGAGACGAGCGGCATGGCGAAGGTAGACAAGGCAAGACACCTGGTCATTGTCGAGTCCCCCCACAAGGCGGGGACCCTGAAGCGGTACCTCGGGAGCGACTACTTGGTGGAGGCCACCAAAGGCCACGTTGTGGACCTTCCAAAAGCGGGGCTGGGTGTCGATGTGGACAACGACTTCGAGCCTCAGTACGAGGACATCTCGGGTCGGAAGTCGGTGGTTGGCAAGCTGAGGGCGGAGGCCAGGAAGGCGGAGAGGATTTTCCTCGCCACCGACCCGGATCGTGAGGGCGAGGCCATCGCCTACCACATCGCCCGCAAGCTCGGGTATCCAGAGGAAGACGGCCGTTTCAAGCGAGTTCGCTTCACGGAGGTCACTCGGCAGGCGGTCCTCGCCGCCATGGCGGATCCCGGATCGATCGACCACCAGCGCGTCGATGCACAGCAGGCGCGGCGCGTTCTGGACCGCCTCGTCGGCTACGGCCTGTCTCCGCTGCTGTGGAAGAAGATCTCACCAGTGGACCCGGTGAGCAGGCAACCTCTTTCGGCCGGCCGCGTGCAGTCGGTGGCCGTCCGGCTGACCGTCCTGCGCGAGCTCGAGCGGAGGAGTTTCCGTCGATCGGAGTACTGGGACCTCAGGGCCAACCTGCAGGCCGACGGCGGAGCTTTCGAGGCCCGGCTCTGCTCTCTGGACGGACGTTCCCTCGCCACGGGTCAGGACTTCGACCGGACCACGGGCGCGCTGAGGGACGGAAAGCTGTTTCTGGTGCTCGATGAGCAGGGTGCCGCCGAGGCCGCCGAGCGGCTCGCGGAGGCTCCGTTCGCGGTCGCCGGAGTGGAGCACAAGGAATCCCAACGGAGCCCGTACGAACCGTTCCGGACATCCACGCTACAGAAAGAGGCCAATCTAAAGCTGAACCTCCGAGCGACCGAGACGATGCGAATCGCCCAGCGCCTGTACGAGTCCGGACACATCACCTATATGCGGACGGACTCGGCCCACCTCTCGGAGCAGGCCATCGACGCGATCCGGGATCGGGTCGAGAGTCAGTTCGGCGGAGACTTTCTGAGCGCGAAACCGCGGCGCTTCAAGACGCGCTCCAAGTCGGCGCAGGAGGCGCACGAGGCGATCCGGCCGGCGGGTGTGGCCATGCACAGCGCGGAGGAACTGGGGCTTACCGGGCGGGAGGGGGCCCTCTACGCTCTGATCTGGAAGCGTACCCTGGCCTGCCAGATGGCCAACGCGAGGCTGCATCTGGTGACCGTCACGGTCGAGGCCGACGGGGCCGAGTTCCGCGCCTCGGGAAAGACGATCGAGTTTCCGGGATTCTTCCGCGCTTACGTGGAGGGGACGGACGACCCCGAGGCGGCCCTGGAGAACAGGGAGGAGTTCCTTCCCGCATTGGCGGAAGGTGACCGGCTCGAGTGCCTGGCCCTGCTGCCGGAGCAGCACCAGACCCAGTCTCCGCCGCGCTACACTCAGCCTTCGCTCACCGACGCGCTGGAGGCGGCCGGGGTGGGCCGGCCGGGCACGTACGCCCCCATTCTCGCCAACGTGGTGGATCGGGGATACGTCAGGGTCCATGGCAAGCAGCTCGTCCCCACCTTCACCGCGTTCGCGGTCACCCAGCTCCTGGAACGGCACTTCGACGATCTGGTGGATCTCGACTTCACCTCGGCCATGGAGGAGGCCCTGGACAAGATCGCGGCGGGCCACATCGACTGGCACGAATACCTGCGCCGGTTCTACAGCGGCGAGCAGGGGTTCGCCCGGCGCCTCGAGCGGAAGGAGTCGGAGATCGACGCCCGGGAGGCTTCCACCCTGCTGTTCGAGGACCTCGATCCGATCCACGTTCGCATCGGTCGCTTCGGTCCGTTCCTGGCGCGGGCGGTGGGAGACGAGACGCTCACCGCCTCCATACCGCCCGACGTGGCGCCGGCGGACCTGACATCCGAGCTGGCGGACGAGATCCTGCGCCGCAAGCAGGAGGGCGGCGAGCCGCTGGGGACGGACGCGGGAACCGGACTTCCCGTGTTCTGCCTCACCGGCCGCTTCGGTCCGTTCGTCCAGCTGGGCGAGCAGGAGACAGGAGGCGAGAAGCCGAAGAGGGTCTCCCTGCCGAAGGGCATGGTTGCCGAGGAAGTCGATCTGGTAACGGCCGTGGGGCTTCTGTCGCTGCCCAGGGAGCTGGGACGCCACCCGGATTCCGGAGGGCCGGTGAAAGCCGGGATCGGTCGGTATGGGCCGTACGTCGTCCACGACGGCGAGTACCGTTCGCTGGAAAGGCAGGACGACGTCCTGACGGTCGGCATGGAACGGGCACTGGAGCTCCTGTCGCAGCCGAAGAGGGGTCGTCGGCGCTCGGCTCCGAGGCTGCTCCGGGAGCTCGGCGAGCACCCGGACGACGGCAGTCCGATCCAGATCCTGGAGGGGCGGTACGGGCCATACGTGAAACACGGCAAGACGAACGCTTCGCTGCCCAAAGACCTTTCCGCGGAGGAGGTGACGCTGGAACGGGCGCAAGAGCTCCTGGCGGCTCGCAAGGCGCGCGGAGGAAGCAAGGGTCGCCGACGCGGCTCGCGGGGGCGGCGGCGCGACTCGAAGGGGTGATGGATCGACAGCGCGTCACGGTAGTGGGAGGCGGTCTGGCGGGATCGGAGGCCGCCTGGCAGTTGGCCAGCCACGGCCACGCGGTCGCCCTCTACGAGATGCGGCCTCAACGCCCGACCCCCGCTCATCAGACGGACCGCTTGGCGGAGATCGTATGCACGAACTCCTTCAAGTCGGAGGGTCTGGATACCGCGCACGGCCTCCTCAAGGCCGAGATGCGCCTGCTCGGTTGCATGCTCCTCGAGGTGGCCGAGGAGTGCCGCGTGCCAGCGGGCAGCGCTCTCGCGGTCGACCGGTCCCTCTTCGCGGAGGAGGTGTCCCGGCGCCTTCAGGACGAGCCTCTGGTGACGGTGGTACGGGAGGAGGTGACCCACCTTCCGGACGGCCCCGCCATCGTGGCCACCGGGCCTCTGACCTCGGAGGCTCTGGCGGGGGCGATCCGGGACCGTCTCGGTGCGGAAGGACTCTCCTTCTACGACGCGATCGCGCCCATCTTCGCCCGCGAGTCGATCGATGAAGGAGTCGCCTGGCTCGGGTCGAGGTACGGGAAGGGCGATGCCGCGTACCTGAACTGTCCGCTGGACCGGGTGCGGTACGACGCGTTCATCGACGCGCTTCTGGCCGCCGACGTCTACCGGGGACACGAATGGGAGGAGATCCCCTACTTCGAGGGATGCCTCCCGATCGAGGTGATGGCGGGTCGTGGAAGGGAAACCCCGCGACACGGCCCCATGCGACCGGTGGGGCTCGCGGACCCGCGCACCGGGAAACGGCCGCACGCCGTGGCGCAGCTACGCATGGAAGACCGGGGCGGCCGGATGTGGAACCTGGTCGGGTTCCAGACCCGGCTTCGCAGGGGCGAGCAGGAGCGGGTGTTCCGTCTGATCCCGGGACTGGAGCGGGTCGAGTTCCTGCGGTACGGCTCCATCCACCGCAATTCATATCTGTGCTTCCCCCGGCTGCTGTCTCCGCACGGCGGGGTGCCGGGAACTCCGGAGCTGATCTTTGCCGGCCAGTTGACCGGCGTCGAGGGATACACGGAGTCGATCGCCAGCGGGCTGATTGCCGCACGGAACCTGCACCGGGTCCTGTGCGGAGACGAACCCGTCGTGCCGCCCGCGACTACGATGCTGGGAGGCCTGTTCAGGTACCTGCGGGAGGCCGCGACCGACACCTTCCAGCCCATGAATGCAAACTTCGGGTTGCTGGATCCGCTGGAGGTCCCGGTGCGAGGCGGCCGGAGAGCCCGGCGTGAGGCCATGTCGGAACGAGCGCTGCGGCAACTGGAGGAGTGGGCCGCCGGGGAGCCACCGCCCGCCGGCCCCGGACCCCGGCTGGCCGTGGCGGTGCCGTGAGCGACGCAGGCGAGGACCGCCGGGCGGAGCTGGAGGATTTCCTGCGGTACGTAAGCTCGGAACGCCACCTCTCGCCGCGCACGGCGGCCGCCTACCGGGGTGACCTGACGGCATTCGAGAGGTTCGTCACCGAGCACCTCGGCACAGGCGATTGGCGGTGGTGCGACCTGGATCGGCAGGTCGTCCGTTCCTTCCCCGGGTACGTCGAACGCGGAAGAACCGGGAAGACTCCTCCGAAACCGGCCACTGTGGCGAGAAAGCTGTCGGCGGTCCGCACGTTCTTCCGCTTCCTGCAGCGCACCGGCCGCATAGACGCCAGCCCCGCCAGCTTCGTGCGCGCCACCCGCCGCGGCCGCGTCCTGCCGTCGTATCTGACTCGCCGCCAGTCGGACTCGCTCTTCGAGCGACTGAAGGAAGCCGCGGAGGCGGGAGCACCGCGGGCGGCACGGGACAGAGCTTTGCTCGAGCTGTTCTACTCCTGCGGGCTCCGTCTGGGGGAAGCGCAGCGGCTCGACGTGCGCGATGTGGACTTCGACCGGCTGCAGGTACGGGTGCTGGGGAAGGGCGACAAGGAGCGGATCGTGCCGGTGGGCGAGCAGGCAGTGGAGGCGCTGGGGGCGTATCTTGATGAGAGGACGAGCGAGGGAGCCGTGCAGGCAGGCGGGATGTCGGCGGCCCCCCTGTTCCTGTCGCGGCGGGGAACCCGGCTGTCACGGCGTCAGATCCAGCGGATCGTCACCGGGCACCTGAGAGCCGCCGCCGGGGGCGAGCAGCTCAGCACTCACGCACTGCGCCACTCGTTCGCCACGCACATGCTTGATGCGGGCGCAGATCTCACGGCGGTCAGGGAGCTCTTGGGGCACGCGAGCCTGTCGACGACTCGCATATACACGCACACCTCCCGGGAGCACCTGAAGCGTGCCTACGATCAGGCCCATCCGCGGGCCGGCGAAGCAGGCACAAGCGGAGAACCCGACGAGGAGGAAGTACGGTGAGCGGCCTACACGCGACCACGATCCTGTGCGTTCGCCGCGACGGCAGAGTGGCCATCGGCGGTGACGGGCAGGTCACCATAAACGACACCGTGGTCAAAGCGCGAGCGGAGAAAATCCGCCGTATGAAAGGCGGTACCATCCTGGCGGGCTTCGCCGGAGGGGTCGCCGACGCGCTTACGCTGTTCGAGAAGTTCGAGATGCAGCTGGAGAGGCATCCCGCCAACCTGACCCGCGCCGCCGTGGCCCTGGCCAAGGACTGGCGAAGCGACCGTTACCTGCGTCGGCTCGAGGCGCTGCTGGTGGTATCGGATCGGGAGCGAAGCCTCCTCATCTCGGGCACCGGCGAGGTCATCGAGCCGGATGACGGGCTCCTGGCAGTGGGATCCGGCGGCTCGTACGCCCTGGCGGCCGCGCGCGCCCTTGTCGCCCATACGGAGCTTTCCGCGCCGGAGGTCGTGACCAGCGCGCTGCAGATCGCCGCCGACATCTGCGTGTATACGAACGCGAACCTGACCGTTCTGGAGTTGGAGTCCTGACGGGGAATCCATGACGAATTCGGAAGGGGCCCGGACTCCCGCCGAGACAGCGGGGGAGACGGATGGCGGCTCCGACTTCGCCTCACTGACGCCGCGCCAGGTAGTGGCCGAGCTGGACGAGTACATCATCGGGCAGGACGAGGCCAAGAAGGCGGTGGCCATCGCCCTGCGCAATCGCTGGCGTCGGCAGAACGTCGAGCCCGATCTGCGCGACGAGATTCTCCCGAACAACATCATCATGATCGGCCCTACGGGCGTCGGTAAGACCGAGATCGCGCGGCGCCTGGCACGGTTGGCCGGCGCGCCCTTCGTGAAGGTGGAGGCTTCCAAGTTCACGGAAGTGGGTTACGTAGGACGCGACGTCGAGTCCATGGTCCGCGACCTGGTCGACATCGCGGTAAACATGGTGCGGGTGGAGAGGGAAGAGGAGTGCCGCGAGGTCGCCGCGTCCAGGGTCGAGGAGAGACTGCTGGACCTGCTGCTTCCCCCGCTGGCGGAAGACCCGCAGACCGCCGCGGGCCCGGATCGCAAGTTCGTCGTGGGCACTTCCGGGCAGACGCACCTGCAGGCGACCGAGGCTGGTCAGATGGAGCTCCCGGCCGAGGCGCGCCGTCGCCGGACCCGGGAGAAGCTCCGTGGACTGCTGCGCTCGGAAGAGCTGGAGGACCGGGAGGTGGACGTCGACGTCACCGAGAGCGCCGTCCCGGCGATGGACATGAGCGCCATGGGGATGGAAGGCATGGACTGGAACCTCGGCGAGATGCTGCAGGACATGCTGCCCAAGCGTACGCGCCGCCGCAGGGTCTCCGTCGCCGAGGCGCGGCGAATCCTCCTCTCCGAGGAGCTCGACAAGATGATCGACATGGACGAGGTGGTGGAGGAGGCCCTTTTTCGCGCCGAGAACATGGGGATCGTCTTTCTCGACGAGCTCGACAAGGTGGCGGGAAAGGGCGGGAGCCCTGGCCCCGATGTCTCGCGTGAGGGAGTCCAGCGCGATCTGCTGCCCATCGTGGAGGGATCGACCGTGCAGACCAAGTACGGCATGGTGGGCACGGAGCACATCCTGTTCATCGCCGCCGGCGCGTTCCACGTGTCGAGGCCGTCGGACCTCATCCCCGAGCTCCAGGGCCGCTTCCCGATCAGGGTCGAGCTGAGCAGCCTGGGCGAGGATGAGTTCGTACGCATCCTGCTGGAGCCGAAGAACGCCCTCCTGACACAGTACCAGGCGCTGGTGGCCACGGAGGGAGCGGCCCTCAAGTTCACCGATGATGGCATCCGGGAGATCGCCCGGATCGCCGCCGAAGTGAATCAGCGCCTGGAGAACATAGGCGCGAGGCGGCTGCACACCGTCCTCACCACGCTTCTGGAGGACGTCATGTATGACCTTCCGGAGGAGCGCGCCGGGGAGACGATCCGCGTCGACGGTGCGGAGGTGCGGAATCGGCTGGCGCACATCGCCGAAGACGACGACCTTCGTCGGTACATACTCTGACCGGCTCCTTCGGGAGCGGGCGGGAGTCGCACCGGCCCGGTCCGAAGTTGCTCCCTCGCGCCGATCCGGCCGAGAGGAATCCGGCGACGCCATGGGTGATATGAAGAGAACGCCGCTCTACGAGGAGCACCTGAGCCTCGGGGCCAAACTCGTTCCCTTCGCCGGCTTCTCCATGCCGGTGCAGTATCCGACCGGAATACGCCGGGAGCACGAGGCGGTGCGCTCGGCGGGCGGGCTGTTCGATGTCTCGCATATGGGAGAGTTCCTGGTGCAGGGGCCGCAGGCGATGGCCTTCGTCTCGTACGCGACGAGCAACGATCCGTCTCGGCTCGCCGTCGGGCAGGTGCAATACAGCGTTCTCTGCCTTTCCAGCGGCGGGATCGTGGACGATCTGCTGGTATACCGTCTCGGCGACCAGAACCTCCGCCTGGTGGTCAACGGGGCCAACATGGCCAAGGACTGGAAATACCTGACGGGGCTCTCGGAGGGCTTCGATGTGCGGCTCGAGGACGAGAGCGACCGCGTGGGGCTGCTGGCCCTGCAGGGCCCGGCGGCCCAGGCCGTCCTGCAGCCTCTGGTCTCGGTGGAACTCGACCCCATCGGGTTCTATGAGTTCGAAGAGGGCACCGTCGACGACATCCCGGGCGTGATCAGCCGCACCGGGTACACCGGCGAAGATGGGTTCGAGCTGTATCTGCCGGCGGAGCGCACGACGAAGGTGTGGCGCGCGCTGCTCCGGGCCGGCGAGGCCGAGGGCATCCTGCCCGCCGGACTTGGTTCACGCGATTCCCTCCGGCTGGAAATGGGCTACGCGCTTTACGGGAACGACATCGACGAGCAGACGACGCCCCTGGAAGCCGGATTGTCCTGGCTGGTGAAGCTGGGTAAGGACGACTTCGTGGGCAAAGAGCGACTGGTGCGACAGAAGGAGGCCGGAGTGGAGCGGCTCCTCACCGGTTTCCGTCTCACCGAACGGGGGTTCCCCCGGCCCGGCTACGAGGTCGTGTGCGGCGGGGAGGTCTTCGGCCCGGTGCGCAGCGGCACGATGAGCCCGTCGCTGGGTCTGGGGATCGGGACGGCCTACCTCCCGCCGGACTGCGATCCGGGAGATCCGCTTCGCGTGCGCATCCGCGGGCGGGAGATCACCGGCGAGGTTGCCCGCATGCCGTTCTACCTGGAAGGATCGCGCCGCTAGTGAGTGCGTCCGTAGGACCGGTGCGTGTCGGGGTGCTGACGATCTCCGACGGCGTGCACGCCGGGGTCCGCATGGACGCTTCGGGTGGACTCATCGAGCGCTGGGCCCGCGACCGAGGATACGAGGTGTCGGCCCGGGAGGCGGTGCCCGACGAGAGCGTCGCTCTGGTTTCGGCGCTCACGAGCTGGTCGGACGAGCTGGGCTGCGACGTCATCATCACGACCGGTGGGACCGGCCTCGCCGCCCGGGACGTGACGCCGGAAGCTACCCGTGCGGTGCTGGACCGGGAGGCCACGGGGCTGGCGGAGTCCATCCGTGCCGCCGGGATGAAGAAGACTCCGTACTCCGCGCTCAGCCGGGGGGTCGCGGGGATTCGCGGGTCCACTCTGATCATCAACCTCCCAGGCAGTCCGTCGGCGGTGGAGGACGGCCTCGTTGTGGTCTCGGACCTCATCGAGCATGCCGTGGAGCTGCTCCGGGGCACGGCAACCTCTCACGACTGAACCGCCATGGCACGAGTGTTCATCGAGACCGCCGAGATCGAGAATGCGGTAGCCGTGCGCGAGGCGGCGCTGGAAGACGGCCACGAAGCGGAGATGGTGGAGACGTGGAAGGAGATCGAACGCCGGCTCCCTGCGGAGGGTGAGGAGCTGGCCCTCGTGATCACCGGCCCGGCCGAGTCGAAGAGCGTGGCCACGATGCTGGGCGTGCTCTCGGAGAGGATCCCCAGGCCGCCCGTGCTGGCGGTAGTCGATGAGCCGGATGCCGAAGAGCGCCGGCGGAGAGCCCGAGCCTTCGAGCTCGACGAGTGCCTCGCTTCTCCTCCGGACCCGGAGGAAGTCAAGGTCGCCCTCCAGCAGCAACTGGAACGGTACCGCCTTCAGTGGCAGACCGGGATTATCGGCCGGACGGAAGCGGTGCGCGAGGTACTGGAGCGCGTCCACCTCATCGCTCCGGTCAACTCTACGGTTCTCATCACCGGAGAGAGCGGGACGGGAAAGGAGCTGGTAGCCCGCGGGATCCACCGCCTCTCGCCGCGCCGCGCGCGGCCGTTCATAGCCATGAACTGCGGGGCCATACCGGTGTCTCTCCTGGAGTCAGAGCTGTTCGGTCACGAGAAGGGGGCCTTCACCGGGGCCACATCCCGGCGCAAGGGAATATTCGAGCTGGCAGACCACGGAACCCTGCTGCTGGACGAGATCGCCGAAATGCCTCCGGCCCTGCAGACGCGCCTGCTGCGGGTCCTGGAGACACATGGCTTCATGCGCGTGGGTGGCGATGTCGAGATCGAGGTCGACGTCCGGGTGATCGCCGCCACCAACAGCGACCTGCGCGCGGCGGTGCGCCGCGGCGCGTTCCGGCGCGACCTGTACTACCGCCTGAATGTGCTTCATATGGAGCTTCCCGCTCTCCGCGAGCGGAAGTCGGACATCCCGATCCTGGTGCGAAGCTTCGTCCGGGAGTTCAGTGAGGCACACGATCGGGAGTTCAAGGGCCTGGCGCCCGAGGCGATGGCGATCCTGCTGGACTACCACTGGCCCGGCAACGTCCGTGAACTGCGGAACCTGGTCGAATCGATGGTGGTGCTCGCACCGGGGGCGGTCATCGGCGCGGCTGACATCCCGCCGGAGATCAGCCAGGCCGGCGGTCGCTCGATGCTTCCGGTGCCCTCGGTCGGTGCGCTGCCTGACATGGAGCCCCCCGCGGAAGGAAGCGCCGTACCTGCGGTCCGGCTGCCCCAGATGGAGTTCATCTTCCACACGCTGGTGGAGATGAAGATCGATCTGGAGGACCTGCGGGCGGAGTTCGAGCGGTTCCGCCTGCGCCACCCGCAGCTGGCCAGGCAGGCGACGGTCGAGAAGCCTGCGCCCGGAACGCCGATGCCGATCGAGATCGACGGCGTGGACCTGAGCGTGTCCGAGCCGCCGGTCGAAGACGCTGAGGAAGCGCCCTACATTCGCCTGTCCCCGGAGATGACCATGGCCGACGTGGAGCGGGCGGTCATTCTGATCGCCCTTCGAGAGGCGGGTGGAAACCGCCGCAAGGCCGCGGAGCGCCTGAAGATCGGGGAACGGACGCTGTACAGGAAGCTCCGCGAGTACTCGATCGAGGCATAGACCGCTCGGGTCGGCCTCTCACGCCAGCCCGCCGGAGGCCGCTACCCGCCTTCCTGGTCCGCGCCGGCCCGTGACAGGACGAGGGACAGCTCCCGATCGAGGCTCGACCGAATCCCTCCCCAGCGCGAGTTCTCGGCGGACCGGTAGATGACGGACATGGGAAGGTCCAGGTCAATCTCGCCCGGGAAGAGGTACAGGGCGATCTGGCTTTCCTCCTGACGCAGCCGCTCACGGTTGAAGTCGGGCGTCACCGCGAGGATGTCGAACGGGCGGTAGATGAAGTTCTGGCTGCGGATCTGCAGATCGTATGGCTCGTACGTGTCCTCCAGAGCCAGCGTGTAGAAGGTCACGAACAAGACCAGCGGCCAGCCTCTCCCGCCGGCCCGCCGCGCCCGCTCCAGGATCTCCTCTCCCCGGCTCACCTTGTACCCGTTGAGCCGCCTGTACGTGTCGGGCGCCGTGAGCCGGATTACCCACTCGGTGAGGGGGATCGCCTTGATCCTGAGGAATCCCTCCCCGATGGGCACCGTGATCTCGTCCTGCTTGAGGGTGCCGTACCCGACGGGTGGCAGTGGACGGACACCTGGTATCTCCAGTTGCTCGCTCCAGCCGGTCGCGTCAGCCTCCTGCGCCACGGCCGGTCGGGCACCCAGCGGCGCCTCCGACGTGGCGCCACCGCACGCGGCAATAACCAGGACTCCCAGGACAGACGCAGTTCGGCTCAGGGCCTCGGAGCCAGACCAGGGCGGGGTCGGGCGTCTCACGATGCCTCCATGTCGTCGGCTTCCCCTATCAGAGCGTAAATGCTGTCGGTCAGGTCATCCAGGCCTTCGCGATTACGCACGCTGGTGGCGATAATCTGATCCGGAGGAACTTCGAGCGCTTGCCGCGTTGCCGTCTCGGCGCTCCGCCGTCCGGTTCGGTTCAGCTTGTCGATCTTGGTCAGCACGAAGAGCACGGGCATACCGAGACCGGCCAGGAAGTCTACCAGCCTTCGGTCCGCCTCCATTACGCCGCGCCGGCAATCGAGCAGGACCACGATTCCCGCGAGCTTGTCACAATCCGTCAGGTAGGACTCGACGAGCCTCACCCAGGCGTCCCGAACCCCGTCCGGAGCCCTGGCGAATCCGTACCCGGGGAGGTCCACCAGTAGAAAGGCGTCGTCCACCCGGTAGAAATTGATCTCCTGGGTCTTGCCGGGTCGCTGCGAGACGCGGGCTATGCTCTTGCGGCCCACCAGGGCATTGATGAGGCTTGACTTCCCTACGTTGGAACGTCCGGCGATCGCCACCTGCGGAAGCGAGTCCGGCGGGCTCTGTCCCGGCCTCCCTATGGCGCCCGCGAACTCTACCCGTCCGATCCGCATCAGGCTCGCTCGGGAAACTCCACGGCTGGCGTGGCGGCGCTCACGCCTCCCGGCGCGTGGCCTCGGGCTCGAGGATCAAAAGCGGTTCGGTGCCTTCCTCTATCGTCTCTCCGGTGATGACGACTTCCCTCACGTCGCTCCGGTCCGGGAGGTCGAACATGATGTCTACCATCACCTGCTCCAGCACAGCGCGGAGGCCCCGCGCTCCGGTCCCCCGCTCTATGGTCTTGCGAGCCACCGCCTCCAGAGCTTTCGGGTCGAAAGTAAGGCCGACGCCCTCCAGCTCGAACATCTTCGTGTACTGTTTGACCAGCGCGTTCTTGGGGCGGGTGAGGATCTCGACGAAGGCCTCCTCGTCCAGATCGTGCAGGGTAACCATGACCGGCAGGCGACCGACCAGCTCGGGAATGAGCCCGTATCGGAGCAGATCCTCAGGCTCGACCTGCTTCAGGGGATTATCCGCATCGTATCCCTCTTCCTCGCCCTTTCCGAAACCGATCTGCCGCTTTCCGAGCCGAGCCTCGATGATGTCCTCCAGCCCGTTGAACGCCCCTCCGCAGATGAACAGGATGTTCCGGGTGTCTATCTGGATGTACTCCTGCTGGGGGTGCTTGCGTCCGCCCTGCGGGGGGACGGAGGCAACCGTACCCTCCAGGATCTTGAGCAGCGCTTGCTGCACTCCCTCCCCACTCACGTCGCGGGTGATGGACGGGTTCTCGCTCTTGCGGGCGATCTTGTCGATCTCGTCCACGTAAACGATTCCCCGTTCGCACTCGGCGATGTTGTAATCGCCGGCCTGCAGGAGGCGCACCAGGATGTTCTCCACGTCCTCCCCCACGTAGCCCGCTTCGGTCAGCGTCGTGGCGTCCGCGATGGTGAACGGGACCTGCAGCATACGGGCGAGCGTCTGGGCCAGGAGCGTCTTTCCCACTCCGGTGGGGCCGAGAAGCAGGATGTTCGACTTCTCGATCTCGACGTCATCCACCAGGCTCTGGTGGTTGATTCGCTTGTAGTGGTTGTAGACGGCTACGGCCAGCGTCTTCTCGGCCTCCTCCTGTCCCACCACGTATTCGTCGAGGACCGCCTTGATTTCGACGGGGCTCAGGATCTCGGCGATGCGGCTCGTCGTCTCCCGGTCTTCCTCCTCAGCGAGGATCTCGTTGCACAGCGAGATGCACTCGTTGCAGATGTAGACGTTCGGCCCCGAGATGAACTTCTTGACGCTGTCTTTCGACTTCCCGCAGAACGAGCAGCGGAGATGCTTGTCGCCTGGCATGCGCGGCTCTCCCTACCTTTCGTTCCCCGACCGGCCTCGCGGCCTAGTCCTCCGAGTCCTCCTGAAGGGCAACATCCGTCCCCTCCTCGCCACCGGTGATCGTGAGCTCGGCTGACGGCGCCGCCTCCACCACATGCGCCCCACCGTCCGTGGCCTCCTCCGAGCCGTTTCCTTCCGCAGCGGCGTCCGGCTCTATAATCCTGTCGATCAAACCGTAATCCACCGCCTCCTGAGGCGACATGTAACGATCGCGATCCACGTCCTGCGCGATCTTCTCCACCGGTTGTCCCGTGTGATGCGCAAGCAGCTCGTTCAGCCTCTCGCGAGCGTGCAGGATCTCCTTGGCCTGGATCTCGACGTCCGCCGCGCTTCCCTGGGATCCTCCGGACGGCTGGTGGATCAGGATGCGGGAGTTGGGCAGAGCCGAGCGCTTGCCCAGCGTGCCCGCCGAGAGGAGAAAGGCCCCCATGGAAGCGGCCATTCCCATACAGATGGTGGAGATTGGCGCCGTCAGGTACTGCATCGTGTCGTAGATCGCCAGCCCGGCGTACACGTTCCCCCCGGGGGTGTTGATATAGATGTTGATATCGCGGTCAGGATTGTCGGCCTGAAGGAAGAGGAGCTGGGCGATGACGACGTTGGCGACATCGTCGCTGATGGCTGAGCCCAGAAAGACGATCCTGTCCATGAGGAGGCGGGAGAAGATGTCGTAGCTCCTCTCGCCTCGGCTCGACCGCTCGATCACGTAGGGCGCGTAGATTGGCATGGCTCCTCTCGACTCAGTCGCCCGTTTCAGTCCTGCTTCCCGTCATCCTACCCGGACCGCCGGCATGGTTCCGGGCGTGCTCATTCGATCGTGGACTGCCCCTTCAGGTACTCGAAGGCCTTTTCTACGGCAAGATTCCGGCCCACGGCCTCCACCTGGCCCTCCTTCGCCAACCGCCGCCTCAGCTCCCCGGCCGACAGCTTCCGTCCCGCGGCAATCTCCTCGAGTTCGGCCCCGATCTCCTCGCCGGTCGCCTCAAGTCCCTCACGTTCGATGAGTCGGTCCAGAACGAGCTGCTCCTTGATCTGGCGTTCTGCATGCGGTAGGAGCGATTCCCTCGCTTTCCGCACCTCCTCCGGGTCCGCGTCCTCCGGCGCCCGGATCAGCCCCGACACGTACGTTTCCACCAGCGTCTCCGGAACGCTGAACGGATTGGCCTCGATGAGGGAGTCCAGGATTCGCGTCCTCAGCGTCCGCTCCGCCTCCTCGTCGTGGTGCCTCGCCAGGTCCTCACGGACCGTACGTTCCAGCTCCGGCAACGACTCGAAGCGCCCGACGGCCGATGCCAGCCCGTCGTCGAGCTCCGGGAGGACGCGTTCCTCCACGCCATCGAGCGCGATGTGCAGGCGGCGCTGCGCTTCCGGCCCGTCGTCCCGTTCGTGGTTCGCGTCATCTCCCCGAAAGTCCACCAGGAACGTACCGCCATCGCCGGGCGCCATGGACATGATCGCCTTCTCCACGTCCGGCAATGCCTGCCTGCCGCCGATCACGAACTGATACGGCGTTGCGCTCCCGGAAGGCTCAGCATCGGCAGCCGCCAACGGTTCGATGCGCACCGAAACCTGGTCTCCCTGCACCGGCTTCCGGTCTACCGCTTCCCAGGTAGCGTGCTCCGCCCGGATGCCTTCCAGAATCGCCTGCACCTCTTCCTCGGTTACCGGCGCCACCTCTCGCCGGAGCCGGAACCCGCCAACCCTCTGGAGCTCGATGCTCGGGACTATCTCCACCTCGGCCTGAAATGTGAGGCGTTCGCCCGGCGCGTACTGCACGTTCATGATGGTCGCCGCTCCGGCAGGCCGTATGTCCTGCTCATCGACCGCCTGCCGGTACGCTTCCTCGACCAGCGAGCTCCTGACCCGCTCGTCGATCACCTCTCCGTACCGCTGTTCGACAATGGAGGCGGGCACCTTTCCCTTGCGAAAGCCCTTGATGCGGAGCCTCTTCACCAGACGGGCGCGTTCGGCTGCCCTTTCCCGGGCGACCCGCTCCGGAGCCACGGTGATGGTCAGGCGACGCTTCCAGCCGTCCCCGACCTCGACTGCTACCTCGAACGGCGCGTCGCTCTTCTCTGCTGTATTGTTCAAAGTCAATTCCTTGTCATCCCTACTGATCGAGACTCGCCCGTGAGGCCGGGCCAGAGTGCGATCGCCCGATACCGGACAGAGTGCGTGTGGATGCGAAAGGGGGGACTCGAACCCCCACGGCCCTGGGGCCACCAGCTCCTAAGGCTGGCGCGTCTGCCAATTCCGCCACTTTCGCGCCGCAGGGCGGCTTCCTCCGGTACCGGAACGCAGGCTGACATTTTAACCAATCCGGCTCAGGCCAGCCAACAGAGCGCAGCGGCGCGAGACCCTCTACCGACCGATACTGCAAAGGAACGGCGCCCCGTGTGGGGCGCCGCTATTCGCCTCTCAAGCCGGCGTCTCCCTGTCGGCCCGACGCGGGTCGCGCCCTGTCAATGGTTCGACGGCACCTGAATCGTGACCGGAAGCCGGCGGCCGGAATCTGGAACGTACAGTATCAGTCCCACCACGTCGCCCGGTTTCACGTCCCGCATGATCTCGCGATACTCGCGGACGCTGTCTATTTCCTTCCGGTTAACGCTCGTTATCACGACATCGACGGCTGTTCCCACCCGCCGGCCGTACGGGCCGTATCGCTCCACATCGACCACGATTACGCCGTCCACGCTGCGTGGCAGGTCCAGACGCTGGCGGTCGTCCCGTCCCATGTCGTCGACCTCTATTCCGAGCGGGTCATCGCTGACGGCGCTGGCAACTCGCGGCTCAACGGCGGTCCGCAGGTCGCCGGCGTCTGCGAGCTCCACCTCGACCCTTTCGCGCCGACGATCCTCCCGGACCAGGTCGACGGTAACCGTCTCTCCCGGCTCGTGCGCTCGAATCTTCCGCTGCAGGTCACTCACCGAGGCCACCTTCTCGCTGTTCACAGCCACGATGATGTCGCCGATCCCGATCCCCGCCTTCGCCGCCGGATATCCCTCGTTGACCTCCAGCACCTTCGCTCCGGCCACATCGTCGAGGCCGTAATAGCGGGCGTCGGGATCGTCCACCGGCCGGATCGACACCCCCAGGAGAGCGCGCCTGACCTGCCCGTGCTCCACCAGGTCTTCGACTACCTCCCGGACCAGGTCGATGGGAACGGCGAAGCCGTAACCCTCGTATGTGCCTGTTCTCGAGGCGATCGCCGCGTTCACCCCGATCACCTCGCCGCGGACGTTCACCAGCGGACCGCCCGAGTTGCCGGGGTTGATGGCCGCGTCGGTCTGGATGAAGTCCTCGATGGCCAGGTTGTCCTCCCCGCGCGCCTCGAATTCCCGGCCCAGGATGTTGATACTGCGGCCCTTGGCGCTGACGATCCCCGCCGTCACGGTGGTGAACAGAGGCCCGTTCCCGGAGTCGAAGCCGGGGCTGCCGATAGCCAGGACCCACTCGCCTACGCGGGCGGCGTCGCTGGACCCGAGGGGCGCGGCCTGCAGGCCTTCCACATCCAGTTTCAACAGGGCTACATCGGTGGTGGGATCACGTCCCACCAGGCGGACATCGTCGAACTCCCGCCGATCGGAGAGGAGGACCCGGATCTTCTCGGCGCTCTCCACCACATGGTTGTTGGTGATGATGTACCCGTCCTCGCTGATGACGAATCCGGAGCCGCTGCCCTGCACGAACTCGGGCGGCTGCCCGAAGAAATCCTCGAACTGCGGCGGAAAGACCCGCGGCTGTCTGGCGTGCGCCGGGATCTCCCGCTCCACGAATATGGTCACCACCGTGGCGGTAATCCTCTCGGCGATGTCGGAGAACCCGGGCCCCGGAACACCGGGTGACGTCTCCTGCCAGGCGGCCGGGGGGGCTTCGACGTTCAATCGCAGCGGCGGGTTCTGGTCCAGCGCCAGACCTTGAGGCAAAAGATCGAGCCTCGCCGCCACACCGAGACCGAGAGCGAATGCCACCGCCGCGGTCAGGATCAGGTTCAGCTTCGTTCTCAGGGCGTCGTTCATCGCATCCGCGCTGTTCGGTGTTCGACCCCGGGCCCCGGGTGACATGCTCTTCGACGGGCCCTCAACTCAAACGCGTCATCTCTATTATCGCAATCGGACACCCGGGGTTCCCTGCGCGCTCCCGTGCCGCCCTCGCTATTGCTCCTCCGACTCCTCGACGATCTCGTAGTCCGCCTCGACTACGTCTTCCTCCTCGGCCGGCGTCTCGGCCGCCTCGCCTTCCTCGAAGCCGGCGGCCTCCTGGGCCGGCTCGCCCATCCCGGCCTTGGCGTAGATTTGCTGGGCGGCCGCCTGTACCGCCTGCTGAATGGCCTCCGTCGCCGCCTGGATCTCTTCCGTGTCGTCCTGCTTGAGAGCCTGCCTCCCGCGCTCCAGCTTCTCGTCCACGTCAGACTTCGCGGCCTCGTCGATGGAGTCCTTCCAGTCATCGAGGTTCTTTTCGGTCTGGTAGATGAGCGAATCGAGCCGGTTACGAGCCTCTGCCTTCTCCCGCCGCTCCTTGTCCTCCGTGGCGTGGGTCTCGGCATCGCCGACCATGCGGTCTATCTCCTGCTCCGAGAGCCCGGAGGACGCCTCGATGCGTATCTTCTGCTCCTTGCCCGTGGCCCGGTCCCTGGCGCTCACGTGCAGGATCCCATTGGCGTCTATGTCGAAGGCGACCTCTATCTGCGGCACGCCCCGCGGTGCCGGCGGAATCCCGGTGAGCTGGAAGCGCCCGATGGTCTTGTTATCGATGGCCATCGGCCTCTCGCCCTGCAGAACGTGGATATCCACCGTGGGCTGGTTGTCCTCCGCCGTGGAGAAGACCTCGCTCCTCTTGGTGGGGATGGTGGTGTTCCGCTCGATGAGGGCGGTCATCACGCCGCCCAGCGTCTCGATGCCCAGCGACAGGGGCGTGACGTCGAGCAGGAGGACGTCGTGCACCTCGCCGGCCAGAACACCGCCCTGAATCGCCGCCCCGATTCCGACCACCTCGTCGGGATTCACTCCCTTGTGCGGCTCCTTGCCGAAGAACTCGCGCACCGTCTCCTGGACTTTGGGGATGCGGGTGGATCCACCCACCAGAATGACCTCGTCGATCTCCGTCGTCTCCAGGCCAGCATCCTCCAGCGCCAGCCTCATGGGCTCGATGGTCCGCTCGATCAGGTCGTCGGCGAGCTGCTCGAACTTGGCCCGGGTCAGGGTCATGTGCAGGTGCTTCGGACCACTCTGGTCAGCCGTGATGAACGGCAGGTTGATGTCCGTCTGCATGGTGCTGGACAGCTCGCACTTCGCCTTCTCGGAGGCCTCCTTGAGCCGCTGCAGCGCCATGGGATCCTTGGAAAGGTCTATCCCCTGGTCCTTCTTGAACTCGGCCACCAGCCAATCGATCACCCGCTGGTCGATGTCGTCGCCCCCCAGGTGCGTGTCGCCGTTGGTGGCTTTTACCTCGAAGACGCCGTCTCCCAGCTCGAGAATCGAGATGTCATAGGTCCCGCCGCCCAGGTCGAACACGGCTATCTTCTCGTCCGCCTTCTTATCCAGCCCATACGCCAGGGCGGCGGCGGTGGGCTCGTTGATGATCCGCAGCACCTCGAGGCCGGCGATGCGTCCGGAGTCCTTGGTCGCCTGGCGCTGTGCGTCGTTGAAATAGGCCGGCACCGTGATGACCGCCCTGGTGACCTCCTGGCCCAGGTAGTCCTCCGCCGTCTGCCTCATCTTCTGAAGGATCATGGCCGATATCTCAGGGGGCGTGAAGGTCTTGTCGCCGTTCGGGACCTTGACCTGCACCCGGTCCTGGGCATCACACTCGATCCCGTACGGGATGAGCTTCCGCTCGGAGACCACCTCCGAGCACTTCCGCCCCATGAACCGCTTGATCGAGGAGATCGTGTTCTGCGGGTTCGTGACGGCCTGCCGTTTCGCGACTTGGCCCACCAGCCGTTCCTTGTCCTTCGTATACGCCACCACCGACGGCGTCGTGCGTGCGCCCTCCGCACTGGGGATGACGACGGGATCTCCCCCCTCCATCACCGAGACCACGGAGTTGGTAGTGCCCAGATCGATTCCGATGACCTTGCTCATTCGCTGTTTTCCCTTCCTTGACTCGACTGGCGTCGCGCACCGGCCGGGACAGGCAGCAGGCACGCGATCCGCCCCGGCCCGGACTGGCCCGGCGGGACCCGCCACAGCCGGAGTGTCGCTGATGCTCTGGGTTCGGTGCAAGCGATGTGCCCGGTGGAACGGTGAGAAACGGCCCGGATCCCCGACAATCTGACACCCGGAGACCTGCATCGTGCCAGAACGGCAGGCTCAACCGTCATGCCTTTCTGGCGGTCGGGCTTCTCCCGCCGCGAGAGCGGCTGCCGGGAGGCCTGCGGATCGCATGGGGCATCCAGGGCCGTCTTTGTTGCGTAGGCACCGGCCCGCCTCTACCCTTCTCGCCATGTTTCCGCTCAAGGACGAGAATCCCACCGAGCTGATTCCCTTCGTCACGTTGCTGATCATCGCCGCGAACGTGGCGACGTGGTTGCTGGTGCAGGGGGCAGGCTCCGGCGCCGCCTTCCTGGGCTCGCTGTGTGAGTTCGGCGCCATACCCGGTGAGATCACGGGAGCGATCCCGGCCGGCGACGCGATCCAGCTCGGAGCGGGAGCCAGGTGCCGTGTGGGCGGTCTCTCAGAGGAGACCCTGATCACTTCCATGTTCATGCACGGAAGCTGGATGCACCTCATCGGGAACATGTGGTTCCTGTGGGTCTTCGGGAACAACATCGAGGACTCGATGGGACACCTGCGCTACATCGTCTTCTACCTCCTCACCGGCGTTCTGGCGGCGGGCGCCCACGTAATGCTGGGTCCCGACAGTCCGATCCCGACGGTGGGCGCGTCCGGGGCGATCAGCGGGATCATGGGCGCGTACATGGTTCTCTATCCTCGGATCAGGGTGCACACCGCCATCGTGCTCTTCGTTTACATTCGGGTGATCCCGCTTCCTGCGTGGACCGTACTGCTGCTGTGGTTCCTGCTGCAGCTCGCCGAGGCCGCCTTCTCGTTCGGCGGCACCGCCGGCGGGGTGGCTTTCGGTGCGCACATCGGAGGTTTCGTGGCCGGGGCGCTGCTGGTAAAACTGTTCGGGAAGCGGAAGCTGGTGCTGGCCAAGCAGGAGGGACGGGTGCTGACGCGCGACGAACTGGGGAGATTCGGCGGATGGTGATTCGAAGCGGCCTGTCGAGTGGCGGGACGGTGGCCGGGAGGCGCGCCGTGGCGTTGATCGCCCTGGCCTCACTCCTCGCGGCCCTGGTGTGGGCGCCGGCCCGGTTCGGCGCGAGAGCGCAGGGAATAGTCGGCCCCGGACCGGAAGCGGGAGTCCTTGCGGCCGCGCCGGTGCGACCCTCACCGGCCGCGATCGCCGGCCAGGAGGCGGAGTCCACCGTGGCCCGTCCGCCGCAAGCTCAGGAAGCCTCTTCCATAATCGAGACCGGCACCATTCAGGAGCCGTTCTTCGTTCGCCTCGGCCGCGGCCTGCTGGGACTCTCCGTCATCATCATCTCCGTGTGGCTCTTCTCGGCGCGGCGCCGCTCGGTGGACTGGAGCCTGGTGGCGAAGGGCCTGACGCTCCAGTTCATCTTCGCCCTGCTGGTGCTGAAGACGAGCTGGGGGCGCGGGTTCTTCAGCGTCGTCAACGACATCTTCATCGCGCTGATCAACTATACGATGGCCGGAGCGCGGTTCGTATTCGGGACGCTGGTGGATCCTGTGACGCCGCTCTCCGGCGGTGAGGGCGTGGTCGAGCTGGGGGCGAACTTCGCCTTCGCCGTCCTTCCCACCATCATATTCTTCTCCGCCCTGATGACGATCCTGTACTACCTGGGGATCATGCAGAAGGTGGTGAAGGCAGTGGCCTGGGTGATGCTGCGCACCCTCCGAACCAGCGGGGCCGAAACGACATCAGCGGCCGGCAACATCTTCGTCGGCCAGACCGAGGCGCCGCTCCTTATCAAGCCGTTCGTAAACAAAATGACCATGTCGGAGCTGAACACGGTCATGACGGGAGGGTTCGCGACGGTGGCCGGCGGGGTGATGGCGGCCTACGTGGCAATGCTCTCGGGCTACTTCCCGGCCATTGCCGGACACCTCCTGGCGGCGAGCATCATGGCCGCCCCGGCCGGGATCGTGATCAGCAAGATGCTGATGCCCGAGACGGAGGAGTCGGAGACCCGCGGCACCCTCGATTTCCAGATCGAGCAGGATTCCGTCAACGTCATCGATGCCGCAGCGGGAGGGGCGGCCGTCGGCATGCGCCTGGCCCTCAACGTGGGGGCGATGCTCATCGCCTTCCTGGCGATCATCGCCCTCATAAACGGGCTCCTCGGCTGGTCGCTCGGACTCGTTGGGGTGGAGGGAATCACCCTGGAGCGGCTCCTGGGGTGGGGTTTCGCGCCCGTGGCGTGGCTCATGGGCGTTCCCTTGGCCGACGCAGCCCAGATGGGCACGCTGTTCGGCGTCAAGATGGTGGCCAACGAGTTCGTGGCCTTCCAGATGCTGGCCGACGGGCTCGCTGCGGGGGCGAGTCTGTCGCCGAAGTCGGTGATCATAGCGACGTATGCCCTGACCGGCTTCGCCAACTTCTCCTCCATTGCCATCCAGATCGGCGGCATCGGCGGGATCGCACCGGGCCGGCGGCACGACCTGTCGCGACTGGGCCTGCGGGCCATGCTCGGCGGGACTGCCGCCACCTGGATGACGGCGACCCTGGCGGGCATTCTGGCGTGACGCGACACAGGCCCGATCCGTCGGGGGCTGCCGGGCGACGCGGATCCACGGACCCGCACGCACTGGCTTCCCGGGCCGCGGCCGAGATCAGGCGCCGTGCGGGCGACCTCGAGCCGCTGCTCGGTCTCGTGCTGGGTTCCGGACTGGGAGCCCTGGGAGACCGTTTCGAGGACTCTGTGGAGATTCCCTACGGCGACCTGCCCGGATGGCCGCAAGTGGGGGTTGCCGGGCACTCGGGTGTTCTCATCGCCGGCCGGTTGTCGGGTGTGCCCGCACTGGCCCTCAAGGGCCGATCCCATCTGTACGAGGGCCACGCGGCGAGTTTCGCGACCGTGCCGGTACGTGCTCTGGCCCACCTCGGGATACGGGCCCTGTTCGTGAGCAACGCCGCGGGCGCAGTCAACCGGACCTTCCACCCGGGCGATCTGATGCTCATCTCAGACCACGTGAACCTGATGTGGCGTAACCCTCTGGTCGGCCCGGTCGTCGAGGGCGACTACCGGTGGCCTGACATGTCCGGCTGCTATGACCCCGAGCTGCGAGCCGCGGCACGTGATGTGGCCAGTGATGAGGGTATTCAGCTCGTGGAGGGCTTGTATGTGGGACTGCTGGGACCCAGCTACGAGACGCCGGCGGAGATCCGCATGCTGGAGCGGATGGGCGCCGACGCCGTCGGCATGTCGACCGTTCCGGAGGTCATCACCGCCAGGGCCCGCGGGATCCGCTGCCTGGGAATCAGCTGCCTCACCAACTACGCCGCGGGGATCAGCCCGGAACCGCTGTCGCACGACGAGGTGATGGAGACGACCGAGCGGGTGGCGGAAAAGTTCCAGCTTCTCGTTCAGCGAGTGGTCTCGCGCATCGGTCCGAAACTCACGTCTGCGCCCAGTGGTTGAGCGGGGTGCTGCCGGCGCCCAATCCAGGCGCCGTGGCGATGGCCCGCCGGGTGAAGGCGAGGCCGGCCTCCACCGCCTCTACCGTTGAGCGATTCCGGGCCAGTCCGGCGGTGATGGCCGCCGACAGGGTGCAGCCGGTTCCGTGTGCGACCCCGACCTCGAGTTTCTCGGCGCGCCACTCGTGCCACCGCGATCCGTCGTAGAAGACATCCAGCACCTCGCTGCCCGGCAGGTGACCGCCTTTGATGAGAACGGCCCGGCAGCCGCTCTCCACGAGCAGCGTCGCGGCCGATCGCATGGCGGCCTCGTCTGCCACGGTCATGCCGGCGAGGACTCCGGCCTCGTCGAGGTTAGGGGTCACCAGGCTTGCGCGCGGCAGGAGCCGCGAGCGGAGTGCGTCCACCGCCGACTCCTCGAGGAGCGGATCGCCGCTGGCGGCGACCATCACCGGGTCAAGCACGTAGTGCGGGATGCGCGCCTGCTCCATGGCTCCGGCCACCGCCGCGATGATCTCCGCGTCCGCCAGCATCCCGGACTTGCAGGCGGCCGGCCGCAGGTCATCGGCGACCGCCAGTATCTGCCCGGCGACGATTTCGGGGTCGATTCGCTGGACGCCGAAGACGCCGACCGTGTTCTGCACCGTTACCGCCGTGATCGCGGTGGCGCCGAAGACACCGAACGCGTGAAACGTCTTCAGGTCCGCTTGAATCCCGGCGCCTCCTCCGGAGTCGCTGCCGGCGATGGTGAGCGCCACGGGCCGGTCGATTCGGTCGAGCTTCGAGTGCATCTCTTTCTCCCTGCGTCCCCCACGGGCGCACGGCGCTTTGCCCGCGGGAGACCTGCTATCCAGATTGTCCGCACCCTGACAGGCGGATCCGGCCCGCATGCCGGGTGGGCCAGCCACGGACGGACGCCGATGCCCAGCAGAAACGAGAAGAAGCTCCTCCGCGCCCTTCGGCGCCGCAAAGGACGGGTCGAGCATGGCCTGTTTCTGGCCGAGGGGCCGCGCCTCGTCGGCGAGCTTCTGGCGACCGGTACGGCCCCGATAAAGGTGCTATATACACAGGTGGCGCTGACCGATCCAGAAGCCGGCCCGCTGCTGGCGCGGCTCCGCGCTGAAGGGGTGGAGTCCGAATCGCTCTCACGACGGGAGCTGGAGGAGTTCGCCGACACGGTCAACCCGCAGGGCGTCCTGGCCGTCGCGGAGATTCCCCGTTGGGACTGGCATGACGTGGGCTCACCTCGCATCCTCGTCCTCGATGCGGTCCAGGATCCGGGAAACGTGGGGACGCTCCTGCGGACTGCCGAGGCCTTGGGCGCCGGCTCCGTGCTGAGCCTGCCGGGAACGGGCGACGTGTGGTCCCCGAAGGCGGCCCGGGCCGCCGCCGGCTCGTCGCTGCGGCTCCCGGTGATCGCCATGACATGGGACGATGCGAGAGAGCGCCTGGACGCGGAGGGGATCGAGGTGTGGGCCGCTGCGCCTGCCGGCCGGCCCGTGTGCCGGGGTGACGAATCTCCCGGCCGACTGGCCATCGTCCTCGGGAACGAAGGGGCCGGGGTGTCGAACCGCATCCTGAGCGAGGCCGCGCGGGTCGTGGCGATAGAGCTCAGTGGCGAGGTGGAGTCCTTGAACGTGGCGATCGCGGGGGCGATTCTCATGGACAGACTCTTCGGGGGCGAGCGTGCCGGAGTCGATTGAGGCCGTCTTCCTCATATACGCGGGCGTTCTCGGAGCATCGGTCGGCTCGTTCCTCAACGTGTGCGTGTCGCGGCTGCCGGTCGGAGAGAGCCTGGTCCGGCCCCGATCCCGTTGCCCGAGTTGCGGGTCGCCCATCGCCTGGTACGACAACCTGCCGGTCCTGAGCTACCTCGCCTTGCGCGGCCGTTGCCGGGACTGCCGGGCCGGCATCTCCCTGCAGTACCCGCTGGTCGAAGCCCTGACAGCGGCTCTGTGGGTAGGAATGGCGCTGGCGTACGGTCCGAGCTGGCGGGCCCTCGAAGGGTCCGTGCTGTGCAGCCTGCTCCTGGCCATCGCCATCATCGACGCGCGCCACTACCTGATTCCCGATGCGCTCAGCCTCGGCGGCCTGGGTGCCGGTCTGGCGCTCTCCCTGCTTCCCGGCGCGCCGACGCCGGTCGCCTCGCCTCTCGGAGCGGCCCTGGGCTTCGCCGTCCTGTTCACGGTTGGAATCCTCGGCGAGTGGGCCTTCAAGAAGCCGGCGATGGGCGGCGGAGACATGAAGATGATGGCCATGGTCGGTGCCTTTCTCGGCCCGGCGGGCGCGATGCTGACCATCTTCTTCGGCGCCGTGGCGGGGACCGCTGTCTTCGGGCCCATCAGCCTCAAGACGGGCAAGGAAGTGCCGTTCGGCGTCTTCCTGGCTATGGGCGCCGCGATCACCTTCCTTTTCGGGCAGGCGCTGGTGGACTGGTACCGCCACGTCGTCTTCGCCCCGGTCTGAGACCCGCTAACTCTCCGGCGCCGGCTCCGCTAACTCTCCGGCGCCGGCTCCGCATGTGCCGCCTCGTTCCCGGGGGATGAGGCCAACCGGGTGATGCGGGCGCGGGTGACCTGCGTCTCCGTCGCGCGCAGGACCTCGATCCGGACACCCTGGGCTTCCACCGTCTCGTGCGGTTCCGGGACGCGACCGAACTCCTCCAGCAGGTATCCGTTCAGCGACCGGTGCTCGAGGACGGGGAAGCTCGTGGTGAAGAACTGGTTGATCTCCCTGAGGTCCACTCCTCCGTCGACCACGATCGTGTCGCTGCCGACCCGGGTGAACTCGTCCTCCGGCATGTCGAGCTCGTCGACGATCTCTCCGACCAGCTCCTCCAGGACGTCCTCCAGGCTGATGATTCCATCGGTCCCGCCGTGTTCGTCCACCACCACGCCCAGGTGGATCCGCCGGGAGCGGAATACCCCAAGCAGCTCGCTCAGCGTGACGGTGCTCGGCACGAACAGGGGCTCCCGGGAGAGGGCTTCCAGCGTGACGCCGCTCTGACCCGCGACCAGTGCCTGGTACGCGTCGCGGACGTACAGGATTCCTGTGATCTCGTCCAGCGACTCGCCGTACACCGGGATGCGGCTGTAGGGAAGGGCAGGCAGCTCGGCGGCGATCTCCTCCAGCCTGCGATCGGCGGGCCAGGCGAAGATCTCCACCCGCGGCGTCATCGCTTCCCACGCTCTGGTCGTGTCCAGCGCGAAGGTCCGCTCGATGATCCGGTGCTCGTGCTCGTCGATCTCGCCGGTCCGGTATCCGATCTCGGTCAGCGACCGGATCTCCGCTTCTGTCACCCCGGGAAGAGCGCTTCGCTTCTGCGGGAGCACGGTCCGCGTGAGAGCCTCCAGGGGGACCACCAGCGGGGTGAGAAGCCGCGCCAGCCACAGGAAGACCGGAGCGATGGCCAGGGAGATGCGCAGCGCGTTGGCCGCCGCGAAGCTCTTGGGCACGATCTCGCCGAAGAACAGCACCAGGAGCGTCATGCCGCCGATGGCTATGCCCACCCCTACCGAGCCGAACGCCTGCGTGGCCGCGTAGGTCGCCACGGAGGCTGCGCCTATGTTGACGAGGTTGTTTCCGATGAGGATGGTGATCAACAGGCGCTCGGGGTTGGCTTTGACCCGCTCCAGCGCCCGCGCTCCCCGCCGACCTTCGCCGGCGAGAGCTTCAGCCCGCATACGTGGGACGGAGAAGAGCGCGATCTCCCCTCCCGAGAAGAACCCGGACAGGAGGATCAACACGAGCAGCAGCAGGATGGTCGCGGTCATGCGGCAGGCAGGCCTTCGCCTCCCGCCCGCGCCCGGGACGGAGGCTGATCTTCGGTGGTGTCGGTCATGTGAGGGTCGACGCGATCAGCTCCTGCACGAGATCCTCAGCCTCTCTGCCCGCCGCCTCCGCTTCGAATCCCGGTACGATGCGGTGACGCAGCACATCGGGCGCGACGGCGCGGACGTCTTCGAGACTGGGCACGGGACGGCCGTCCAGGGCTGCCCGGGCCTTGGCTCCCAGGACAAGGTACTGCGAAGCCCTCGGGCCCGCGCCCCAGGCGATCATCTCGCGCACGAAACGGGGTGACGCAGGATCGTCGGGCCTGGTGGCCCTCGCCAGCCGCACCGCCGACTCGACCAGCGACGGTGGCGCCGGAACGCGCCGGACGAGGTGCTGGAACGTCAACAGCTCCTCACCGCTGAGGACCGGATCGATGATGCCCTCGAGACCGGACGTGGTGACGGCGGCCACCCGTGTCTCCTCCTCCAGGCTCGGATACGTGATGCGCAGCTCGAACATGAACCGATCCAGTTGGGCCTCGGGGAGCGGGTAGGTGCCCTCGTGCTCGATCGGATTCTGGGTGGCCAGGACGAAGAACGGTGGCTGAAGGGGGAAGGTTTCGTTGGCAACGGTGACCTCTAGTTCCTGCATCGCCTGCAGCAGGGCGGCCTGCGTCTTCGGCGGCGTTCGATTGATCTCGTCGGCCAGGATCACGTTGGCGAAGATCGGCCCGCGGACGAAGCGAAAGACCCGGCGGCCCGTGTCCGCGTCCTCTTCCAGGACTTCCGTGCCTGTGATGTCGGACGGCATGAGGTCCGGGGTGAACTGAATGCGGCGGAAGTCGAGCCGCAGCGTCTCGGCCAGCGTAGCGATGAGGGTAGTCTTGGCCAGGCCTGGAACCCCGACCAGCAGCGCGTGACCGCCGCCGAGGAGCGTCACCAGGAGCTTTTCCACGATCTCCGACTGGCCGATGATACGCCGCGCCACCTGGTCTTCCAGCGCGTGGCGGGCCGCGGCCAGCCGGTGCAGCAGCTCGACGTCGTAGCCGGCCCTGTCGGCACCTGTCGCCGTTCGTGCTTCCATGCCCTCCGTTCCTCGTCCGCCCCGCGGCGCTCTCGCTCCCTCGTTCCCGTGCCGCGCCGGGGTCGCCTCGCCGCCCCCCCCGCTGGGGTCGCCTTGCGCCCCCCCGCCGGGTGCCATCCATACACCAGCCGGCGGTCACGTTCCCGTGAACAAACGCTAGAGAAAGCCTCCTCCGGGCGTCAAGCGACAGTCTTGCGAATGGTTTCACAAGCCGGTATAGTCGCGGCGGCCGTAACCGGGAGGCGAACAGGCGTCGTGCAGCAGGAGGACGGTTCACGCCCTCGCGGCACGCTCACGGAGCTGGGCCGCTACAGCGGGTACGGGCTCACGCTGGGGCTGTCCACTGCGCTGTTCGCCTGGGTCGGCTCGCTGCTCGATGAGCGGCTCCACACGGGGCCGCTCTTCGTCATACTCGGGACCTTCTCGGGCTTCGGCGGCGGCTTCTACAGCATGTACAGGCACCTGGTCATCGACCAGCGCCGGAAGGGCTCCGATGAAGACCGGGACGGCGGAAGCGACTGAGACGGCCGGGTTGCGGCGCGCCGCCTACCTCGTCGTCACCCTCCTCATCGCGGTCGCCGGATGGTCAGCCGCCGTGGCGGGAGGTTTCGAGCCTGTCGCCGTCGGGGTAGGCGTGGGGGCGGCGTGGACCATCCAGGCGGCGTCGTTCTGGGTCCTGGCCGGCGGCCTGGCACGCGGTGATCGGGTACTGCAGGTGTGGGCAGGTGGAATAGCCTCCCGCGTCGGGGGGCTGCTGCTCCTGTGGATCGGGGCGTGGCTGGCAGGGGCGCCCGCCCGGGAGCCGGTCGTGGCGTACGCGTTCGCGCTGGTGGCCTTTCTGCTGCTGGAGGCGGGCTGGCTGGCGGTCGTCGCCCCGCGGCAGACGAGGGGCTCCCGCCGTGAGCGGCCCGGCGGGACGCAGGACACGGAGCGGTTGGTGAGGGAATGATCACGGGTCTGGTCACAGCGACGCTCGCTCTCGCGATCGCGGGCGCCCCCCAGCAGCACGTTCCGGTGCCTTCGCCCGGAGGTGATGCCGCTGTCCGGGGTTCCGCCGCCGTCCAGGAACACGGGGCGTCAGCGCAGGGGGGCGGCGAGCACGACGAGGAATGGGGCACGGAGACGATGCTGCACCATATCGTCGATGCCGACGCGCTGGAGATCGGCACGACCGAGATCCGTCTCCCGGAATTCGCGCCCATCCGCGTCGGTTCTCTCGAGCTCGATCTATCACCGACCAAGCACGTGTTCTTCCTGTGGATCGCCGCGTTGCTGACCATCGCCACGGTGTGGCTCGCGGCGAGGATGTCGATCAGAACCGATCACGGCAGGGCGGCGCCGAAGGGGCTGCTCAACTTCTTCGAGGCGTTCTACGTGTACCTGCGTGATGAAGTGGCGCTGGCGAACATCGGCCACGGAGGGGAGCGGTTCGTTCCGTACGTGGTGACGCTGTTCTTCTTCATACTCTACGCCAACCTCCTGGGACTGATCCCGCAGGGAGCGACGCCCACCTCCAACATCATGGTTACCGGAGGCCTGGCGCTGATCTCCCTGGCCGTGGTGGAGGTGGCCGGGTTCCTGGCCCTTGGAGCGAAGGGGTACCTCGGGACGATCTTCTACGTCCCCAGGGGGATCCCTTCCTTCATGACGATCGTCATGCTGATCATCATGACGCCGGTCGAAATGATCGGAAAGCTCGCCAAGCCGTTCGCGCTGGCGGTCAGGCTCTTCGCCAATATGACGGCCGGCCACTTCGTGCTCCTGTCGCTGCTCGGGCTGATTCTCGTATACGGCAGTTTCACCTCGGTTACGGGGCTCGTGGCGATAACCGGATCTCTCGGACTGGGACTGTTCGTGATGTTTCTGGAGATCTTCGTCGCGCTTCTGCAGGCGTACATCTTCGCGACCCTCACGGCCGTGTTCATCGGCCTCATCAGACATGCGCACTGAGGTACGCCGGGCGTTCAGGCCGGCGCACCAAGACGGGACGGTCAGTATCACCTGACACGCAAGGAGAACCTTAGATGTTCAACATTCTCGCACTCCTTCAGGAGACCGGCGGCGGCGACATCGGGGCCGGGCTGGCGATCATCGGAGCCGGCATCGTGGTAATCGGCGCGGGGCTCGGCATCGGTCGGATCGGCGGACAGATGGTGGATGCCATGGCACGCCAGCCGGAAGCGGCGACGCAGATCCAGACCGGGGCGATCATTCTCGCCGCCCTCATCGAGGGTGCGGCTCTGTTCGGCCTGGTCATAGCCGGCTTCATCAAGTGAGAAGGACCGCTTCCCGGGCACGATCCGGAGGGGCGGTAACCGGACGGAAAAGGAGCGGATACTCTGCCATGAGAGTCTGGCGAGTCGTAGGAGCAGGGGCGCTTCTGCTGGCAGCCCCCGGCGCTCTGCTCGGCGCGGAGGACGGGTCCGGCGTGTTCTCCCTGAACCTGGGGCTGTTGGTATGGACCTGGGTGCTGTTCCTCCTGACCCTCGCCGTCCTCTCGTGGAAGGCGCTTCCGGCCATCGCCCGGGGGCTGGAGACGCGGCAGTCCAGGATCCAGACGGCCATCGACTCCGCCCGGCAGGACCGGGTCGAGGCCAAGCGTCTCCTGGAAGAGCACCACAAGGAGCTCGAGCAGGCCAGACGCGAAGCGAAGGAGGTTCTCCAGCAAGGCCGGGTGGCCGGCGAGCGGCTGCGAGAGGAGATACTGGCCCGGGCGCGGCAGGAGAACGAGGAGATGCTGGCGCGGGTCCGCAAGGACCTGGTCCGGGAGCGCGAGGACCTCTTCGAATCGGTTCGTCGCGAGGCGGTGGATCTCTCCATCGCGGCGGCCGAGCGACTGATCCGTGAGAGCCTGGACGACGAAGGCAACCGCCGTCTGGTCAGCGAGTATATGGCGGGTCTGGAATGAGCCGTTCCGCCGTCGCCCGCAACTACGCGGACACGCTTCTGGATCTCGCGGGCCGGGAGGAGGCGGGTCAGGAGTACCTTCGCATGATCGGGGATGTAGCCGGGCTGTACGCGACCTCCACGGAATTCCGGATGTTCGTGGAGAGCCCTCGCATCCCCATCGCCGAGAAGCGCGAAGCGATCCGGGCGGGGTTCGGGGAGCGGTATCCGGCGCCCTTCGTCCGCTTCCTCCTGGTGGTCATGGAAAAGCGGCGACAGGGACTGCTCCCGGAGATCGAGGAGGCCTGCCGGGAGCTCCTGGACCAGCGGACAGGAAGGGTCAATGCGACC
>JBDHHR010000009.1:0-72570 GCA_039589295.1 Gemmatimonadota bacterium | reverse complement strand
ACGGTGATGTGCAGAGCGTCCCCGCCACGGACCCTTAGTGACAGGCCGGGCTCACACAGGTCGGCGGCGTGCAGCGCCAGCGCCGAGGCCATGGCACCGCTGCCGCAGGCCAGGGTCTCGCCTTCAACACCTCGCTCGAACGTGCGGATGGAACCCGAACTCCTGTCGTCCAGTTGCACGAGATTCACGTTGGCGCCCTCCCGACCCAGGGCCGGCAGATGCCGGATGGGACGGCATATCGGGTCGATGGGACCATCCGGCTGGGCGGCCACCGGTAGCACGAAGTGAGGTAACCCCACCTGAACGAGCCACCCCATCGCCGGCCCGTCGGGCCCGTCCACCCGATGACAGCCGGCGATCGCGACTTGGATCCGGTACACCAGATCCACGCCGTCCTCCGTGACCGTCGCGTCGATGTCCGCCACGGCCGTGTCGACCACGAATCGTCCCGCGTCCACGAGACCGTGGTCTACGGCGAAGCGGGCGGCGCAGCGCGTGCCGTTGCCGCACGTTGCGAAAGGCGAACCGTCCGGGTTGAAGAAGCGGGCACCCACGCGGCGCGGACCGAGTCGGCGAACGAGTATCAGCCCGTCGACCCCTACTCCCGTCGCGCGAGAGCAGACTCGACGTGCTACGGGGGCCGCGCGCTCGTGCGGCCAGTCCGCTTCGGTGATGACGAAGTCGTTTCCCGCCCCGCTGTACTTCGAGAACTGCAACGCTCGGCCCCGCATCTAGAGAACTCATTCATCCGAGCCCGCTCGTATGCTCCCGTCCGGGCCACGGCCGGGAACGGGTGGGCGGACCAGGTGCCGGCGGCAGCATAGGAGGGCCGCGCGCCGCGCGGCAAGACGGCCGTGATGATCGGCGGATGATGAGCCCGTCCATCATGGGTGCCATGATCGAGCTGCGCGGCGTGACGAAGAGCTACCGGCGGTTCCGTTCCGCAGGCTCCGTGGCCCTGGACGGGATCACCCTGCGGGTAGGGCGCGGCGAATGTCTTGGTGTCCTCGGCCCCAACGGCGCCGGCAAGACGACACTCCTTGCCCTGCTGCTGGGGTTCCTGCGCCCGAGCTCGGGGTTTATCTCCGTAGAGGGGGCCGAGCCATGCCGGTACGCGCGCGAGAGCGGCGTCAGCTACCTGCCCGAGTCCATCCGGCTCGCGGGCGGCCGGCCGGCATGCCAGGTTCTCTGCCGGCTCGGAATCTTGGATGGTCTCGGCGGGGCGGCGCTCAAAGTTCGGGTTGCACACGCCCTGGACAGGGTCGGCCTGACACAGCACGCTGGAACACGCGTCAACGCCCTGTCCAAGGGCAGCCTGCAGCGCTTGGCCATCGCCCAGTTGCTGCTCCGGCCTCGTCGCCTGATCCTCCTGGACGAACCCCTCGCCGGCCTGGATCCGTTCTGGCGCGCCGAGTTCCGCCACCTGCTGTCGGAGCTGCGCAGGGAGGATCCGAATCGCACCATTATCATAGCCTCGCACGATCTGCCCGAGGTGGAGCGGATCGCCGGTCGAGCCATTGTTCTCACCGGAGGACTGCTGAGAGATGAGGTACGCCTTCCCGTGCGGGGCCCCTGCACGCTGGAAAAGCTCGTGTGCGAGGCTACCAGCCCGGGATCGGCGGACGCGGGCCGCGGACCTTGAGCCTGCTTCGCCTGTGGCCCCGCCTCTTCCTCGACATGCTCCCGCGCTGCTCGCTGCTGCTGGCGGGTTCGGGAGTGGTGCTCGTGCCTCTGTTCATCCAGTTGCGTCACTCGGTTGCGGCAGAAGCTGCGGGAGCGGGTGGCGTGGCAGCAGCAACGGACATCGTCGCCGGTGCCTCCTCGGGGCCTGCGGCGGGAGTGTTCCGGCTCTTCCTGCTCGTGGCTACCCTGGTCCTGTGGGAGGGCATCGCTGCCGCCGTGCGGCGCGACGGCCTCTTTCGGATGGTCTTTTCGCGCCCCGTCTCGCGTCGCTCATACTTCCTCGCTCGATTCGGAGCGCGCCTGACCTGTCTCCTCCTGTTGGCGCTGGTCGTCGCCGAGGCGCTCGACCGGGCAACGGTTCCATCGGTGCCGGCAATCGGCCGCATTCACGCCTTGCAGGCTGCTGTGGTAATGGGACTGTTCCTGGGGTCCCTGATTCTGGTGGCGTCTGCCGCTCTCGACCGAGGCGACGCTCTGCTGATCGCGGCCCTGCTGGTGCTCGAGAAGGTGAGCATTCCCGGTTGGGCGGCGCCCGGCGGCGCCGTGCATCCACTGGCGAAAACGCTCCTGGCCCCGCTCACCGCCTTCGAGGACATCCTGCGGTCCCTGCTGACGGACGCTCCCGTTGCGGCAGGTAGCATCGTGCTGGTGGCGGTTTGTGGGGCGGCGTTGTTGGGCTCGGGCCTGCTCATGGCGGAGCGGCGTGAGTACGGCCGTTAGAAGCCGACCAACCGGCGGTCCGGCGAGAACGCCGGCCGAGAGGCCCCTGCAAGCGCAGGCGTTCAAACGTCTTGTGAAGAAGAGAGCCGCGGACCGATCGCCGGCCCGCGGCTCTTCATGCGACCTGACTCGACGCGGCCGCCAGGGTGGCTCCGCGAGCCAGGCTCGTACCGCGCGAAAACACCGGTACGGGAGGTCTCGCTCCTCCTAGCGCGTCACGCCGAGGCGACCGCTTGCCCTTGTCAAGCCAGGCTCGCGTCTACTTCCGTCGGACACTGGATCACCTCCTTCCGTTTGAATAAGAGTTGGGGCGCGAACACAAGACTCCCCTTCGCCCACGTCTGCGGCTGCCGGGGAACCATACTCAAACTAGCAGATAGCTGCCGAAGAGCGAAGGCCACCGGGACTGCGATCGCCTGCGCCGTCCGGCGCGGGGCCATATGTTCTAGGCTCGAGCAGAGGTGTTTCCCCACCAGGCAGTCGAACCGGGTGCATCCCGGAGGAAGCGGAGTATGACGGAGTTGTCGGCACAGCCTCCCGTGCCGCTGTCCAAGGCACGCGAGCGCACCGTCGAGGTGCTCTGCAGGCACTTCGCGGAAGACAACGTCACGGTAGAGGAGTTTGAGGCGCTGCTGGACGGGGCGTATTCCGCGGGCACGCTCGACGAACTCGACGGCACTCTTCGTGGTCTGCCGGTGCTGGCGCCGCAGGCCAGTCCCGAATTCACGGGTCAGCTTCCGCTCATCGAACGGGCCGATCCGGCGACGGTGAGACAGCATGGTGTTCAAGTGGCGATCATGGGTGGGTCAGATCGCAAGGGAGAATGGACGCCCCCGCGACACCTGTACACGGTAGCCGTCATGGGTGGCGCGGGGCTCGACTTCAGAGAGGCAAGACTGGCACCCGGGGTGACCGAGGTGACAGTCGTCGCTCTCATGGGAGGGGTAGAGATCCTTGTACCCCCGGGCCTGGGCGTCCAGACCCATGGAGTCTGTCTGCTGGGCGGGTTCGACGCCCTGGATCAGGCCTCATCCGATCCGAGCCCGGACGCTCCACGTCTCAAGATCAACGGCCTTGCCTGCATGGGAGGAGTGGAAGTGAAAGTGAGGTTGCCGGGCGAGTCGGCTCGGGATGCGAGGCGGCGCCTCCGTGCGGGGCGTCGTCGTCGCCTTCGCCGGGGAGATTAGTGCGCCGGCCGGCCGGCAACAGCAGTACCCGCTAGAACTCCTCCACGATGACCGACCCGCCGGCCTCGCCGGGTCTCTTAAGGACCGCGACAGGTGTACCCTTTCGCTCGATCACCACCGTAGGATACTTCTTCAGGACTCTGTCGTAGACGGTCGTGAAGTGAGTCCGCACGTCGGTCGCGCTCACGTAGGCAGTCTCGCCGCTTACGCGCACCTTCAAACCGACCTTTCTCTTCCTCGCCACGATGTACCTCCATTTGTTTAGCGGGACGTTATATGGATCGTATGTAGGTTATCTGTATGGGTCAAGAGTATGAATCACATTGCAGCACGCTGCTACCCATCATACCCTTTCTTGCGGTTGTTGCGCTGACAGTGCTTGAACCAGGACGCCTTCTCCAGAAAGCTCGCGGGCCCGAGAATCGGCAATTCCCGAGGTTCGAAATCCGATACTGCGCGGTCCGTGCAACGGCCACCTCTCACGCCTGCCGTCAAGCACACGCCGCGGCGAACGGAACAGAAAAACGGCTGTCCCGAAACCGAGCCGCCGCTGTTCTTGACGCCTGGAGCCGCGCACGGATATAGTGGCCTCCCGACGCGCGACCCGCGCACTCGTTTCTTGACGGAGAGCGATACTGGAGGCCGGCATGCCAGAGATCCCCGAGGGGTTCCGATACACGGAGGAGCACGAGTATATCCGCGAGACCGAGGGTGAAGGCGAGGTTCTGATCGGGATCACCGATTACGCACAGGGTGAGCTGGGTGACGTAGTATTCGTTGAGTTGCCGGCCGTCGGCGACAGCTTCGAGCGGATGGACGTGTTCGGCACGATCGAGGCGGTGAAGGCGGTGTCAGACCTGTATTGTCCGCTGTCGGGAGAGGTCTTGGCGGTGAATGAAGCCCTCGAGGACGACCCGTCGCTGGTCAATGCAGATCCCTATCAGGAGGGCTGGATGATACGGGTGCGGGTTCGCGACCCGGCCGAACTCGACGAACTTCTCTCCGCGGAAGCGTACGCGAGCCATATCGAGGAATAGCCGGGACGGTCGCCCGTGGATTAGCCGCCGCGGGCGGCTCCGTCGTGTGCCGTCATCCCGAGCAACGGCAGGATTGACATGTCCTTCGTTCCGCACAGCGGCTCCGACGTCAGTGAGATGCTTGCCCGGGTCGGCGCTTCCAGCGTCAACGAGCTCTATTCCGACATACCGCCGGAACTTCTTCTCGAGCGCCCGCTGCAACTTCCGGACGCGCTGTCGGAGTGGGAAGCCGTCAGGCTCCTGAACGCGCTGGCGGACAGCAACCTCTCGCTGGTCTGTTTCGCCGGCGCCGGCCAGTACGACCATCATGTTCCGCTGGCCGTCGATCATCTGGTGCGTCGAAGCGAGTTCTATACGGCCTACACGCCGTATCAGCCTGAGGTCTCACAGGGCACGCTCCAGTCCATCTATGAATTTCAGACGATGATCTGTGAGCTCATGGGAATGGATGTGGCCAACGCGTCCATGTATGACGGCCCCTCGGCCACCGCTGAGGCGGCCCTCATGGCCCGGACGGTCACTCGCCGCGATGGGGTGCTCGCCGCCGGCTCTCTTCACCCCCACTATCGCAAGGTGTCCGCGACGTACCTTCACGGGCAGGGGAGCGAACTGACCCTGATTCCGGCCGGGGTGGATGGGCTGATTGACCTGGAGGCCCTGTCCTCTCGGCTGGACGGGAGCAGCGCGTGCGTGATGGTCCAGTACCCGAACTTCTTCGGGCTGGTGGAAGAGCTCGAGCCGTTGGCGGAGCTGACGCACGAGGCCGGCGCGCTGCTCATCGTGGCGGTAGACCCCGTCGCGCTGGCACTCCTGAGGCCGCCCGGAGAATGCGGCGCAGACATAGTGGTGGCGGAAGGGCAGCCGTTCGGGAACTCCCCGAGCTTCGGCGGACCGGTGGTGGGGCTGTTCGCCGCGCGCCGCAACCTGGTGCGGAAGATGCCGGGGCGCATCGTGGGGGCGACCGAAGATACGGAGGGCCGGCGTGGGTATGTCCTGACGCTCCAGACGCGAGAGCAGCAGATCCGGCGGGAGAAGGCAACCAGCAACATCTGCACTAATCAGGGCCTCAACGCTCTGGCGGCGACGATCCACCTCGCCCTGCTGGGGCGGGAAGGGCTACGGGAAGCCGCCGAAGCGTCGCTTCAGAACGCGCACTACGCCCGGCGGTCTCTCCAGGCGGTGAGCGGCGTCCGGCCCCTCTATCCGGACACTGCGTTCGTGCGCGAGTTCGCCGTCGTTACGGAGGAGGACTCGCGGTCGATTCTCGAGCGAGGGTTCGAGGCCGGGATCCTGGCCGGCGTTTCTCTCTCCCGCTTCCCCTCGCTCGAGACACCCGACGGCCTGCTTCTGGCCTTCACGGAGAAAAGGAACCGGCAGGAGATAGACCTCCTCGTTGATGTGATCGCCGGATGAAGACGCGCGGCCGGCTCAAATCCTCCGGCAGCCAGCCACGGAGGGTCCGATGGGTAAACTGATCTTTCACGGCCAATCCTGCACAGAGCTTGTGACCGGGGACGGCACCAGGCTTCTGATCGACCCGTTTCTTACGGACAACCCGAAGGCCGACGTGGGGCCCGAGCATTTCCACGACCGTCTCGACTACCTGCTCCTCACTCACGGCCACTTCGACCACGTGGCTGATGCGTGGACGCTGCTGGGAGAGACCGGCGCGATGTTGATCGCCACCTTCGAGATCGTCAGCTACGCTCAGGAGCGACTCGGTATCTCCAACGCCCATCCGATGCACATCGGCGGAGGCTTCGACTTTCCCTTCGGCCGGGTGAAGATGACGCCGGCCCTGCACGGTGGGCAGGTGGCCGGAGAGGGCGCGGCTGGCTACACGACGCTTCCGGCCGGCCTGCTTATCTCGGTCGACGGGACCCGGGTCTACCACGCCGGCGATACCGCGCTCATCAAGGACATGGAGCTCCTGGAGGGGCAGGTTGACATCGCACTTCTCCCCATCGGCGACAACTTCACCATGGGGCCGGAAGACGCGGCGCGGGCGGTTGAGATGGTCAGGCCGAGGGTCGTGATACCCATCCACTATGGCACTTGGCCGCTCATCGAGCAGGACCCGGAGGAGTTTCGCAGCCGGGTCGAGCCCAAGGCCGAGGTTATCATTCTCCAGCCGGGAGACGAGTACGAGTTCTGACAAGGGAGGCTGAGGCGATGCCAGGGTTTCCGTTCAAAGGGCCCGAAACGCTCACCATTTTCGCGAAGTCCCGATCGGGCCGCAGGGGGAGCAGCGTGCCGCGACCCGATGTCGAGGTGCGACCGGTGGAGGAATTGCTGCCGGCCCGCCACCTTCGCGCGGAACCGCCACGCCTTCCGGAAGTGCCGGAGCACGAGGTGGTGCGCCATTACACGGAGCTCTCCCTGAAGAACCACCACGTGGACCGCGCCCTGTACCCCTTGGGCTCATGCACCATGAAATATAATCCCAAGGTGAACGAGGCCACCTGCCGCCTGCCGAACTTCGCGGAGCTGCATCCGTTTTCTCCGCAGGCCAGCGCCCAGGGAGCGCTCCAGCTGATGTTCGAGCTGTCCGAGATGCTGCGCGAGATTGCCGGGCTGGAGGCGGTCACGCTCCAACCGGCAGCCGGGGCTCAGGGCGAGCTGACAGGTGTGCTTCTCATGCGCGCCTACCACCAGGCCGCAGGAGACGGGGGACGTCGGCGAGTCCTCTTCCCGGACTCCGCGCACGGGACGAACCCTGCCACGGCTGCCATGGCCGGCTTCGACGCCGAGGAGATTCCATCGAATGCCGACGGTCGGGTAGATCTGGCTGCCCTGCGGGGGATCCTGGACGAGACAGTCGCCGGACTCATGCTCACCAACCCGAACACGCTTGGAGTGTTTGAATCGGAGATCCTGGACATCAGCGACTTGGTGCACCGGGCCGGCGGGCTCATGTACATGGACGGAGCCAACCTGAACGCGCTGATGGGCGTGGCGCGGCCGGGAGACATGGGCTACGACATAGTCCACTTCAACCTGCACAAGACGTTCAGCACGCCGCACGGCGGTGGTGGCCCGGGCTCCGGCCCGGTGGCGGTTCGCGAGGATCTGGAACGCTTCCTGCCGGTACCGATGGTCGTCGGGAGGGAAGACGGGTCCTACGGCCTGGACTGGGATCGCCCCGACTCGATCGGCAAGGTTCACGGCTTTTACGGCAACTTCGGCGTGATGGTGAGGGCCTACACGTACATCCGGATGTTGGGCAGGGAGGGGATCCGGGAAACTGCTGAGGCTTCCGTGCTGAACAATGCGTATCTCAGTGCCCTCCTCTCCGATCGGTATGAACTTCCTTACGGGAGGGGTCTGCACGAGTCGGTCTTTTCGGGCTCGGAGCTGAAGAAGCGTACCGACATCAGGACGATGGACGTGGCCAAGCGGCTACTGGACTACGGCTTCCACGCTCCGACCGTCTATTTTCCGCTCATCGTCCCGGAAGCGCTGATGACCGAGCCGACGGAGACGGAAACGAAGGAGGAGCTCGAGCGCTACGCGCAGGCCCTCGTGTCCATCGCCGCCGAGGCGGAAGACGATCCCGATCTCGTGCGCTCCGCCCCGCATTCCACCCCGGTGCGACGCCTCGATGAAGGGCGCGCCGGACGGCAGCTCGATCTGAAGTGGAGCTTCCCCGCGCAGAATTCGCCGAACTGAGACACGGAACCACCATGGCGCCCGCCGCCTCGGAACGTGCGGAAAGCAGGCGTTCACTCACCGCTCGGCGGGATCCACGAGGGCCGATCCGGTGCTTGGTCGACCCTCCGGCGCCGGGCGCCTGGAACATGGCCATGGACGAGTCTCTCATGGGCTCGGCCCGCCAGGGCGGCATCATCCTCCGGTTCTACCAGTGGGAACCAGGCTGCCTGTCATTCGGCCGGAACCAGACGGCACGGGGAAGATACGACGGCCAGGCGGCGGCCAGGAGAGGAATCGACGTCGTTCGGCGACCCACCGGCGGCCGTGCCGTCTATCACCGCCGGGAATTGACGTACAGCGTGACAGCTCCGGCGGCATGGGCCCCCCTCCGCGAGGCGTATCTGCGGATCAACCGGGCGCTGGCCGCCGGACTGCGCCATCTCGGCGTGCCTGCGGCCGTGGCTGCGAAGAAGGCTGGCGGTACCGCGCCCCGCCCTTCCTCACGCGCCTGCTTCCGCGATCCGCTTCCGGGAGAGGTGACAGCCCTGGGCCTCAAGCTGGTGGGCAGCGCCCAGTGGCGGAACGAGAGTGCGCTCCTGCAGCATGGCTCCATCCTCATGTACAACGATCAGGAACTGGTCGAGAGACTGCGCGTTGGCGGCTCACGCGCTCGAACACCCTTACCTGCGACCAGTCTCGCCAACCTGGTGGATCGCGTGCCTTCCAGCGATGACTTAGTCCAGGCACTCGCGGGCGGATTCGAGGAGGAACTGGGTATCCCCGCCCACGTGGCTTCCACGTCGCCGGCGGAGCTGAGTCTGGCCGAGGAGCTGCTGGGTCGATATGAGACCGACTCCTGGACCTGGCGCCGCTAGGAGAAGTCGAAGTCGCGCGGCAGCGGCCGTTCCTGGAACGGCCGCTGCCTTTCACCGCCAGATGCCCCCGGGTAGCTTAGGCCTCGTGGAACGTCCAGTGGCATTCCCGCGTCCGCCGGCAGCGTGGCTTGTGGCCTTTCTGGCGCTGGGCGGAACAGGCTGCGGCGATGCTTCCGTCCCGGACGAGTCGGGTTGGACCCGGGCCGACCGGGCCGCCGAGGTCGCCGACGAAGCGCGGTACGGAGGCGACGTCGTGGTGGCGGGGCGCGTCGACATCCAGTCGATGAACGCTCTCGTCAGCAACGACTTCGAGAGCCTGCAGCACCAGATTCACGTCCTCTTCACCACCCTGGTGCGCAACGATCCTGAACACGTCCCGCAGCCGTACCTTGCCACCTCCTGGGAATTCGACAAAGACACATCTCAGGTTCTCTTCCACCTGCGTGAAGACCTGCGCTGGCACGACGGAGTGCCGGTCACCGCCGCCGACGTTGCCTTCACTTTCGCGCGGATCAAGGATTCGAGGGTTCCGTTCCTCAACCCGTCCTACTTCGACTTGTGGGAGGCGGCAGAGGTCGTGGACGAACACACCGTGCGCTTCTATCTAAGCGCGCACGCCAATCTCCTGTACGGCTGGACGCAGACGGCCATCATGCCCGAGCACATCCTGGGCGACGTGCCTGCGGAGGAGCTGGACGTGCATCCGTTCGGGACACTGGAACCGGTGGGAAGCGGACCGTTCCGCTTCGTAGAGCGCATCCCGGGCGATCGGTGGGTCTTCGAGGCGAACCAGGAGTTCCCCGCTGAACTGGGAGGGCGGCCGTACGTGGACCGCCTGGTATATCGGCAGATTCCAGACGACTTTGCGCTGACCGCCTCGCTTAGAACCGGCGAGGTGGACCTGGTAATCGACGCCGCTCCGACAATGCTCCGGAACGTAGCCTCCGACACCGGCATCGTTGAGCTGAGCTACCCTGCCCCAGACTACAACTTCATCGCCTGGAACTCCACGAGGCCTCAGTTCAGCGACCCCCTGGTGCGGCGGGCCCTCACCCTGGCCATCGACCGGGAGACGCTTGTTCAGGCCCTGCGCGGCGGGCACGGAACTGTGGCCAGCGGGCCCGTAGGTCCTTGGCACTGGGCGTACGACACCGCTTGGAGACCCCTGCCGTACGATCCCGATTCGGCGGCGGCGCTTCTGGATGTTGCAGGGTGGACGGACACGGATGGAGATGGTGTACGAGACCGCGACGCGGTGCCCTTCAGGTTCGAGCTCCTCTCAACACCGAGGCGCGAGTGGCGAAGCACCCAGACGATGGTACAGGCATCACTGGCCAGAATAGGGATCGACACTCGGCTGACAGTGCGCGAAAGGGGCGCGCTGATACCGCTGGTAACGGGTGCCGACCGTCGTTTCGACGCAGTGCTGGCCGGGTGGGCAAGGGATGTCCCGCTGGACGATCGTGACCTCTGGGCGTGCAACCAGGTTGGACAACCGGCGCAGTTCACCAGCTACTGCAATGCGGAACTGGACCCGGTCCTCGACTCGATGCGAGTGACGGCCGACCGGAGTCGGCTGCGCTCGTTGATAGGCAGGTACCAGGAGATCATCGCTGCCGATCAGCCGTACACCTTTCTCTATTACGTGGACCGGGTTGACCTGCACCGGGCCCGATTGCACGGCGTGGAGATGGACTCGCGCGGGGATTGGGTCGGCGTAACCCGCTGGTGGATCGATCCGGACGCGCGCCGCAGCGGAGGGCGTGCCGGGCGGTGAGCAGGCACTGCTTCCGGCACTCGCCATCACAGTCTACTAGCGGTCACTTCTCTTGACATCGGGTCGAGGCGCTGGGTAGCTTCTCAGCCCCCGCTGACGCGACGGTCCGGGACTGACAACCAATACGGTGGAGGTCACCTTGGTAAGCTTCACAGGTACGGCGCTCTGGGCGATCCAGGAGACGCAGGTGATCGGACAGGGACAGGCGCTCAGATTCTCGGACATCTGGGAGGGCGGCGGCTTCATGATGTGGCCGCTCGGCTTCTGTCTGGTCGTCGGGCTCCTGATAATCCTGTGGAAGTTCATGGACCTGGCGATGAAGTCCGGGCGCAACCGCAAGCTGCTCAGTGAGGTGGACGGCCTCATAGCTCAGCAGCGCATGGACCAGGCGCTCGCACTCTGCCAGGACTCGGATTCGCCGGCCGGCCAGATCCTGCGGGCGGGACTGAAGCGATACAAGGAAGGCACCGAGCGAGTCACCCAGGCGGTGGAGAACGCGGGGGCCATCGAGGTCTCGAAGCTCGAGCGCGGCCTGGTGTGGCTGGCAACGCTCTCCAACGTGGCCCCGCTGCTGGGCTTCCTCGGCACGGTGATCGGGATGATCCAGGCGTTCCAGGCCATCGAGATCGCCGGCGAGGTGGAGGCCACCCTGGTGGCCGGCGGCATCAAGGTCGCCCTGATCACGACGGCGAGCGGTCTGACGATCGCCATTCCGATCAGCGTCGCGCACAACTACTTCGTCGATCGTGTCGACCGGATAGTGATCGACATGGAGGAGAGTGCGCAGAAGATGATCGACGCGGTGCATGCCCTGGAGCGGGGTCAGGCCACGGCCGGCTGATTCCCGTAGCACGGCACGTCGGGCTTGACGGCCCGGCGGGTGCGTTTGAGAGGCCCGGGACCCCCCGGGCCTCTCCTTTTGCGGCCACAGAAGTGTGGACAGAGGCATCGTACAGGGCCCGCTGCGCCTCCGCCCCAGGACTCTGCTTGCATTTGTAGCAACTTCGCCTGATTTTTCCCTACTCGCAGCGGGCCGGACGAGGCACGGCCCGCAAACCGTCCCTTCACGGCGAGGATTCACGATGGAGAAACACCACGTACGATCCTGGTGGCTCTTCCTTCCGCTCCTGCTCGGAGGGCTTGTCCTGCCGCACTCGCTGGCCGCACAGGATGGTGCGGTAGCCGGCTTGGTGACGGACTCACACAGCGGACTGGGGCTGTCCGCCGTCCAGATCGAAGTACTCCGGGCGGACGAAACGCTGGCCGGAAGCGCCTTCACCTCCGGCAGAGGTGCCTATGGCGTCACGGGAATCCGGGCCGGGACGTATTCCGTCAGCTATTCCCTTCCCGGCTGGGAGCTGGTGGTCGAGACGGGCGTCCAGGTAACCGCGGACCAGACGACGAGGCTGAACGTCCTGCTCGGCGAGCGAAGCTTCAACCTGAACCCGATCACCGTCACCGCCTCCAAGCGGGTCGAGAAGGCGCTTGACGCGCCGGCCGCCGTAGAGACGATCTCGACGGAGGACATCGCTGAGCGGCCGGCGACCTCGCTCACCGACCACGTCAAGGAGAAGGCCGGGGTCGACCTCGTCCCGACCGGACTCCAGACGAACTACGTGGTAATCCGAGGCTTCAACAACATCTTCTCCGGGCAAACCATGACCCTCACCGACAACCGGATCGCCCGCGTGCCCTCGCTCCGGGCGAACATCGCCCACCTCAACCCGACCACCAACGCGGATATCGACAGGGTCGAGGTGGTCCTCGGGCCCGGGTCGGCGCTGTACGGCCCGAACGCCGCGAACGGCGTGATCCACTACCTGACGCAGTCGCCGATCGACTATCCGGGCGTCACCCTGGCCATCTCCAACGGTCTTCGTCAGCAGAGCGACACGGACGATGGCGCGCTCTCGAGCGACGAGTACGTCCTGCACGGCGAAGGTCGCCTGGCCTTCAAGACCGACGACGACAGGTTCGGGCTCAAGATCTCGGGCCAGTACTTCAACGGGGAAGACTACGATTTCAAGGACCCGGATGAGCTGGAGCAGCAGGGAATCGCCCAGACCTGTCAGGCCGCCCTCAGCCCCACGAACCCGGCGTGTGTAGTCTTCTCAGGCGATCTCGACCTCACGGACCCGGGGGACTTGGCCGCGCTCGGAGTACGTGTGGACAACGTGGCCGCCGGTCGCAACAACGACCTTGAGCGCTGGACACTGGACCTGAGGACAGACATCCGGCCCACGCCTGAGTCATCGATCATCCTCTCCGGCGGGCGAACGACAGCGGTGAGCAGCGTAGACCTCACCGGGATCGGGGCCGGCCAGGTAGTCGACTGGGGCTATTGGTACGGGCAGGGCCGCTTCACCTGGAAGGACCTGTTCGGGCAAGTCTTCTGGAACAAGAGCGACAACGATGAGACGTACCTTCTCCGCTCGGGTCGGCCGCTGGTCGACAAGTCATCACTGCTGGTGGCGCAGCTGCAGCACGCGTACGAGATCGACGAACGGAATTCGCTCACCTATGGGCTCGACTTTCTGCGGACCGTGCCGCGATCCGAGGGAACGATCAACGGACGTCACGAGGACGACGACGACGTCACCGAGTTCGGCGGATACGTGCAGTACGGGGGGAACCTGAGCGATCGCTTCGACCTGGTCCTCGCCGCGCGGCTGGACGACCATTCGCTGCTGGACGACCTCGTGTTCTCTCCGCGCGCGGCGCTGGTGTGGAGGCCGAACAACGAGAACAGCATTCGCTTCACGTATAACCGGGCGTTCTCCACCCCTACGACCCTGAACTTCTTCCTCGACATCTCTGCGCAGAGCATCCCGCTCGGCGGCCCGTTCGCTTACGACGTGCGAGCTCAGGGGGTGTCGACGGACGGTTTCACCTTCGACCGAACGGACGGAGTCCCGGATCACATGTCGCCGTTCAACCTGCTGCTTGGCGGCAGCCCGCGGCAGCTGCTCCCGACGACCACGGAGCAGCTGTGGGCGGAGGCGGTCGCCCTGATAGCGGCCAACGATCCGACCGGCCAGGCGGGACTTCTCCTCGGACTCGTAGGCGTGCCGAGCGCGGCCGACATTCCCGTCATCGCGGCCACCCTGGACCCGGAGACGGCGGGGTTCGTCAATCCGACCCCGGACCTGGCCGGCATCGCGGACCCGACCACGCTCAAGCAGACGACCTGGCAGACGTTCGAGGTGGGATACAAGGGGTTGCTGGGCAATCAGCTGTCGTTCGCGGCGAACGGCTACTATTCGATCGTCGATGACTTCGTCTCTTCCCTGAGGTCCTTCACACCGAACGTGTTCCTTCCGCAGGCCCAGACTCAGGCCTTCCTGCAGTCGCGGTTCACGCCGCTGGTCGGGATCGTCTTCCCGGACCAGGCGACCGCGGACGCGACGGCGGTGGCACTGGCCGCCGCCATAGGCCAGGTTCCCCTCGGGGTGATCGTGCCCCCGACGGCCGGCGGCACCACGATTTCGCCGATCCTGTTCACGTACCAGAACCTGGGAGACTTCAACCTGTTCGGGGCGGACGTCTCGCTCACCTACGTGATGAACGAGCTGTGGGAGCTCAGCGGGTCGGTGGCGTGGGTGGAGGACAACATATTCGAGACCGGCGAAGAGGATGTCCCGCTCAACGCCCCGAAGTGGAAGGGCGCGGCTACGCTCAGGTACAGGAACTCCGACGCGGGATTCACCGCCGCCGCGCGCGGCCGGTTCGTAGACGGATTCCCGGTGGCCTCCGGAGTGTACGCGGGTGAGGCCGATGCCTATTCGGTGTTCGATGTGAACTTGGGCTGGGACATTCCCGGATCACAGGGTCTGACCGCCCAGCTCGACATCCAGAACGTGTTCGACAACGGCTACCAGGCCTTTGTCGGAGCTCCGGAGCTCGGGCGGTACGGGGTGCTCAGGCTCATCTATCATCACTGAGGTGTGGGGCCGGGGCGGGGAGCGATCCCCCGCACCGGCTGACATGGTTCAAGACGCGGGGCGTCCGGTCGTGGCCGGACGCCCCGCCTGTTCGTTCGGATGGTGTCCGGCAAGTGAGGGATCCCGCGCACGGACCCGACCGGAGCGGCGGGAGTAGACATCGGCGAATGACAAGCACCTCGGTCGGCTGCCCGGGTGGTGAGGTCGGGTATCGGCCACAGGAGAGATGACTGGCTACGGTGAAGGGAATGCTACCTGGACCGGGCGGTCTGGCGGACGGAAGGAGCCGGACGACCTGGACACTCGCCCCCACGCTGCTCGCTGCGTCAGCCGTCGTTGCTGCCGCCTGCGCCTCCAGCCCATCCCGAGCCGACGAGGAGGTCGACGCCCCGACGCACGTCGAGCTGATCCTGCATGACTACCAGGAGATGGGGCTGCTCACGGGGGGGTCCGATTTCCCTGTCGTGGGACGGGTGGTGGCGCTGCGGGGGCCGGGTGATTCGGCCTTCGTAGGGCTGGTGGCTTCGATGCCGCCTTCGGCCCTCAGTTTCGCCCGGGAAGGACCCCTCTTTGCCGCCAGCTACCAGGTGCTGGCGACCTTCACGGCCGGCGCGGACACGGTGCGGCGGCTAAACCGGCGCGAGATCGTCAGGGTAGACGACTTCGCCGAGACGGCGAGCGGCGAGGAGCGCGTGTTCTTCCAGCACTTCGTGAAGCTGGGTCCCGGCAGCTACGACATCGACGTGACCCTGCGCGAGCTCGCCCGTCGTAGCCAGGGTACCCGCCGCTTTTCCGTCACGATCCCACGTTCAGACGCGCCCCAATACGGGCTGTCGACTCCGCTGGTGGCGTTCCGGGCGACGCCGCGGCGGGCGTACGAGCAGCCGCCACCACTTATCGTATCCCCACGGTCCACGGTCACTGCCGGCGGGTCGCCGCTGTTCCTGGTGGCCGAGGACTACTCCGCGCAAGGCGGCCGCCTCCGAGTCGGCGTACGCATCGAAGATCAGGAGCTGTGGGCGGAAACGGTGGATCCAGAGGACAGCGCGCCCACGGGTCTGGCCACTGCGGTCGTGCCGCTGCCCGTCTCGGCTCTGCCGCCGGGTCTCTCGGAGGTGTTCGTGCTTCGCCTGCGCGACGGTGTGACACGCTCCGCGCCGCTCCTGGTGGCCCTCGACGACGAGTGGGCCTTCGCCAGCTTCGAGCGCGCCGTCGAGCACCTACGCTACGCTCTCGACCCGGATTCGCTGGAGGCCTGGGTGACGGCACCTGTGCCGGAGCGGGCACGCCTGTGGCGCGACTTCTGGCGGGCTACGGACCCTGACCCCGCAACGCTGGAGAACGAGTTCCTGGGGGACTACTTCGATCGCATGTCCAGGGCCAGCGAGCGATTCGAGGAGATTGGGAACCCGGGGTGGCGAACCGACCGGGGACGTGCGCTCGTGCAGCTCGGCGAGCCCGACACCCAGCTCGCGCGCGGGGGGCGTAACCTGGGCGCGAAATCGCAGATCGAGTGGGTGTACGACGAATCGCTGCCGTTCGCGGTGCGGCTCGTCTTCGTGGACGAGAGCGACTTCGGCGTCTTCACGCTGACGCAACGTTCCCGTATCGCTTTGCGGCAGGCCTTCAGGAAGATTCGCGAGATGAAGGAATCAAGTGGGTCGGAAAGCGAGGCGAGCGGTTCCTGATGCGGCGGCCGGTGATCGGCGGCGGCTCGCCCCAATCGTCCCGGCTCGCGACCGGCGGCGGCAAGTCCAGGTGACCGTCGCCCGGGTCGCAGCGTCGTCCCTTCTCCTCGTGACGCAGCTCTCCCCGCCACCCGGTCTGGCCCCCGCCGCGGCCAGTGGAATCCAAGCCGCTTCTCTACCGGACCAGGACTCCGTTGCCCGGCACGTGAGGCGCCTGCTGGCGGAGGGCTTTCCGCTGACGGCCAGCCGCGAGCTCTCCCGGGCCCTGTCTACCAGTCCCGCGGAAGCTCCACCCGAGCTGATCCTGCTGTCAGCACACGCTCATGCCGAGGCGAGATCCTGGTCGGCGGTGAGGCGGCTACTGTCGAGGAGATCGTGGCTCGACTCGCTGGAAGGAGGAGCCGGGAGGTTCCTGTTGGCCGTCGCGACCCTGGCCGTGGGTGAGGCGGAGGACGCCGCCGCGAGCTTCCGGCAGGCACTGGAGGAGGCGGACGATGCGTCGGGGGACTCCATGCGATCCCTCCGGAGCCGGGTGGGGCTCGCCGACGCACTGGCTCGAATGGGCCGCGAAGTGGAAGCGGCGCAGCAGTACCTGGCGGCGGCCGCCCCGACGCCCGAGCTGAGCCACTGGCTGCGCCTGTCAGCTCTGCAGGCGTTCGGTCGCGCCGGTCTTCCCGACAGCGCGCTGGCCGTCGCCGCGGAGCTTCGTGGCTCCCGGGCGGTACGGCGCGATTCCGTATGGCTGGAGGTGGCGCTCGCCGCCTTCAGGGCAGGCGATGCGGAACGGGCGCTGGCGTTCTCGGACTCGTTGAGCCGGCACGGGCGAGCAGCTCTGGCGGGGAAATGGATCGTGCCCACCCTGCTCGCAGCGGGAGATACCGCCGCCGCCAGGAGCGAGGCGTCCCGAGCGGTCCGAGCGCACGGGATCGGCCCGGAGGCCGGCGAGTGGCTGATCGCTCTCGATTCCGCCTGGTTGGTGCTCCGTCGCGTCGCCGGGAGCGAATTGCGAGAAGGGCGCCCGAAGCGGGCCGAGGCTCTGCTGCACCGGGCCATACGGGGAGCTCCGCCCGAAGAGCGCGCTGCCCTGCAGCTACAGCTGGCTGAAGCGCTGTTTGCCTCAGGGGTTTACAGGCAGGTCGGCCAGGTTCTGGCGCCCTGGATCCGAGGCGATGGCGTTCGCGGAGAGACCGGTGATCCCGGCCCGGTGCCGGGCGCCGCGCCGGCGCGGGCCAGCACCCTAGCCGAGATGAGGTACCTCGCCGGCCGGGCTCTGTACAGGAGGGGACTGCGCGACAGGGCGATCGCGGTATGGAACGAACTGGCGGATCTCTCCGGACAGCCGGATGCCGCGTACGCTTCCTATCTCATAGCCGACATATACCACGATCGCGGAGAGCTGGAGCTGGCCCGGTCGGCCTACGAACGAACCGTTGCAAGACATCCCCGCGCAGCCTATGGAGCGGTGTCGCTGATCCGCCTGGGAATGCTGGCCCTCCTCCAGGAGCGCTCCTCCGAGGCGGTCGCCCACTTCGATACGTACCGCCGCCGGTTCCCCGCGGGCAGCTGGTCCCACGCAGCCGCCTACTGGGCGGCAAGGGCGCGCGAGCCCTCGGGAGACAGCGCCGCGGCGCGCTCGCTGTACCGCCAGGTCCTGGAGCAGGACCCTATAAGCTACTACGGCATCCAGGCCGGCCGCGCACTCGGACTCGATCCTTGGGAGCAACTGCCGCTCCGGGCGACGCCTGCGCTTCCGCCTCTGCCGGAGGAACACGCGCGTCTGCTGAAACGAATGAACCTCCTGCGGGCCGTCGGCTGGAAGCCTCGGGCGCTGCGGGAGCTGAGCGTTCGACAGCGGCAGGGTGAGACGTGGACCGTACGCCTGGCACTGGCGCGAGCTCTCAACGAGGCCGGTTGGACCTGGCAAGGTACTGCGATCGGATGGCAGGTGTGGCGCTCCCGGTCTGGCCAGTGGAGCGACGACCTGCTCCGCGCCGTGTATCCTCTCATCTACGAGCCAGTGCTGCGGGATGTCGCCGAACGCGAAGGTCTCGACCCGGCCCTGCTCGCTGCGCTGGTGCGGCGCGAGTCGCAGTTCGACCGCGACGTCGTCTCGCGCGCATCGGCAGTGGGGCTAATGCAACTCATTCCCGTGACTGGAGCCGGTGTGGCGCGCGAAATGGGGCTCACCGATTATAACAGGGACCAGCTCGGCGTGCCGGAGGTCAACCTCGTGCTGGGCAGCCGCCACCTCCGCGACCTGCTGGCACGTCACGATGGATCACTGGTTCCGGCCCTGATTTCCTACAACGCCGGACCTCACCGTTACGCTCGCTGGAGCTCGTTTCCCGAGTTCTCCGCCGATGCGGAGCTGATGATCGACCGCATTCCGTTCAGCGAGACGCGGCGTTATGTGAAGGCGTTGATCGCCTACCGTTACATCTATGGCAAGCTGTACGGACTGGGCAGCTCCCGGACCACCGGAGGCGCAGTTGACGGCTCCGGAACCACCGGGTAGCATGCACGCCAGTGGCGTCTTTCGGGACGCTTCGACGTCGACTTACCGATCAGGAGAATCGCCGAATGTCCAAGGGCAGAGTCAAGTGGTTCCACGACGCAAAAGGGTACGGGTTCATCGAGACCGATGGCGGTCGTGACATATTCGTCCACTACAGCGCCATTGCAGCCGAGGGATACAAGACCCTCGCCGAGGGCCAGGAAGTGGAATTCGAGCTGATGGAGGGAGACAAGGGCCCGCGCGCTGCCAACGTGGTCAAGGTCTAGCCCTCTGCCAGGCGCGTAGACCATTCAGAGCGCTCGCGGCGCCCCGCTGGAACGGAATCGGGGCGCCGCTTTTCTTGCCGGATCCGCAGGCCAGTGACTGAAACGTCCAGCCAGACACGCAGCCAGCCCACGCTGTACCTGCTCGACGGCCACGCGCTGATCTACAGAGCCTTTTACGCTATGATCAGCCGGCCGCTCACCACATCACGCGGTGAGAACACTTCCGCGCCATTCGGGCTGGCACGTTTTCTTATCCGACTCCTGGAAGAGATCCGGCCCGACTACGTCGGAGTCGTGCTGGACGCCGGGGACAGCTTCCGGACCGAAGTCTTTCCAGAGTACAAAGCCACCCGCGAGAAGATGCCGGATGAGCTGGCAGCTTCCCTGCCTCGCGTGCGGGAGATAGTAGAAGCCTTCAGGGTTCCCGTGATCGAGGTCGAGGGCTGGGAGGCGGACGACGTTATCGGGACGCTCGCCCGTCAGGCCGCGGGTCGTGACATCCAGTCGGTAATCGTCTCCGGCGACAAGGATTTCTACCAACTCATCGACGAGCGCACTTTTCTGCTGAATCCCGGCCGGGGAGGCCCGGCCGCGGTGGAGGAGACCTTCGTCACTCCCGAGAACGCGGCGGAACGGCTCGGAGTGGAGCCGGCCCGCGTTACCGATTACCTGGCGCTGCTGGGAGACTCGTCCGACAACATCCCCGGCGTGCGGGGGATAGGCGTGAAGACCGCTCCCGGGCTCATCGAGCGCTTCGGGGACCTGGAGCAGATCCTGGCGCGCGCGCATGAGGTCGACAGCGCCCGGGCGCGGAAAGCCCTGCGCGAATACGCAGATGAAGCCCGGTTGTCCAAGGAGCTGGTAACGATCCAGACCGACGCCCCGGTCGAGCTGGACCTCGAGGCGCTGGCACGCAAGGAGCCGGATCGGGCGCGCCTGCGCGGCATCTTCATGGAGCTGGAGTTTCGCACTCTGGCCCGGGATTGGGCTCCCGAGACCGCGTCGGCCGAACCGAGCGACACGCAGGCGGCTCCCGCAGACAGCGCGCGGTACGAACTGGTGACGGACGAGGAGCACGTAGCCGCGGTGATCGCCGAGCTGCGTGCGGCCGGCACTATCGCCGTAGATACCGAGACCACGGGTACCAACCCGATGGTGGCGGCTCTCGTGGGCGTATCTCTGTCCGGGACCGAGGGGAAGGCTTTTTACTTTCCGTTTGGACACAGACCGCCTGCCAGCGTGCCCGATGCGGACGGCAACCCCACTCTGGCTCTCGGGGCGGATCTCGAAGTAGCCAACTTGCCGCCCATCGCCTCCCCGGCGATGACCGGGCTGCGGGAGCTGCTCGCCGACCCGGCAGTCCGCAAGGTGGGCCACAACATCAAGTACGACATGATCGTGCTGGAACGCTCAGGGGTGCAGCTCGAGGGGGTCGTCTTCGACACGTCCCTGGCTTCTTACTGCTTGGATCCGGGTAAGCGGCAGCACAGCCTGGATATTCTGGCGCTCGACCGCTTCAAGGCGAAGCTGACGAAATACGGAGATGTCTGCGGGACGGGACGCGCCGAGATCCCGTTCTCGGAGGTACCGCTGGAGAGGGCCGTCTCCTACTCCGGCGAGGATGCAGACTACACCCTTCGCCTGTACGCACGGCTGGAGGAGGAACTGCGGGACCACGATATGCTCCACCTCCTGGAGACGGTGGAGATGCCCTTGATCCCTGTTCTGGCGGACATGGAGAAGGCGGGCATCCGCATCGACCGCAATTTCTTCCGTGAGCTGGGGCAGCGCTTGGCCCGGGAAACGCGACTGGTGGAGGAGGAGATCTTCAAGCTGGCCGGCGGAGAGGTAAACATCCGCTCGGTTCCGCAGTTGCGCGAGCTCTTGTTCGAGCGGCTGGAGCTGCCGGTGATCCGGAAGACGAAGACCGGGCCGTCCACGGACGAGAGCGTGCTGAGCGAGCTGGCGGAGCAGGGACACCAGATCCCACACCTGATCCTGGAATACCGCGAGCTGTACAAGCTGGACTCCACCTATGTATCGAAGCTACCGACCCTGGTGAACCCGGAGACCGGCCGCATCCACACGAGCTTCAACCAGACGGTGGCAGCGACCGGGCGGCTCTCATCCTCTGACCCGAACCTCCAGAACATACCCGTGCGGTCAGCCCTCGGGAGGGAGATCCGGAAGGGTTTCATTCCCGATGCCGGATTCGTCTTCCTCTCGGCCGACTACTCGCAGATCGAGCTTCGCGTCCTGGCCCACCTCTCCCGAGACCCCGCCTTCGTCGATGCCTTTCTTGACGACCGCGACATCCACCGCGAGACGGCGGCCCGGATCTTCGACGTGCGCCCGGAGTCGGTGACGCCGGTCATGCGAGACCAGGCCAAGACCATCAATTTCGCCACCATCTACGGACAGGGTCCGATTGCACTGGCCGGGCAGCTCGGGATCAGCCGCGCCAGGGCCCAGGAGTTCATCGAGGGATACTTCGAGCGATTCTCGGGCGTGCGCCGCTACCTGGATGCGATGAAGGAACAGGCCCGGGAGAAGGGTTATGTGGAGACGCTGCTCGGCCGGCGGCGCTACATTCCGGAGATCCGCTCCCGCAACCCAGGGGTGCGCGGCTTCGGCGAACGCACAGCCACCAACTCACCTATCCAAGGCACAGCGGCGGACCTGATCAAGCTGGCCATGATAAAGCTGCACGAGCGGCTGTCGGCGAACGGGACCGGCGCCCACATGCTCCTGCAGGTGCACGATGAGCTCCTGCTGGAGGTGCGGGAAGCCGATGTCGATGCTACACGGGCTGCCGTACGGGAGGAGATGGAGGGGGCGATCGTGCTGGAGGTGCCCCTGAAGGTGGACGCGGGGGTGGGCTCGAGCTGGTACGAAAGCAAGGGAGAGTGATGCGCCGCGGCTGGCCCCTGTTGGCAGCGCCCTACAGGGGCGCGCGCCAAGCCGGGTTGACCGACAGCATCCACTCCCACTCGCCGTCGTCCAGCCCGTGCGCGGCGTCCACCCGCAGCAGGTCCCACAGCAGCGACAGGCCAGCTCCAAGCGATGGCCGCAGTCCGGCGGACTCCGTCACCCCCATCCGCGCCGCCGCGACGCGGCCGACGTCCGTGAGGTCTGTCCACCCGGCCGCCGCCAGCACCCGAATGCGTAGCCATGGTGCGGCGACTTCCCTGGATACCGCGGCCAGCGCAAAGGCGGCCCGGTCGCCGCCCCAGGGGCGGAAATCGTGACCCGGGACCGTTCCCCGCCCGCCTAGCAGGAACAGGCGCTGCTCGGGCGTCGTCCCGGTAGCGATGCCGGCGGCGGCCACGGCCTCCCACTGCCACGCTGCCTCGGGATCCGGCGGGCCGGCCTCCAGGGACGCGATCCACCGCGTGTAGTCGAAGTCGCCTCCTCCCGCGATCTGAGCGGTGAGGACGAGGGACCAGGCGGCGGCGGCCGCCGTCCCGAGCCGCTTCTCCAACTCGAGGTCCAGCCGAATATCCGTTCCCTCCGTGATGGGGTGTACCGGGCGTGGCTCGGTGTCGCCTGCGGCGCCGGCCACCAGCCGGGCGGACTGATGGTCCTCACCGATTATGCGTGCGGTCCCCAACCACGAGCGCACGGGGCCGGTGACCGATAGCGCGGCCCCATCCTGGAAGTAGGGGTCGACGTAGTCATCTCCGCCGAGCGCGGCGCCCAGGCTCGAGATAACGCCGGATGCTGCGCTGAAGGGTCCGATGTCCGTGTGGCGCTCCAGATAGGCCTCCAGGCGCACGGTGCTCTCACCAACTCCCTGCCTGAATTCCAGTGCCCACTCAGGCGTCCGGTGCTCGAACGGGTAGCTGCCCCATCCATAGATGCCCGTAGATCCGCCCGGGTGGTAGCTGAGTCCCGCCCCCAGCAGGAGGCCCTCCGCCCGCCGGTAGCGAAGGCCAGACGAGACGTCCGGCAGGAAAAAGCGGAGGCGGGCGTTGCCGCTGAGGTACCGCCCGCCCGCGATCGAGGTCGCCTCGCGCCGGATCCTCTCGAAGCGAGTAGACTCATCCGGTGCACCGTCCTGTCTGATCTGCATCTCCTCCGCCTGCCAGCCCGCATAGCGCTCGATCTCCACCCGCGGAAGTGACACCACCCGGTGTCCCTTGCGCATTCCATAATGAGGGGGCGGGTCCAGGTCGTAGTCGAGGATTCGGAAGCCGGTGCGGATGGTGGATGCGAAGGGAAGGTCCATCCAGCGAACCTGTCGGCGCACCTCGATCCGCTGCTGCACCGGCAGCCACCAGCGCCTCTCCACCCAGCCGTTTTCCAGCACCAGGTTCACTCCGGCAACCGTGGGGTCCACGTAGGACGAGGGAGTGAAGGTGGTGGACATACGGGCTATGGCCAGCGTTTCGAAGTCTATGTCCAGCGTTCCCACGACGCCCGGCGAATTCTGGCAGCCGGGCCGCACCTGGATCCGGTACACCATCGACGTGCGCTGGCCAACCATGATCGCCAGAGAGTCGACCAGCCGGTACTGGTAGTACTCGGGGGCTCCGGGTGCGATGGGGTGGAGGACGTCCTTTACTTCGTCTCCCTCTCCAACCTCGATCGTCCGGCCGAAGTTCTCCATCACCAGGCTGAGGTGATCCACGTGGTAGCGGATCCTGGTCGGTGCCCAGCTGACCCGGCGCCGGCCGATGAAGGTCTGCAGAGAACCCGTGTCCCGCAGCCACTGGAGCTTCAGGGCTATTCGATCCGAGCGTACGGTCTGCTCGCCACCTAATTCCCCGAAGTCCGCTAGGAAATCCACGTGTCCTTCGGCATAGGCGTCGAACGCTCGCAGGACCGTGTCGGAGAACGCGTGCTGCCTCTCCAATACCGCTTCCCGTACGATCGAGCGGACGCGGGATGCGTCCCACTCCGGAAGACCTGCATCGGGGAACGGGACACACGCGCCCGACTCCTCGGGCTTCTGCAGGACGGCAGTGGCCGTGTCCGGGGAGGTCAGGCAGGCGGCTGCAAAGGCGAGGAAGATGAGAAGAAACCGGACCCCGCCCGAGGTCAGGGCTGGTCGGCGCCCGTAGCAGGACCGCGGCACACGGCGCGGCCCGGGTCCCGAAAGCGGTTTTTCGTCACCCACTACGGTGAATACAGGGCAGTCGGGCGGGGGTTTCCTCCTGCCGGTCAGGCCGACCGGCGGTCACCGGCGTGGAACGTCTCCCACGGTGCACTATAGATGGTACTGCGGCCGGGCAGTCACGATTCCGTGAACAGGTCCTCCTGTTCCTGGGGAAGCTCCTCCTTCCGGGCGAGCGCTTTCAGCCTCCGTATCCAGAAGTCGACGTCCAGGCCGCCCTCGCGTTGGACCATCCGGCGCAGCACGGGCGGCAGGTCGACGAGCTCCTCCAGGAGACTCTCCAGAGCGGAACGCGCTTCGGCGGCACGAGACACTTCGTCCGGCAGGCTGGCCATGTCCTGGAGGATCGTGTGCTCCGAGCGAGAAGCCACGATCGGATCCTCACGCGTCGTCACGTATACTTCAGTGCGACGTCCGGGGCCGCGGCCGTCCTCGATGGGGAGTAAGCCGACGATCCCATCCGAGCGCCAGTACTTCCCATATCCAAGATAGATCATGCGGTCCGGCTTGATCTCCACGGTGCCTCCAAGGGCAGGGGTTCAGGGCCAATGTTCTTGCCAGCCGAAATGGGTGTCAACCCGATTCCGGTCCCGCTCACAGGTACGACCCGTAGGCAGGGTATTTGCTGTACATTAGTGCCCTCCCGAAGCGCACTCGAGAACGGGACGCAGACATCCAGATGGAGCAGACAACGGTGCCCACGATTCGCCGAGATGTGGCGCTCAGGTATCACTCGGAAGGCCGACCCGGAAAGATGGAGGTCGTCCCCACGAAGCCCTGCGTCACCCAGAGAGATCTTTCGCTGGCGTACACGCCGGGTGTCGCGGAACCGTGCCGCGCGATCGCAGAGAATGTGGAGGACGTCTATCGATACACCGCTCGCGGGAACCTGGTAGCCGTGGTCTCGAACGGGACGGCCGTGCTGGGACTGGGAGACATCGGACCCGAGGCCTCGAAGCCGGTGATGGAAGGCAAGGGCGTTCTGTTCAAGCGGTTCGCCGACATCGAGGTCTTCGACATCGAGATCGACGCCTCGTCGCCCGAGGAAGTGATCCGCTTCTGTGAGATGCTCGCCCCCACCGTGGGCGGCATCAATCTCGAAGACATCAAGGCCCCCGAGTGCTTCGAGATCGAGCAGACACTCATCGAACGCCTCGACATTCCGGTGTTCCACGACGACCAGCATGGGACCGCCATCATCTCCGGTGCAGCTCTGGTAAACGCTCTGGAGATCGTGGGGAAGGAGTTCGATCAGGTGAAGATCGTGTTTTCGGGAGCCGGGTCGGCGGCTATCGCGACCGCCGACCACTACCTCCGCCTGGGGGCGGACCCCGGAAACCTGTGGTTCGTCGATACGAAGGGGGTGGTCAGCGCGGGCCGGGACAATCTGACCCCTCAGAAGGCCCGGTACGCCCAGGACACGGACTTGGAGACGCTGGCGGACGTGATCGAAGACGCCGACGTCTTCGTCGGCCTCTCAGTGGGCGGTCTGCTGTCGAAGGACATGGTTCGTTCCATGGCCGACAGCCCGATCGTATTCGCCATGGCCAACCCGGATCCCGAGATCACGCCCGAGGACGCGCACGCGGCTCGGGACGACGTGATAATCGCGACCGGGAGGTCCGACTATCCCAACCAGGTCAACAACGTCCTGGGCTTCCCGTTCATCTTCCGGGGAGCGCTGGACGTGAGGGCAAGGAGCATCAACGACGAGATGAAACTGGCGGCCACGCGCGCGCTGGCGGCGTTGGCCAAGGAGGATGTTCCCGAATCGGTCGCCGCAGCGTACGGAGGCCGCCGGCTACACTTCGGCCCCGAGTACCTCATCCCGACGCCGTTCGATCACAGGGTACTCCTGTGGGAAGCCTCGGCGGTGGCGAAGGCCGCCATGGACACCGGAGTGTCCCGATTGCACATCGACCTCGACGAATACTGCCTTCAGCTGGAGGCGAGACTCGGTCCCGCACGCGAGCTGATGCGCTCGATCATGGATAAGGCCAAGCTGACGCCGAAACGGATCGTCCTGCCTGAAGGCGACGAGCCGGTGATCGTGCGGGCATCCCACTCCATCGTAGAGGAAGGGATAGGCACGCCGATCCTGCTGGGTGAAGCTGCGAAGATCAGGGTGGTGGCGGAGCGGGAAGACGTGGAGCTGTCAGGGGTGGAGATCCTGGATCCGGGCGCCTCGGATAAACTGGAGGAATACGCCCGGCGTTTCTACGAGCGACGCCAGCGCAAGGGTGCAACCAGGTCCAGCGCGCTCACCCGTCTGCGAGATCCTGTCTACTTCGCCGCCATGATGGTCGAGAGCGGCGATGCCCACACGCTGCTGGCCGGCGCGAACATGAGCTATCCGGACGCGCTTCGGCCTGCTCTCCAGACGATCGACATGCAGCCGGGAATCCTGAAGGTGGCCGGCCTGTTCATGCTGGTGTTCCGCAATCGGCTCTATTTTTTCGCGGACACCACGGTGAACATAGACCCTGACGCCGAAGAGCTGGCGGAAACCGCCATCATAACCGCCGACTTCGTCCGCCGTCTGGCCATCGAGCCGTTGGTGGCGATGCTCTCGTTCTCCAATTTCGGCTCGGCCGCGCATCCCGAGTCGATCAAGGTCAGGGAGGCCGTACGGCTCATCAAGGACCGGCGGCCAGACATAACGGTAGACGGGGAGATGCAGGCAGACACGGCGGTGGTGGAGGACATCCTGAAGAGCGTGTTCCCGTTCTCGGACCTCAAACGCCCGGCCAACGTCCTGATCTTCCCCAACCTCACGGCAGCGAACGCCTCGTACAAGCTGCTCAGCCGCCTCGGCGGTGCGGAGGCGATCGGTCCCGTGCTGCTGGGGATGGACAAGCCGGTGCACCTTCTCCAGCGTGGAGCGAGCGTGGCGGACATCACGAATCTGGCTGCCATCAGCGTCGTCGATGCCGAGCAGCGCGGCCAGCAGCAGCAGGTGAAGTCCGGCGCCTGAGTTTGCCGGCAGTAGAGAGCCCGGCCATTATCCAGCCGTGGATTCCAGAGTGAGCCGTACCATCCGGGACCCCCTGTGGCAGAACATCTCGCTCGACCGCACGGCGGCCGCGCTAGTCGATGCACCGGAGTTTCAGCGCCTGCGGCGGGTCAAACAGCTGGGCTTCGCTCACCTGGTCTACCCGGGCGCCGTTCACAGCCGCTTCCTGCACGCCCTCGGCGTCTACCACCTCACCTGCCGCGCCATCGCCACCCTGCGCCGCAAAGGGGATCTCGAGAAGCTGGACGACGGGGAAACGGCGGCGCTCCCCAAGGTCAAGTTGGCCGCCTTGCTCCATGACGTCGGCCACTACGCCTTCTCACATGCAATGGAGGAGCTCGAGCCCGAGGCTATCCCCGGACACCACGAGGAGGTGGCCGATATCTTCCTGGGGTCGGAGGGCATCAAGGCGGCCCTGTCGCAGCTCGATCCATCGACGCCTCATCGGGTGGGCGAGATGATCCGCGGACGGTCGTCTCACCCTCTGCAGGGGCTCGTTTCAGGCTCTCTGGACCTTGACAAGATCGACTATCTACGACGAGACAGCTTCTTTTGCGGAGTCCCTTACGGCGCAGTGGACGTCGACCGGCTCGTGGACTCTCTCACCCTTGCCCGGGAAGAGTCGTCCTCAGGCCTCGAGGTCGCGGTAACCGAGAAAGGGATAAGCGCTCTCGAATCGCTGCTGTTCGCCAAGTACCAGATGTTCCGCAACGTCTACTGGCATCACGGCGTCCGCTCGGCGACGGTGATCTTCCGGGGCCTGGTCGAGGGAGCGCTGGAGGCGGGACTTCTCACGAGCGCGGATCTGCCCGGTTCTACGGACGAAGAGCTGCTGAGCCTGCTGGCCGTTCGGATGAAGGAGACACGCGCACCTCGGATGCTGCACACCCTGCTGGATTCCCTGGTGAACCGGCGCCTGCCGAAGCGAGTCATAGAGCTTTTCGGCGATGAGCTGCCGACCGGGATCGCGCCGTGGGTGCCCGAACGACGGGAGCTGGTGCGCAGGCTGGAGGATCACCTCACCTTGGAGTGGGGCGTCGGGAGAGGGTCAGTGTTCGTGGACTACCCTGCCAATCCACGCATGATGGAGCTTCGCTTGCTCCTCGTTCGACGCAACGGGGACGTACAGCGCCTTACCTCGGAGGGGGAGGAGGGACTGATCGACCTTCCCCGGCTCGGGCGCTCGCTCCACCATACGACGCGAGTGCTGCGGGTGTTTTCCCTCGAACCGCTTGAGCCGAGGGACCCGTCGCCCCTGCTGGAGATCCTGGCCGCCCCGGCCGAAGAGGCAGCGGAGAGATTGAAGGCGTAGGGCTCGGGCCGGCGAGCCCCTACTCCGGCTCTCTCTCGTGGACTACCACCTCCAAGGCAGTGATGTTGTCGAGGCCTCCCGCCAGGTTCGCCTCCTTCACCAGCCGCGAAACGGTCGCCTGAGGGTCGGTCTCCGACTCCATGATCATGGCGATCCGTTCCTCCGAGAGCATGTCTGTCAGTCCGTCGGAAGCCAGAAGAAAGCGATCACCACCTTGAACCTCATTGATGTACAGGTCCGGCCGCGACTCCCGATCGGTGCCCAGAGCGCGCGTTATGATGTTCGACTGGGGATGATGGCGCGCCTGCTCGGGGGTTATCACACCGCGTTCGACCTGCTCCTGAACCCACGAGTGATCGCGTGTGATCTGTGCCAGCACCCCACCTCGCATGAGATAAGCGCGGCTGTCTCCTATGTGGCCGACGATGTAGTGGGCGTCCGGGAGCAGCACCAAGACGGTGGCGGTCGTGCCCATGCCCACCCTGGACAGGTTCTCGCCCGCCTGTCGAACGATTTCCTTCCCCGCCTCGGCGAAGGCAACCCGGAAACCCTCGCGCGCCTCGTCGAGGCCTATCGGCTCCCCACACATGTAGCAGAGCCGCTCTCCGATCATCTCTGACGCGATGGCGCTCGCGACTTCACCGGCAGCGTGTCCGCCCATTCCGTCGGCGACGACGAACACTCCCGCCTCGGCCGAACAGAAGACCGAGTCTTCGTTCTCCCGTCGGATCCGCCCAACGTCGCTGAGTTCCGCGCAGGTCCACCAGAAACGTCCCATGGACTCCTCTCTCGCTTTCGGTCGCGCGTCGGTCCCGTCTCCGGTCACGCGCCGGTCACGTGCGCAGGTTCTCTCCAACAATCCACCTATCTATGTCCGGCTGGCCACCGGGACAAGCCATAACGGGCGACCGAGCCGCCTGCCGGGCCGGTACGAATATGCAGTAAGCCGGGCCGGGGACTTCGGCCCACCTGACGACTGTCGGCGCGTGAGAATTTGACGAGCCTAAAAATCACTCTTACCTTGTATGCCCTGCGGTCCCGGGAGCCAGTCGTTTCCTCCTGTCAGAGGCCATGGCAAGAAACGAACGCACCAACGGGAGAGCCCTGCCTCCCGACACGCCGAGCACGGTCGACCTGTACCTGGACGACCTGAGTCGCCATCCGTTGCTGGACGCCGACGAGGAGGACAGGACCGCCCGTCTGGCGCGCGCGGGGGACGCGGAGGCGTTGGACAGGCTGGTAAGGTCCAACCTCAGATTCGTGGTCTCGGTCGCCAAGCGGTACCAGAACCGTGGTCTTCCCTTCGCCGATCTCGTCCAGGAGGGAAACGTCGGCCTCGTAATCGCCGCTCGAAAATTCGATCCGGACCAGGGCGTTAAGTTCATCAGCTACGCGGTGTGGTGGATTCGACAGGCGATCCTGGCGGGTCTCGCCCGTCAGAGCCGCGCGGTGCGGCTGCCGTTGAACCGGGCGACCGAGCTGGCGCGAGTGCTGCGTGTGACCGAGCAGCTGAAGCAGGACCTGGACCGCGACCCAACTCCAGTCGAGGTCGGCAGACTGGCCGATCTGGCCCCGCGCACGGTGGAGATGCTGCTCTCCCTGAACGTGGCCGAAGTGCGGCTCGATGCACCTGTGGGCGAGGGCGAGGACAGTCGGTTGGTGGAGCGTTTCCTGGTGGACGACATGGACGTGGAATCGGCCGTCCACGCCAGGCTGTTGAAGGAACACGTGGCCCTTGCCCTGAGCTACATCCGCCCGCGGGACGCCCGCGTGCTGCGCTTGTACTACGGCCTGCAGGGGGAGTCCGAGCACACCCTCGAGCAGATCGGCCAGCTGCTCGGGGTCACGCGGGAGCGAGTCCGCCAGCTACGCGACCGGGCGCTGGTAGACGTTCGCGACAGTGAGTCGGGCGGTGCGCTTCGCACATTCGCCGTAGCCTGACCATAGCGGCTAGCCTCCGGCCTCACCCGCTATCCTCTCGAACAGTTCCGCCGAAGCGCAGCGTGGCAGCTCCGTCCAGCTGATCCGACGCTCCTCTCCAGCATCCACGCTGGCGGCCAGGACCCGACCGAACCCGTCGTGACGGTATACGAAGTCTATCCGGCCAGCAGGTCCCGGGATTGACTCTGCGTACGTGAAGACTTCCTTCGTCGTTCCCGCCCCGTATCGTCTGTACTCGGACCACACGGGTACATACCCTCGAGCCGGGTCGAAGCGCGCGAGATAGAACAAGGAAGAAGCCAGACCGTCCGGCGGGGGCGCCTCAACGACGTCGTTGATTAGATACGTGGCCGCCATGGCAGGACGCACGTCACCCGCATACGGCACTGCGGCCAGCGCCACACGCTGTGCCAGGTAAGGCCTGGGCTCGCCCGCCTGGCGAAGCAACGACTCGGCGAGGACGGGGCCGAAGGTCCGAATGCGATTGTCGGGCGCAGACACGACGCGTGCCCGTGGCGGAACCGAGACGACCTGCCGGGCCACCGCGAAGGCGGCCTCGGGAACGGCCTGGCCCGGTAGCAGGAGGAAGCGGGCAGCTGTGACGGACGGGCAGCCCTCGGCCGGCGCTCCGGCCGGCCCCGTGAGGACGAGCGAGCCCACCCGCCGGCCGCCGGAGAGCAGTGCCAGCTCCGTGCCCGGCGCCGCGAACGCGGAGTCGAAACGCTCCCGGAAGCCTTCGGCAAGAACCTGGGGAAGCTCCAGAGAGGCCAGCGAGTTCGCCTCCAGGCGCGCCACGGGCAGCGCCAGGCCGCCACCTTCGGCCCCCGCCCGAACCGCGTACAGCAACGGTCCGGCCGGAAGTGGGACTGCTTCCTTCGTTGCCGCACCGCCCGCGCTGTCAGGCTCTGGCGGTGGAGGCGACGGGTCCACGAGGGCAAAACGTGCACCCCCCCACTCGATATCGCATCCGGCGAAGAACGCCGGCAACAGAATGAGTGATCCCAGAGAGGCGACGCGGCGAAGCAGGGTCGGAACCCGGCCGGCCGGGCGCGCCGGTAGACCTGAAGACCCGGTGCAGTAGATTGTCATGGCCGGAAGCTAGAGACCGCCCGAGAACCGATCAACCGGGGTCGATGGCCGTCGCGTTCTTTTCCCACCAGAGCTGCAGCCTTCATGACACGGGCTGGGGCCACCCCGAACACCAGGGTCGGCTCCGCGCGGTCATGTCGGCCGTATCACGTTCCACCCCCGTCCTGCACGCTTCGGTAGAGCCGGTGGTCGGAGCGCCCGTGCCGGTGGATCTGCTGGAGCTGGTGCACGACAGCTCCCACGTGCAGCGGGTGCGACGGGCGTGCGAGGAGGCGGCAGCCGCAGACAAGATCGTGACACTGGACGCGGACACGGTAGTATCAGCGGGATCGTGGGATGCCGCCCTGGCAGCATGCGGCTGCGGGGTTGACGCCGTCCGCGCCGTGCTTAACGGCCGCTACGGCGCCGCCTTCTGCGCGGTCCGGCCGCCCGGACACCACGCGACCCGGAACCGGGCGATGGGATTCTGCCTCTTCAATAGCGTGGCGCTGGCGGCGCGGGCGGCCGTCGTAGAGGGCCTGGCGCGGCGGGTGCTGATAGTCGACTGGGACGTGCACCACGGTAACGGCACGCAGGACATCTTCTACGAGGACGAAGACGTGTACTACATTTCCCTGCACCAACATCCGGCCTACCCCGGCACCGGAGCGGCCGACGAACGGGGACGTGGCGCGGGACTGGGCAGCACGCGTAACGTGCCTCTCCCTCCAGATCTGCCAGCCGAGCGATATGTGAACGCTCTGCTCGGCGCCGTAGATGAAGCCCGCCGGTTCGAGCCCGATCTCCTGCTTCTGTCAGCCGGTTTCGATGCGTCGCGCGAGGATCCGTTGGGCGGCTTCACCCTCGATGAGGCAGACTTTTTCCTGCTCACCGAGGAGATCGTCGGGCGCACCCGGGATTCGACCGGAGGCCGCGTCGTCTCCCTCCTGGAAGGTGGCTACAACGGGCCCGAGCTGGGCAGGAACGTGGCGGCACATCTTGGAGCGCTGGTAGCGTGCACGCAGGGACCCTATTCCCCGCAAGAGGAGAGCGGCGGATGACCGAGACCTTCTCCGAGCCGTCGCGCGGACTCGCGATCCACGCGGTCGTACGCAATCGCCGCACGGAGCGAGCCCTCGACGCGATGCAGACGCGTGGATCGGAACCCGGATACGAGCTCATAGAGTCGGGTGAGCTGGCGGCCGTTGTGACTGAATCCGATTTCGCGCACGCATCGCCGGCGACAACCGCTGTCACCGAGCACGCTCGCATCGTGGCAGGACTCCTCCGTCGCAGCAGCTTGGTGCCGGTACCGTTCGGGTTGCGGGCGCGCGACGACGGTGCGGTGAAGGCCTTCCTCGATCGGCAGAGGGTGCCTCTGCTCGAGGCCCTGGACTACCTCGACGACTGCTATGAGGTGAGGGTGCACATCACGGCCAGGCAGAGCGCCGATGCCTGGGACCGCCTGGCGAGCATGTCGCACCACGTGTACGAGGAGCTGCAGCGGCAGGCGAAGGCGGCCCGCATCCTGGCGGAGGGTGAGCGCGGCCACGTTCTCAGCGCGGCGTTCCTGATTCCGCGCAGCGAGTGGATAGGGTTCGTCGAGTATGTGTCGGACTGGGAGGCCCGCTACTCGGCCGTGCGCATGGACGTGACCGGTCCGTGGGCGGCGTATGATTTCGTCCACCTGATGCCCTCGGAGGCGACCGACGGAACGGATACGGCCGCTGACGGATGACGTGCTTCCTGTTGTGTGCTGCGCGATACTAACACTCCGGGCGAGGCTCACTGCTTTGGCTAGGGGCAACTGCAACACACAGCCAGTCGGGTACAGAGTGTAGGGTACCGCGCGACGCTCAGCACACTGTCGGCGGCTGCTGGCAGCTGGCGGCAGCCGTCACAGCAACGCTTCGGGATCCCGATCGATTTCGAGGCGCAGTGAACCGGCGAGCTGGCCGGCTTGGGTGGCTATGCCGCGGAGCACCGTTCCGAGACTCGATGCGCTCTCGGCCTTGAGCAGGAAATGCCAGCGCCACCTGGTGCGCAGGCGGTCGATCGGGCAGGGAGCTGGACCCAGGAGTGTGACGGCACGGGGCGTGTTGGTGTCGATGAAGTCTCGTGTCCAGTCGGCGACGCGGCTCGCGGTCGCGGCCACTCTCTCCGCTCGCGGCCCCGACAGCACCAGGTTGGCGAGGCGACAGTGCGGAGGATAGCCAGGCGTGCAGCGATCTTCGAGCTCCTGCCGGGCAAAGCCAGCATAGTCGTGAAGCACTGCTGCCTGAAGTGCGAAGTGGTGCGGTCTGGATGTTTGGACCAGGACCTCACCCGGCTCGGGTCCCCGCCCTGCTCGTCCCGCCACCTGGGCCAGTAGCTGGAACGTGCGCTCGGCAGCGCGAAAGTCCGGCAGGTTGAGCCCCACGTCGGCGTCGATGACGCCCACCAGGGTAACTGCCGGAAAGTCCAGCCCCTTGGCGATCATCTGCGTTCCCAGGAGGATGTCCACCTCACGACGGCGAACTCGCTCGAGCAGACGGCGGTGGGCGCCGCGGCCGCCCGTGGTGTCGGCGTCCATGCGCGTGATACGCGCTGCCGGGAACTCCTCGCCAAGCCTCCTCTCCACCTGCTCCGTGCCGATTCCTGCCAGCGTCAGATCGCCGGAGCCGCACGTATCGCAGAACCGCGGCGGAGTGGCCTCGAACGCGCAGTGGTGGCAGACAAGGCGATGCCGGCCCCGGTGGTAAGTGAGTGAGACGTTGCACCTGAGACAGTTCCACACGTGGCCGCACGCCGCGCACTGAAGGAAGGTGGAGTAGCCCCGGCGGTTGAGGAGCAGGAGGGACTGCTGGCCTCGAGCTAGGCGCCTCGCGATCGCCTCGCGAAGGCACTCCGAGAGCAGGAGGGGGCCCGACTTGGGCCCCCTTCGGTGGTCGCCGGAACCGTTTGCCAGGCGCTCGGCCCGCAGGTCCACGAGCTCAACTGCGGGCAGCGGATGCGGGGTGGCGCGCTCCGGGAGCTCGTAGAGTCGGTACCTTTTCCCGAGCGCGTTCTGCCAACTTTCCAGGGACGGCGTTGCAGAGCCCAGGAGACACAAGGCTCCTTCCAGCCGAGCGCGTACGGCAGCCACCGCCCGGGCATGGTACCGGGGTGTGTCGGACTGCTTGTAGCTCCCGTCGTGCTCCTCATCCAGGATGATCACCCCGACATCCTTGACCGGAGCGAAGACGGCGGACCGCGTTCCGATCACCAACCGCTTCCTGCCCTCGCGGAGGGCACGCCACTCGTCATGACGCTCGCCGACGGACAGCCCGGAGTGGAGGACGGCCACCTCCTCGTCGAAGGCGGCCCGGAAGCGGCTCACCGTCTGGGGGGTAAGCGAGATCTCGGGCACCAGCACGATCGCCGAGCGGCCGCTGTCGCGCAGCTGCTCTATGAGCCGAAGGTAGACGACGGTCTTGCCTGAGCCTGTTACTCCGCGGAGAAGGGCCACGCCGGGCTCCGTGGCCGCCGCCTGCTCCAGGAGCCGCTCCAGAACGGCCTCCTGGGTCCCGGTCAGCTTCTCGGGCAGCCTCTCCGGCTCCCCCGCGTGACTGAACTGATCGCGCGTGACCTCCTCGTCGCCGATGCCCGCGACACCGCGGCTGACCAGCCCCTTGATGACCGAACGGCTGAACCCGAGGTGACGCTGCATATGCACGACGGAGGCGCTCCCACCCATTCCATCCAGCGCCTCGTATGCCTCGCGCTGCCGCCCGGCGCGTCCGAAGAGCCTTTCCCGCTCCAACAGCGTCGGTAGCTCTCTCGTGATGCGGACGACTTTGCGCCGGAGTGGCTGCGGCGAGCGAGCGTCAGATCCCCCGAGAAGTCCCGGTGGGAGAGCGGCGCGGGCCACCAGGCCCGGCGGCGCGACGTAGTACTCTGCGATCCAGGCGCACAGCGATAGCAACGGCGCCGTGAGCAGGGGCTCCGCGTCCAGCAGGTCGATCACCTCTCGGACCGCCTCTCGCCCCGGGCGATCGACCCGCTCCAGGATCAGCCCCGGCAGGGAGCGGCTGCCGAACGGCACCAGGGCTCGCATACCGGGCCGGGCTGCCCGGCGCAGACGTTCGGGCAAGCGGTAGGCGAACGTCTGCAGCACGGGTCGCGGGAATGCGATCCTGCAGTACGTCCCCGCCGGTCGGTCCGTGGTAACGAGCGGAGAAGGCTGCGACTCCGTTATATTCCCCATGCTGCTCTTTCTTGACTGTCCGCGAGCGCCTCCTCTAAACTCGCGCGGCAACGGCGGAGGTCATCTGAACCATGGGCTGTCTGGCACTCAACGCGTCATTCGAGCCGCTGACCATAATCCCGGTTCGGCGCGCTCTCCGGCTCGTCATCGACCGCAAGGCCGAGGCACTGGAGGTGGACGAGGAACGGCCGTTCCGATCGGAGTCCGCCCGTTATCCCACTCCGGTGGTGATACGCCTCGTCCGCTACATCCATGTGCCCCGCAAGTTCCGCCGGCAGGTGACCAACACTTTCCTCTTCGCCCGGGACGGCTATCGCTGCCAGTACTGCGCCCGTCACCGGCGGGAGTTCGGCCACCGTGAGTCGCTGACCCGGGATCATATCATCCCGCTTTCCCGCGGCGGTGACAACGGGTGGACCAACGTGGTCACCGCCTGCAGCAGGTGCAATCTGCGTAAGGGTAACAGGCTCCCCCGGGAGTGCGGGATGCGCCTCACCTCCATGCCGGCGGAGCCGAGGGATGTGGAACTGATCTGGGCAGTGCGCCGGGTTACTCCCATCCAGGCGCGCTACATTGGGATGTTCTACGGGCAGGAGGTGCTGCGTGCGCTGTCCACCTGACCCGCGGCTGGAGCGATGGGCATAGGGAGTCTGGGGTTCTCGGAGCTGGCGGTGATCTTCCTAATCGTCCTCGTGTTCTTCGGTCCCCGACGATTCCCGGAGATCGCCCGCTCGCTCGGGCATGCCATGCGCGAGTTCCGCCGCAGCCTGAACCAGATTCAGCGTGAGCTGGAGGATGCGGATCCCCGTTCCGCGATTCCGGGGCGCGAGTCGTTCTTCTCGGCTGGCACCGGCCCGCGCCCCCCGCAAAAGGCGAAGCGTTCCGAGCCAGGGCCAGCCATGACGCAGGCGTCCCCCTATCTGGCGCCGAATTCGGAGGTCGAAGCGACGGGAGCGGTGACGGGCTCCGGTACGGAGCAGATCCCGATGTTCGGGGAAGAGAGAAAAGAGGACGCCCCGGTGCGGCCTACTCCGCCCGACAAAGAATCCGGCTGAGCTGCGGCGGGCGCCCGTCGCGGGCCTCACTCGCCAGGTACAGCCAATCTCCATCACCCGCGAAGGCCAGACCCTCTCCCTGTGGCTCCAGCAGGCCGACCAGCGACGCCGCGGACGGCGTCTGTGTGGTGTCGAAAGCACCTCCGCCATCCCACGCGAACAGAAATAGCGTCGAGTAGCTGCGCACGGCCATCGTACGTCCGTCAGGAGACAGATCGGCGGCGGTGACATACTGCGTCGTGCTCTCGCCGATTGGCACGGCCAGGGAGCCGATGCGCCCGAGAGTGGCCGGACCACTGTCGCTGTTCAGGACGGCAAGCGGCACACCGTACAGGGAGATATTTCCATCCCGGCCCTTGCTGACGATCAGCAGCTCCCCACGGCGGTGATCCACCACCAGCGACTCGGCGTCACGCGCTCCGTCGGGATACGTAAGCGTGTACGTGGCCTCCGGTGTCACGGTGGGTTCGCCGACGGGAAGACTTCCTCCGGCCGCCGTCGCAGGAAGCGGAAGGCGGTGAACCTGCACGTGCGGCCTCACCGCTCCGTTGTCGCCTATGTCAGCCAGGTACAGACACCATTCGTCGTCGCAACGCGCCAGCGCGATATCCTCGACGTCCACGTTTTCCGTTGCCGCTACCCACACCCTGTTCACGAGCGCTCCCGTCCCGTCCACCGCGAACAACAGCGGATCGTTGCCGCTGTCATTGTGGAGCCAGAACAGATCGGGGTTCCTCGGGTCGCGGGCGATTCCGGAGGCCTCCGCGAGGGGTTCCGGCAGTTGCCCGAGTACCTGCGGAACGCCGCAAGCGTCTTCGCTGTCAACGACGGCCGTTTCTCCGCTGCTGCAGGCGCCGGACGCCAGGACGGTCCACAGCAAGGCCCCGATCCGGCCGGCTCCGGGATACCTGCAACGATACCTGCAGCAAGCAGGATCTCTCTGCCAGGCTGCCATCATTCCGTCGTCCCGTCCGAGGGTTCCAGAGAATCACGCTTCCGTGCGATCTCCAGCCCGGCCGCCCGGTACCCGCTGTTTCCGTCCTCGTCGAGCAGTCGAATCCACTCCACTGCAGAGGGCGATCCACCGGCGCCGCCTGTCGCCGGGAAACCAGGGTCCATGACACGGACCGCTGGTAGGGCCGACCACGCGTCGGAAGACGTCACCTGGATGGCGATCCAGGTATTTCTGGGGCACTCCGAGCACAGAGGAATCAGGTCAGCCTCGGCTTCCACCGCTCTGGAGTTCAGGCGATAGGTGCCCGGGGATTCTGCGATATCCAGGGCCAGGGTGAACCCGGACAGCGACCCGGGGACCTGCCACCGCCCGACCAGCAACCTTCCCGGCGCCTGAGGCAGCTCCGGGCCCGCAGTCGAGTCTCCCGCTACGGCCATTGCCTCACCGCCCCCCTGTGCGGCACGGCCGGCGTCCTCACCGCCGTGTCTGCTCCCGACTGCCGGCGCGGTCCAGCCGAGAAGACGAACGGGTGCGTGCAAAGCCCGCAGCAGGAGTCCCGCCTCGAGCGACAGTGGCTGCTCCACCCTCTCCTCATCCCAGCGCATGTCTAGCCACACGGCCGCAGTCCCCCCCGTCACCCGCACCAGTCCGGCGAACGGCACCCGGATGAGAACCGAGTCTATCTGGCCCGGCGTCAGCCAGCGGGCCACGGCCTGAGCCTCGGCGCCACCTGCCTCCACCTTCAGCCGGACGCTGTCCACCGGTGTCCGGGCCCACGAGGTCAGGCGGATCCGGAGGGCGCCCGTCAGCTCGCGTCCGCCCCACGCGAGCGACGGGACAGGTCCGGCGTCGTCGCGCGCGAGGACCCAGGGCTCCGGTCCCGTGCGAACGTCTCCGGGCGGCCTGGATGCCTGGACCTGGATGCCCTGCAGGGTGCCCGGGGACACGGTGCTCAGCCGGGCCTCGAATCCGTGTGGACAGTCCCGGCTGGCGCTCTTCAGCAGCAGCGTGTTCCACCCGAGACCCAGGCGCACCGCTGCTCCCCCACCCGGATCGGGTGGCGACAAAGAACGTCCGTTCAGCCACGCTCTCGTGTGCGAACATCGCTGCCCCTGCCACCAAAGCCAGACGGTTCGATCCTCGGGAGATCTGATGTAGGTGTGGCCGTAGATCACCGACGGCTGGGTTCGCTCCCCCAGGATCGCGTCCAGGCCTACCATCCCTGGGCTTTCCCGCACCAGTCTCCATTCGGCGGCTCCGGCCTCCACGCCCCGCTCCGGCAGAATACCCGACTCTCCGGGGGCGGAGAGGTACTCGACATTCAACGGATCGTCATCGTGGACGGGGAACGGGGTCGAGATGAGCCACCGGTCGACGCTGATCGTGGCGTCCTGGGCCCGTGCGGACCACGCTGGCCACAGCACACCGGCCATCGTGACGACCAGAGCGATCGTGACTCGAGAGACCCTCATCTTCCCCTTCTACCGACTCCTTGGCCCACCGGCCTGGACCGCGCACGCCGGCGACCGATTCACCTGTCTCGTCGGCCGCTTGACCCGCGAAAGATCCGGAGTCTAACCTGCTTGTGAGGCCAATGCACGAACGCGACGCCCTGCGGCTGCAAGATCAGCCGGCGGTTCCGGGTTGTCGCACGGGAGAAGATGTTGCAGCGGAACAGAAAAGCGGGCTGGTCGGGTTGAAGCAGATCGTGAGGTTCCGTGTCAACGGAGACGCCGTGGAAGTGGGCGTTCCGTCTCAGTACACGCTGCTGGAGACGCTCCGCTACGGGTTGGGACTCACCGGGTCGAAGCAGGGCTGCGACAAGGGTGATTGCGGAGCATGCACCGTGATCCTCGACGGCCGCGCGGTGCTGTCCTGCATCCTCCCCACACAGGAGGCGGACGGTCACGACGTCACGACGGTCGAGGGTCTGGCGCTCGGGTCAGATCCGCACCCACTACAGGACGCGCTGGATCTGACGGGTGGCGCCCAGTGCGGCTTCTGCACACCGGGCATCCTGTGCAGCGCTTTTGCGCTTCTGGAAGAGAATCCAGCCGCAACGCGTGAGGAGATCGCGAGGGCGCTGGCCGGCAATCTGTGCCGGTGCACCGGTTACACGAAGATCTTCGAGGCGGTCGAGCTCGCCGGTGAGGCGATGCGGCTCGACCAAAGCCCTGTTGATCTGCTGGCGAAGAAGCGAGGAGCCGCGGCTGCTCCAGCCTCGAACCCCTGAATAGGCGCCGTGCTGATCGAGGAGCTACACCCACTGCAGGAAGAGCGAGCGGACGATCCGGAGTCGCTCGGCGAGCTGGCCGGCGGCGCCGAAGCCGGCGTGTTTCGACACATCGGCCGCCGGAACCGCCGCGGCGACGGGCTCTCTAAGTCGAGCGGCGCGGAGATCTATACGGACGACATAGTCCTTCCGGGGATGCTGCACGCCAAGATCCTGCGGAGTGTCCACCCCCACGCGAGAATCCGGTCGATCGACACTGCGCAGGCCCTGGCACTGGATGGCGTGCACGCCGTGATAACCGGAAGCGATCTGCCGACGGCGTATGGCATCATACCGTGGACCAGGGACGAGCACGCGCTGGCGCTGGATAAAGTGCGGTTCGTGGGCGACGCTGTAGCCTCCGTCGCCGCGGTGGACGAGGGTACGGCCCTGGCGGCGCTCGACCTCATCGACATCGACTACGAGCCGCTGCCGCACCTGCTGGACCCCGAGGAGGCGCTGTCCAATCCGGAGACGGCGATCCATGCGCCGAGGAAGGAAGGCCTCAACGGCAACGTCACCAAGCACGTTAAGCTCGAGTTCGGCGAGGTGGACGAGCTGATGTCCACCGCTCACCTCACGGTGCAGGGGGAATACGTCTTCCACGGCACGACACACACGGCCATCGAGCCCCACTGCTCCCTGGCCCGGGTGGCCCAGGATGGCATGCTCACGGTGTGGTCGGCCACCCAGGTCCCCCACTATCTGCACCGCGAGCTGGCGCGGGTGCTCGAGCTCGACCCGGCCAGGATCCGAGTCATTCAGCCAGCCGTCGGCGGGGCGTTCGGCGGGAAGTCGGAGCCCTTCGACCTCGAATTCTGCGTGGCCCTCCTGGCACTGCGCACGGGACGTCCGGTCAAGTGCCTGTACACCCGCGAGGAGGTGTTCTACGCGCACCGCGGCCGCCACCCGATGAAGATGACCTACACCGTGGGAGCTTCGAAGGACGGCCGCATCCGGGCCGTGGATGCCAAGACGATTCTTGACGGTGGGGCCTACGCCTCGTTCGGCCTGGTGACCACGTACTACAGCGGACAGCTCCTCACCGCTCCGTACACCATCGATTCGTACCGCTTCGAGTCCACGCGAGTCTACACCAACAAGCCGCCGTGCGGCCCGAAGCGAGGGCACGGCTCGGTCCAGCCTCGCTTCGCTTTCGAGGTGTCCTTGGACAAAGTGGCGGAGGCGCTGGAAATGGACCCCATCGAGTTCCGCCGCGTGAACTTCATGGGCACGGGACGCACGGTGAACGAGTTTCGGATACTGTCGAACGGCTTCCTGGAATGCCTCGACGCGGTCGAACAGGCGAGCGGATGGAAGGACAAATTCCGCAAGCTGCCGTATGGCCGGGGAGTCGGGGTGGCGGGATCGTGCTACATCTCGGGCACAAACTACCCCATATACCCGAATCCTCTGCCGCAGGCGTCCGCGCAGGTGCAGATCGAGCGCTCGGGCCGGGTAACGGTCCTGCACGGCGCCTCGGAAATCGGTCAGGGCTCTGATGCGACCATGGCCTGCATCGCCGCGGAAGAGCTGGGCGTGCCGATCGACTACGTGCGCGTGTTCTCGGCGGACACGGACCTCACTCCGGTGGACTTGGGGGCATATTCGTCCCGCGAGACGCTGATGGTGGGAAACGCCTGCCTGATGGCGTGCCGGGAGCTTGGGGACAAAATCCGCTCGTCAGTGGCAAGAGAGTGGTCCATAAGGGCGGATCGCGTCGAGCTGGCCGGAGGCTGGGCGTTCGACCGCGCGGAGGCGGCGAACCCCGATCACCGCCTCCCCATAGCGGCCGCCTTCCACCTGGCGGAGGCGGAGCATGGGACACTGGGCTCGGTCGGGCACTACAACACGCCGAAGGAGGGAGTGCACGGGGATTATCGCGGCGGCACCATAGGGGCTTCTCCGGCGTACAGCTTCACGGCCCACGTGGCGGAGGCGGAGGTGGATCCCGAGACGGGCTTCGTGCGCGTCGAGAAGATCTGGGTGGCGCACGACTGTGGCCGCGCCCTGAACCCGGCCTTGGTGGAGGGCCAGATCGAGGGGTCGGCGTACATGGGTTGGGCCGAGGCGGTGATGGAAGAGCATGCGATGATGCGAGGCGAGCACGAGGGTGGTCTCCATCACGGGCCGTCGCTTCTCGACTACCGCATTCCGACATCGCTCGACTGCCCGGAGTTCGTGGCCATAATCGTGGAAGCGGTCGACCCCGAAGGGCCTTATGGTGCGAAGGAGGCCGGCGAAGGGCCGTTGCATCCGTCGCTGCCGGCCATTGCCAACGCCATCTACGATGCGGTGGGCGTACGCATGGATTCGCTGCCTTTCACCCCGGATCGGGTGTGGCGGGCGATGCAGGAGAAGGGCTAACCGCCGGTGGAGATGCCAGCTCGAGAGGTGGCCACGCTGGCGGGCGGATGCTTCTGGTGTCTGGAAGCTGTGTTCGCCGACCTCCGGGGCGTAGGCACGGTTGAGTCGGGCTACGCGGGCGGGCACGTGGAGAGCCCGTCCTACGAGCAGGTCTGCACAGGGACCACCGGCCACGCCGAAGTCGTGCACGTCACCTTCGATTCCGAAGCGATCTCGTATCGGGAGTTGCTCGAGATCTTCTTCGCCATCCACGACCCGACGACGCCGGACCAGCAGGGCGACGACGTGGGGACCCAGTATCGGTCGGTGATCTTCGTCCACTCCGACGCCCAGCGGAAGATCGCGCAGGAAGTCATCGGAGAACTGGAGCGGGACGGGCCGTGGGACGCCCCCGTCGTCACCGAGGTCACTCCCTTCGAGGGGTTCTACCCGGCCGAGGATCAACATCGGGAGTACTATGCGCGTAACCCCGACCAGGCATACTGCCGTGTGATAATCGCGCCGAAGCTGGCGAAGTTCCGGGCACGCTTCGCAGAGCGGCTGAGAGGAGCGGACGCGGAATGAGCGGTGGCCTGGCTCCCCGGCGGGTGGCCGCCGGGCCGGCGCGGACGACGGCGCGGGAGGAGACCGGCCCATGAAACAGCCGCCTTTCCTCATGGAGCGCTGGCAATCGCTCTACGAGAACGAGGTGGAGTTCAACCTCTCGGAGAGCGGGGTACTCCCGTTCACCCTGGAGGGATTCTGCGAGTTCGCCGGCGTGGAACCCGGCGGAACCAAGTTAGGCTACGGTCAGACCGACGGAAGCGAGGATCTGCGAGAGCGGATCGCGGCCATCTTTCCGGAGTGCCGGGCGGACAACGTCGTGGCCACCACCGGCAGCGCGGAGGCGAACTTCGTCAGCATGTGGCGACTGGTGGAGCCCGGTGACCGGGTGGTCGTCGTACAACCCGCGTATGCCCAGACGCCCGGCCTAGCCTCCGGCCTGGGGGCCGAGGTTACCGCGCTGTGGCTCGAGGAGGAGCGCGGCTGGCAGCCGGCGCCCGGCGCGGCGCAGGAGCTGATCTGCCCGGGGACGAAGCTGGTGGTGATTACCAGCCCCAACAATCCGACGGGAGCGCTCCTGGCGGAAGAGGCGGCCGCCGAGATAGCGAGTGCGGCCGATCGGAACGGTGCCTGGATCCTGGCCGACGAGGTGTACGCCGGTGCCGAGCTGTCGGGCGAGCCGGCGGCGAGCTTCTGGGGCCGTGCCGAGCGAGTGCTGGTTAGCGGATCGCTATCGAAGGCCTACGGGTTGCCGGGACTTCGGCTGGGATGGATCGTCGGTCCCGCCGGCTGGCGGGACGAGCTATGGGCCCGCAAGGACTACACGACCATCGCGCCGTCAGCGCTCTCCGATCGGCTGGCGACGGCCGCGCTCGACCCTGCCACGCGCTCGCGGCTGCTGAATCGCGGTCGCGGGATAATGCGTGCGAACCTGGAGACGCTCACGGAGTGGGCGATCGCGCACCAGGACGTGCTCAGATTCCGTCGGCCCGAGGCGGGGGCCATAGCCTTCTTCGGCTACGAGCTTCCGATCGGCTCCGCGGAGCTAGCGGAGAGGCTTCGCGTGGACAAGAGCGTGCTGCTGGTGCCGGGCGTGCACTTCGGCCTCGAGGGATACTTCCGGGTCGGGTACGGATACGAGGGCGCAAAGCTGGCAGCGGCGCTGCGCAGGTTGTCCGAGCTGCTGAGCGAGCTCCGGGCCGGCGCCGCGGTATGAGGAGCGGGAGCTGATGCTGCGGCTGCACCCGTACGAGTACCACCGACCGGAGACGGTCGAGGGGGCGCTCGCCCTGCTCGCCGAGCACGCTGGCGACGCCATGCCCATCGCCGGCGGGACGGACCTCGTTCCCAACATGAAGCACAGGCTGTTCACCCCCGGGCACTTGGTCTCCCTGCGCAGGATTCCGGAGATGTACGGAGTCGGCGAGGAGGAAGGAGGAGTCCGGATTGGCTCGGCCGAGACCATCGACTCCATCGCGCGCCACCCGCTCGTGCGCCGTCGCTATCCCTCGCTGGCCCGGGCCTGCTCGCTGATCTCCGGACCGCAGCTGCGTCGTGTCGGCACCATAGGCGGCAACATCTGCCTCGACACGCGCTGCACGTATTACAACCAGACGTTCTTCTGGCGGAAGGCTCTGGGTTTCTGCCTCAAGAAGGACGGCGATGTGTGCCACGTCGTGAGAGGGGGGACACGGTGCGTGGCCGCGCACTCCGCGGACTCGCCCCCGGTACTGATGACGGTCGGGGCTCAGTTGGAGATCGCGGGGATGGAGACTCGGCGCACCATCGAGGTCGAGCGCTTCTTCACCTCGGACGGAGTGTGGAACCGCCGCTTGGGCCCGGACGAGCTGGTGATATCGGTATTCCTCCCCGCGCCGAAACCCGGCACCCGTTACGCCTTCGAGAAGCTCCGCATCCGCGAGTCGATCGACTTTCCTCTGCTGAACCTGGCCGTCGCTGCGGGGCTGGACGAGGTCGGAAGGGTGACCGACCTGGCAATGGTCGCCTCGGGAATGGGTGCCTATCCAAGGCGCGTGGGTCAAGTTCAGGAACTGGCGGCGGGCGAGCGCCTCACGCCCGCCCTGATCGATCAGGTGGCGCGGGAGGCGTTCCGCCAGTGCCATCCGCTGGACAACATCATAGTGGACGGGGAGTGGCGTCGGGCGATGGCGCCGGTCCTGGTGCGCCGGGCCCTGCGCAGGATCGCCGACCAGACCTGACGCGAAGGCGGGAGGGAACGTGTCCGCCGGAAAAGGGACGGGGCCGGGCGACTTCGGCACCGGCCCCGCGCTCTTTGGCGCCCTCGCCCGACCCGACCCGGGAAGTGCCGCCGTCAGGGTTCAGATGCCGTCGTCGAACGGTTCGAACAGGTTCTCCGCGAAGTCGAAGATGTCCTCGATCATGCCGAACAGATCCGCGAGGGCTTCCACGTCGGCCGCGGTGAGCGTCTCGCCGTCGGCACGCGTGAACACGGGATCAGCCTCTGTGCCGCTGATGACGACGACGACGGCCCCGTTGTGTGAGATCGTGCCGCTCAGCGAGTTGTCCGCAGCCAGCTCGGCGGACATCACCGCGGTGTCTCCGCCATGCTGGATCTGCAGGCTCATGGTGGCCGTCTCTGGGCCACCCTCCTGGGCGAAGCTGAACTCACCGCTGATGTTCAGCCGTACGCTGGCGTTCTGGCCGGCCACTCCCAGATCGTAGGTAACGTCCAGCGAAATCGTCTCCGATGCCGTGGAGATGGTGGCCGTCTGAGAGAGGTCGAAATCCAGCTGGACGCTGCCGTCTGACACGTATCCCAGCGCCACCAGCGTCACGCTCACGTCCTCACCGACCGCGGCGAAACTGGCCTCGATGGAGTAGTCAACCAGGGCCACGCCATCGCTCACCGCCCGCACGCCCAGGCGGGTGGCAAATGCATCGCTGTCGTCCGTGAGATCCAGGAAGCCGATCTCCACCAGCGGGGTCGTCGGCACGCCCGTCAGCGGGTTGATGGAATAGAGGATGAACCGCACGCCGTTGGCGGGTGCCCCCGCCAGCTCGCTCAGAGCGTACCTTCCCAGGCCCTCGCTCCAGGTGAAAGTCTTGCCCAGCAGATTGCTCGGGAAGATCGGAGCAGCGGTACCGCCGGAAAGCACGTAATCATGGACTACCTGGGCGGCCATGGGCGCGACCGGCTCACCGACCTGCTGCGGCACGACCATCGAAGCGGCTCCTCCTTCCGCCGCCAGTGCCGGGCCCACCAGCCCGAGGCTCATGAGGATGTCGCTGTCGTCGTCCAGCTCGGCCTGCAGGCCCGCCACCGCTTGGGCGGCTGCCTGCGGATCGAATTCGGAACCACCGGGACCCGTGGGGTCATCATCGCCGCACCCGGCCAAGCCGAACGCCCCCAGGAGAAGCGGTAACACAAGGCCCACCCGATCTCTACGCATGAGTACCTCCGCGTGCCGCGTCGCACGCTGTAACGGCCAAACGTTTGTCACAACGCCCGCTCTCTCTTGCCGGGCGCCGCGAGCGCTCTTGTCCGTCCGAGTCTCGAGCAAAGCGCATGCCCCGGCGGCGCGGCGACCATAACCACATGCCATTGCGTCGGTTGACGAGGGTCGAGGTGAGCGGCACGGATCACCTCCCGGCTGCAATCGATGCAGGATGCCGCGCAGACGAGGCCATACGAGACACCGCGGCTGCTCGACCTTGACGTCATCACGGTTCCATGAAAACATGGCAAGTCGGCCGCGGGAAGTGCATGTTCATCAGCCCTACACCGCGATGGCTGGTTTGAAAGGCGGCGGGTGATGGATGAGCAGAGGGCGCGCATAGGGATCCTGGTGGGTGGCGGTCCGGCTCCCGGCATCAACAGCGCGATCAGCGCGGCTGCGCTGAAAGCCGTGGACGAGGGACATGAGGTCATCGGAATCTTCGACGGCTTCGAGCACCTCATGGCCGGCCGAACCGACGTTACGCGACCGCTCACGATCGCCGATGTCTCGCGCATCCACAAAGACGGCGGGTCGATTCTGCGTACCTCCCGGGCGAATCCCACGCGGACCGACGAGGCTCTTCATCGGACGGTGATGTCACTGCAGGACCTGGGCATCTGCCACCTGATCACCATAGGGGGAGACGACACCGCTTTCAGCGCCCGGGAGGTCGCCGCCGCGGCAGGCGGGGCGCTGCGTGTCGCGCACGTCCCCAAGACCATCGATAACGACCTTCCACTGCCCGGAGACATGCCGACCTTCGGGTACGAGACCGCTCGGCACGTCGGCAGCGAGCTCACCCTGAACCTCATGGAGGACTCACGGACCACCAACCGGTGGTTCTTCGTGGTGGTGATGGGACGGAAATCGGGCCATCTGGCCCTGGGCATCGGAAAGGCGGCGGCAGCCACTCTCACCATCATACCGGAGGAGTTCCCCGGAGACCGGATCACTTTCGACGACGTGTGCACGATCCTCGAAGGGGCGATTCTCAAACGCCGTGCCCTGGGACGGAGGGACGGCCTGGCGATAATCGCCGAAGGGATAGGCGAGAAGATCGATCCGGATGAGCTGGCTGGAATTCCTGGCGTACAGGTGGAGTACGATGCCTACGACCACCTTCGCCTGGCCGAGATCCCCCTGGAGACGATCCTGAAGCGGGAGGTGCAGCGGCGCTTCACCGCACGTGGGGAGAGGGTCTCGGTCACGGACCTGCGCCTGGGCTACGAGCTCCGCTGCGCGAAACCAATCACTTTCGACATCGACTACACGCGAACGTTGGGCTACGGGGCCGTGCGCTTCCTCCTGTCCGAGCCTGAGGACGACAGCCTTCGCGACGGAGGTGTCGTGTGCCTCGGCCGTGCCGGGCACTTGCGGGTGCTGCCCTTCGAGGAGCTGCGTGATCCGGAATCTGGACGAACACGGGTCCGTCTGGTGGATACCGGGGCGGAGCACTACCGGGTCGCCCGGCAATACATGATTCGACTGGAGCCACGGGACCTCGAGGATTCGGTGATGCTGGCGACGCTCGCCGACGCCGCCGGGCTGGAGCCGGACGAATTCCGCCGACGCTTCACCGCCGCCGTCGGCCTCAACGGCAGCCGGAGTTAGCGGTTGACGAGGAGCCGTGAGCCGTCTATCGGGACGGTTCTGTTCGATCTGGACGGAACGCTGATAGACAGCACTGATCTCATCCTCGCCTCCTACCGGCGCACGATGCGCACTCACCTGGGTAGCGTGCCTCCGGACGATGTCTGGCTCGCCACCATGGGCTGCCCTCTTGCTGTCCAGCTGCGCGATTTCGCTCGCGACGAGGTGGAGCTGCAGGCGATGCTGGAGACGTACAGCGCCCACAACGAAGCTCACCACGAATTCCTGGTACGCCCTTTCCCGACCATGCGTCCTGTCCTGGAAAGACTTCGCGACGAGGCCATCTCCCTCGGTATCGTTACGAGCAAGCGATCGAGGGCTACCCACAGGGGACTGCGGCACTGCGGAATCGAGGCGGCGTGGTTCGAGGTGGTGGTAACCTCGGACGACGTGACGCGATACAAGCCGGATCCGGCCCCGGTCCTGACGGCCCTGCAGGCCCTGGGCGAGGACGCGCCCGCCCGGGCGCTGTTCGTCGGCGATAGCACGCACGACATGGACGCCGGCCGGGCCGCCGGAGTGCGAACGGCGGCTGCCCTGTGGGGCCCCTTCACGCGCGAGCAGCTGGAGCCGAAACGGCCCGACTACTGGGTCCCGACGCCGGAGAGTTTGCCGCCGATTCTCGGACTCGCCTGATCCGCTGGGCGCTCGGCGCCGGCCGATCGATGGGCCGGCGGTTGCGCGCGCGTCAGGATGGCTGAGCTTCCCGCAGCGCCGTCGCTTTCACCTCGTTGAGCGTCGCGGCGAAGACGAACTGGCTGGCGCTCCGGACGTCATCCGGCAGCTCTTCCAGATCGCCCTTGTTTTCCACCGGCAGAACGATGCACTCGATGCCCGCCCGCTGAGCCCCCAGCACCTTCTCCTTCACGCCGCCAATGGGCAGCACCCGGCCGGTCAGCGTGAGCTCTCCGGTCATGGCCACGTCGTGACGCACGGGCAGGCCGCTGAGCGCGCTGATGAGAGCCATGGCCATAGCGATGCCCGCGGAAGGTCCCTCCTTCGGGACCGCTCCGGCTGGCACGTGGACGTGGATCTCGTGGTCCGACAGCATGCTCTCGGGTATGCCCACCTCATCCGCGTGCGTGCGGGCGTATGTGAGCGCGGCCCGCGCGCTCTCCTTCATCACGTCACCGAGCTGACCGGTGAGAACCAGTCCATCCTTGCCCTCCATCACGCTGCACTCCACCAGCATGATGTCGCCTCCGGCGGGCGTGTAGTACATGCCGGTGGCCACGCCCACCGTGTTCTCCTCCAGCTTCTTCTCCGGATAGACCTTCGGCTGACCGAGGAAATCCCGCAGATCCTCGGGCGTGACCTCGACCCGCTCCGCCTCGTCCGAAGCTATCCTGCGGGCGCTCTTGCGTGCGATGGAGCCCAACTCCCGCTCGAGGTTCCGTACACCCGATTCACGGGTATAGCTGGAGATGATCTCACGAATGGCGTCGTCCGAGACTTCGAGCTGCTCCCTCTCCATACCGTTCTGCTCGCGCTGCCGCGGGAGCAGATACCTCCTGGCGATCTCCAGCTTGTCGTTGGCGGTGTAGCCCACGAACTCGATGGCTTCCATGCGGTCGCGCAACGGGCCGGGTATCTGGTGCGGGAAGTTCGCCGTGGCGATGAACAGCACCGCGGACAGATCGAAGGGTACGCCGAGGTAGTGATCCACGAACGAATCGTTCTGCGCCGGGTCCAGGACCTCCATCAGCGCAGCCGACGGATCGCCCTGAAACGACACCCCCAACTTGTCCACCTCGTCGAGCAGGAAGACCGGATTCTTGCTCCCGGCTCGCTTGAGCCCTTCGATGATCCTGCCGGGAAGGGCCCCCACGTACGTCCTGCGGTGGCCGCGTATGTCGGCTTCATCGCGAGCGCCTCCGAGCGACACGCGAACGTACTTGCGGCCCATGGCGTCAGCGATCGACTTAGCGATGGAAGTCTTGCCGACCCCCGGGGGGCCCACGAAGAGGATAGTCGACCCGGTCCGGTCGTCCGCCTGGCCGGGCACGCCGTCGCCTTCGTCCTCCGGCTCGTTATCGCTCACCTCCTGTGCGGGCTCCTCGTCTTCCGGCAACGCTTCGGCGGCTGGAGGGGCGTCGGACCGGGCCTCGTTCCGCTGTTCCTGCAGCTTGCGCACGGCCAGGAAGTCCAATACCCGGTCCTTGACGTCGGACAGTCCGTAGTGGTCCCGCTCCAGGATCTCTTCGGCACGCCGCAGGTCGAGCCTGTCGACCGTGCGCGAGCTCCACGGCAGGTCGGCCACCGTCTCGAGGAACGTCCGAATTACCTGCGCTTCCGCGGACTCGCGGGGAACCCGCTCCAGCCGTCGAAGCTCGCGATCGACTTCCGTTCGCGCCTCTACGGAGAGATCCAGTGCGTCGAGCCGCTCGCGGAGTTCCTCGATATCCGCCGAGTCCGCGTCGTCTCCGAGCTCGTGCTGGATCGCCTTCATCTGCTCCCGCAGGAAGACCTCGCGCTGCCGCTCGCCCAACTCCTCCTGAACCTTGCTCCGGATCTGCGCCTGCGCCTCCAGGACTCCGATCTGCCTCTGCAGGTGGAGCAGCAGCTTGCGAAGCCGGTCCTCCACCGACAGCGTCTCCAGAAGATCCTGCTTCTCCGGCACGTCGAGCTCCGTGTAGAAGCCCACCAGGTCGGCAAGCTCGCCACCGGACGCGGCGCCGCCGAGAAGGTGGTCGACGATCTCGGTGGGTACGCCTCGAAGACGGCTCAGCTGCGCCGCACGCTCACGCACCTCCTTGTAGAGAGCCGCGTAGGCGGAATCGTCCGGGTCCAGCGGTGACATGTCCTCCATTCGGCGCACCAGCGCCTCGAGGAACTCCCCTTGATCGTCGTACTCCAGAACGGCACCGCGAGCGTTTCCCTGGACAACAAGCTGAATGCCGCCGGGCACTCTTTGCATCTGCGCTATCCGGCAGATCGTGCCCACGCGGTACAGCCCCTCCGGGACCGGGTCCTCCAGCTCGGCCTCCAGCTGGGCCACTGCCAGCAGCCTCTTGTCGCCCTTCAGCGCCCTCTCGATCGCCGCGAGGGTCTTCTCGCGCCCGGCTGCGATCGGGGCTGCCACCGCCGGAAAGACAACCGTCCCCCGCAGGGGCAGGACGGGCAGCCGGAATCGCCTCTCTTCCTCCCTCTCCCTCAGTTCCGGCCCCGGTCCGTCGTCGTCGGAGTCGTCCCAGGCGACCTTTACGTCCCCCACCTGCCAGGGGGCCGAGATGTATTCTTGGAGAAGCGGAACCGCCGCTGTATTCTTTTCGTCGCGCATGATCTCGAGTTCTCGTTTCCGTTTGGACATCTGGGCCGCGGACGGCTCGTCGCCGTCTGCCTGTCGCCGCCTCCTCAGGGTATTCTATCAGACCGCCCGGACAGTGCGCACGATCCGCGCCTGCGCACAGCCCCCGTTTCGCTTCGTGAGCCGCCGTTCTGGCATGCAACACGCAGGACCGACGGCCCGTTTCCGCCATCCCGGCATATCCTGGTGGTATCGCCGCATGCCGGCCGTGGCCGGCCTCCTGGCGGCGATGGCGGCACTCACTGGCTGCTACCCCCGTCCGTACGATCCGGTCGATATTCCGCTGCCCCCCGCGCCGTACGTACGGGCGCCGTACGTCCAGGCGGTCGACACGGCGTCAGCCCGAGTGCTGTGGATGACCGATGGCGCTCCCGACACGCTGTTCTACAGGCGGGATGCACAGGAGCAGGCGTGGCGGTCGGTCATGGCCCAGCCGCACGGAGGCTCGCGGCTGGCTGTCATCGCTGGACTCGAGCCGTCGACCCGGGTCGAGTACATGGTATCGGCCGCCGGCGTCCGCACGGATCCGTACGCGTTCGAGACGGCGCCGTCGGCGGCGATGGCTGACCATGGCTCCGGGAGCCACGCGACGCGCGTCCTGGTGTTCGGTGACTCGGGCTGGGGATCGCAGGCCCAGACCTCGCTGGCCTCGCTCATGAGGCGGACCAGTTGGCACCTGGCCATCCACACGGGCGACCTCGCGTATGACAACGGGAGCCGGTCGGCTTTCACCCAGCGGCACTTCCGGGTCTATCAACGAGTCCTGTCGACCGTTCCCTTCTTCCCGGTGGCCGGTAACCACGATCTGCGGGCGGACGGAGGTCTCTCTTACGACGAGGCTTTCTATTGGGAGCCTCCCCGGGCCGGCGTCAGGTACTACTCGTTCCGCTGGGGCAACGCACTGTTCGTCGCACTGGACACCTCCAGCCCGACTGATGATGTTGGGCTGTTGCGCGCGGGGGCCGGGCGCCAATTCGAATGGCTGCAGGAGACTCTGCGGGATGGAAGCACCGACCCGACAGTCCGGTGGATGATCGTGTACATGCACCACTCGGTGTACAGTCACGCCATCGGTATCAGCGCTCATGGACCGGACGCAGATCTCCGCCGGAACCTGGTTCCCCTGTTCGAACGCTACGGGGTTGATCTGGTAGCCGCGGGTCACGACCACCACTACGAGCGACTGTGGCCCCTGCGGCACGGACGGCCGGTGGAAGAGGGTTGTGGGCCGGTATACATTCTCACCGGCGGCGGCGGAGCCTCGATGTATGCGCGGGACGTACGGCCCTCGCCGCTGGCCGCACGCGTGACCCGAAGGCACCACTACGTAGGCCTGACGATCCACGACCACCGGATGGCAGCCGAGGTGATCGACAGTGACGGAGAAGTCATGGACGCGTTCGCGGTGCTTCCTTTCGCGGGTGAAGCCTCGTCCGCCAGCGGGGAGTGCGGCGGATGAGCATCGGATCGCGGGCCGCCCTCGTGGCGCTGTGGCTGGTTGGTGCGCCGGGGCTCGTGCCGGCCGGCGCCGCGCAGGAACCCTCGCCCGTGTCGGGCGGGGCGGTCTCACCGACGCTCGATCAGGAAACTGGACGTTACGCGGAGGCAGATTCCATCCGCGCCTCGTACGTCAGGCCGCCGGGCTCCCATGCGGCCGACTGGGTGGACGTGGTAGAGTTCCCGTTAAAGGCGATCGGGTATCCGCTGGACGTCGTGCTGGTCAAGTTGCCCGGCTGGCTGGTGGCGAACGTCACGGCGCCGCGCCCGCCGAGCTTCCTCGTGCGGGCCTACAGAGGCATGACCGGGTGGGGCCTGAAGCCCACCATCCGCACCACCATCGGGCCGCGGAGCGGAGCCGCCTTCGAGTTCCTATTCTCGAGGTATCACCCGTTCTACATCCACACCGCAGTCTCCTTGCGCCTGTCGCAGCGTCACCGGGCAGGAGTTCTGTTCGCAGGTGGGCGCAGCTGGCTATCCGCCGAGGTCAAGTGGGAGAGGCAAGCAGAGAGCCCTTTCTATGGCATCGGCTCGTCGTCGGAAGAAGTCGACCGGGCCTTCTACCGCCGGGACTGGGCCGACGTTTCTCTACAGACCGGCGTCGCGCCGCTGTCCGGCCTGGCGTTGAACGCCGGGATCGGCTACGAGAACGACCTTCTTGACGATCCAGTGAGGGGCGGCGCCGAGTCGATCTTCGACTCGACAGACTTCGATACCGGACTTCTGTTCGGGGCTGAGGAACGCACGGAGTTCGTGCGCTACGCTCTGAGAGCCACCTTGGACCTGAGCCGCTGGCGTGACTTCCAACAGCGCGGGGTCCTGATCGGAGTCACGGGCGCCTACTACGAGGGCGCGAACGGCACGGACTCGCAGTTCCACAAGATCACGGGCGTCGTGCAGGGCTACCTGCCGATCAACGGGCGGCAGAGCCTGGCCTTGAGAGGAGTCGCTGAGGTGACGCGTGACGACGAAGGGAACGGAGCGACCTTCTTCCATCTGGCGAGTCTGGGAGGAAGCCGCAGCGCCCTCGGTTTTCCAACCGGCCGCTTCCGGGACCGCGACATGCTGGCGCTGATGAGTGAGTGGCGCTACGAGATCTGGCGTGACATCCACAGCGTCACGCGAGCTGAGGGATTCGTCTTCCTCCATGACGGCACCGTGGCGGAGAGGTTGAACGAGCTCGGGGACGCGGATTGGCATCCCAGCTACGGGTTCGGGATGCGGCTGGCGCGTCCCGAGGGCCTGATCGGCGTCGCGTACCTGGGGTTCAGCTCGGAAGGCGTGACAGCGGGGATCAGGGGAGCATGGCGGTATTGAGCCGAGGGCCAGGCGACCGAACCGCTCCGGTCGGAATGTCCCTGACGGAGTGTCCTGCCGCCGCAGCACGGGCTGTGCTCCTGATCGTCACTGCGGCGGGCTGCGGCGGCGCGAGGCAGGTTCCTCTTCCACTGCGTCCCCAGCCCATCGCGTACGCAGACACACTGCCGATTCCGGAACCGGGAGGATTCGAGCCACTGGAGACACGGTACGTGGTCAACGATGCCGTCAGCGGCGAGGTGTCGCGGGGAATAAGCTTGCGGCGCGCGGTCGGTGAGAACCACGAGGCGCTGAACGTCACGCACTTCGACGACGTAGTAAACTCGGCCTGGTTCGAGCACCGGAACGATAGTCGCCGGATGACGCCGGAGGAAATCTTCCGCGGGCCTACGACCACGGAGGGGCCCGATACAACGGCCCTTCTCGCCGTGATCGCGGCGAAGGTCCAGGGCATCTCGCCGGGCTTCACCGTTCGCGACGCGCGCGGAGACCGCTACGTGGTGAAGTTCGACCCGAAGGGCTTCCTCTATCTGAGCAGCGCGGCCGGGGTCATCTCCAACCGCCTGCTGTACGCGGCCGGATACCATGTCCCCGAGGACTACATCTTCGCCTTCCGAAGCGGACAGTTGCACATCGACAGCGAGGAGGGGGCAACCGTAATCGACGATGACTTCGTCGAGCGGCCGCTGACTCTGGAGATGGTCCGGGACGTGCTCGCCCTCACCGATCCGTTACCCGGCGGGCACTACGTCGCGGTGGCCAGCAAGTACGTGCCGGGGCCGGACAAAGGCCCGTTCCGCTTCGACGGCACCCGAAGGGATGACCCGAACGACCACTACGACCACCAGCATCGGAGAGAGCTTCGGGGCCTGTCCGTCGTGTCGTCCTGGCTGAACCACGTGGACATGCGGTTCGCGAACACCATGGATGCCTACGTCGCGCCCGGCTACCTGCGCCACTACCTGATCGACTTCGCGGCGACACTGGGGAGCGGAACCATTCGCCCGCACGAGCCGCGCGAGGGCACCGAGTACAACTTCGACCTCTGGCCCACCGTGGGCCGGCTGTTCACCCTCGGCTTCTACCACGTCGGCTGGGAGAGCCAGGAGTGGGGAGTGATCGACCCGTCCATTGGCTGGATGTCGGCGGAGGAGTTCGATCCGGCGACATGGAAGGCCAACTGGCCCAACAACGCCTTCACCGACATGACCATCCGGGATGCCTACTGGGGTGCCAAGCTGGTGGGCTCCTTCTCCGACGAGCAGATCCGAGCCGCGGTCGCTGCCGGACGCCTCCCCAACGCATTCGCGTCCGACACGCTTACTCGCATCCTGATCCACCGCCGCAATCGAATCGTCGAGCACTGGTACGCACGCGTGGCGCCTGTAGAGAACCTGAAGGTCGAGGTCGACGGACGTGGGGCACAGGGGGACGATGGGGCAGCAGTCGCGCTATCCTCGTTCGTGCTCGCTTTCGACGATTACGGCATTCGCGACGGGGCGTGGACGGCCGGCGAGGCGACATACGAATGGGAGTTGCAGCACGATGCTCTGGACCGGCGGTGGGCCGGGCGGCAGGGAGCGGTCGAGGGGTCCTTTCACCAGAGGCTTAGTGTCCTGGCAGGGGCGGAGGACAGGCCGGGTCGCGCGGGCTTTGCGGAGCTGGAAGGTGCAGACTCCATCGCCACGATGACGATCAGGGTCCTGCGGCATGACGGCGGCAAGTCGAACCGGCCGGCCACCGCATACCTGAGCTGGGGAGGCGACGCGGCCGGCTACCGCGTCGTCGGCCTCGAGCACTAGAACCTCTCAGACGTGCCGGGTTATCACAGGACGCCATGAGCGATCCAACGACTACCTACTACCGGCGGAGCCTAGGGCTCAAGGCGGAGGTCAAGCCCGTGCTGGAGTCGGAGTACGGCTCAGCGCTGGTGAATGCCATCAGGGCGTGCGGCCACGCGCTGTCGACCGGCCGGCTGACCTTCCGCCTGGCGCACAGTCTGGGCTTCTGCTACGGCGTTGACAGGGCCGTGGAGTATGCCTACGAAACGTGCCGCAAGTTCGAGGGTCGGCACATCTTCCTGGTGGGAGAGATCATCCACAATCCTCATGTGAACCGCCAGCTGGCGCGCATGGGCGTGACCTTCATCTATCCGGACGCCGCGGGTCGCTTCGACTTCGGTGCCGTCACGCCGGAGGACGTTGTCATCCTGCCGGCCTTCGGAGTCCGACTCGACGACTTCGAGGCCCTGCGTGAGCTTGGATGCATCCTGGTGGACACCACCTGTGGCTCCGTGCTCAACGTTTGGAAGAGGGTGGACAGCTACGCGCGTGACGGGTTCACGTCCATTATCCACGGCAAGCATTTCCACGAGGAGACCCGCGCCACCAGCTCGCAGGTGCTTCGGCATCCAGCCGGCCGTTATCTGGTCGTGCGGGACATGGAGGAGGCAGAGCTGGTAGCCGCCTTCATACGCGGCGAGGCTGGCTGTGACACGCTGATGGACCGCTTCTCCGACCGGTGTTCCGAAGGATTCGATCCGGACCTGGACCTGGCACGCATCGGGATTGCCAATCAGACCACCATGCTAGCATCCGAGTCGCTCGCCGTGGCGGCTCGACTGCGGGAATCGATGGCCGAGCGATATGGAGAGGCGGAGATCGAGGAACGCTTCCGCAGCTTCGATACGATCTGTTCGGCAACGCAGGATCGCCAGGACGCCGTGGTGGAGCTGATGCGCGAGCCTCCTGATGTGATGATCGTGGTGGGCGGCTACAATTCCAGCAACACGAACCATCTGGCACGACTGTGCGAGCGGAGCGCACGCACGTTCCACATCGAGACCGCCGACTGCATCGATCCGGCGAAGGGCACGCTTTCGCATAAGGCGATCGGTTCCGACAAGGTCCTGACCGAGGAGAACTGGCTGCCGGCCGGAGAGGTGACGATCGGTCTCACGGCAGGCGCGTCGACTCCCGACAGCCTTATCGGAAGGACCGTCGAGAACATCCTGCGCGCCGCCGGAATCGAGCCCACACAGGCTCTGGCCGCCGCGGGTTAGGCCGGACGGTCCGGGGCTATCGCCTCGAGCCTGGCCCGCGCGTCTTCAAGCTGCGCCCGCACCTGCGCCAGGGCGGAGCCTCCGGCTGCCGCGCGGCGCTCGATGGAGGACTCCAGGCTCCAGAACTCCTCCGGGATCCCGTCCAGCCCGTCGTCGATCGCGGTGCGCTCACCGACCGCAAGCTCGTGGATGGAGGTTCCCAGTTCCTCGGAGCGAACGACCAGGCGTCCCACCAGTTCGTGAGCCTGCCTGAAAGGCATTCCCTGCGCTGCCAGGTATTCGGCCAGGTCGGTGGCGAGCAGGCTCGGGTCCAGGCGCCGGTTGTCGTCCCGTACGACCTCCAGGGTGCGCACGATTCCTGCCAGCACGTCGAGCGCATCGCTCAACCAGCTTTCAGCCGTGAACAGGACGCGCTTGTCCTCCTGCAGATCCTTGTTGTAGCCGGACGGAAGACCCTTGAGAGTCGCCAGCAGTCCCGCCAGCAGTCCTATAAGTGCGCCGCCGCGAGCCCGGGCCAGCTCGGCGCCGTCCGGGTTCCGCTTCTGGGGCATCAAGCTGGAGCCCGTCGTATACTCGTCGGCCAGCCGGACGAGTCCGAACTCGGAGGACGAGTAGACTATGAGATCCTCCGCGAGACGTGCCAGGTCGTTTCCGATCTGCGCCCACACGTAGACGATCTCCGCCACCCAGTCCCGGCTGCCAACCGCGTCCAGGGAGTTCTCGCAGGCCGAGTGGAAGCCGAGGCGAGCGGCCAGCCGCTCCCGGTCCACCGGGAACGTGGAGCCCATCCCCGCGGCTGCCCCCAGCGGCAATCGGGCCACACGCCGCCCCGCGTCGCGCATGCGCTCGCGGCCTCTTTCCAGAGGCCAGAAATGCGCCAGCAGCCAGTGGGCCGCTCTCGTGGGCTGGGCAGGCTGCAGGTGGGAATAGCCGGGAAACGCGACGTCGAGGCATCCGGCCGCCGTGTCCACGATGGCTTTCTGGAGTGCCCGCACCCGCTCCACCATCTCCCGGCACGAAGCCATCGTCCACATGCGGGAGTCGGTCGCGACCACATCGTTGCGGGAACGCCCGAGACGGACCTGACTCGCGACATCTCCCACCACCTCCTCGAGCCATCGCTCGATGAGGCTGTGGATGTCCTCGTCAGGCTCGTCGCCCGGGACTGCTTCCGCCAGCCGCCTCTCCACGAGGTCCAGACCCTCGTGCAGCCGCTGACCGTCCGCCGACCGCAGACGACCGATGGCAACCAGCTCGTCGACCCATGCCCGATCAACCTCGATCTCGAACGGCCACAGGCGCCAGTCCAGCGGGAGCGAGCGGTTGATACGATCCAGCTCCTCGGCCGGACCGCCGGCATGGCGACCGCCCCACAGGCGGCTCGGCGCGGTTGGCTCGCCCAAGCGGAGCTCTCCTCAGTCCAGCCAGTCGCTGCCGGTCATCCTCCGGCCCGTCTCTTCTTCTTCGGGCTCCGCGACCCGGGCGTGTCCCTCCAACCTGTACGGAAGGCTGAAGAGCCTGATGAATCCCGTGGCGTCTGCGTGGTCGTAGAGATGGCTCGTCTCGAACGTGGCGTACTCCTCCCTGTACAGCCCGCTGGAGCTGGACCGCCCGACGACGCGGACGTTCCCCCTGCATAACTGGAGAGCGATGGTTCCGTTCACCTGGCGCTGCGTGACCGCTACGAGGGCATCCAGCGCTTCCTTCTCGGTTCCCCACCATCGGCCCTCGTACACCAGGGTCGCGTAACGGCCGGCCAGATCGTCCTTCAGCTCGAGGGTGCGGCGGTCGAGCACGAGCTGCTCCAGCTCGCGGTGCGCGAAGTACAGCAGCGTTCCCCCCGGGGTTTCGTACACGCCACGCGACTTGAGTCCCACTATGCGGTCCTCGACGAGGTCGATGCGCCCGATGCCGTGGCGGCCGCCGATCGCATTGAGCGATTCCAGCAGAAGAAGTGCCGGAAGCCGCCGGCCGTTCACCGCTACCGGCGTCCCCGATTCGAAGCCGATCTCGACCCGCTCCGGTTCCGACGTCGAAGTCTCCGGGTCCGCCGTGAACAGGAACAACGACTCTTCCGGGCCGGTGGTCGGGTCCTCGAGGGGACCCCCCTCGTGAGAAACGTGCCATACGTTCCGGTCACGAGAGTACCGGCTGGTTTTCTCGGGAGGCAGCGGCACGCCCTTGCTCTTCGCATATGCGACCGCGTCTTCACGGCCCTGGATGTCCCACTCCCGCCACGGGGCGATGACCGTGAGATCGGGAGCGAGCCACGCGAACGTCAGCTCGAAGCGGACCTGATCGTTGCCCTTCCCCGTGCAGCCGTGCGCGAGCCCGTCGGCTCCCTCCAGGCGCGCCACGCGGACTACTTCGCGGGCGATGAGGGGCCTGGCCATAGCCGTGCCGAGGAGGTACTTACGGGCGTAGACAGCACCGGCGCGGACGGTGGGCCAGACGAACTCCTCGACGAAAGTCTCCCGCACATCGACCACGTGGAACGCGACCGCGCCGGCGGCCGCGGCTCTCGCCTCCAGGCCTTCCAGGTCGTCCTCGCCCTGTCCCACGTCGACCACCACACAGACCACCTCCGCTCCGTACGTGTCTATGAGCCACGGGACGGCGACTGACGTGTCCAGTCCGCCTGAATATGCCAGTGCGACCTTGTGGATTGCCGTCATCGGTTCGTGCGACAGATAAAGCCCGCTCTAACCTTCCGGCTCGTGGCCGGAGGGGGAGGCAGCGAGGAACCCCTCTTTGATCGGGCGACGGCCGGCGAAGCCGTCGTCCAGCTCGTGCCAGTAGCCGACCTCCGGTTCGCCGTACCGCCAGCACAGGAAGACTGGCCGTCCTTCCTGCAGGGCGTAGAAGTCCACCAGGCCCTGCGGTCCCTTGAATAGACAGCCTACCTGTGAGAGCTCCTTCAGGTATCCCTCCAGTCGGGCCGAAATGGAGGCGACTTCCTCACGCAGGGCTTCCAAGCTCGGGTCCGGGCCGTACCGCCTGGTCATTTGCCGCGCTTCCTTGAGCTGAGGCAGCAGTTCCTGCAGGAGAGCGTTCTCCTCCATGATGTCGGCCATGATTCGCCGTACGAGGGAAAGAGCCCTGTTGGCCTCCTCCACCGTGAAGAGCCGGAGCTCGTCTCTTTGCCTCATTCGCTTCCCGTCTCTTCCTCGCGTGACATCTCGAGCAGGACTTCCAGTTCCGGGACTTCCATCCTGATGCCCCCTACCAGCGTAGCCCCCGCGTTGTACAGAGCTGCCGCAACCGCCAGGGTAAACCCGCCCAGGAGTCCGTACACTACCGGAAACACGAGCACCGACCAGACGCCCAGCTGGTCCAGCAAGTTTGGCTCGGTTCCCGGAGGTTTATCCACCGTGGACACTGCTGCCAGGATGAATCCGACCAGCAGGCCGATGATGCCGTACAGGACCATGGCGAGCAGGAAGGCGGAGCGGATACTGATTCTGCGAACCTGGACGAGCATGTGGACAAGGATAGCACTCTCGCCCAGTCGCCGCACGGCTGTCAGCGGCCTTGCGCGCTGACCCGCAGGCAGGTGCGGTGGCGGCCGTCGGTGCCGGTCACTTATGCTTTCTTTCGGCCGTCCCTGCCAAGAGAGCGTAACGAGTCGAGGGCGATCGATGAGCCACTATCAGAGCCCCGGTCCGCTTCTGAATCCAGATCTTGGGGAGAGGCTGGAGGCGGAAGACCGGAAACGGCCGATCCCCGGCGGAGCTCCTCCATGCCCCCGCTGCGGCGCGGTGATGGTAAGGCACGTGGAACGGCACCCGGCACCCCGCGGCGGCAAGTCGCCGTTTCGCATCCGACTCGTGTGCTCGTCAGAAGAGTGCGGCAGCTGGACCGTTTACGACTGGTGAGGCCAGCTCTTGACCGGTGCTCGGAGGCTCGGCCATACTAACTGGATAGGTGCTTGCTGTTCCCCCCAACAGGGAGGCCGGAGTACTGTACTTCAAGGGCTCTTCGTTCCATCCGTCAGTGATGCTGCCGCTCACGCTCGTCGTCTTCCTGTCAGCCTGTCACAAGTGGGTGCCGCTGCACGCGCCTGTCGAGACGGCCATCCAGGCGGAGCAGCCCCATCCCGTGCGTCTGACGCTCGCCGACGGCCGAAGGCTCGAGCTTCTCAATGCCAGCGTCGTGGCGGATAGCGTGGTCGGAGCCAGTAACGGCCGGCACGGTGAGCTCACCCCTCTACGCACCGCGGTGTCTCTCGCCGAGGTGCGGTCAGTTGAGGGGCGGAGAGGCGACGCTCTGGCGACTGTCGGGGTGGTTCTTCCGTCGGTGGCCGCGGTGGTCTTGATTCACGTAGTCAGCTGCGGGGAAGGGGAAAACACGACTACCATCCCGTGCGAATAGACCTCGCCATCTACCGTCCGGGGCTCAGCCGTCCCGACGGAACTCCCACGCCCTGAAACGCTGCCCGGTCACGGCCCGCGACTCGTCCGAGGCCAGATAGACGAATACGTCGGTTATGTCGTATGGGTGAGGCACCGAGTGCGGGTCCTCCGCCGGGTATGCCGCCGCCCTCATCCCGGTGCGCATGGCGCCGGGGTCAACCGCGTTGGAGCGCACTCCGGATTCCAGCAACTCGCCGGCCAGCATCTCCGAAAGCGCCTCCAGCCCGTTCTTCGAGGCGCTGTAGGCCCCCCACTTCGGACGACCATGGTCGCCGACGCCGGACGAGACCTGGATCAGGGAGCCACGGGTTTCCGTCAGCGCCGGGATGCAGGCCCGGGCGCACAGGAAGGCCCCGGTAAGGTTGACGTCGACGACTTGCCGCCAGTCGGCCGACGGGTACTCGCGGATCGGGACACGGGGCCCGAGGATCGAGGCGTTGTTCACCAGAACATCCAGGCGTCCGAAGGCGTCGAGAGTGGCTTGCAGCCATGCCTCCACCTGCTCCTCGACGGTAACGTCGCATCTGACTCCCAGGCAGGGAGTCGCCCGCTCCCGCATCTCTTCCGCGACAGCCTCGGCAGCGCCTTCTCCACGGGCGCAGACGGAGACCGCCGCTCCCTCGGCGGTGAATCTTCTCGCCAGGTCCGCGCCGAGTCCTCTGGATCCGCCCGAGATCATCGCCACCTTGCCCGATAGCTGCATGCGGAGGCCCATCCTTTCCGTAACCCCAGGGTGCCCTCTCTTCGTTGACTCCCCTTCCGGCCGCGACTAGCGTTCGGTTTGCCATGAGCCAGCCCGCCGAGTCGAATCAGCCACCACGCATCCGCGTCCGGCCGCCGGGGCCCGTGTCCAGCCGGCTCGCGCGACGCCTGACCGGGGTTGAGTCCAGAAACGTCACCTTCATCGCCGAAGACTTCCCCATCTTCTGGGAGAAGGCGCGGGGGAGCAACGTCTGGGACGCCGACGGCAATCGCTATGTGGATCTCACGGCCGGGTTCGGCGTGGCGGTGGCAGGACACCGCAACCGGCGCATAGTGTCGGCCATCCGCCGGCAGATCGCCCGGCTCCCGCACGGCATGGGAGACGTTCATCCTCCCACGGCAAAGGTCAGGCTCCTCGAGACCATCGCCGGCCTCTCTCCGCTTCAGGACACCCGAACAGTCCTGACCAGCTCCGGGGCAGAGGCGGTGGAAGTCGCCCTCAAGACGGCCATCCTGCACACGGGGAGGCCGGGCACTATCGCGTTCAGCGGGGCCTACCACGGGCTGACGTTCGGGGCCCTGGCGGTGACCGACCGAGCCCTGTTCCGGGCTCCCTTCGAGCAGCAGCTCAGCCCACACGTGCTCAGGGCACCCTATCCGCATCCGTACCGCCCGCCGGAGGCGCTGGTGGGACTCTCCGCAGACCTCGGCGACGCGGCCCTCGAGGCGGTGCACGGACTCCTGGACACTGCGGCGGGAGCGAAGGTGGGCGCGATCATCATCGAGCCGATACAGGGACGGGGAGGCGATGTCGTTCCCCCGCCAGGTTTCCTGGCGGGCCTTTGCTCCCTGTGCCGTGAGCGGGACCTGGTTCTCATAGCGGACGAGATCTACACGGGTCTCGGTCGGACGGGATCTCTCTTCGCTTTCCAGGCGGAGAGTGTGACACCGGACATCGTTTGTGTCGGAAAGGCGCTTTCCGGCTCCCTACCCATCTCCGCCTGCCTGGGGACGGCCGAGGTCATGCAGGCCTGGCCCGCGTCCGACGGTGAGGCCGTCCATACATCGACTTTCCTCGGCAATCCGACGGCCTGCGCCGCTGCGGTGGCATCGCTGAAGGAGATCCAGCGCCGGGACCTCGCCGGACGCGCCCGGCGTGAAGGCCGCCGGTGGCTCGTGGGCCTGGCCGAGCTCGGAGAGCGGCACGAAGCGGTCGGCGACGTGCGCGGCCGCGGCCTCATGGCGGGCCTGGATCTGGTGGGGGATCGTGAGACGCGCCAGCCCGATGCCGACCTGGCCGGCCGCGTCATCAGAAAGGCACTGCGACGCGGATGGATCCTGTTGCCCGGCGGGCCGGCCGGGAACGTGATTTCACTATCGCCGCCGCTGACCATCAGCCGGGAGCTGCTTGACGCCAGTGTGGAGATGCTGGACGAGATCCTCGGGGAGGTCGCCACCGATCGCCATTCAGCCTGAGTGCTCCGCTCTGACTTTCAACAGCATCGAGACCCCGGTACATTCAGGCCTCGTTTCCATGGGTACCGGAGGGAGCTCAAGGGATGTCGCAGCCGCACGTCACGGTCGAGGGGACGCCGAATCCGAACGCCGCGAAGTTCGTGATCCCACCGGGTCTGCTGGGGGCGGAAAGCCGCTCCTACTTCGACCCGGAGGAAGCCCGGGAGGATGCGCTGGCCGCCCGCCTCTTCGAAGTGGAGGGCGTCCGGGCCCTGCTCCTTGTTGACGATTTCATCACGGTGACGAAGGCGGATGAAGTCAGCTGGGACGACATGGTGGAGGAGATCGCGTCTGTCATCGGGGAGATGCTGGGAGAGTGAGGCGAACGTGGCGCGGGCGGCGGGGGCGGGGTCTGGCCCTGGGGGCGCTACTTGCCGCAGCGGCGAGCTGCGGCCCGGCAGGAGATCGGCGGGATGACGGGGGGGGTAAGGCGGAGAGCACCGAAGCGGAGCCGGTACCCTTCAGGAGCGGCAGCGAGCCCGTTGGCCATCTCATCCACGAGGCCGAGGTACACCTCGGCAATCTCCGCCAGCTGACCTTCGGGGGACAGAACGCGGAGGCGTACTTCTCGCCGGACGACGAGGAGCTGATATTCCAGGCGACCCCGCGCGCGGCCGGCTGCGACCAGCAGTACCGGATGCGCACCGACGGCAGCGGACTGCGCCTCGTAAGCACGGGCCAGGGCCGCACCACGTGCGGCTACTTCGTCCCCGGCACGGAGAACATAGTCTTCTCGTCCACGCATCTCGACGGGGCTGAATGCCCGCCCGATCCCGACTTCTCCCAGGGATATGTGTGGGCGCTGCACCCCGGGTACGACCTGTTCATCGGTGGCCCCGGCGGGAAGAATCTCCGCCGGCTGACCGAGAACCGGGGGTATGACGCGGAGGCGACCCTGTCCAGGGACGGCGAGTGGATAGTCCTCACCTCGGATCGGGGCGGCGACCTCGACATCTGGAAGATGCGGACTGACGGGAGCGACCTGCAGCGGCTCACATTCGAGGCTGGATACGACGGGGGCCCTTTCTTCTCCTATGACGGGACGCAGATCGTTTACCGCGCGAGTCACCCGGACAGTGAGGAGGCGCTGGCGGACTACCGCCGGCTGCTGGCCGAGCATCTCATTCGGCCGTCACAGCTGGACATTTGGGTGATGAACTCGGACGGAACCGGAAAGCGGCGCCTGACCGACAACGGGGCGGCCAACTTCGGGCCGTACTTCTTTCCGGATGGGGAGCACGTGATCTTCTCCTCCAACCTGGGTGATCCCGAGGGGCGGGAGTTCGATCTGTATTCCATCGGTGTGGACGGCTCGGGCCTCGAGCGCATCACCTATCAGGGGGACTTCGACGGATTCCCGATGTTCAACTCGGACGGCACCCGACTGGTCTTCGCCTCGAACCGGGGGAACGAGCAGCCCCGCGAGACCAACATCTTCATGGCGGACTGGCTGGAGTAGGACGGGACGCTCCGACCGTCTGCCCATCGGGCTCGAGTCCGATCTGCTGGCCTGGTGGCACGACGCGGTAGATGACCCCCACATGAGGCTCGCCTGCCTCGAACACCTTTTCCGCCCGATCAGGATGTAGCTCGGCGAACGCCTCGAGCGTGGCCGCCGCTTTGTTCTCGCCCAGGATCAGTGCCACGAAGCCCGGCCGAAAGCGCACCAGGATCGAGTCCAACTGGGCCGCCAGCACCTCCGGCGCGTGATCGTAGCGTCCGTAGTCATTCGCCAGGAACTCCCACGACGGCACGGCGGGACGGCCGGTCTGCCAGTGGATGTACGGGTCGAGGCCGGAGCCTATCACCTCGTCCGGCCGGGTGTTGGTCCGGATCCACTCGTTCAGCGGTTCGTACGCCGCCGCAGCTATTGTCTGCTGCATGGTCCACGAGCGGTTCAGGTGACCGCGCGCCTGATACTGGAGGGTGTTCACCACCAGGATCGCCGCCGCGATCACCCCGACCGGCACACTCCAGCGCGGAATATCCGGCCGGATCCGGGGGACAGCCTCGAACAGCCCTTCGGCCACGGCCACGGTTAGCAGCGGCAGGATCGCGTAGTAGAAGCGGTAGGGCTCGTACGGCCACACGAAGACGAGCGCCAGGTAGGCCACTGGAAAGACAGCCAGCGCCGGGTTGCGACGCCATGTCGACCACAGCCCCATCAGGCCTGCCGCGGCGAGGACGAGGAGTACGAAGGCCGCCGCGGCGCCTGAAGCGCCCGGGACCCAAACGAACTTCAGGCTGTCCACCAACGGGGACCAGTTCGCCGCTGCGATCTCTCCGAGACGTCCCAGCGCTCCTGTCTCCAGGCTTCCTCCGGTTCCGGCGCCCGCCGTAAGCCAGTCGCCGTATCCGCCGTACTGCCCTACCAGCGGATCAGGTACCTCACCGGCTCGCGAGCCGCTCCAGGCGATCCACGCGGTCGACGGGATCAGGGCCGCTGCTCCCGCCAGCAAAGCGGATCGGACCCGCCGCCGCAGCAGAAAGCCCGCAAGCACCGCTACGATCACGGTCACGCCTGCGGCACGAGTCAGAAAGGCTAGAGATGCCAACAGACCCGCCGCCACCGCCACTCCATACTCTCCCCTGAGCCAATCTCTCGCACCTCTCGCCCGCATCGCGTGTTCAGGCCTTCGACGGTAGCCGTCCTCGAGTTCGCCGGCTGCCTCCCGGAGGGCCCTCCCGACCGCCAGAAGCGCCAGCAAGCCCGACACGAGGAACAGCGGTTCCGACATCAGCACCGTGGATAGGGAAAGCGTGGGGATGGCGAGGTAGCCCCCGGTGGTCACCAGCGCCACAACCACTATGCGCCGGCGTCCCCCTCGGGCAAAAAGCAGGAAGGTGAACGCCGCCGCGAGGGCCACCAGAACAGCGTTCAGCGCTTTGAGTGCGCTCAGGTTCTCCGGGTACGAGCCCGCTACCTTCCAGACCAGGGCCAGCACAGCCGGATACGCGGGCGGGTACTTGACCCCGGGAACCGCCTCAGGGAGGTTGGAGTAGACATACCCGTCTCCCCCCTCCAGCGCCCGGGCGAGCGCCAGATACGCGCCGTCGTCATAGTAGACTCCCGCTCCGACCGGTGCCTGCGCCCCGATGGTGACGACCGCCACCAGCACCGCCATGGCAAGTGCGATGGTCAGCCGCAACCTTCGTTCTCCGCCCCCCTCATGTTCGCGTCTTGCGCTCATGCTGGTCCAGATTCCTCCCCCAGGGCGGAAAGAAACTCCTCCACGATGGCCATCGTGAGTCCCCAGATGAAGTCACCCTCGTGGCGGATGGCCGGGTACCGCTTCGCCGCCTCATCCTCCTGCCGGAGGGTGGAGCGAAACTCGGGTGCCGCGAGCACCCGAAGCGGGATCCAAACGTAACCGGCAAGCTCGGGATTGACCGCGACTCGAGGCTCACCGGCGTGCCAGGCCACGAATGGGGTCACCGCTATGGACGGCAGGTGCGAGCTCCTCGGGTGAATGTCACTGAGTCGCCCCAGGAAGTCCTCCGCGGCCAGCTCCAGTCCCGTCTCCTCACATGTCTCACGCCGCGCCGTGGCCATAAGGTCTGCATCCAGCGGAGACGCGCGCCCGCCGGGCAGGGCCATATGACCGGACCACGGATCGCCCTCGACCATGGCGCGGCGTACGAAGAGCGCGGCCGCTTCCCCTGTCTCGCGGCTCTCCGGAACGCCCTCGGAGAGAACCAGCGTCACCGCCGCGCGCTCGTCACACTCGGTATCCGCGATGAGCCGCGAAGGCCTGCCGGCCAGCGCGCGCCGAACCCGATCGCGCGTCACCACCCGCGTCTCCTTCCGCATCGCCTCACGCGCCCCCGCGATCGGTCCGGGCTACATCCTCCGCCCTCTCCAGCATCTCGTGATAGCTTTCGAAGCGGCGCGCGTCGATGGATCCGGCGTCCACCGCATGGCGCACCTCGCAACCGGGCTCTTCTCGGTGCCGGCAGTCCGCGAAGCGGCAGGACGTCAGATGCGGGCCGAACTCCCGAAACGCGCTCGACAGCTCGCGTGGATCCACCGCGCCTGGCTCGAAGTGTTGGATGCCTGGAGTGTCCGCCAGGTACCCACCTCCCTGCAGAGGAATCAACAGTCCCCCCACCGTTGTGTGGCGCCCCTTTCCCGAGCGCTCGCGGACGTCGCCAACCCGGAGCCGCAGCCCGGGCATCAGCGCGTTGAGGAGACTCGATTTGCCGACCCCGGAAGGGCCGCTGAACACGCTGACCTTACTCCGGAGGCGACCCCACAAAGCACCCAGACCCGTTCGTTCGGAGGCGCTTGTCGGCAATATGGTGTAGCCAGCGCGGCGGTAGGCTTCCATCCCGGGAAGCTCTTCCGCCTCGGGCACCAGATCGACCTTGTTCAGAACGACGAACGCAGCGAGACCGTTCAGCTCGGCGACGGCCAGCAGCCCGTCCAGCATCCTGAGGTCCGGCTCGGGCTGGGCGGCGGAGGCCACTGCCGCCACCTGGTCGACATTGGCGGCGATGACCTGCTGGCTGCGCCGGGCCAGCGATCGCCTGGCGAGCAGGCTCTCGCGAGGGAGGACTTCCGTTATGCAGTGGCTCCCGTCCGGAAGCTTCTCAAGGCGCACTCGATCGCCCACCACGACGGGTCCCTCGCCCGCTCTCTTGACCCGGCCGCGGAGAGAGCACTCCAGGACCCCGTCTCCGAGGTGAACCCGGTACAGGCCTCCGGCGGTCTCCAGAACTCTGGCGATCAGCCGACCAGCTCCTCCAGGCAGTTCCACGGCAGAAGCGCGCACTTGACGCGGACCGGGAACCGGGAGACACCCTGCAGGGCTCGCAGGTCGCCCAGCTCGGGGTCCTCGGAGGCGTCGGCGTCCCCGTGCAACATTCGGGTGAATGTTTCCGCCAGGCGCAGCGCATCCGCCACGAGCTTCCCTTTCAGCTTGCCCGTCATCATTGAGGCCGAAGCCAGACTGATGGAACAGCCGCGCCCTTCGAACCGCGCCTCCACGATCCTGTCACCCTTCACCCGCAGGAGCAGGTCGATGACGTCCCCGCAGAACGGGTTGTTCATGGTGACCTTGTGCGTCGGGTCCTCCACAGGGCCCTTGTTCCGGGGCCTCCGGTAGTGGTCGAGAATCACCTCCTGGAATAGCTGATGCAGGTGCGCCATCTCGTCCGGGCGTTCGGGACGGGCACGGTGAGGGTCGTTCATCTCGGTCCGAGGCTTCTCTCTGTTCAGCAGGGCTGCGGTCGACGGGCGCCGGCTCGCGCTCGCGCGGTGGCTCTCACCCGATGCCGAAGATTCGCGCAGCCGCGTGCAAGCCTTCCACCAGCGCGTCGATCTCGTCGCGCGTGTTGTAAAGGTAGAGGCTCGCCCGCGCCAACGCATCCACACCGAGACGGTGCATGAGCGGCTGATTGCAGTGGTGTCCCGCCCGGATCGCGATGCCCTTCTGGTCGAGGATCGTGGCCAGATCGTGAGGGTGGATGTCCCAGAAGCGAAACGACAGAACGCCGGTTCGTTCTTCGTGCGGTCCGAACAGCTCGAGGCCTTTCAGCTCCAGCAGTCTACGGCTCGCGTATTCAACGAGGTCCCTCTCGTACGCCTGGATTGCCTCGAACCCCAGCTCGGCCAGATAGTCTGTTGCCTCGCCGAAGCCGACCGCGTCGCCTATGCTAGGCGTCCCGGCCTCGAACTTGTGAGGGACGGATGCCCAACTGGAACCGTCCAGCCGGACTTCGGAGATCATCTCACCTCCCCCCTGGTAGGGTGGCATGCCCTCGAGGATCGAACGGCGGCTCCACAAAGCCCCGACGCCGGTTGGACCACACATCTTGTGGCCGCTGAAAGCATAGAAGTCGCACCCCAATTCACCGACGTCTACCGCCATGTGCGGTACCGCCTGCGCGCCGTCGACAAGGCACAAGGCACCGACCTCGTGTGCCATCCGGGCGATGTCGGCTACCGGATTGATCACTCCCAAGGTGTTCGAGACATGGGTCACGGCCACGAGCCGGGTTCGCTCGTTCAGGAGCCGATCATATTCACCTATGGCCAGCCGGCCGTCCTCGCCGATGTCCACGAAGCGCAGGACCGCACCGGTGCGAGCGGCGAGAAGCTGCCACGGAACGAGGTTCGAATGATGCTCCATTACCGTGAGCACAATCTCGTCCCCTTCCATCACGTTCTGAGGGCCCCAGCTCCCTGCAACCAGGTTGATTCCTTCCGTGGTGCCGCGAACGAAGATTATCTCCGCCGGCTCGGCCGCTCCCACGAAGGTCGCCACTTTGGCCCGCGCGGTCTCGTACGCATCGGTCGCCTGCACGCTCAGCTCGTGGGCTCCGCGGTGCACGTTGGCGTGGAACGTTCGGTAGTACAGGTCCAACGCCTCGATGACCCGCGACGGCTTCTGGGAGCTGGCAGCGTTGTCCAGATAGATGAGATTGTGCCCGCACACGGTGCGGGCGAGGATCGGGAAGTCTTCCCGCACCCGCCAGACGTCGAGAGGAGTGACGGTCGCGGAGGTTTGTGTGGCGCTCATGATCGTCGTTGCGTCTTCGGGGGCGAACTACAATTGGCTTCCGTCAGTCTACCCTTACCTGGATCTCCCCGCCCTCGACTCGGCACTCGAACGTGCGCACCGGCTTCACCGCGGGAAGGGCCTTCGGCGATCCCGTCTCGAGGTCGAACCGGGCGCCGTGGAGACCGCAGGTCACCTGCGATCCTGTCAGCTCACCCGAAGAAAGGGGAAACTCCTCATGTGAGCACTTGTCCTGCAAGGCATATACCCTCCCGTCCACGTGGGCGAGGAGGACCTGCTCCCCGTCGAGCACCACAGAGTGCATGGAGTTCTCCGGCACGTCCTCCAGGAGCGCCACAGTCCGGAAATCACCCATATCAGATCCCGATCTTCTCCTCGATGGACTCCTGTATACGCTCTCGAACGCCTTCCACCAGAACCCGGTTCAGCACCTCCTGGAAGAATCCGAACACCAGGAGTCGCTCCGCCTGGTGACGATCCAGGCCTCGGCTCATGAGGTAGAAGAGCTGCGTCTCGTCCACCTGGCCCACGGAGGCACCGTGAGAGCACCGGACGTCGTCCGCCTCGATTTCCAGGTTCGGCAGGGCAGTCGCCTCCGCGTCCGGGCTCAACAGGAGATTGCGGTTGGTCTGGTACGCGTCGGTGAGCTGCGCGCCCGGATTAACCCGGATCAGGCCTCGGAACACGCTCCGGGCAGAGCCGCTGAGAGCGCCCTTGTACAGCAGGTCGCTCCGCGCGCTGGGTGCTTTGTGATGCTGCAGCGTGTGGTGGTCGAAGTGCTGATGGCCATCGCCGAACCACAGCGCCAGCATCTCGCTTTCGGCACCGGCGCCGTCCAGGTGGCTGGTTACGTCGGCGCGGGACAGATCCGCTCCGAGGTTGACGTTCATACCGCTGAGCATGCTGTCCCGGCCCGTGTTGGCGTGCTGCATGCTGAAGTGCAGTACCCCGGCGCCGTATCTCTGCAGGGCCAGGTACCTTACGATCGCGTTCTCGGCGCCGAAGATCTCGACCCCGTTTAGGCTGAGCGATTCCCCGGCCAGATCGGGTGACACGTACTCGTCGATGCACGTTAGGCGGGCGCCCGGTTCTGCGATGATCAGCGAATGGGTGGAGACTACCGTTCCATCCCGATCCAGGTACCGGATGGCGTGCACCGGATGCGGCAGCGCCACGTTGGCGGGCACGTACAGCACGTAGCCGTCCGACAGCAACGCCGAATGGAGGCTCCACAGCTTCCGCTCCTTCTCCGCGACATCGCTGGCGAAGAGGAACTCTCGTAGAAGCTCGGGCCGCGAGGCGGCCACTTCCGAGAGAGGGGCGTATACGACTCCCTTCTCCCGAAGCTCGTCGTCCACCCGCAGGTGCTCCATGGATCCGTTGTGCTGGATGGATACGGCGCTTCGCTCGCTGTCACTCGAGAGACAATCCCGCACGGGCGCCGGAAGGTCGACATCGGTTTCCGCCCGGCGCCCATCGCGACCCAGAGGCACGAACCTCTCCGGCGCCAGGGAGCTGAGGTCCGTGTATCGCCACTCCTCGCTGCGCCGGGTGGGCATGGGAGTAGACTCGTACACCCCCCAGGCCTCCCGGCGGCGCTCCACCAGCACCTCGGGCTCTTCCACGTTCTCGACGAAGCTTGCAAGGGTGCCGCTGCTTTCCCCGGGCGCAGTCTGTGTCTCCGCCGTCGTTATTCCCTCAGTCAACCGCCAGTCCTCCTTGGGTATCCGCTGGAGCGGTCCGGCGCCCACGGGCGCCGCGGCGCCCCCTGCGTCCCGGTCCCGCTGTCGCCCGTCGGCTCAGCCGACGCTGCCCTCCATTTCCAGTTCGATGAGGCGATTGAGTTCGATCGCGTACTCCAGGGGGAGCTCTTTGGCGATCGGCTCGATGAAGCCGCGGACG
>JBDHHR010000008.1:0-83069 GCA_039589295.1 Gemmatimonadota bacterium | reverse complement strand
GCAGCGGGCGGCGGCCGAGCAGCAGTGGCACCTGCTGCGAGACATGGTCCAAGAGCGGGTGCAGGACGCGCGCCAGCACCAGCCGGTGCAGGACGCGCACGAGCGCAGCCCGGCCCCAGCGGCTCCAGCGGCGGAGCCTGTTCCACCTGAGCCCGTCACGGGACCGGCGCCGGCCACGGGCGCGCAGAAGCACCGCCAGGAAGTGGAGGACCGGATCTTCGGACGGTGGTAGTGGCCGCGCCGCCTCCGTCAGCGGCTCGAATCAGCAGGGGCGGTTCCTGGCGGGCCGCCCCTTCGCTTTCCAATGCGCTTCTCGCTTGCTCGCACAGCGGCAGGCGGGATGGTATAGTCTGAGTTGAGGCTGTGGCCCCAGCACAATGTCGTTTCTTGCCGGAACCCATCTCCTGGTAGCTGTGCCCGCTTGCCCAGGCCCCACTACGGAGGTTCGAACGATGGCCAGGTGTCTTGCTCCCTTCCATCCATTCCTGTGTAGCGCGCTGCTAATCGGCTCGATCTTCACATCGGGATGTGCCCCCGGCGACGCAGGCTCTCCTGTGCTACAAGCCGAGTTGCCTCTGCATCTGGAGGAGCACCTGGACGCCGCGGTCATTGAGAGCTCCGAGGCACCCGCGGAGCTGCCCTCTCCCGTCGAATGGCTCTTCGAGGAAACCCAGCCGGAATGGAAGCCGGTCGCTCCCTGGAACCCAACGATCGAGCCCGCCCGGGTGACGCGTACCGATGACGCACTGCGCGTGACTCTGACGAAAGCCACCCGGAACCCACGGGGCAACCCGCGGGGCGGGATCTACATTGATCTGCCCAGCTGGCTTCGGGACGACTGGGTTCATATTCAGGTGCGCGCGCGCACGTCCGACGAGATTAAGTCACTAGGTCTCGGATTCAACCTGCGTGAAGGCTCAGGGGAACCCACCGACTGGCCGTTCCCGTTTCGCTTCGGGGGCGAGGAGGCCACGGTGATCCGCGACGGTTCGGTCCAGACATACGTGCTGCGCGCCGACTGGTCCGGCGGGCAGTGGGAGGGGCCATGGAATCAGCTCGGACTCTGGTTCGGTTCCGAGGAGCCAGCCAGCATCGACATCCTGTCGGTTACCGTGTTCCCCAAGGAAGCGAGCTACGCAGAAGCGACGGTGGGCGTGCGCTCCGAGGTCCGCAGCCGCGTCTATCGCCGTGCCATCTATACTCATGCACCGGCGCACCTCGAGTTCCGGGTGGTGGTTCCCCAAGCCGGCCGCCTCGACCTGGCGATCGGAGTGCTGCGGGAGGACGCCCCTGTAACCTTCCGTGTCACTGCGGCGCCGGACGGCGGCGAGGCAGAGCCGCTTCTCAATGAGACTTACGGCGACAAGGAGCGCTGGGCACAGCGCACGGTGGACCTCGCGCACCTGGCAGGCCGAACGGTAACGCTGGCGCTCGAAACGGACGCGGAGAGAAGAGGCACCGTAGCGCTCTGGGCGGCACCCACCCTGACGGGTTCAGCACGGGCCGACAGGCCCAACGTCATCTTCTATGTGATCGATGGCGGCGCGGCCGACTTCATGAGCGTCTACGGCTACAACCGTCGCACCACTCCGAACATGGAGCGACTGGCGGCCGAGGGGGCGCTCTTCGAGCGCGCCTACAGCAACTCGAGCTGGACGAAGCCCTCCACGGCCTCGTTCATGACTTCGCTGCAGCACAGCGTGCTGGGCGGCTTTAGTAACTATAACGATCAGGTCCCCGAGCAGGCGGTGACCATGGCCGAGCACATGCACGAGGCCGGCTACCAGACGGGCGTCTTCATCGCGAACCCCATGGCCGGCACCCTGAGCGGCCTCCAGCGTGGTGTCGATGTCATGCGGGAGAGCTGGGTCGAGTTCGCCTACTTCGGCGGCGAGAACCACAAGGAATCCTCAAGGTTCCTGCACCAGGGGTTCTGGGCGTGGCGGGAGGCATACCCAGCCGAGCCCTACTGGGTGCACTTCCAGACGACCGACGTGCACGAGGACTTTCCTGCGGTGACACCCTTTGCCGGTCTCTTTGTCGGCCCCGAAGAGAGGAAGACGTGGCGGGAGTGGGACAAGCGCCTCGGCGAGGAGGGCGGCCACGGCATCTACTCGGAGGCCTACGAGAAGACAGGCCTCAGTCGAGTCGATTTCTTCACTCTCCACCAGGGCATGTACGACGAGACCATGGCCCACAACGACTACCAGCTCGGACGGCTGGTGGAACGCCTCAAAGCGACGGGCGAATGGGATAACACGTTGCTGATCATTGGCGCCGACCACAGCACGGACGCGGCCATGGACGACATGGGCGTCGCGATCCAGGACTCGCTGCCTCCTCAGTGGGTCTACGCGAACTTTCGGCCTTCGATCAGCAGGGTCCCGCTGATCTTCGTATGGCCGGGGCACATAGAGGGAGGACAACGCTTCAGCGACCCGGTCTCCATGATCGACGTGCTGCCCACGGTGCTGGACCTGGTCGGGCTGCCGGAGCCGGAAGCGATGCAGGGCTGGTCACTGGCGCCGCTTCTCCTGGAGACGGGAGACGTGGAGCCGCGCCCCGTCATCTTCGACGAGTACTGGCTGGATTCCGACACCGGCGAGTTCCAGGGCTTGATCGAAGTCGTGGATGGCCGCTGGGGGGCGTCGCTATGGATCGGGCCGCCGGAGGAAGACGAGGATAAGCGCCGGCCCATGCCCCTCCTGCTCTTCGACCTGTGGAACGACCCGTTCTGCCTGCACAGCCTACATGAAGAGCGGCCGGACCTCGTCGAGAAGTACACGGCGTTCCTCGAGGCGCAGTGGGAAGCCCACAATGCGCTAGCGCTGCGCTTTACCGCGGGAGGCGAGGTAGCGCTCACGCCTCAGCAGCTCGAGACGCTGCGGTCGTTGGGCTACATCCAGTGAAACCTAAGAGAAGGACAAGGGCTTGATCGCCACCGGCGGTGTCGGCGGGCAGCGTCGCCTACGAGCCGACCCGGTTCCGGTGGAGTTCCGGGTTCACCGCTGCCGCCATCGCGGTCTCGTCGAGCTTGCCGCCCAGGAATCGGTTCATGCGAGCCGCGGCGCCGCCGGGATCCTTGATAGCTTCCCGTTGCTGGACGTCGAGGATGTCGAAGCAGCGGTTGGACGCCAGTACGCGGGCGGCCTTGGCCAGGTGGTCGATATACAGCTCCCGCATCCGTTCGTCGTCCGTGTCGGAGGTCTCGCCGCGCCGCTCGAGCATCTTTGCCTGTGAGGCGAGAATCTCGGCCAGGTTGCGGTGCATGAATATGACCTTGTAGTTGTTCGAATCCGGCAGGTGAAGGAGGAAGAGGGAGACTATCTTGACCGCCTTGCCGCGCGCGTCCACCAGCCAGGAAAGATCACCGCCCTTGTCGAGCTCCTTCACCTGTTCGAGCTCGTAGTAGCCTTGCGGGTTGCTCTCGTCAGCTTCACGCAGGCCATCGGCGACGATCCCCAACCCGCCGGCCTCGAGCATCTGCATCGTCATGGAGGTGCCGGAGCGCGGCAGACCCGATACGACCACGACGGGCTGGCCGTAGCGGATGCGGCGGTAGAGCTTGTAGAGCAGCGACACCTGGGTCACACCGCGGTTTCGGGAGACTTGTGCATGTCGTCAGGGGAGAAGAATAAGGGACGCCGGTCCGGCCTAGCGAGAGGCGGTGTGGTCCGCGCGCTACTTTTCGCCGGAATCCTCCTCCTGGTCGTACCCCGGCCCGCCGCAGCCTACATCGGCCCCGGCGCGGGCTTCGTGTTCGTCACCTCGTTCCTGGTGCTGCTCGTCAGCGGGCTCTTGGCGTTCCTGTCTCTGCTGGTGTGGCCTTTCCGCGCTCTCTGGCAACTGGTGCACGGCGCCCGAAGGCCGAAGCCGAGGATCCGCCGGCTCATCGTGGTCGGTTTCGACGGCCAGGACCCGAAGCTCACCGACCGGTTCATGACGGAGGGCAAGCTGCCGAACTTCGAGGCCCTGGCCGAGGAGGGGTGCTACCACCGCCTCGCGAGCACCTTCCCTTCGTTGTCGCCCGTGGCCTGGTCCTCGTTCAGCACCGGCACGCACCCGGCCAAGCACAACATCTACGACTTCCTGGATCGCGACCGCCGTACGTACCTGCCGCTGCTGTCGTCGTCCCGCATCGGGAAAGTGGGAAGGGTGCTCAAGGTCGGGAGACTGCGCATCCCGATCGGCCGCCCGCCTCTCAGGCTTCTGCGCCGGTCCAGGCCATTCTGGTCGATCCTGGGCGACCGGGGAGTGTGGAGCACTATACTCAGGGTGCCGATCACCTTCCCGCCGGACCGTTTCCATGGGGCCCAGCTCGCCGCCATGTGTGTGCCCGACCTCCTGGGCACACAGGGTACCTTTACACTCTTCACCACGCGTTCTTCCGAAGGCCGGTTCAAGGAGGGCGGCAGGCGGGTGAAGCTTAGCCCGGACGGCGGCGGAGGGAGAGATGACGAGCGCTTCGAGACGACAATCCAGGGGCCCGACAACGAGCTGCTCGCGGGATCGCCGCCGCTGGAGATCCCACTGGTGATTGAACCGACCCGTGGCGAGGGTGTGGCGCGGATCACGCTGAACGGTCGAAAACATGAACGCCACGACCTGAAAGTCGGCGTCCTCTCGAACTGGATCGAGCTCAGCTTCCATGCCGCGCCGGGCATCAGGGTCCGCGGCATCTGCCGGATGATGGTCACGGAAATGGGCGAGCACTTCTCCCTCTACCTCACCCCCATCAACATCGATCCCGAGAAGCCGGTGATGCCGATCTCTCACCCGGGGTACTACGCCACCTACCTGGCCAAGAAACTGGGGAGGTTCGCTACACTGGGACTGGCCGAGGATACATGGGCGCTGAACGAGGGGGTGATCGACGAGCGTACTTTTCTGCAGCTCACCTACGACATAGACGCCGAGCGCGAGGCCCAGTTCTTTGCGGCTCTGGACCGCCTGCGGGCCGGGGCCCTGGTGTGCGTGTTCGACGCCACCGACCGCATCCAGCACATGTTCTGGCGCTACCTGGAGGACGGCCATCCGGCTGCTCCCGCCACCAACGGCGGCGCCCCGCCTGAGCACGGCGAAGCCATCGAAGAGCTCTACTGGCACAACGACGCCATGGTCGGCAGGATCCGCGAGCGCCTGCGTGCCGGCGACGTCCTCGTGGTACTCTCCGATCACGGCTTCAGCTCTTTCCGCCGTGGCGTCAACCTGAACGCTTGGCTGCACGGGAACGGCTATCTGGCCCTCCGGGGCGGCGGCGACGGCGCCCAGGAGTGGTTCCGTGACGTGGACTGGTCGAAGACACAGGCATACGCTCTCGGCCTGACGGGGCTGTACTTGAACCTGGAGGGGCGGGAGGCGAAGGGGATCGTGAAGCCCGGCGACGAGGCGGCTGCCCTCAAGCGGGAGCTGATCGAGAAGTTGAGCGGGTTGGTCGATCCTGAGCGGCCGGACGTGGCGGTGCGGGAGCTGTTCGACACGTCCGCTCTCTACTCGGGCCCCTACCTGGAGGCGGCTCCCGATCTGCTCGTCGGCTACGACGCCGGCTATCGGATCTCGTGGGACGGGGCGACCGGCGTGGTGGCCGGCCCCGTCTTCGAGGACAACGTCAAGGCTTGGAGCGGAGACCACTGTATCGACCCGCGTCTCGTGCCCGGAGTGCTGTTCTGCAACCGACCGATCGACCGGGACGAGCCGGCTCTCATCGACCTCGCGCCCACCGCCCTGTGGCTGTTCGGGCTCGAGCCGCCGCCGCACATGGACGGCAAGGTGCTGTTCGAGGAAGCGCGGGCATGAGGGCTTCCCGTCGTCCGACCGCCTGCGTCGCCCTGGTCGCTTCGCTCCTCGCGGCCGCCTGCGCGGAACCCGCGCCCGAAGTGACCGGCAAGCGTGTCGTCGTGCTGGGTTTCGACGGGATGGACTGGGATCTCACGAGTCGGCTGCTGGAAGAGGGCCGCCTCCCGGCCCTGGCCCGGCTGGCGGCCGACGGCCACGCCCAGCCGCTCGGCACGGCGCTCCCGCCGCAGAGTCCGGTGGCGTGGTCGGACTTCATCACCGGCCTCGACGCCGGTGAACACGGGATCTTCGACTTCATTCACCGCGACCCTGAGACGATGATCCCGTACCTGTCCACCTCGACCACCGAAGGCTCGGGCCGGAAACTGAAGATCGGCGGCTGGCAGATCCCCTTGAGCGCGGGCCGGGTGAAGCTGCTGCGTCACGGAACGCCGTTCTGGAACGTGCTGGAGGCAGCCGGCGTCCGCACCACGATCATCCGAATCCCGGCCGACTTCCCGCCCACCGGTACGGCGAGCCTCGAGCTGAGCGGGATGGGAACGCCCGACCTGCTCGGCGGCTACGGGACGTTCACGCTCTACACTACCCGGCCGGAGCGACCGGGCCACGATCTCACCGGCGGACGCGTGGTGCCCGTCCGTTTCGAGAACGATGCGTTCCGCGGGGTTCTGTCTGGCCCTCCGAATCCATTCCGGGTGGACGGGCACTCGGTGACGGTCGAGGTCGTGGCCTACCGCGATGCCGAGCGCCCGGTGGCCAAGATCGTGATAGACGGGACAGAGGTGCTGCTAAGAGAAGGCGAATGGAGCGACTGGGTTCCGGTCGAGTTCCGGGCGCTGCCGCTGGTCGGGGATCTCAAGGGCATGGTCCGTCTCTACCTCGGCAGGGTGCACCCGGACTTCGAGCTCTACGTCAGCCCGATCAACATCGACCCGCTGGACGCCGTGATGCCGGTCTCGCACCCCGCGGGGTTCGCGGAGGAGCTGGCAGAGGCCGCGGGCCGCTTCTACACGCAGGGTATGCCTGAGGACACGAGGGCACTCACCTCTGGAGCGCTCGACGAGGACGCCTTCCTCGCCCAGGCCGAGCTCGCGGCCGCCGAACAGCGGCGGCAGTACGCCTACCTGCTCGACCGGTTCGAGGAGGGACTCCTGTTCTACTACTTCGGGTTCCTCGACCAGGTCTCGCACGTGATGTGGCACCCGATGGACCCGGAGCACCCGGCGCACGATGCGGCACGCGACGTCCGGTACGCCGATGTGATCCCCACGCTCTATGCGCGTGCCGACTCCATCGTCGCGGCTACCCTGGAGCGCCTGGGTGCGGACGATGAGCTGGTCGTGATGTCCGACCACGGGTTCACCTCCTGGCGGCGCGCCTTCAACCTCAACACGTGGCTCAAGGAGAACGGCTACCTGGCCCTGAAACCGGGCGCCGACGGAAGCGCCGAGTACCTGATGGACGTGGATTGGTCCCGCACCCAGGCATATGCTCTGGGGTTCAGCGGCCTGTACATCAACCTCCGGGGGCGAGAGCGTTTCGGAAACGTGCCGCGAAGCCAATACCGGCTGCTGCGGGACGAAATCGCCCGCCGGCTAAGCCGCGTTGCGGACCCGGCCACCGGGGAGCCGGCCATCGCCGAGGTGTTCGTGGCGGACGAAACATACGCCGACGGCGGGCCACGGGAGCTCGGTCCGGATCTCGTCATCGGCTACGCGAAGGGCACGCGGGCCTCGGACGAGACGGGACAGGGCCAGGTTCCGCCGGACGTCTTCGCCGACAACACCTCGAAGTGGAGCGGAGACCACATCATGCACCCGGACGCCGTGCCGGGAGTGCTGTTCGCGAAGCGGTCCCTGCGACGGCCCGTCACATCGCTTCGGGACCTGGCCGCGGCGATCGTGGCAGAGTTCGGGATCGAAGCGTTTCCGGTGGCCGCTGTGCCGGTGTCTCGATAGGGCAGATCGAGCCAGCGCAACTTCAAGCGCCGCGGAAAGACGTTCTACAGTTGGTCGGTGTTATAACCGGGCCACCTTCTTGCCGGCCCGAGAGAGGAATGCCCGTGTTCGGATCGAGGATCAAACTCGACAAGGAATTGGTCGCGCGGGTGAAGAAGTACGCCGACATCGCCGGCTACAGTTCGGTCCAGGAGTTCATCACCCACGCGCTGGAGAAAGAGCTGGCGAAGCTCGAGGAGGCCGATTCTGAGGACGAGATCCGCAAGCGCCTGCAAGGGCTGGGGTACATCTCGTAGGCGCGGCCCGGTCGAACCGAGCGCCGTTCGACTCGAACCAAGCAGAAAGGGGCGGAGCTTCAGCGGGCGCTCCACCCCACAGGCCCGGTTCCACCAAGTCCACGGAGATCAGCCTTCCCCGCGGCTGGCCTGGATCCGCGGCTGCGTACCGGGCAGGTTCTCCAGCACCCAGATTTCGCCGCGAAGCTGGCCTGACTGGAAGGCCACACGGCGCCCGTCCGGATGAACCTGGAGTACGCCCCCGATCCGGGTTTCCGAGGTAAGCACCTTCTCCGGCTCGCCCCCCGAGACGGCGATCCGCCACAGGGTGTCGGGAAGGTCCTCCTCCATTCCCTGTCTTCGATAGACCAGGTAGCTACCGTCCGACGACCACGCCAGCCCGCCCATGCCCACTACGCCCGGCAGCCAGGCGAGTTCTACAGACTCACCGCCAATGGCCGGTACGACCATGATTCTGGCGCCCGGGTTCTCCGACCAGCTGACCAAGTAATAGGCCACCGTGCGACCGTCCGGCGACACCCTCAGGCGAGAGTTCCCATCTCCCTCGGACCAACTCGCGAGGACCATCTCCGCGCGAGTCTCCAAGTCGAGGCCAACGAGTTGCGAGAGGTCTTCCGCCGACCTGCGCGTGAAGTAGAGAGTCCCTCCGTCGGGTGAGAAATCGCCCCCTCGGACGTCGCCTTTCAGATCTCTCTGGCTGATCAAGAGCTCCTCCTGACCCGAAGTCAGGTCGACTCGGTAGTAGCCGCGCTGGCCCTTTTCTCTGCCCGCCAGCAATAGGGTCTGCCCGTCAGCCGTCCACTGCTGGATGCCAGCCCGCTCTATGGTGAGCGGGATCTCACGCTTGTCGTCACCGGCCACCGAGCGGATCACTATCTGGCGCGCCCGCTCCCGGGCAATTTCCTGCACGTAGGCTAGGTATCGCCCGTCCGGAGACCATACCGGTCCCTGGCTCCTGCCCTCCGCAGGATGCTCCACCGGCGCAGGGGGCACCGCGAACCGGCCCGCCTCGAAGTCGATGACCGCCGTATGCACCTGCCGCCGCTCGGTAGTGACGCCGTAATAGTAGTCGGTCTCCGAGAACCCGAGCGGGGAGAGGCCCCACACGTCCGCCTTGAGCAGTCTCGGCTGGCCGCTTGCCCGCCCGTTAGACACCGGAAGAAACCAGATGCCCTGTGTCAAATTCCGGTCGCTGTGAAAGAGGATTCCGGAACCGTCCGGGACCCAGCCCATCAGGCGGTCGTCGCCGGGTCCGGCCAGGAGGGTCGACTCGCGGCCGCTCTCCACGTCCATGACGAACAGATCGTGATCCCTGGGATCCCTGTCCGGCGGGAAGTCGAAGGCGATGTACCGGTCGCTCGGCGAGAAGACAGCCATCTCCGGTGTGCGCCATTCCGTCCGCTTGAGAGTTCGAATCGATCCGTCCTTCGTCGAGATCGTTCCCAGCTCGAACCACTCCTCCTCGCGGGTGTCCGCGGCCCGGTTCCCATACCAGAGGAGCGCCAGGAGCTGCTCGCCGTCGGATGACCAATCCTCCACCATCACGTACCCGAGCTCCCGATCAGTGGCATCCGGTCCCAGATGGACATGTGCGGGGTGCTGCAATACAGCCCACTCCTTCGATCCGTCCATGCCTACGATGCGCACCTCGTAGCCCTCGTTGTCCTCGTTCCACCATGTGTAGGCGATCCGCTGTCCATCGGGTGCCATCATTCAGGTCGAAGACTGCGAGGTCGCCCGTCCACCAGTCGATCTCGGTCACATACCGACCGTCGGGTGACGGAGTGGAGGCATAGAAGTCAGGCTCGTCGAGGGTCCACAGACGCCGGGCCACGGGGACGGTATCGGGTTCTCCGTCCGCGGCGGCGTCTGGTACATGGGCATCATCGGGCGTTCTCGCCAACGCCGACTTGCCCGCATCAGGGCCGCAGCCGGCCCAGATCGGGGCGGCCAGTCCAAGAATCGGTAGCCACATCCTGGTGCTCATGGTGTTCACTCCCTCCCTCGGGCGACGCTTGGGTCCAAGACCACCTCCTTCAAGGGTCAGGCCAGCAATCGAACGGGGCTCTAATAGACTGATGGCGCTTCAGTTGAGCGGTGCGCGCGCGATCACGATGGCGCGGGGAATGTAACGAACCGTTACGGCGTGCCCGTGCCCGGCGTTACACGCCTGCCGGGTGCTGTACGCCCACCATCGGCCCGAGGAGGTCGCGACCAGGTCCAAGTGCGAACCGCACCCGGACGTTCGTGCCTCGCCCGGGCTCACTGTCAAGGTCGATCTCGCCGCCGTGAGCAACTACTATTCGGCGGGCAATCGTGAGCCCGAGGCCCGTTCCCGCTCGACGGGTGGTGAAGAGGGGATCGAATGCCTTCTCTCTGACCTCCGGTGTCATCCCTCCGCCATCGTCGCGCACGTGGACTGTAGCGGATTCTTCCTCTACCGAGACGGCAACTTCCGCCTGCCCGCCGGTCCCCAGAGCGTGGACGGCGTTCTGAAGGAGGTTGAGGAAGACCTGTTCCAGCGCCCCGGCGTCACCCAGGATCGGCACACCGTCCGACGGCGGCTCGTACTCGAGCGTCGCATCCCGTGCTTCGAACGCTGGGCTGGCTGCTTTGGTGGCGGCCGTCACCGGCGCGACCAGATCCATGGGGCGCAAACGGACTGTCCCGCTGCGAGCGACTCTGAGCGTGCGCGCGACTGTTTCGTCGAGGCGGGAGATCTCCCGCAGTGCTCTCGCCTGCGGTTCCCGCAAGGGCGAATCATCGGGGAGCTGCTCCTCCACACTCTGGAGGTCGATCCGTACCGCCGTGAGGGGATTCCGGACCTCATGCGCCAACGAGGCGGCGAACTCGCCCACGGCTGCCAGGGACTCCCGGTTCGCGAGCTGCGACAGTGTGCGTCTCAGGCTCTCCGTCATGGCGTTGAACGCCTGCGCCACCCGGCCTACCTCGTCCCGGCCATGGACTTCGATCCTCCGATCCAGGTCGCCCTGGCTCACGGCTTCCGCCGCCACCGACAGCCCCTTCAGTGAGCGGGTCAGGCGATTCGCCAGCAGGATTGCCAGGCCGACGCCCACCAGGGCCACGACGAACAGAACCCGGGTGCCATTTCGGGCCGCGTCTTCGAATGGGGCCACGAACGGTGGTAGCGGAGTCGCAGCAATCAGCACGACAGGGGGTTCTTCGAGCGTTCGGCCATCGGAGAGCCAAGCCTCACCCGCCCACTCGAACTGCTCGTTGGCCAGCAGTGATGGATCAAATGGGAGAGGAAGCAGCGAAATCTGGCTGCCCGGTTCGAACACGCCGAGCACCAGCCCGGCGAGCGCCGGATCCGCTCCGCCGCGTGGGAGCAGGGCCGTCACGGCAAGCTCCGCTTCCAGCATCCCCACCTGCCGGCCGGATGCGCGCTCGTACAGCCCCAGGTGCACGGCGAGGCCCGGCTCCAGCGGTTCCGCCGCGATCGGGTCGCCCGGCGCCTCCAGGCCCGTCGACCACCTCTCGACTCCGTCCGCGTCGAGAACAGTGATTCTATGGACCCAGCTCCTCAGCCTCTCCGAAGCGGTCAGCAGAGTTTCCCAATCGGGCGCCATACGTTCCGCGAGAAGACGGGGGAGGTTCGACGCGTCCGCAAGATCCAGGAGCTCGGAGCGTCTCCGCACCCAGCTGGAGGCGATCTGGGACGTCGTCCGGTCGAGAGCCTCCTGCAGACGGTGCTCGGCGAGCTGCTCGCCTGACCTCGCTGTGGCGCGGGTCAGCCACAGGCCCACCAGCGCCAGCGGCACGACGGCTACTGTGAGGACTGTCAGGACTATACGCGTGCGGAATGAGAGACCGGACCTCATCCGGAGTAGCTCCCTGGGTCCATACCTTCGGATTCTCTGCGCAGCCGGACCAGCAGTGACTCGAGCTCGAATCTATGTATCAGCCGATCGAGGCGCGGGCGCGAAATCCCGAGTATGTCTGCGGAGCGGGACTTGTGGCCCCCTGTGGCGGCCAGCACCCGGACCACATGGTCCTTCTCCGCGTCCTCCAACGTCGACAGATCTCCTTCCGTGACTGGGCCGGCGGTGAGCCGCAGGTGCTCCGGGTGGATGACGTCGCCGGTGGCCACGACCACCGCCCGCATGAGGCAATTCTCCAGCTCGCGGACATTGCCCGGCCAGCTGTGGGCCATCAGGGCTTCGATCGCAGGGAGCGTCAGGATCGGCACCTCCCTGCCGACGGCGCAGGCGGCCTTCTCCACCAGATGCTCGGCCAGCAGCGGAACGTCTCCCAGGCGCTCCCGTAACGGAGGAACTTCAACCTCCACGACTCGCAGGCGGTAATAGAGATCTTCCCGGAACCGGCCTGAAGCGACCAGTGCCTCCAGGTCGCGGTGGGTGGCCGCGATCACCCGGGCCTCCGTGCGCTCCGGTCGCTCCGCCCCCACGGGATAGTATTCGTGCTCCTGGAGCACGCGCAGGAGCTTGGCCTGGAACTCGGGGGCGGTGTCCCCGATCTCGTCGAGGAAGATCGTACCGTGCCCCGCCAGGGCGAAACGTCCCTTGCGGTCGGCGGTAGCCCCGGTAAACGCGCCCCTCACGTGGCCAAAAAGCTCCGACTCCAGAAGAGTGGCGGGCAGGGCGGTGCAGTTTACCGCCACGAAGGGTTCTTCCGCATACGGCGAGCTCGCGTGGATCTCCCGCGCGATAATCTCCTTCCCGGTGCCGCTCTCGCCCCGGATCACGACGTTCGTTCGGGTGCCGGCCACCTGGCCCACGACCTTGAAGATCTCCACCATGCGCGGGTCACGGCCGATGAGCCCCTCAGTCGGCTTACCTTCCTGCGCCGGAGATTCCGCGGCCTGAGCCCGCATCTCGCGATCCTGGAACAACCGCTCCAGCACCCGGCGCAAGTGATGCAGGTCGAGGGGCTTGACGAGGAAGTCCACCGCCCCTTCGCGCATGGCCTCCGCCACCGTGGGCAGGTCGTCGTACGCGGTCATGATGATCACGTCGATCAGGGGCATCCGTTCGTGCAGAAGCCGCAAGAGTTCCATCCCGTCCATGCCCGGCATCTTGAGATCGACCAGCGCGACGTCCGCCGCGTGCTCGGAAAGTCTGGTGAGAGCCGCCTGCGCATCCTCGGCGGCCGCGACTTCCGTTTCGGGGTCACGCAGGGCCTGCGAGAGAGAGGCCCGGACGCGGGCATCGTCGTCGACGATGAGAACCGACACGTGCATGGCAAACGCGATAGTGGGAGGGAACGGAATCCACAGAAGAGTGCTCGTGATCCGATGCCCGTGTCAACGTCGGCGACCAACTTGGGATCCGACTGCCACGGATCGTCCAATCACGAACTCGGGCTGGCGGCCGGCGTATTGACCTGGATTCAACTCGGCGGCCCGGTTCGCTGTTACGACCGTCCGCCAATAGATTGGTCGAGTGCACATCGCCTTGGACGGAGCCGTGCCATGGACAGGGGCCTCGTGACGATCTATTTGGCTCTTCCAGATCCGATTCGGGAGGTGGTGGGCGTGCTGGTGATCGCGGCTGTGGTCGTAGCCCTGCTCGAGATGGTCTACTTCTTCTCCGCTGTCATAGGGAGCTTACCCGACAAGTAGCTTGCGCGTACTGAACAGCATTCTCGCCGCCCTTGTCTCGGGGCTGCTGTATCCCTTCCGCGGCCTGCCGCCGATAGTCGGACTGACAGCGGTATCACTGCTGACCAGCGTCGCCATCCTGCTCGTGTTCCGCGCCACTTCCGACCAGAAGGCACTGCGGCGAGTGAAGAACCGCATCGTGGCCGGGATCCTGGAGATCCGGCTGTTCAGGGACGACCTGCGCGCGATCTTCCGCGCACAGCTCGACATCCTGCGGCACAGCCTGACCTATCTGCGGCTGTCGCTCGTTCCGATGCTGTGGGTGATCGTTCCCATCGTCATCCTTCTCATCCAGCTTCAGTTCCATTACGGGTACCGGGGCCTCGCCGTCGGCGAAGAGGTGATCGTGAAGGTGCGCCTGCGCGATCGGGACGAGGTCGCCGATCCGGGAGCCGAACTGGCGCTCGTGGCGTCGGAGGGCCTTACGGTGGCGACGCCGATGCTTTGGATCCCCTCAGAGAGCGAAGCCGACTGGCGCGTCATGGTCGGCGAGCCGGGCGAACACCGGCTCACGGTCCGGGTCGGCCAGAAGGAGCTGACGAAGAGTCTGACAGCCGTGAGCGGGGTCGGGAGGAGATCGCCTCGGCGGCCATCTGCCGGGATCGTCGATCAGTTCCTCTACCCGGTGGAGCGGCCCGTGCCGGGGGATGCGCCGGTGGAGGCCATCGAGATAACCTATGCCGCTGCGCGCGTCAGCCTCCTCGGCTGGAAAACGCACTGGATGGTTGCCTTCTTCATCCTGACGGTCGTCTTTGCCTTCGCCCTCCAGAAGCCGCTCAGGGTGACGATCTAGGCACGGGTCGGCCCCAACTGTTCAAGCCGGCTCGCACGCCGGCGAGCGGGATCGTAAGTTGATGATGAGGCTGCAAGCTTAGGCATCTCAACGACGTTCGTGCCGGCTCACTCCTCCTGGTAGCTGTGCCCACTTGCCCCAAGCTCCTCAATGGAGGTCCGAACCATGGACAGGTGCCCTGCTCCCTTCCGGTTCTTCCTGTGTAGCCCGCTGCTCATCGGATTGATCTTCACATCGGGGTGTGCCCCCGGCGATGCCGGCTCTCCTGTGTTGCAGGCCGACGTACCGCTCCACCTCGAGGACCACGTGGAGCTTGCGGTGATCGAAGGCTCCGATGTGCCCGACGACGTCCCGCAGCCCGTCGAGTGGAATTTCGACGAGCCACAACCGGAGTGGCAGATCGTGGAGCCGTGGAAACCCGAACGGACGCGGCCGGAGCTATCGCGTACGGAGGACGCCCTTCGGATTGCGCTGGGCGATGCCGACGTGACCGACGAGGACGAAGACTGGGTGTTGGGCGGCATCTACATCGACGTTCCCGACTGGGAGCGCGACGACTGGGCCCATATCCAGGTGCGCGCCCGATCCGAGGCCGACGTCGACTGGATGGGGTTCGGACTCGCGTTCAACCTGCGAGACAAGTCCGATGCGGAGGAGGAAGAGGACGAAGGCCCCGCCGAGTTCCGCGGTGAGCGCGCCAGGCTCATCCATGATGGCACCGTCCAGACCTACAACCTGCGGGCGGACTGGTCCGGGGGTCAGTGGGAGGGGCCATGGAAGCAGCTGATCCTCGGTTTCTGGGCCGAGAAGGAGGCCAGCATCGACGTGCTGTCGGTGACGGCGATCCCCAAGGAAGCCACATACGCCGGAGAGCCCGCCGGGGTGCGCAGTGAGGTGCGGAACCGGGTGTACAGCCGGGCCCTGTACACGCACACGCCGGGACGAGTGGAGTATCGCGTCCGGGTTCCTGAGGCCGGTCGTCTCGACCTGGGACTCGGGGTGTTGCGCGAGGATGCGCCGGTGACATTCCGGGTCACCGCGACACCCGGCGGTGCCGAGCCGGAGCCAGTGCTCGAAGAGACGTACGACGACAAGGAAAACTGGGGTCAACGCTCCGTCGATCTCTCGCACCTGGCGGGCCAGACCGTGGCTCTGACCCTCGAGACAGAGTCCCCGAGGCCAGGCACGGTCGCGTTGTGGGCGGCGCCGACTCTGACCGGAGCGATGGTTCCCGAGAAACCCAACGTCATCTTCTACGTGATCGACGGCGGCGCGGCGGACTTCATGAGTGTCTACGGATACAATCGCCGTAATACCCCGAACCTCGAGCGACTGGCTGCCGAGGGCGCCGTGTTCGAATGGGCGTACAGCAATTCGAGTTGGACGAAGCCGTCCACCGCCTCCTTCATGACCTCGCTCCAGAACAGCGTGATGGGCGGCCAGACGAACTGGACCGACCCGGTGCCCGAGCAGGTCAAGACCATGGCCGAACACATGCACGGGGCCGGCTACCAGACAGCGGTGTTCGTGGCCAACCCCAACGCTGGCACTTTGAGCAACCTCCAGCGCGGCGTCGACGTGATGAAGGAGAGCTGGGAGGAGTTCACTTATTTCGGGCGTGAGAACCACAAAGAGTCATCACGAGTCATGCACGACCGGTTCTTCAAGTGGCGGGAGGCGTATCCGGGCGCTCCCTACTGGGTGCACTTCCAGACGACCGACGTTCACAGGCCCCAGAACCTGCCGATTCCGGCTCCTTTCTCCGGTCTGTTCGTTAGCCCGGAGCAGCGGACGACGTGGGTAGCCTGGCGCGACAGCCTGGACGAAGCGGAGCGCGAACTCTGGGGGGATGCCTGGGAGGAGACGGGCATTGATCGGGTCGCGTTCTACACCGTATGGCAGGCCCTGTACGACCAGGCGATGGCGCACAACGACTACCAGATCGGCCGGCTGGTGGAGCGCCTCAAGGCGAATGGGGAGTGGGAGAACACGCTGCTCATCGTCGCGGCGGATCACAGCGTCCGGGCGGCGGGCAGCGACCAGGGCATGGCGGTGCAGGACTCGCTGCCGCCGCGCTGGAATCGGCCGACACTCCGGCCAACCGTCAGCCGAATCCCACTCATGTTCATCTGGCCCGGTCGCATCGAGGGCGGACAGCGATTCAGCCAGCCGGTCTCGATGCTCGACGTGCTGCCGACGATCCTCGACCTCGTGGACCTTCCCATGCCCGAGATCATGATGGGGCAGTCGCTCGCCCCACTCCTGCTGGGGACTCAAGGCTGGGAGCCACGGCCGGTGATCTTCGACGAGTTCTGGGTCGACACGGAGACCAACGAGCTCAGGGGCACACTCGAGGTGATAGACGGTCGCTGGGGGGCGTCGCTGGAGATCAACCCGTGGCCGCCGGACGAGGATGAGGATGAGGAGGAGGCGTTGTCGAGACGCCCCGTCCCGCTCTTGCTCTACGACCTGTGGAACGACCACTTCTGCCTGAACAGCGTCCACGAGGAACATCCTGAGCTGGTGGAGCACTACACCGCCTTCCTCGAGAAGCAGTGGGAGGCGCACCAGGCGCTGGCGCTGCGTTTTACCGTGGGAGGCGAGGTGGTGCTCACCCCCGAGCAGCTCGAGACGCTGCGCTCGTTGGGCTACATCCAATGAGGCAAGCCGGGGGATGACTGGTTCGAGGCGGTTCCTTCACGGGCCCGGATCGGCTCCTCAACACCGGCCGCGCTCAGCGCCGCCCTGTAGGTCGTGAATGAAAGCCACATCGAGAGTCGTGGCGCCGTTTTCCAGCCGTTATTCCTCTGGTTACGGAGCCATGATTCGCGGCTGGCGCCGGTTCGGCATATACTCATGCGTGTGCGTAGTGAAGGCCGGACTGCCGACCGGTCTCAGTCAGCGGTGTTCGCGCATGTAGTTCCCGGCGAGTCTCCGCGCTGGCCGCCCCCTCCGACCGGCCTAGTCTCTCGCGTCTGGATTCGCAGTGTGTCTGCAGTCCTCTGTCGCGTCGCCGCGGTAACATTCTCAGGAGGTTCTGATCATGCGCCGTTATTCCACCGGGATGCTCGCGCTTGCGTTCGCCTTCGGCGGGTGCCAGCCGGCAGAGACACCCGAAACGGCTGGGGAGGAAGTGGCTACCGAATCCGCCGTGCAGGCGATGGATGACATCCGGACCGCGTTCATTGATGCGTACAACGCCGCAGACGCAGCCGGACTTGCGGCCCTGTTCGCGGAGGACGGCAAACAATCGCCGCCGCTGTCGCCCGTTCTCGATCGGGCCGGCATCGAGGCGTCTTACGCTGAGCAGTTTGCGGCCGCGGCCGGACTTTCCCTGGGAGTCGAACAGGAGGACGTGGTCGTCTCGGGTGACATGGCCGTCGGCTGGGGGAACTTCACCCTGACTGCCGAAGGCGCGGAGGAGCCGACCGCCACCGGCCGCTATGGCGTGGTATGCCGGCAGGACGCCGAGGGGGATTGGAAGATAGTCCACCATATGTGGAACTACGAGACGCCGCCGCCGGCTTTGGGAGCCGAGCCGGAAGTCATGGAATAAGGCGGCAGCCGCGACAGGGGACGTTGCGCAGGGTCCGCCGCGGCAATCTCGGGGCGGACCTTCCCCTAAGCGGTGATGGCGTACGCTCCGTATCCCACGACGCGCAGTCGGTCGCCCGATGTGTCTCCCGAATTGCGCTCGTCCAGTACCGTCACCCGCAGTCCTCGCCGGCTGGCGAGATACAGCAGCCCGTTCAGCGCCCGGTATCCGCACGCCCGGTTCCCCTCGATGGAGGAAGGATCGAGGCGGCGGATCGCCTCCGATGTCTCGCCGTCGACCCGCTTCGCCCGGCCGTAGGACAGGTAGTGGCTGAGGTCCGTGCTCACCACTATCAGCGTCTCGTCGCCACCCCACACCTTCTCGAGTGCCTCGCCCACCTGGGGCGGATTGGCGTCGCCCACGACCACGGGCACGAGCCTGAAGTCGTCGAGAGCCGTTTGCAGGAAGGGCAGGTGGACCTCCAGGCAGTGCTCGCCGGCGTGGGCGTCGTCTCGTTCCCAGACGAAAGAGAGCTCTCTAAGGGCCAGGGTCGCTCCGGCGTCCAGCTGAACGGGTCCGAGGGGGGTGAGGAAATACGCGGCGCTGCTGACCGCCAGACCGCGAAACGGCACGAAGTGGCTCGGTCCCATGAGGACGACGCGCCGAATCAACTGATGGAACGGCGCCAGCGCACGATACGCACTCGCGGCCACCGGGCCCGAGAACCTGTACCCGGCGTGCGGAGCTATCAGCGCCTTGGGGCGCTCGAGGCCGCCCGGCGGCGGCGTCGCGTCCGCGAAGCAGTCGGCGACCGCACTCTCCAGCGCGGCCTTCCCGGCGGGGTAGAAGAGACCGGCCACAGCAGGCTGCCGAACCTGGCTGCTTTCCGACGTCTTCGTCTGGTGAACCATGGTGCCGGGGGTACCCCCCAGGACGCCAAAGGAGCCTGCCGAGCCGGCCATGACACGGCTCGCACTCAGCCGCCGGCCCAGCCCAGGTGCAGGGAAAGGCCGGCCGCGATAACGGTGAAAGGGTCGCTTCCCGGGGAGCGCTGGTGCCGCACGAAGAGGTGTACGCGGCTGCCTCCGGTCACGGGGATCCCTGACTCGAGAAGAAGGTCGAGCAGCGTTCCGGACACCCCGTCCCGCTCGCTGCTGATGCGCCCGATACCGACGGCCGGCTTCAGGCTCATCCCGTTACCCAGCACGTAACCGAGAGCCACGTACGCGCGTCCGTCGTCGTCGGCGTGACGCCCCGTCTCGCTGAAGTTGGTTCCCACGGTCTCCCCATAGCTGAGCGCGGTCGCGAGCGTCAGCCCGGTACCAACGGGCACGTCGAGTCCGGCGGAAAAGAGCCAATCGTCTCTGTCGAACCAGCGTCCGAGGAAACCGCCAAGACTGAGGACGGCGCCATTGTCCTCCCGCGTCAACCGGACCGACTGCACCAGCCGGTAGGCGTTCTGCTTCAGGTCGAACCCCTGGTCCCGCTGGCCAGCCTCGACGGAAGTGCTGAACCGGCGGCTATGACCCCAGTCGATGGAGATACCGCCGAACCAGGCATCCCACTCGTCGGGGCCTCGGACGAGCTCCGGGCTCCGGAGGCTCAGCGACTTGTCCCAACCTCCCCGGAGCTGGATGTATGGAGACGGCCTTATCAGCAGCTCCGCTCGACGGAGGCCCCCCGATGCTTCGTTGTCGAACGTGTCGCCACCCCACGCGCTCGCTTCTACGAATCCGGGAGCACGATTGAGGTCGGCGATCTCGGCCGTGAGAACCTCCCGCTCGGGGTCCAGCGCTGCTGCCCGGGCCAAGGCGTCGGCCGCCTGATCCCTCCGTCCCGCGACGGCATACGCCTGCCCGAGGCCCTCCCACGCATCGGCGTCCCTCGGGCTCTGACGCACGGCTACTTCGTACCACAGAATCGCCTCGTCGGTACGGTTCTGAGCCAGGGCTGCGGCGGCCAGCCCCTTCTGAGCGTCCGTGCGTCGGGGAGCTACACGAAGCGCGTCGCGGAAATGTGCTTCCGCCTCTGCTGCCGCGCCGGATTGGAGGCGCGCCAGACCCCGCGCCACCAGCGCGTCCACGGCGGATGGCGACTCATCGGTGGGCATGGAGTCCGGCCGGCCGCCCAACGCCGCAGCGTCCACGACCGCCTCCGCCGCAGCGGCTGCGGCCGGCTCCGGCGGGCTGGTGATCCGTACCGGCAGCACCGCGAGGGCCTCGCCGGCCACCCGAATCTCCCAGGTCGTCTCGGCCGCCTCGGCGAATCGTTCCGCGGCAAGCGCTATTGCCGCCTCGCCGGCCCCATCGGTCGCAGCCTGTCCCACTAGCGCCGCACGGTCTCCCGGGCCAGCCGCGATCTCGACGCCGACGCCAGGCACCGGGTTCGCGAAACGGTCCTCCACCGCCACTCGAACCACAGGCAGCTCCGCCTCCCCCATCACCGCGTCGATTCGCTCGGGATCGAGGCGCACGGCCACCGGTGCGGCGGGCACCGTGACCACCTCGAATCCGGTGACTCCCTCCAGGTCCCTGCCGGCAGCGCTCAGCCTGTAACGCGTCCGGCCCGGTTCAGTACCGGCCGCTACCCGGAGCCTGGCTCGACCACGAACGTCCGTCCTCGCGCCGATCCGGGTTCCACGCCCCGGGCCGCCCGAACCCACCGCCTGGAGATCGAGCCCGGATTCGAAGTCCTCGCCGCGCCGGGCGATGGCGTCTACCACCACTGTCTGACCGGCTCGGGCCACTGTCCTCGTTCTGTTGAGGGAGATGCGCACCGGCGCCCCCCCCTCAAGGCACGCTTCGATAGCTTGCACCAGCTCCTCGTCCGCCCCCAGGGCCCGAACGTCATCCCAGTCGCCGGTCGTCGGTGTGAAGCTGAGGCAGACTGAGCGGACGATGCCGATCTTCTCCCGCGTCGAGTAGGCATCGGTGACCACGAGACGCACCAGGTCGCCCTTGTTCAGGGCCCGACGCGTGGCCTCCTGCGCGCGCAGCGCCCTGGCGGTGACATGCCCGACCAGCGGGAAAAGCAGCCCGCAGGCAAGAGCTATCCGTAGAGCACGTGCCCCGCGACCGGAAGGCCGCCGGTTCGCCGCCAGTCGGGGTCGGTCGTGGCTCACGGCACGATCACCCGAAGTCCGGTGGGTGGAGCCGGAGGTATCCGATCCGCCGGCGGGAAGGTCGTGGCCGAGACTGCCGCGCTCCTGTCGCTCTCCAGTCCCTCGCCGTTGACGGCGGAAACCGCGTACTCGTACGTGGACTCAGGCTGCAGACCGGTGTCGAAGAACGAAGTGGTGGCCGTGCTGGCGATGAGCAGCCCGCTCCGGAACACGTTGTAGCTGGCGACGCCGCTCTCCGGATCTTCCGACGCCGCCCAGGTGAGATCGATCTGAGTCTGGCTCGCGGCCTCAGCGGTCAGGGCCGTGGGGGTGGTCGGGGGAGTGCTGTCGGGCGCCTGCAGCGTGGTAGCCGACGCGACATTGCTTTTCTCACCCTCGAAGCCGTCGCCGTTCACGGCGGATACTTGGTACTGGTACGTGGTACTCGGGCTCAGCCCGGTGTCAGAGAAGGAGGAGCTGGGGGTGGAGCCGACCTGCTTGTCGTCACGGTACACGTTGTACACGCTCACGCCGCTCTCCGGATCGGTCACTTCCGACCATGCGAGGTTGATCTGGGAGGGGCTTACGGCCTGGGCCGTGAGGTCGGAAGGGGCAGGTGGCGGCGTGGTGTCGATTTCGTCCAGCGTTCGTGCGGTGGCCGGGTCGCTCAGGTCGCTCTCGAGTCCGTCACCGTTGACCGCGGTGACGCTGTACGTGTACACGGTGCTCGGTTGCAGGCCCATGTCCTGAAACGAGGTCTCCTCCGTCGTTCCGATCAGGCCCGTGTCCTCCCGGTAGATCCGGTACTCGGCGACGCCCGTTTCGGGGTCCGAGGAGTCGGACCAGGTCAGGTCTATCTGCTGGGTGCTCACGGCGCTGGCTACAAGGTTCAGCGGTCTGGTCGGCGGCGTGTCGTCCTTGGTGGTTGCGGAGACCGGATCGCTGCGCGGGCTCTCGAGGCCGTCGCCGTTCACGGCCGACACCCGGTACTCGTACGTGGTGACGGGCAGAAGGCCCGTATCGTCGAAAGAGGTCTGGGTGGTCGATCCCACCAGCGCACCGTCACGATACACGCGGTACATCGCTATGCCGGACTCAGGGTCGCTCGAAGCGGACCAGGAGAGGTCGATCTGCGTCGGGCTCACTCCTATGGCACTGAGATTCTGAGGCATCGTGGGCGGCGTGGCGTCCGGCGTCCGAGCGCTGGCCGGATCGCTCAGCTCGCTTTCGAGCCCGTTCCCGTCCACCGCCGAGACCCGGTACTCGTACGTGGTGGCAGGGGTACGCCCCGTATCCTGGTACGCAGGATTATCGGTCTCCGCCGCGAAGGCCCCGTCCCGGTATACCCTGTACTTGTTCACGTTGCCCGGGTCCGGGTGAGACCAGGTAAGGTCGATCTGCGTCGGGCTCACCGCTTCAGCGACCAGCCCGGTGGGCGGCGGCGGCGGCACCAGCGGCAGAGTCCGAACTTGCGCTCGCCGGCTCTTGTCTCCTTCGACCCCGGAGCCGTTGACCGCCGACACCCTGTACGTGTAGTGCGTATCCGGCTGCAACCCCGTGTCGGAGTAACTGGTCTGCGGGGTGGAGGCGATGAGAAGACCGTCGCGGTAGACGCGATATTCGGCTATTCCCGATTCGGGATCGACGGCGGCCGACCACGTCAGTTCTATCTGGCTGGTGCTGACCCCTGTGCCGGCCAGGTCCTGCGGCGCGCTCGGGGGGGTGTCATCGAAGGTGCGGGCGGTCGCCGCGTCGCTGGGCGCCGACTCCTGGCCGAAAACGTCGACCGCCGTGACCCGATAAGTGTACTCGGTCCACGGCTGGAGACCGGAGTCCGAGAACTCGAGGCCGGAAGTCGCGCCGACCTGCGCTCCATCCCGGTAGACGCGGTACCGGTCCACGAGCGGGCTGGTCGAGGCCGTCCAACTCAGGTTGATGGTGTTGCTGCTGACCGCGATCGCCGCGAGGTTGGTCGGCGGAACCGGCTGAGCCGCGCCGCCGGTGGCGGCCGACAGGATTGCCAGCGCAACCAGCAGGCCGACGGCCGGGGTCCGCCGCCCGGGGCTCATTCGCTTCCTACCTCCACCTCGAGCTCGGTCGACAGCTCGCTCTGGTTGCCGTCATCATCCAGAGCGGCTACCGCGAAGTAGTACGTTCCTGCCGGGAGACCCTCGACCTTGTAGTCGGTGACGTCGCCGAGTTCGAGCATAGTGCTTCCGGTTCCATCTGCCGGGGGCGCAGCGTTGAAGTACAACCGGTAGCCTGCCAGGTCGTCCAGCGGGTTCCCCACGGCGTCCGTCGTGGGAGCGTCCCAGGCGAGCGTTACGGAGAACCGATCCGAAGGGTGAGTCGGGATCCCACCCTCCGGTGCGTCGGGAGCGCAGCCGAGCCAGACCGCCGTCAGAGCAGCAACCGCCAGGGATCTGGTTCCTCTCACTGTGTTGCGACTCCGCCACATAACGATCCGTCTGCGTCTATTGCGCGCAACAGTTTCTCCATAGTGAAACCGGCCGGATGATGCTGAATACCGGCATTTTCGCGCCGCTCCACGAATGACCGACCCAACCGAGAGGAGCAACATCCCTGCCAGATGACGGGAGCGGCGGGGCCGGAGCGCGACAACAGGTCTGCCGCCGCGTGCTTCGTGACTTGCACCCGCTGGGAGGGGGTTGACAATCAAGAAATAGCTATATATTCATATTACCATTCGTCGACCGGGGTTCTTACGCCGGACAGGGGAGCGCGTCCAGGTTCCATGGCGCCGGGAAACGGCAACGCCGGTCCTCGGACTGGGAGAGCAGCATGAAGCAGACTGCGGAGACGATCAGCCTCGAGATGGTACGGGACGCGGCCCGAGTTCTGAGATGCATCGGGCATCCCGTGCGACTGAGGATCATCGAGCTCCTCGACACGCGTGGCGAGCTCAACGTCACCGCTATCAAGGGGTTGCTCGGCCTGGAGCAGGCCATAACGTCGCAGCACCTGAACCTGATGCGGGACAAGCAGATCCTCACCAGCCGCCGCGATGGAGTGAACGTCTACTACAGCGTCCGCGACGACAAGGTCGTCAGGGTGATCGACTGCTTGCGCAGCTGCGACTCAGGCCCGGGAGCGTCCGGGACCGGGACGTAACGGCTTAGGGTGCGCCGACATGCTGCGATCGCGATCGGTAACACGGAAACCGAGACACTCGGGAGATGACGCGAGAGATGCTTACCAGACGAACCCCTCATGCCCGGCCGGCTGCGGTGACGTTTGTGGCGGGTCTCGCCGCGCTCGGGCTCACGGCTCCGGTCGGCCTGTTCGCACAAGACTCGGTGAGCGGTTCGGACCTGCCGGAGCGCGAGCTGACGCTGGCCGGAGCGATCGCCGAGGCGCTGGAGGGCAATGCCGATCTGAGAGTGGCCAGCGCACAGAGGGCGATGGCAGAGGCCGAGGCGTCCGGAGCCGGTGCCGTATTCTGGCCACGCCTGGACTTCGAGAGTGGGTACGTGCGCTCGGTAGACCCGGTCTTCTCTTTCGGCACCAAGCTCCGGCAGGAATCCTTCGCGGAGGAGGACTTCGCCCTGGATGGGCTGAACAATCCGGTGACGATCGCCGATTGGCGGAACACCGCCACCCTGAGCTGGAACATCATCAGCCCCTCAGAGTGGTCCGGTCGTAGCGCCGCGGCCAGTCGTGCCGAAGCGGCGACGTGGACCGAGACCCGGTCGCGCGAGGCGACGGTGCTCCGGACGGAGGCCTTGTACCTGGGCGCGCAGCGAGCCGCCGCGCAGACGGCGGCGGCACGGAGAGCCGAGGAAGCGTCGCGCTCCACCCGGGACGTCTTCGCCCGCCAGGTAGAGGAGGGCGTTCTCACGCGGGCCGAGCTCCTGCAGGCGGAGGCCGACCTGTCCTTTGCCAAGGCCCGACTGATTCAGGCCGACCGGGCCGAACGGGACGCCCTGCGGCGGCTCGCCGTCTTCCTGGGGTGGGAACCGGCGACGCTCCCCGTGCTTACCGACAGTCTCGCCCTGGACCGGCCGGCCCTGAAGGAACACGCACCACCCGCGGCGAAGAAGTTCGAGGCGACGGCCCGAGCCGACGTTCGGGCGCTCTCTTCCGCAAGGGATGCGGCGGCCGCCGATCGACGCAGGGCGGCCATGGCATACCTGCCCGCGCTCGGAGTGTTCGCCTCCTATTCCGTTCACGGGCGGGACGCGTTTGCCTCGGACGGTGAGAACTGGACAGTGGGGGTCGGGCTGCGCTGGACTCTGTTCGCCGGTCTCGGTCGCAGAGCGGAGGCGCAGCGGGCCAGGGCCGCACGGGAAGTCGCGGTGACGCGCCACGAGACGGCACTTCGTGAGGCCCGGGCGGAACTGGCACAGGTGCGGGCGGCCATTGTAGCGGCCCGCCAGGCAGTCGTGGCTTCCGTCGCCGCCGACAGCGCAGCCACTGCGGGGACGGAGCTCATGCGCAGGCGTTTCGAAGAGGGCCTGGCCACAGCGACCGACCTCCTGAACGCCGAGTCCCGTACCGCCGCGGCCCGCAGCCGGGCCATCGACTCCCTTGCCGACTACCGGCTGGCTCTGGCCACGCACCGGTTCGTGGTAACCCAACACTGAGACGAGCTGATCCGATGAAGCGAACCGATCTTCTGACTCTGTCTGTTCTGGCCATGCTGATCGTGGCTTGCGACCGCGGCGAGCCGGGGCGAGTCGAAACATTGACCGAGCCACCTGAAGTCGTGGTCAGCCCGGCTTTGGGCGCCGAGGGCCAATACAGCGTCCCGGCCAGGATCGTGGCTGCCGAACGCGCAGAGGTAGCTACCCGCATCAGCGGGACCGTGCGCGAAGTGCTGGTGGAGGTGGGTGCCCTGGTGCGACGGGGGGATGTCCTGATGCGCCTCGATGACTCAGGAGTCGAGTCATCCGTGCTCAGAGGCGAGGCGCAAGCGACCGTCGCACGGCGCACATACGAGCGGATACGGTCCCTGGAGGCGGATGGCGCCGCCACCGAGCTCGAGCTGGATCAGGCCGTGGCCGCTCTCGAGGTAGCCGAGGCCTCACTCGGCGAAGCCCGTGCGGCCCGCGACTACGTGCTGCTCAGGGCACCGTTCGACGGCGTGGTGACCGCCCGCATGGCTGACCCGGGAGACCTGGCCATGCCTGGCAGGCCGGTTCTCCGCCTGGCCAGCCGGGGCGCCGTCAAGATCGAGGCGGATGTTCCGGCGACCCTGGCGGGCGACGTCGGACCGGGGGACCGCGTGAGCGTGGTGCATCTGGCGACCGGCGATCGGTGGACCGCCGTGGTGAACCGAACAGTCCCGTTCATAGAACTGGCCAGTCACCGGTTTCGTCTGGAGGCTGGCTTCGAGGCTCCGGACGGCGAGCGACCGCGCGCCGGAACCTACGTGCGAATGGAGTTTGGAACGCGGGACTCCATGAATCACTGGGTGCCGGCCGACGCCGTAGTGCGGCGCGGGCAGCTCGCCGGCGCGTACGTCCTGGAAGATGGATTGTTGAGGCTGAGGTGGCTGCGCACGGGCCGGCGGCGTGCCGATGCCGTGGAGGTGCTGTCCGGCCTCTCAGAGGGAGATCTTGTGGTGCGTTCCCCGGGACCAGCTCTGACCGATGGTATGGCGGCGGGCCCGGTCCGGCGGCTCGAATGGTCCATGAGTGGGGAGGACGGCCGATGAAGAAGCAGATCGCCGGCCGTGTGGCGGATGCGTTCATCGGTTCCAAGCTGACACCGCTGCTCCTGGCGGCCGCCATCGGGCTCGGGATCTACACCACCGCCACTCTCCCCAGCGAGGAAGAGCCTCAGATCATGGTCCCCCTGGCAGATATCTACCTGCCGATGCCGGGTGCGGAGCCGATGGAGGTAGAGAACCGGGCACTCATCCCCCTGGAGGAGATCCTGTCCGGCATCGACGGGGTGGAGTACGTCTACAGCCACGCCGGGCCCGGCTTCGGACTCGTAACGGTGCGGTACGAAGTCGGCCGGGACCTGGAGGACAGCCTGGTTCGCCTGTACGCCGCCCTCCTGAAGCACTCAGACCTCATGCCGCCCGGCCTGGCCTTCCCACTGGTGAAGACCGTCTCCATAGACGACGTGCCGTTCTTTACCGTCGCTCTGGCTGGCAAGAGGAGTCATGCGGAGCTGCGCCGCGTCGCGGAGGAGGTGGCCACCCGTCTGGAGGCCGTGGAGGACGTTCGCGACGTGACGGTGATCGGCGGATCACCGAGGGAGATTCGGGTGGAGCTCTCGGCGGAGCGGCTCGCTCAGCTCGGCATCGATCCCGGGTTGGCCGTGGAGCGGCTTCGAGCGTCCAACGTAAGCCTCGAGACGGGTCGGTTCACCTCCGGTGACAGAGTCGTGCGCGTGGTGGGCGGCTCCTTCCTGGCGTCGGCGGAGGACGTCTCAGCCGTGGTGCTCACAGTCCGAGACGGGCAGCTGGTGCAGGTCGGCGACGTGGCCGAGGTGCACGACGGTCCCGCCGAGGTGGACTCGTACACTTTCCACGGTCACCCCGGAGAGGCACTGGAGGCCATGGTCACCATCGCCGTGTCCAAGCGCCCCGGTGCGGATGCCACGGCCGTGGGACACCGGCTGGAGCATGCCCTCGAGAGCATGCGGGGAAGGGTCGTTCCCGTCGACATCGCGACGCCGGTGACGCGCAACTATGGAGAGACGGCTCGCGAGAAGGTCACCACGCTCAAGGAGCACCTGGGGTTAGCGGTGGTGGCGGTGGGAATAGTCGTCACGCTCTTCATGGGCTGGAGGAGCGCGGCTGTGGTGATGCTGGCCGTGCCCATCACCTTCGCCCTGACCCTGTTCGTATATCAGGTGTTCGGCTACACCCTGAACAGGATTACCCTGTTCGCGCTCATCTTCGTGACCGGTATCGTCATCGACGACTCGATCATCATCGCGGAGAACATGGAGCGCCACTTCGCCATGAAGGACCGGCCGCTCCGGGCCGCGGCCCGGGCCGCCGTGGACGAGGTGGGCAACCCGACGATCCTGGCCACTCTCACCGTGATCGCCGCAGTCCTGCCCATGCTCTTCGTTTCTGGCCTCATGGGTCCATACATGAGCCCGATGCCTATCGGGGCCAGCCTGGCGATGACCTTCTCCCTGCTGATGGCTCTGGCCGGCACTCCCTGGCTGGCCTTTCGACTGCTGGGCCGAAGCCCTGCCGCAAAAGCCTACGTGCTGGAGGAGACGAGGATCTACCGGGTCTACCGGCGAGTGATGGAACCGCTGCTGAACCGGCCGCGGCGTCTGGTGGGTGCCCTGGGCGGAGTGCTCGTACTGCTGTTGGCCGCCACGGCCCTGTTCTTTACTCGGGTGGTGGCGGTGAAGATGCTTCCGTTCGACGACAAGAACGAGCTGCAGGTGATCATAGACATGCCGGAGGGCACCTCCCTGGAACGGACCACGGCGCTGGCCGGCGACGTGGCCTGGGCCCTGGCGCCCGTGCCGGAGATCTCGAGCGTACAGGTGTACGCGGGAACCGCCGCCCCCTTCAACTTCAACGGCATGATCCGACATTACTATCTGCGTAGTGGCAATAACGTTGCGGATATTCAGATAAACTTGATTGGCAAGTCCGAGCGACGTGCGCAGAGTCACGATGTGGCGAGGTCGGTCAGGCCGATCGTGGACTCCGTGGTGGCCGCTTCGGGGACGGATGCACGGGCCAAGATCGTGGAAGTGCCGCCCGGACCGCCGGTCCTGTCCACCCTGGTGGCGGAGGTGTACGGGAGCGATGCCGCCGGCCAAGAGGCAGCGGCGGCTGAAGTGCGCCGGCTGTTCGAGCAACATCCCGGCGTGGTCGATGTGGACTGGTCCCTGACGGCAGGGCAGCAGGAGCTCCGCCTGGCGGTCGATGAGGAGAAGGCGGCCCTGAGTGGGGTGGGGAAGGGTCAGGTTGTTCGAGCTCTGGCGATCGGGCTCGGCGGAGTCGTCGCCACCCATGTCTCGGCGCCCGAATCACGCCGTCCAGTGCCGGTTCGAGTGAGGCTGCCGGAGGAGGCACGGTCGGGGCCTGATGGGATTGGTGGCCTGCACGTGGCATCGGCGGGCGGGGGGATGGTTCCCATCGATCAGCTCACGCGATCCGATGAAAGACCGGTTTCGCAGGTCATAGACCGGAAGAACGGCCAGCGGGTCGTCTACATCGTGGCGGACGTGGCTGGGGTCGAGGAGAGCCCCGTGTACGCCATTCTCGATCTCCAGGACAGGATTGCGGAGATTCCGCTGCCCTCCGGCGCCACCCTGGGACAGCTCTACACGCGCCAGCCCGCTACCGTGGAGCAGCCGGTGATGAAGTGGGACGGCGAGTGGCAGGTGACGTACGAGGTATTCCGGGACCTCGGGATCGCCTTCGCGGGTGCCCTGCTGCTGATCTATGCACTTCTGGTGGCGTGGTTCGGCAGCTTCGTGACACCCCTGGTGATGATGACGGCAATACCGCTGACGCTGGTGGGAATAGCCCCAGGGCACCTGGCCTTCGGCGCTTTCTTCACGGCCACCTCGATGATCGGGATGATTGCGCTGGCCGGGATCATGGTCCGCAACGGGATACTGCTCATCGACTACCTCGAGGCGCGGCTCCATGTCGGAATACCACTCAAACAGGCAATCATAGAGGCCGGGGCCGTGCGCACGCGTCCCATCGCCCTGACCGCGGGCACCGTGATCATCGGAGCCATAGTCATCCTCTTCGATCCGATCTTCGAGGGGCTGGCTGTGTCGCTCATCACCGGATCACTGGCTTCCACTCTGCTGACGCTGGTGGTGGTTCCGGGGATCTACTTCTTGTTGCGCCGACAGCGCTCGCAGGAAGCTCCGCCGGAAGAGATCGTTGTCGAGGCGCCGACAACGGCGTGAATCTTGTGAGACTGCGGGAGGCACTGGCGGTTGGTATCCCGAAGGGTCGCCCTACAGATCTCGCATGGTCCTCACCGGGTGTGCGGATACCGGAGTAGCGCCGGACTGAGACTCCCGGCCGAGAACGACCGGCGGAAGCGAAGCAGGGCCGGTCGTGAAGAACGAGAATCTGTACTGGAGACCGACACATGACGATGGACCGCAAGATCCGAATCATAGCGGGAACGTTCGTGCTCGCCAGCCTGGCGCTCGGTTGGTGGGTGAGTCCGTGGTGGTTCCTGTTCACGGCGTTCGTTGGCGCCAATCTCCTGCAGTCGGGCATCACGCGCTGGTGCCTCATGGAGGACATCCTGCGCTGGACCGGACTGCACAGGAGCAGCGGCTGATAGCGGCCCGCCGGGCCTGCGGACCGCTGACGCTCGACTCCTTTCGCCGCGCGGTGCTCCGAGGTAGTTTGCGCCGCTTGTAAGCGAAGCCGGCCGCTCTTCGGCGGCCTGATCAGGGGAAGCGCAACAGCCAGATCCCGAGATGCATAGAACCCGAAACCGCCTCCTGACCATTGCGGGCTTGGTGCTCGTCTGCATCTGGGCTCTGCTGCCGAAGAAGGGTCCCGACGGCGAGCGCATTCCGGCCATAAACCTGGGTCTCGATCTTCAGGGCGGCATGCATCTGGCCGTCGAGATCGACGACCCGGCCGGCACGCTCACGGGCGAGGCGAAGGCGGACGCGATCGAGCGCACGCTGACCACGATCCGTAACAGGATCGATGAGTTCGGCGTGCGGGAGCCCACCATCCAGAAGGTTGGAACCGAGCGAATAATAGTGGAACTGGCGGGCATCGACGATCCTCAGCGTGCCAAGTCCATAGTGGAACGAACGGCCTTCCTCGAATTCAAGCTTGTCAGGGAGGACGACGGGTTCCGAAACGTCCTGCCGCGCATCGACCGGGCCATAGTCCAGGAGATCGGGGTCGAGAACCTCCCGACGGTGGAGGTCGAAGAGCCGGCGCCGGGAATAGGCGAAATCCTGGGAGGACTCGACGCGGACAGTGCCGCTGCCGACAGCGTGGCAGTTGAAGGCGCAGCAGCCGATTCGGTGGCTGCCGGGGGAGCGGCGCAGGATGCCCCGGGAGGCCCCCAGGGTGTGGAGCCGGGCGGCCAGAGGCCGCTGACGGCGTTGCTGCTGGAGTCGGGGACTGCGGGCGTTTCGTTCCTGGTGGCCGAAGAGGATGTGCCGACGGTGGAGCGATACTTGGCGCTGGAGACCGTCAGGGACCTGTACCCCAGGAAGACCGAGATTCGGTGGGGGGTCGAGACGCGGACCGCCGGCGGGGCAGCCTACCGCGAGCTCTACGTGCTGGATTCCGACCCCATCCTCACCGGCGAGTTGCTGGCCGATGCGGGCCCGGCGGCCAGGGACCCGCAGTTCAACCAGCCGTACGTGCCGTTCGAGACGACGCGGCGAGGAGCGCGTGTTTTCGAGCGACGCACGGCTCCCAACGTGGGCCGCTACATGGCGATCGTTCTCGACAGGCGGGTGCAGAGCGCACCGGTGATCAGGCAGACACTGAGCAGGAGGGCCCAGATCGAGATGGGGGCCGGGTCGAGCTTTCAGGAGGCGCAGGACCTGGCGCTGGTACTGAGGGCCGGAGCCCTGCCACAACCCATCAAGATCGTCGAGGAGCGCTCCGTTGGACCCTCCCTCGGGGCCGACTCGGTCAGGCGCGGTCGGAACGCATTCCTCATCGGTATGGTAGGCGTCATCGTAATGATGATCTGGTACTACCGGGTGGCCGGTGCCATGGCGGTCTCCGCCTTGGCCGTGTATGTGGTGATCGTCCTCGGCGGGCTGGCTGGGCTGGGTGCGACTCTGACCCTACCGGGCATCGCGGGCCTCATCCTCTCGGTGGGGATGGCGGTGGACGCGAACGTGCTGATCTTCGAGCGCATCCGTGAGGAAGAGGAAGTGGGAAAAACGCCGCGGACGGCAGTGGACGCTGGTTTCTCGGAGGCTCTGTCGGCGATCATCGACGCCAACCTGACGACGTTGATCACCGCGGCTATTCTCTATCAGTTCGGCACAGGGCCCATACGAGGCTTCGCCGTCACCCTCGGCATCGGTATCATCGCCTCGTTCTTCACCGCGCTGTTCGTGACGAGGACGTTCTTCCAGCTGTACCTGGATAGACACTCGCCCACGGATCCACTGAGCATCTGAGAGACCGAGTCAGAAAATCCGCATATGCGACTATTCCGTGACGCTGCATTCGACTTCCTCGGCCAGCGCCGACGGGCGTACCTCATTTCCGGCGTGTTGCTGGCCGTGGGGATCTTCTCCCTGGTCTTCCATCGGGGTCTGCGGTACGGCGTGGACTTTACGGGTGGGACGCTCGTCCAGGTCCAGTTCGCCGATGCCACTTCCGTGGGAGAGGTGAGAGACGCCGTGGCCGGCGCCGGTATGGAAGGAGCGCAGATCCAGCGGTTCGGCGAGTCCAACGAATATCTCATCCGCACCGTGACCTTCGGAGAATCGGGAGACGTGGTCGATGATGTGCGGACCGCGCTGGACACGGCCTACGGGAGAGACGGCTACGAGATGAGCGTGGACGCCGTGGGACCGAAGGTCGGCTCGGAGCTCAAGGAGAAGGCCCTGCTGGCGGTCCTCATGTCGTTCGCTCTGACGCTGGTCTACCTCGCGTTCCGCTTCGAGTGGCGCTTCGGGGTTGCCGCTATCGTGGCTACGCTGCACGACGTCCTCCTCACCTTCGGCTTCCTCTCGCTGCTCGACATCGAGATCACTCTGGCGACGGTAGCAGCCATCCTCACCATAGTGGGGTACTCACTCAACGACACCATCGTCGTGTTCGATCGGATCCGCGAGAACCTGAAAAAGAGGCGCAAGGACGAATACGAGGCCATACTCGACGGGAGTATAAACCAGACGCTCCCACGCACCGTGCTCACCAGCGGCACCACGCTCATGACGCTGCTGGCGCTGTTTTTCCTCGGTGGCGCGGTGGTGCGCCCGTTCGCCCTGGTCCTGATCCTCGGGGTAACGATCGGAACGTACTCCTCGATCTTCGTTGCCTCGCCGGCTCTCCTGGAGATCGAGCACCGGGTGCGCCGTCGCGACAAGAGGCGAAGGTAGGCCGGGGCCCAAGGCGCGGGGGAGCCGGGCGGCGCGCCGGTGAAACTCTTCGATTCCCACCTTCACCTGACCGACGGCACCTTCCGAGATGAGCTTCCGGAAGTGCTGGAGCGGGCACGGCTGGCCGGGGTGCAGGGGATGGTGACCATCGCCTCCGACCCGGATGATGCGGTGCGAGCCATCGACCTGGCCCGTAAAGTCCCATCCGCCTGGTGTAGCGTCGGACTCCACCCACATGCGGCGGAGAAGCCGAACGACACGTGGCTGGAGAGAATCCGCATGCTGGCCGCGGAGCCCGAAGCCGTTGCGATCGGGGAGACCGGCCTCGACTTCCACTACGAGAACGCTCCGCGAGCCCAGCAGATGGAGTGCTTCGAAGCCCAACTCGAGCTGGCGACGACTGTCGGCCTTCCCGTGGTGGTTCACTCCCGCGAGGCGGATGCGGATACCGCCAGGCTCGTCCGCCGCAACTCAGGCCGCGTTGCGGGCGTGCTTCACTGCTTCACGGGCGGACCCGACCTCCTTGATGCCGCCCTCGACGCGGGCTGGTACGTCTCTTTCTCGGGCATCGTCACCTTCGGGAAGTTAGAGGGGGTAGACTCCGCCAGACGGGTTCCTGCTGACAGGCTCCTCATAGAGACGGACAGCCCGTATCTTGCGCCCGTGCCGAAACGCGGGCGCCGCAACGAGCCGGCGTTTCTGGCCCACACCTGCGCGGCCATGGCGGCGCTGCGGGGGACCGCTTCCGAGGAACTGGCGGAGCAGACGTTCGCCAACGCGGCGCGCTTCTACGGACTCGAAGTCTGAGGAAGCGGGGCGGGTTCTCGGATCGGCGACAGCCGCCAGCGAACAGGAACCCGGACAGGGATGGCGAAGACGGTCACCCGGCGCATCCACATCCTGCCCGACCACGTGGCGAACCAGATCGCCGCGGGCGAGGTGGTTGAACGGCCCTCGTCGGTCGTAAAGGAACTCGTGGAGAACTCGTTGGACGCGGGTACCACCCGGGTTCGGGTGGAGCTGAGGAACGGCGGCAAGACGCTGATCCGGGTGGCGGACGACGGCGAAGGCATGAGTCGACCGGACGCGCTCCTGGCCCTGGATCGGCACGCCACCAGCAAGATCCGCCGAGCGGAAGACCTGCTGGGCGTCCTGTCGTTCGGTTTCCGTGGCGAGGCCCTGCCGTCGATCGCCGCCGTGAGCCACTTCGAGCTGACGACGGCTCCGGCCGACGGCGGCCCCGGCACCGACGTCAAGGTGAACGCCGGGCGCATCCTGAGTTCGGGCGAGGTGGCACGGCAGCCAGGAACGACGGTCACGGTGCGCGCGCTGTTCCATAACGTGCCGGCCCGGGCCAAGTTTCTTCGCTCCGCCGCGGTCGAGACTCGCGCCGTCAGTGAGACGGTGCTGCTGCTAGCCCTGGCGAACCTCGGCACCGGTTTTCGCCTCGAGTCCAACGGACGCGAGCTTCTTGACCTTCCCCCCGCCGCCAGCATCGCGGAACGCGTGGCGGCGATCTGGGGAGATGACGAGGCGGGAGATCTGCTCGCGCTGGACGTCGAGGCGGGCGGGGTCCGGGTGACGGGATTGGTTCAGCGTCCAGATTCTGTTCGGCCGGCCGGCGGCCGCCGTTATCTCTTCGTCAACGGACGCCCCTTCCGCGATCCGGCGCTGCTTCGTGCGGTGGATGAAGCCTACCGTACGACCGTGGTACCGGGTCTGCGCCCGACGGTCTTTCTCAACATCGGGATCCCCGCCGGGCAGGTCGACGTGAACGTCCATCCGGCCAAGGCAGAGGTCCGCTTCCACGATCCGAAGGCGATGCGCGGTGCTATCGGGACTGCCGTGCGCCGCCGCCTGGCGGAGCTGATCAGTGCCCCGGCCTTCGGCCCGGAACCCGGGCCAGCCGGACCAGAGCATGAGCCATCTGCGGGAGAGCCGGGTACCGGAGCAGGCGGGATATCGAAGAAGGCCCGCGAGCGCAGTGCGGAGGGAATGGACTCGGGCCAGCTCGCGTTCTTCGTGCCCGGGCTTGCCCGAGTGACTGGCACTCCGGCGAAGGGTGCCTCAGGCACCACCGGCCCCGCTCCGGCTAACGATGCGGGAGAAACGCCGGCCGATGAGCCGTGGCCCGCGCACCGGACCCCGTCTGACATCTGGCAATTGCACCAAGCCTACATCCTGGTCACGATGCGGGAAGGGCTCCTCATCATCGACCAGCACTCGGCACACGAGAGGGTGCTCTTCGAGGAGATCATGCGCCGATTCCAGGGCGAGGGAGGCGCATCCCAGCGGCTTCTTTTCCCGCTTACCCTGCGGCTGTCACCCGCTGAATACGCGGCCGTCGAGGAGCTGAAGGGTCTGCTGCAGACGATCGGCTTCGAGGTGGAGGCTTTCGGCGAGCGGACGGTCATAGTCCACGCCACTCCGCATCCCCATCCGCACTTCGATGCGGAGGGGTGCTTTCGGGAGATGGTGCACGAGCTGGCGCACGGGTCCGAGCTCGTCAATTCCGCCCGCAACCAGCACGAGAGAATAGCCAAGAGCATGGCCTGCAAGGGGGCGATAAAGGCCGGGCAGTCCCTCTCCAGGACGGAGATGGAAGGACTCCTGGACCGCCTGTTCGCCACCGAGCTTCCCGGGCACGACGTGCACGGCCGCCCTACCATCCTCCGCCTGACCCTGGACGAGCTCGGCCGCCGGTTCGGACGCGAATGAGAAAGGGGTCGGGACCAGGAACGCACCGCAGGCGGGCGGGCGATGCCGCCAGGGAGCAAGCCAGGGTGCTCGCCGTTCTGGGGCCCACGGCCACCGGCAAGACGGCCCTCGCCATGGAGCTCGCCCGCCGGCTCGGCGGAGAGATCATCTCGGCCGACAGCCGACAGGCATACCGCGGCCTCGAGGTGGGGACGGCGGCCCCGACGAGTGCCGAGCGGGCGGAGATCCCGCACCACGGAGTGGGATTCCTGGATCCGGCGGAGCGCTACGGTGCGGGCCGCTTCGCCCGCCTCGCGAGTGTCTGGGTGTCGAGCATCGAAGAGCGCGGACACGTCCCGATCGTGTGTGGCGGAACGGGCTTCTTTTTCCGCGCCCTGACCAGACCGATCTTCCGGGAGCCCGAGCTCGAGCCGGACCGACGCTGCAGGCTGGAGGGCTGGCTGCGCAACCGGCCGGCGGCGGAGCTGGCCGAGTGGACGGCGCGTCTGGACCGGGCGCTGGCCGCACGCATCGAGCCAACGGACCGGCAGCGTGCTTCTCGGGCCCTGGAGGTAGCCCTCCTCACCGGTAAACCGCTCAGCTGGTGGCATGCGAACGCGCCTTCCGCGGCCGCCCCATTGCGCGCCCTCGCCTGCGGTGTCTCGCTGAGTCCGGCCGAGCACAGGAACAGGATCCAGGCCCGCACGGAGCGCCTGCTGAACAGCGGTTGGCTCGAGGAGGCGCGCGACCTGCACGCGGCCGGCAGCCTCGCGAACTCGCCGGCGTTTTCGGCAATCGGCTACGCCTCGGTTCTGGCGCTCTCGCGGGGTGACATCTCGCGCGATGAGGCAACGGAGGCCATCGTTCGGGACACCTGGCAGTACGCCCGCCGGCAGCGGACCTGGTTCCGGCACCAGCTTCCGGCAGGCGCTCTGAGGCTCGATGGAGACCGCCCCGTGCATGAACTGGCTGATTGCGTGGTCGCCGCCTGGAGGCGAACCTCAAGAGCCGATGCCGTCCGTAGCACGGGCATGCGAGAAGGATTGTAGCCGGTTGCCGATCGAGCAGAGAGTTCCAGGAGCGACAGTCGTTCTCGCGCCGGCCACCGGGTGGCGAGGCCGCGAGGTAGGCAGGTAGTGAGCATGCGAATCGGCATCATGTGTTATCCGACGTACGGCGGGTCAGGGGCGGTGGCCACGGAGCTGGGAATGGAGCTGGCGGAGAGGGGCCACGAAGTCCACTTCGTCTCATATGCGCAGCCCTTCCGCCTGACAGCTTTCCACGAAAGGGTCTTCTTCCACGAGGTCGACGTGCCGCACTACCCGCTGTTCGAGTATCCGCCCTACTCGCTGGCACTGGCCGTCCGGGTGCACGAAGTTGCCCGGCAGCACGAGCTCGACATTCTGCATGCCCACTATGCCATTCCACACGCGGAGGCCGCCTGGGTAGCTGCCGAGATGCTACGGGAGGAGGGACGTCGCCTCACGGTGGTGACGACCCTGCACGGAACGGACATCACTTTGGTAGGGCAGGATCCCTCTTTCTGGAGCATCACAAAGTTCTCGGTCGAGCGCTCCGACGGTATCACGGCGGTGTCGGAGTACCTGCGCAAGGAGACACTCAGAGCCTTCCGTTGCGAGTCCTGTGACATCAGGGTCATCCCCAACTTCGTGGATCCGGAGGTCTACCGGCCCGGCCGCGACGATCGCCACGGCCGCGCCCTGGCGCCACACGGCGAAAAGCTGGTGATGCACATCTCCAACTTCCGCAAGGTGAAGCGAGTCGACGATGTGGTTCGCGTGTTCGAGCGAATCGCCCGGCAGGTAGACGCCAGGTTGATCTTCGTGGGTGATGGCCCTGAGCGAAGCCTCGCAAGCGAGATGGTGGAATCCCTAGGGCTGGCGAGTCGAGTCAGTTTTCTCGGGAAGCTGGAGTCGGTGGCCGAGCTCCTTTCGTGCGCCGACCTGTTTCTCTTACCGAGCGAGCAGGAGTCGTTCGGGCTCGTAGCGCTCGAGGCCCTGGCCAGCGGCGTGCCCACCATAGGGACCTCGGGCAGCGGCTTGGATGAGGTAGTCGACGACGGCGAGACAGGCTTTCTTCACCCGGTTGGGGATACGGCCGCGATGGCGGAGGACGGGGTCCGCATCCTCAGCGATCCCGACCTGTGGATGCGCTTGAGCCAGGCGGGCCGGTCTGCCGCGGTGGAGCGCTTTGCAGCGGATCTGATCGTGCCGGAGTACGAGCAGTTCTATCAGGATGTCCTTGCGGCGGATCCATCCGGCTCCGGGCCGCCGCGTCCCGGCGGGTTGCCTGGGCCAGAGCCGCAGGACGCTGCGTGAGCGTTCTCGAGGCGGTGACACTCGGGATCGTGCAGGGTCTTACCGAGTTCCTGCCGGTATCGAGTAGCGGGCACTTGGTTCTCGGGCAGGCGCTTCTGGGCTTGGAGATGCGCGGCGTCGCCTTCGAAGTCGTGGTGCACCTGGCCACTTTGTGCGCCGTGCTGTGGGTGTATCGGCGGCGGATCGCCGGCCTCGCACGAGGTGCAGTAACCGGTGCTCGGGACGAGTGGACCTACATCGGACTCCTGGCCCTGGCGACGATTCCGGCCGCGGTTGCTGGAACGGCGGGGAAGAGTTTCTTCGAGGGCGCTTTCGGAAGGCCCGTTTGGGCAGCCGGCCTCCTTCTGGTCACCGGAGCCCTGGTCTGGTCCGTGAGGTTCACCGCCCCGACGGCCCGTGACCCGAGGCCGGGAGCTGCGCAGGCTCTGTGGATCGGCGTGAGCCAGGCCCTGGCCATCCTGCCGGGAATCTCGCGTTCCGGTGCAACGGTGGCCGTCGGCTCATGGCGCGGCGTGGAGGCCGTCCGGCTGGCGGAGTTCTCGTTCTTGCTGTCAGTACCGGCCATCCTCGGCGCCGGCCTCCTGGAGGTGAGCGAGATCCGGGCGGCGGCTGGCGAGAGTCCGGCTGCCCTGACGGCAGCGTTCGCCGGTGCCCTGTTGGCGGGCGTCGCCGCGATCCGTTTCTTCGTACGAATGCTCGAAGGACGGACCTTCCACCGATTCGCCTACTACTGCTGGCTGGCCGGTGGGGCATACCTGGTGGCTGCGATCCTCGTGCCGGGGCTGCGATGAGCGAAGTCGCATGAGAATCGTTCGACGCACGGTAGGCCAGTGGGACGGCATCTCCCGGGCGGCTTTGAAGGAGCGCTGGAGACGGGAAGAAGTGTACCCCTATGGTCGCATCGACTCCACCAACGAGGCTGCCCGGGACCTGGCGGGAAAAGGCGTACCCGCGGGCACCGTGGTCGTGTGCCGGGAACAGTCGGCAGGGAAGGGCAGAGCGGGCCGCGCCTGGCACTCGCCGCGAGATGCGGGTGTCTATCTGAGTATGATCTTCCGTCCGCAAGAGGTTGCGGTCCTCGCGCCGCTGTCCATACTGGCCGGCTTCGGCGTCGTCCAGCGGCTCGACCAGGCGTTTCCAGGACTTCAGCCGCGCCTCAAGTGGCCCAACGATGTGATGGCGAATGACCGTAAACTGGGCGGAGTGCTGGCTGAGGCGGTCTGGAGCCACGCGGCGCCCCGCCACGTGGTGGTGGGTGTGGGGATCAACGTGCGACCTGTCAGGCCGCAAGCTCCGGCGGCGGTGCAGCGCACAGCCACAGCCGTCGACGCGATCCTGGATAGCCGGATCGACCTGGTTGAGGTAGCCGACGCGGTGATCGGAGGTCTCGAAGCGTACATGGGCGAACCTCCCGCCGAGCTGCCGGCGGTTCTGCTGGAGGAGGTCGACCGATACGACTGGCTGCGCGACCGCCGAGCGCTGGTAACCCCCCCGGGTGAGCAGAACGGGGCGGTGGGCGTATGTGTGGGCATCGCACCGGACGGGGCGCTCCTGTTCCGCCCGGACCGCGGAGCGCTGCGACGGGTGCAGGATGCCACAGTGGAGGGAGTAGAATGATCCTGGCCGTGGACGTAGGGAACACGGAGACGCTCTTGGGTCTGTTCTCGGGCCGCGATCCGATTCATTGCTGGCGGATCAGCACGGAGCGACACCCGACCGGTGACGAAATGGCTCTGAAGCTGCGTGGGCTGCTGGCGACGGCACCGCAGGCTGCGGGGGGGGCGGTCGTGGAGCGCGCCGTCATAGCTTCGGTCGTGCCCCAGATCGATCGTTCCTGGGAAGATGCCTTCCGAATCCTCGACATACCGCACATCCGCGTGGATGCCAGGACCGCACTCCCCGTGCGGCTCGATGTGGATGAGCCGTCGACGGTCGGGGCAGACCGGATCGTCAACACGCTCGGGATATCTTGCCTCTTCGGCCGCAACACGGTGGTCGTGGACCTGGGGACGGCCACGACTTTCGACTGCATCACCGGCGACGGCGTATTCCTGGGAGGAGTCATCGCACCCGGACCGCGGGCCGGAATCGACCGCTTGCACGAGCTTGCCTCCAAACTGCCGTCGGTGGATATCCGGCATCCGAGCTCCGTGATCGGCCGTTACACGGAGGCCTGCCTGGAGTCGGGTGTCTTCTACTCCATCGTGGACGGGATCGATGGGATCGTGAGCCGCATTCTCGACGAGTGGAAGCCCGAGACCCCACTCGTCATTGCCACCGGCGGACTGGCCGAGTTGATTGCCCCGCACTGCCGTACCGTCGACCGAATCGAGCCGTTCCTCACCCTGATGGGCTTGGTTTGCGCCGACGAGCACCTGTGTGGCGCGAGCGAAGGTGAAGCTTGAGGTCCCGGGCGGAGTAAGTGCCTGGACGCGGCCGAGCAGGGTTTCGCGCGGAAGAGTCCGTCGGGCCTGCCATCCGGTCTGTTGGCTCTGCGCCGAGGTGTCGAAGCGTTCCGAGAAGAGGCACGCGCCTTCGAGACGGCTCGCGATCGGGAGCTGGCCCGGGACATCTTGGGTCGTGAGCAGGCACGGGCGGTGAACGCCCACCTGCGCGCCGTTGGACTGTCACTCAACAGCGATCGCGGTCTCCCCGGCGACGGCTGGAGCCGCCAGCTCCTTTTCGCGGCAGATCCGGACAACGGGTACGCAGCTCTGCCCCTTCCGGCAGTGCGGCTGGCGCTGCGGGCGGGCGACCTGGAAGAGACCGAACGAAGAGTAAGGGAGCTCGCCGACCGTCTGCAGCTGGCCGGCGAGCATCTTGCGGAGGCGAGACGAGTCGTTACTTCACGCGTCGGAGTTTCTCCCTGACCTTCTCGGCGTCCTTCGGACTCACGATCCGCAGGATGAAATAGCCGATCAGCAGCACGAATCCGACCTTGAGCGCAAGGATCAGCAACGGTATCAGCATTCCGAATACGACGCCCAGCACCGCCATGCCCACCAGCCCCATGATCAGGAGCGTTACTATCGCGCGGATCATCTCCTCCTCCGTTTTCAGAACGTAACCGGCGCCGACACAGGCTTCACATCCTCACCCGGCCCTCGGCAGACTCGGCCTCCCTGTCGCTGGCCGACGCCGGATCGCAGTAGTCCTCCTCTCTTCCTACGCAAGTGGACGATTGGGGGTTTCAGCGCCGCCCCGGGCGGTCCGGCTGACCCTGCACAGCCTCTTGACCGGCGCCTGAAGCCCAGTATCTTAGCAGCGCATATTAGCACTCACCGAGGAGAGTGCTAACAAAGTGTCAACGAACGAGAGTACGCCAGCGCGACGAAACGGGGCTGGTAAGGGATTCACTCAGGAGGGATCTGACATGGCCAAACTCAACATCGCGCCCTTGGCCGACCGGGTAGTCGTTCAGCCGGCCGAAGAAACAGAGGAAATGCGGGGCGGCTTGTACATCCCTGACACTGCGAAGGAGAAGCCGCAGCAGGGCAAGGTGATCGCGGTCGGGCCGGGCCGGCGCACGGACAAAGGGGAGCTCATCCCGGTCGAGCTGTCGGAGGGAGACAAGGTGCTGTACGGAAAGTACTCGGGCACCGAGGTGAACATCGGCGGTGAGGACTACCTGATCGTGAAGGAGACGGACGTCCTGGCGGTGCTGAGCTGACTTGAGTCGGGCCCAGGCCCTCACGGAGAACGGAATCAAACAGGAGTTCAGCGAAGATGGCAAAAGATCTTGAATTCAACACTGAAGCCCGCTCGCGGTTGAAGACAGGCGTCGACAAGCTTACCGAGGCGGTGAAGGTCACGCTCGGCCCGAAGGGGCGGAACGTGATAATCGAGAAGAAGTTCGGCGGCCCGACGGTCACCAAGGACGGCGTGACGGTGGCCAAGGAAGTCGAGCTCGAGGACCCGGTCGAGAATCTGGGCGCGACGATGGTGAAGGAGGTGGCGACCAAGACCTCCGACAATGCCGGTGACGGCACCACGACAGCCACGGTGCTCGCCCAGTCAATCTTCCAGGAGGGCCTCAAGAGCGTCACCGCCGGCATCAACCCGATGGCGCTGAAGCGAGGCATCGAGGCAGCTGTTAACGACGTCGTCGCGCACCTGGCCGAAATGGCTGTGGAGACCTCGGGCAAGAAGGAGATCGCCCAGGTCGCCACGATCTCGGCCAACGCCGACTCGGTGATCGGTGACCTCATCGCCGATGCCATGGAGAAGGTGGGGAAGGACGGCGTGATCACCGTCGAAGAGGCGAAGGGTCTGGAGACGACGCTGGAGACCGTGGATGGGATGCAGTTCGACCGTGGCTACCTGTCGCCGTACTTCGTCACGGATCCGGACAAGATGGAAGCCATCCTCGAGGACCCGCTGATCCTGATTCACGACAAGAAGATCTCCGCCATGAAGGACCTTCTCCCGGTCCTGGAGAAAGTCGCTCAGATGGGCAAGCCGATGGTCATCATCGCCGAGGATGTGGAGGGGGAGGCCCTGGCTACGCTGGTTGTGAACAAGCTGCGTGGCACGCTCAAAGTGTGCGCGGTGAAAGCCCCCGGTTTCGGCGACCGGCGCAAGCAGATGCTCCAGGACATCGCCATCCTGACGGGTGGTCAGGTGATCAGTGAGGAGCTGGGATTCAAGCTGGAGAACGCCGTGGTCAGCGATCTGGGCAGCGCCAAGCGGCTCGTCCTCGACAAGGACGATACGACGATCGTGGCCGGCGCCGGTGACACGGACAAGATCAAGGGCCGGATCAACGAGATTCGGGTCGCCATCGACAAGACGACCTCCGACTACGATCGCGAGAAGCTTCAGGAGCGGCTGGCGAAGCTGGTAGGTGGCGTGGCAGTGATCAATGTCGGCGCGGCGACCGAGACGGAGATGAAGGAGAAGAAGGCCCGGGTCGAGGACGCGCTGCATGCCACCCGCGCGGCGGTCGAGGAGGGCATAATTCCTGGCGGGGGCGTCTCTCTGCTGTGGTGCCAGAAGGCGCTGGACGAGCTTGAGAGGGACGATACCGAAGAGCAGATCGGCGTCCGGATCGTGAGGCGCGCCCTCGAAGAGCCACTTCGTCAGATCGCGCAGAACGCGGGAGCTGAGGGCTCCATAGTGGTGGAGCGGGTGCGCGAGAAGAACAACGCCAGCTACGGGTACAACGCCCAGACCGACGCCTACGAGAACCTGGTCAAGGCTGGCGTGATCGATCCCACCAAGGTCACTCGCACCGCGCTGCAGAACGCGGCGTCCATCGCGGGCCTGATGCTTACCACCGAGTGCGTGGTGGTCGAGCGCCCGGAGAAGGAAGCTGCTCCGGCAATGCCTGGCGGCGGGATGGGTGACATGTACTAGCAGCTCGGCGGCGCCCCGGAGGCGCAGCCAGGGTGATGACGTGGAACGGGAGGGTCCGGCCGAGCGCCGGGCCCTTTCCGTTTGCGTATCCTGCCGCGAAGTGCTATCCCGCAATGGCGAGCAGTGCGGCGGCGCCCCGACTACCGGTTCACCCTGACCTCCATGACCATTGACGCAAGCGCCGATCGGAGTCCTCCGGCCGTGAGGACCTCCGCCCTCATCTGGGATTTCGACGGCACGCTGGTTGACTCGCGCCATAAGAACCTGAGCGTGAACCGCTCGATCGTCGAATTGATCACCGGACGATCTGCCGGCTCCTTCAAGGCCCTGGCCGGTCTTCACAACTACGATGTTGCGGTAGCGCGGGCGACCAATTGGCGCGAGTTCTACGCCCGCGAGTGCGGCTTGACGGACTCGGACATCGACCGGGCTGCCAGCCTGTGGACGGAGTACCAATTCCGGGACCCGACGCCGGCACCCGTCTTCGAGGGAATCCCGGAGGCGCTGGCCGAGTTACAGGATCTGCCGCACGGCATAGTCTCCCAGAACGGAAAGGTAATCATCCAGGCTACTCTCGAGGCCAGCGGCCTGGCCCACCACTTCGTTACGGTCGTCGGCCACGAGGAAGTCGGTTTCGGCAGGCAGAAGCCGGCACCCGATGGCCTTCTGTCCTGCCTGCGAGAGCTGACGCGGCTGCAGGCCGGTTTTGTGTTCTACGTCGGCGACCATGAGACCGATGCCGTGTGCGCGGCGAGAGCCAGAGACGAACTGGTCGCGCTCAACGCAGACATCGAGTTGGTGAGCATCGGAGCCTTCTACGGTCACGAAACGGTGGCCGCCTCCTGGAACGTGCAGCCCGATACGGTGGCGAGACGTCCGGCAGACATCGTGGGAATCGTGCGGGAAGTAACTCGTTAGAGAGGGGCGCAGCCGGCTCCCGCCGGAGAGGTGAGACCATGTCCGGACGCGCAGATGACCTGACCGGCATGTCCTTCAGTGCCTGTCGGTCACCGATGCAGCGGCCTAATTTTCCCTATGTTGAGTGCTCCGCGTATTTCGAACGATGACAGGCTTGCGCTGATTCGATTCGCCAGGAAGGTCCTGCGGACCTGGCTTGCAGAACGATTGACTCCCGCCTTCGAAGTCGCCTCGCCAGGGCTGCTTCTGCCGTATGCCACGTTCGTCACCTTGCGACGTCGCAGCACGGGCGAGCTCCGCGGCTGTCGCGGCGAATGCGTCGCCCGAAGGCCCCTGACAGAATCCGTCGCCGCCATGACGATCGCCGCAGCGTCAGACGACGCGCGGTTTCCGCCGGTCTTGAGCGCGGAAGTCCCAGACATCCGAATCGAGATAAGCGTGCTGTCGCCGCTGGAGCCGATCCGGCCTGAAGATGTCGATGTCGGGTGTCACGGGTTGCTCGTCACCAGAGGCAGGAGCTCCGGCCTGCTGCTTCCACAGGTGCCGCTGAGGAACGGGTGGGACCGCGAGACTTTCCTCAGAGGCGTCTGCCGGAAGGCTGGGTTGCCAGACACTGCCTGGAAAGACCAGGACGTGGAGCTGTGGGCTTTCCAGACGGAGTGCTGGGAAGAGGACGAGCACCGGTGGGGCCGCTAAGGTCGGAGAGGGACTTGGCGGTGAAGATGTCGCGCGCTATCGTCCGGGCCATAGCGACAGCCGATCCTGCTGTTTCGATCCGAGTAAGCGGAGACCACGTATGAGGAGTGCGACACGGGTGCTGCTCTGTTCGGCGATGCTGCTCGCGGTCTCTCCGGCGGTCGGGTCCGCTCAGACCAGCGATGACGCACCTTTCGCCAAGTGGGGTTTCAGGGCCGGCCTGGGGATCGACCCGGACCAGTTCGTGTTCGGCGGCCAGGTTTCGCTCGGCCGGTGGACGATCACCCGCATCGTGCCGAGCGTGGATGTCGGAGTCGGCGACGATGCGACCACCATCGATTTCAACGGAGACTTGTTCCTCCGCCTCTCCGTGCCCGACGCATCTCTGGTCCTGTACGGCGGAGGAGGGCCGACCCTGGCGTATACCGACCGCGACAGCGGCGGAGGCAATTGGGATCTCGGCCTGTCCCTGGTTGTTGGAGCCCGTTTGCCGCTGAAGACGCGACAGGCGTTCAACCTGGAGGCCCGGTTCGGGATCGGGAGCATACCGGAGTTCAGGCTCGTCCTGGGTATACTGTTCTGAGCTGCGGCGGTGGCGAGAGGATCCCCCCGCAGCGGATGGCCCGGCACCGTTCCGGGCCTTTTGCTGGCCTGGAGCTGGGTAGCAGTCGCCGGTGCCGCATGCGCTTCTCCATCCCGGCAGACCGTTGTGGAAAGGTTCTTCGACGCCTACAACGATGGCCGGCCCACGACGGCCCTGCACCTCTTTGCCGAAGATGCGGTCCTGCGGCAGCCGGACGGGGAATCGCTGCGCGGGCGTCGTGCCATAGGAGGACGACTGGCCTGGGACTCGGTTCTGGCCGGCCAGCTCCACGCAGGCGCCTACGCGGTGAGCGGAGACACGGTGAGAGTGCGGTCGCTGGTTCGTCGGGACAGCTCTCTCGGTCTGCTGGGGATCCCGGAGATTCAGTACGAGCCCGGTACGGCATTCGTAGTAAGGTCCGGCAGAATAGCCAGCCTGAGTTTCACGCAACCCGTAGCGGAGAGCTTCACGGCAGTCGAGCGACGAATGGCGGATTTCCTTCCCTGGGCGCAACACGAGTATCCTGACCGGCTCAGGCGAATCCGTCCCGACGGGTCGTTCGACTATCAGGCGAGGCGTGCAGCCGACTGGTTGAGTCTGCTGCGAGAGTGGAAGACGGCCCGCAGCCCGGCGGGGGGTCGTGGACGATGAGAATCACGCCTGAAGGCGACTTGAGCCGGCAGGTGAGTTGAGCAGCGACCGCTGTTGCCCGGGCCGACTGAAGAGGAAGCTGTAGCGCGGTCCGTGGCTCCGGCCTACTTTCGGCCACTGTCCCGAGACGCGGCGGCCCCCGAGGCCGCTCCACCAGACGAAACGCGAATCATCGACGGGTATGCGATGAGCGATGAACTGAAGGTCAGCCTTCCCGACGGCTCCGAGAAGAGACTCCCTGCTGGTGCAACAGCCGCGGACCTCGCCGCGGAGATCGGCTCCGGACTCGCCCGGGCCGCCCTGGCGGCAAAGGTGAACGGAGAGCTGTGGGATCTCGAACGTCCCCTTCCCGATGCGGCGAGAGTGTCGATCGTCACCCGCGGCGACGATGACGCCGATGCCCTGTACGCGCTGCGGCACTCCACCGCGCACGTCCTGGCTACGGCCGTGCGTGAGCTGTATCCAGGCGCCGGGATCGGCTTCGGACCGCCGATCGAGCACGGCTTCTACTACGACTTCGATGTTCCCGAGCCGTTCACGCCGGAGCAGCTGGAGGAGATCGAAGCCAAGATGGCAGAGGTCATCGCGGCCGACTATGGGTTCGATCGTCGGGAAGTGGTGCGAGCAGAGGCCGAGGCGCTGTTCGCAGACGATCCTTTGAAACTGGAGCGGCTGGCGGAGATCCCCGAGGGAGAGACGATCTCCGTTTATACCGACGGCCCGTTCACGGACCTGTGCCGCGGACCTCACGTGCGGAGCACGAAGGAAATCGAGCACTTCACGCTTCTGTCAGCTGCCGGCGCATACTGGCGGGGCGACGAGACCCGACAGATGCTGCAGCGCATCTACGGCACGGCCTTCTTCGAGAAGGCAGGCCTGGAGGAGTACCTGAGGCAGCTCGAGGAGGCGAAGCGGAGGGATCACCGGAAGCTGGGCCAGGAGCTCGACCTGTTCAGCTTTCAGGAGGAATTCGGCCCGGGCCTGGTGGCCTGGCACCCTAAGGGCGCCCGTATCCAGCTCGAGCTGCGCCGCTGGATCGAGGATCTGCTCGAGGGGCAGGGCTACGAGTTCGTGTACACGCCTCACGTGGCCAGCGAGGCCCTGTTCCGTCGTTCCGGGCACCTCCCGACGTATGCCCGGAACATGTACCCTGGCATGCAGGGCGAAGGCGAGGGCGAGGCCTTTCGGGTCAAGCCGATGAACTGCCCGGGTCACACCTTGATCTACGCGGCACGCCAGCGCAGCTACCGGGACCTTCCCCTGCGCCTCTCGGAGATCGCCAACGTTTACCGCTATGAGCGATCCGGGACCCTCCACGGGTTGCTTCGGGTTCGCATGCTCACCATGGACGACGGCCACCTGTTCTGCACCCCGGATCAGGTTGAAGACGAGATATTCACCTGCGTCGACCTGGTCGACGAGGTCATGGGCACGCTCGGGCTGGAGTACCGACTGGACTTCGCCACCCGTCCGCTGAAGCGCATAGGCGCCGACGAAGTTTGGGATCAGGCGGAGGCGGCTCTGCGTCAGGCCCTGGAGCGCCTGGACTCGGACTTCGATGTGGACCAGGGGGGCGGAGCGTTCTACGGCCCGAAGATCGACATCAAGTTCAAGGACGCCATCGGGCGTGAGTGGCAGGGCGCGACCATCCAGCTGGACTTCAACCTGCCGGAACGCTTCCAGCTCGAGTACATAGGGCAGGACAACAAGCCGCATCGGCCGGTGATGATCCACCGAGCGATCTTCGGAACCATGGAGCGATTCACCGGGTTCCTGATCGAACATTTTGCCGGGGCCTTCCCGGTGTGGCTGTCGCCGGAGCAAGTGCGGGTGCTGCCGATTACCGACGCCCACGCCGAGGGCGCGGCACAGATCGCCGGGAGGTTGCGGGAGCGAGGACTCAGAGCCGGGCTCGACTCCCGGTCCGACACTCTCAACTATCGGGTCCGCGACGGCGAGCTTCACAAAGTTCCCTATCAGCTCGTGGTCGGCGACCGTGAGCTGGAGGCGGGGACGGTGGCCGTGCGGGCGCGAGGCGCGGAGCAGAAGCAGGTCTCCATGCCCGTCGAGGAGTTCCTCCAACGGGTCACGGAGGAGGTCGGGACGAAGGCGCTGGCTCCATGACGCCGTAAACGTGTCGCCCAGGCCCGGATACTGATGACGGAGCGGCATGGCCAGATCCAACGATAGCCCGAGGTAAGGGCGCCGCGGGATGCCGAGATCCAGGCCACCATCCGGGACGCCGACGGCGACGAGGTGGCGCGCTTGACGGCCCGATGGCGGCTGGTGCCTGTGGAGTTGCCAGACCCGCCCCGGTCTACTTAGCCTTAGCTGCTTCTATCTTCCTTTTCCCAAACAAGGAGCGGCCATGTATCCCGTCGAGGTCAACTATCTCGCTGCCCTGGTGGCTACCGTCCTGGCCTTCGTCCTGGGGGCTCTGTGGTATGGTCCCCTTTTCGGCAAGTCCTGGATGGATGCTCACGGGTTCAGTGAGGAGGATCTCAAGGATGCGTCACGGGGGATGGGCAAGACGTATACGATGACATTCATCAGCTACTTCTTCATGGCCGTAGTGCTGGCGATACTCATATACTTGGTCAACCCGCCGGACGTCATGAAAGGCCTGTGGCTGGCTAGCATGGCGTGGTTCGGGTTCATGGTTCCGGTGACCCTCACCAGCGTCCTCTTCTCGCAGAGAAAGATAAAGCTCTTCTACATCGACGGCGCGTACCAGCTCGTGGCAATCCTCATCATGGCCGGCATCCTGACCGGTTGGCGTTAGGAGATCCAGGGCTGTCTCCCGCTCGGTCGGACCCGAGGGGGGGCGGGGGACGGAACCGTTCGGACTGCGCAGCCGCGACTCGCCAGGTGATCTCGCTCGCCACGTCCCTCACCCGCCACGCCGGCATTGACGTGCCCATCATCTGTGGGGCGATGTACCCCTGCAGCAATCCAGAGCTGGTCGCGGCCGTATCGAACGCCGGTGGCATAGGGATCATCCAGCCCATCTCGCTTACCTATGTGCACGGCCACCCGTTCAGGGAAGGTCTTCGACTCATTCGCCGGCTGACTACGCGTCCGATAGGGATGAACGCGCTCATCGAGAGTTCTTCTCGCCGCTACCACCAGCGTATGTCGGACTGGATAGACATCGCCCTGGAGGAAGGTGTGCGCTTCTTCATAACTTCGCTTGGCAATCCACGTTGGGTAGTAGAGCGGGTGAAGCCGCACGGAGGCTGTGTCTATCACGACGTCACGGAGCGGAGATGGGCTCTCAAGGGGCTGGATGCCGGCGTCGAAGGACTTATCGCCGTCAACGCCCGCGCCGGAGGTCACGCGGGCGAACGTACGGCGGCACAGCTACACGATGACCTCGCCGATCTGGACGTGCCCCTCATCTGCGCGGGCGGAGTTGGCAGCGAGACGGATTTCGCCGAAGCGATGCGGATCGGCTACGCCGGGGTCCAGATGGGAACCAGGTTCATCGCCACGAACGAATGTCGGGCCAGCGCTGCCTACAAGCGGGCCATCGTCAACGCGACGGCTGATGACATCGTGTTGAGCGAGCGGATCACCGGGGTGCCGGTGGCGGTGATCCGCACTCCTTTCGTGGAGCAGATGGGACTTCGGGCCGGGCCGCTTGCCCGCTTACTGCTCCGGGACCGCCGGACCAAGAGGCTGATGCGAACCGTGTACGCCCTGAGGTCGATGTGGCAGCTCAAGCACGCTTCGCTGGACGAAACGGGCCGGCGAGATTACTGGCAGGCGGGCCGGAGCGTCTCCGGAATCCAGGGGGTGGAGCCAGCCGGCGATATCGTCTCCAGGTTCGTGGCCGCCCTGGAGGTCGGTCCATGAGAGCTCAGGCGCTGGGTTTCCTTTCTCGTCCTGGCGTGTACGAAGTAGTCTCCTGCCGAACCTCTCCAGCCTACGCCAACAGCGTACCCTCCAGCACGGTCACGGCCTGCCCGATGAGGGTCACGCGCTCGCCCCGCATCCGCACCCGTACGAGGCCCCCGCGCTCCGACGCCTGATACCCGGTGAGCTGTGAGCGACCGAGCCGCTGCTCCCAGAAGGGTCCGAGCGTGCAGTGGGCGGAGCCGGTCACCGGATCCTCATCGATTCCGTAGGCGGGGGCGAAGAAGCGGGACACGAAGTCGACTCCGGATTCCGCAAGCTCCTCTCCGGCGGACGCCGTGACTATCACTCCGCGACGGGCGATGAGCGCCAGGCGTCCGAAGTCCGGCCGGACTGCGCGCACGGCCGCTTCCGACTGGAGCTCGACTATGTAGTCGAACGGATTGTGAGCCAGGCCGAGCGGTTGCACTTCGAGCGCCTCAGCGAGGGCGGTCGCAACTTCCTCCGGCGCCGGATCACCGGCCGGCCGGGCAGGGAAATCAAGCTCGATGCCTTCGGCGCTCGTTATCGCTTTGAGGCGACCGCTCCGGGTTTCGAAGAGGGCGGGTTCGGCGGGGCGCAGGTAACCGTCCTGCCACAACACGTGAGCGCTGGCCAAGGTCGCGTGACCGCACAGCTCCACCTCGGTAGAGGGCGTGAACCACCGGAGGTGATACGCATCGCCACGCGGATACAGGAACGCCGTCTCCGACAGATTCATCTCGCGAGCGACGCTCTGCATCCAAGCCTCCTCGCCCGGCTGCTCCAGCACGCACACCGCCGCCGGATTGCCTCGAAACGGCTCGGAGGAGAAGGCGTCCACCTGCACGATTCGCTGGCTCATCGTTCCTCCGCTGTCGGGGCCGCATTCGCTCCTGCTGTCTCCGTGATCGTCCTATTCAGCGCAGCCTGATGATATCCCGACGCGCGAAGACCGGTCCGACACGCAGCCCGAGCGACGGCTTCGCGTACAGCTCCGGCGGCACCCCGATGTCTGCAAGGTACAGCTCTCCTGCCGCCGAGGCGGCGGGCTGGCGACGAAGCCCTTCCTTAGGCAGAGCCAGTGTCAGGGTGGCGGCAGCGCGAACGGCCGGCTCATGTATGGATCCCTGAGTGGCGTCGACTCCGGTCGGGACGTCGAGGGACAGGACGGGGGTCTCCTGTTCCCTCGTCCAGCGGACCAGGTCCGCCGCCGAACCGCGCGGCTGTCCAGCCAGGCCGTATCCGATGAGCCCGTCGATGAGCAAATCCGCCGCGGGGGGCAGAGTCCTCTCGCCCGGCTCCGGTGAGATCACGCACACGCCCATCCGATGCAGGATCGTCAGCTGCAGGGCCGCGGCCGGCGTGAGCTCGTTCGGGGTCCGCGCGAGAGCCACCGACACCGTGGCACCCCAGCCGGCGAGACGTCGCGCGCACACCATGGCACCGCCGCCGTTTCCGCCGGGCCCCGCCAGGACCGTCACCGTCCGCGAGGTTGGCCGGCCTTCGAGGAACCGGTCTCTTGCCAGGCGTGCCAGGCACAGGCCTGCGCTCTCCATCATCTGGAGAACCTCGATCCCCAGTTCCTCCACCATGAGTCGGTCCACTTCGCGCATCTGCTCGGCGGTTACCCATACTGCGTGGCTACGTGATGGTTGCTGATTCTTCATCCCGTCTCCGGCGTACGTATCCGTTTCCCGGCCCGCTCCGGGTACAGGGAAGCGAGCCCCTTCGGTGACGCGTCGCAGATCCCCCGCTCGGTAATGATCGCCGTTACCAGGCGTGCCGGAGTGACGTCGAAGGCGAAATTGGCTACCGCACTGCCGGCCGGAGCGATCCGGACGGTCTCCAGAGAGCCGTCACGGCTCAGGCCGCGTACCTCGGCTACTTCCTCCGCTGCGCGCTCCTCGATGGGCACGCCGTCGGGACCATGGAGAGTCCAGTCGATGGACGGACCCGGGACCGCGGCATAGAACGGGATGCCCGAATCTCGGGCAGCCACTGCCTTGAGATATGTGCCGATCTTGTTGCACACGTCTCCGGCGGCCGTCGTCCGGTCCGTTCCCGTGATCACCAGGTCCACTCTTCCCGTGCGCAGCAGGTGTCCGGCGGCGTTGTCCGGAACCACCGTGTGTGGCACTCCCTGCTGTCCGAGTTCCCAGGCGGTCAGGGCGCCCTGGTTTCTGGGTCGGGTCTCGCTCACCCACACGTGCAGCGCCAATCCGTCCTGGTGGACCCGGTAGATCGGCGCCAGCGCGGTTCCCCAGTCGACAGTGGCCAGCCAGCCGGCGTTGCAATGGGTGAGAACGTCGAGCGGCGAGGGGTGGGGCGCGCTCTCCGCGGCGGCACGCAGAAGCCCAGCACCGTGTTCCCCGATGCGACGACAGATTTCGACGTCCTCGTCGGCTATCGCCGCCGCCCGGCGGTACGCCTCCTTCGCCCTCAGCTCCGGCGAAAGCGGCTCCAGGAGGCTCTTCATCTCGTCCACCGCCCAGCGGAGGTTGGCCCCCGTGGGTCGGGTGGCGACAAGGAGACTGGCCGTCGCGTCCAGGCAGGCGTCACTAGGATCGCGCCGCATCGCGAGCGCCACCGCGTAGGCCGCCGTGGTACCTATGAGCGGGGCGCCCCGCACCTGCATCCGCCGGATGGCATCCGCCGCCTCCTCGGGGGTCTCCAGGCGAACGAAGCACACCACGTGGGGCAGGCGCGTCTGATCGATTACCTCTACTGCCCAGCCGTCCTCGGCCGTCCGGATCGAGCGGGTGGGAACACCTCCTGCGAGCACTATCCCGAACCTCCAGGCCAAGGCCAGCGCCGGCCACTACCGCGGCCGCCTTCCTGTACCTCGGCTGGCATCGGCATCACAGGTAGGGAGAGAAGAGCCACGCCACCCCGTCGCGCAGCTTGATGGGGAGGCTTCGCTCATCCAGCTCTGTCTCGGCGAGGGGCCGGGCCCGGTCGATCTTACTCTGTACGAACGCTTCGAGTCGGGCGGCGAGGCCTGGATCATAGCACTCCACGTTGAATTCGAAGTTGAGTCTCAGGCTCCGCGGATCCCAGTTTCCCGAGCCGAACAAGGACCACCCGCTGTCCACCAGCATCAGCTTCGTGTGATCGAACGGGGGAGGAGTGAGCCAGATGCGGCAGCCGGACTCCATCACCTGCCACAGCCGGGCGCGCATCGCCCACCCGACGATCCGCAGGTTGTTCTCCTGCGGCAGCACTATGTCGACGCGGACCCCCCTCAGCGCGGCCACGTTGAGAGCGCTTATCAGGGCCTGGTCCGGGAGGAAGTACGGCGTGACGATCCGCACGTGCCGCTCCGCGCACGACAGTCCGGCCAGGATCGTCCAGTGGAGTCGCTCGAAGTCGTCATCCGGCCCGTCGGGTATGCCCCGCGCCGCCATCTCCCCCGCCGCCAACTCCGGCGGGAACCAGTGGTCGCCGCCGAGTCTCTCTCCGTCGCTGAACGCCCAGTCCCGTGCGAATACATCCATCAGTTGGTGGACGACCGGCCCTTCCATCCGGAAGTGCAGGTCCTGCAGAGCATTCCTGGACTCGCTCCCACGGAGGCATCCCTCCCGAATGTTCAAGCCCCCCGTGAACCCCAGGCGGCCGTCGATCACCAGGATCTTCCGGTGGTTGCGGAGGTTGAAGTAGGGCATCTTCCACAGCACGGAAGTGGGAAGGAACTCGGCCACGGGAACGCCCCTCCGCTTCAGTACGTGCGGCGTTCGCGGCTTGCTGTACAGGGCTCCCATCCCGTCGACGAGCACCCGTACCTCCACCCCCCGTCCAGTGGCCCGCGCCAGTGCGTCTTCGAACTGTCGTCCGACCCGGTCCTGATCGAAGATGTACGAACAGAGCGCCACCGTCGACCTGGCACTCTCGATGGCCTCCAGCATGGCAGGGTACGCCTCGTCCCCGTCAACCAGCGGGTCGATCTGGTTCCCCGGAGTAACCGCAGTCCGCGTGACCCGGTCCACGACGCGCGAGAGGGGAACCATCGCCTCGTCGATGAACGGTAACGGAAGTCGTCCTGGTTCGCCGGGCGCCTGGGTTCCCCTTCCGAGCGTAAGCCGGTGCATGGTCGCGTGGATCCGCGTGCCCCGCCGCCCGATCCGGTTCACGCCCATGACCAGGTACAGGACCGCTCCGGCAACGGGGACCAGCCAGATGAGCCCCACCCACCCGACGGCCGCGCGCACCTCGCGCTTGTGCAGTACAGCGTGACCCGAGGCGAGGAGTGCCGCGGAGATGGTCGCGGCGCCCGCCAGGTATGTCCAGATGCCGTGCACCGTACGAATCTGCCTGTTGCGGAGGAGGTTCCTCGATCCGGTTGACGGCTACAGCATGCTGCACGTTAGCTTATGGCCCCTGTGGATAGGCGCAACACCAGCACGCTTGTCTCGACGGAATCGACGAGGATGACAGACGGACTGCGACTCTCCAGGGGAGCACGCTTACTGGCCTACGGGGCGGCATCCGTTATCCTGGTGGCCGGCGCCCGGGCGGCGGAGCCCATTCTCGTTCCGTTTCTGCTTGCCGTCATGCTGGCGATCATCTGCGCGACACCGCTCGCGTGGCTGGAGACGAAAGGCCTGCCGCCGTGGGCTGCGGTAACCGTGATCGTTCTGGGCCTGCTGGCCATAGGCACGGTGGCCGGGACTCTGATCGGAACCTCGCTGATCGACTTCACGACGACGCTGCCCGCATACCAGGAGAAGCTGCAGCGGGAGGAGGCGGCGCTCGTGCGCTGGCTGTCCGCGCACGGCCTCGAGGTGTCCAGCCGGCTTCTCGCCGACGCGTTCGATCCCGGACAGCTCCTCCGCATCGCCGGACGCATATTTACGGGTGTGGGCGATGTGCTGGGCAAAGTGGCTCTCATCCTGATCATGACGATTTTCATCCTGTTGGAGGTATCGGCGATCTCGGCCAAGATTCGTGCTGCCTTCCGAGATCCCGAGCGTCAATTCGCGCGGCTGGACAGGATCACGGAGAACGTGCGCCGGTATCTGGCGGTGAAGACCCTTTTCTCGCTCGTGACCGGCGTCGCGGTGGCCGTGTGGCTGGGGATTCTCGGTGTCGATTACGCCCTTCTGTGGGGTCTCCTGGCGTTTCTGCTGAACTACATTCCGAACATCGGGTCGATCATAGCTGCCGTTCCCGCCCTTATTCTGGCGTTCCTTCAAATGGGATTCGGCGGTGCGCTGATTACCGCCATCGGGTACCTGTTGGTGAATGTCGTGATGGGGAACTTCATCGAGCCGCGGGTGATGGGTGCCCGGGTCGGCCTGTCGACGCTGGTGGTGTTCCTGTCCTTGGTGTTCTGGGGATGGGTGCTGGGGCCCGTCGGAATGCTCCTGTCGGTACCCCTTACGATGATACTGAAGATCGTGCTCGAGGAGACGGAAGAGACTCGCTGGATAGCCGTCCTACTCGGGCCGAAGCCGTCACCGGCGGAACGAGCGCCTATCGCCGGCTAAAGGGCCACTCCCGTCTCCTGGACGCGGCCGTCGCCCGGGCGGTCTCGCTGTCTCCCACACCTTCGCGCTCGCCACGCGTACATGTAAGTACCGCCTAGGACCCACACCGTCCAGAAGGCGAAGAAGCTGTTTACGTGGGCCGCCTGCAAGCCCAGCTGGCCGGCCGAATACGCCACCAGACCGGCGACGATCCACACGCGGTTGGCTCTCGAGTAAGCCCGGTCACTGACCAGCCAGTGCACTATCTGCAGATATGGGATGAGCAGCACCAACTGGTCGTACGTCCAGCCATAGGCCGCCGTCAGGACCGAGATGAGGAGGATTGGCCCGGCCGCGGCACTCCACCGCAACGCGGGCCGCCGCACGAGCACCAGGACGGCCGCCGCGGCCGCTGTCGTCACCGTAGGAACGTACTGGAGCTGAGTGTGCTCAGCTCCCGCAATGAACCTGAGCAAGCCACCGAGAGTTGGGGTCATCCAGTACAGCGGTGGCGAGGCCAGCGCCTGGCGATAGTCTGCGATCCAACCGGGCCTCAACAGCCACAGTACGGCGCAAGACACAGCGATTACCGCCGCCCCACCGGCCAGCGTCCTCCAGCGTCTCTCCCTGAGGATCCACCAGCCGACCGCGAGCAGAAAGAGGAACACCACGTGAGGCTTGATGGAACAGACGGCCAGCGCCGCACCCGCCGCGAAGTACCAGCCCCTGCGGGCGAAGTAGAGGAATCCCGCCAGGCTCAGAAGAAGCAGCCCGCTGACCTGCCCGCCGCCGAGCGTCGTCAACGCCGGCGCGAAAGCGAATGATGCCCCCCAGGCAATCGGCAACCGCCTCATCCGACCGTCGCCGAAGTATGCCCACAGAAGCGAGCTCACCCCCAGGATGAGCAGGAAGTTGACGCCCAGCCACGCCACGGCCGCGGCCGCGTAATCCAGCCATAGCAGGGGGTACAGCCACACGAGTAACCATGGGGGGTTCCACATGATGAGCGGCAGGGAGTCCGACCAGCCGAGGCCTTGCTGAACTCGCAGGAGCTCGGCGAAGTCGTACGGGTTGTGCCCGACCTTGATAAGCTGACCGGCTGCCCAGTATTCAAGGAAACCGCTTGACACGGCGAAGTCCGCCGAGCCAAGAAGTCCGGCCAACTGGCTCGCCGCGGCCAGGAGCGTCGCGGCGACGGCTGCCCACACAAGCGCGCCGTAGAAGCGGCTGGAGCGAACTCGTCCGAGCACGTCGCCTGATCGAGAGCGCACGGTGTCAGGGGCCGAGAACGTAGCGCATGATTGGACGCGTGGCGGATCTCCGCGCTACTTCCTCGAATCCGGCCTGGCGAAAACCCGAAGCGAGACCGTGGAATGCGAAGGCATCCGGCATGCCTTCCTTCTTCGGCTCCACCGGGTAACCCTCGACAATGCTTGCGCCGTGGCTGGCGGCATACTCGACCGCCGCCTGCAGGAGGCTGACACTCAAACCGCGGCGCCGGGCCAGCCTGGCCACGAAGAAGCAGGTGATCGACCACACCGGAAGCTCATCGACCGGCTTCAAGATCCGGGATCGCTCGAGGCGCGGAAGATCTGACCGCGGCCCGACCGCGCACCAACCGGCCGGTTCGCCGGTCACATATCCGAGGATCCCCGGCGGGATTCCCGCCTGGACGATGGTCCGCATGGCGCTACGGTTCCCGGCTCCCTTGTTCTTCTCGAACTCCGAGGCCGTGAGCCGCCACCACATGCACCAGCAACCTCCGCACGCACCGCGCGCTCCGAAGAGCCGTTCCAGGTCGCTCCAGCGGTCGGGCGTCAAGGGATGGAATTCCACGCTGCCTCCAAGCATGCACAACCGGAATCGAGTATTGGTCCGGTAGAATATGTTCTACGACACCGCGTCTGCCAGCGCCTGCCGCACGGGCTGTGCGCGCGACTGGAGATAACCGCCGGTCCGGGGCGAATTGATTCGGACCCGGCAACTTCCGTATGCTTACTCACCGTGAAGAATGCCAACGCTCTCATCGATTTGATACGCCGCTCTGTCGTCGGCGAGGATGAGGCCGTGATGGGGCCGTTTGGTCCGAGGCGGGTGACCTACGCCGACTACACGGCTTCCGGACGATCACTGTCGTTCATCGAGGATTTCATACGGGAGGCGGTCCTTCCGCGGTACGCGAACACGCACACCGAGAGCTCTGGCACCGGCCTCCAGACCACCTGCTTCCGGGAAGACGCCCGCGGGATCATTCGCGAGTGTGTCGGAGCCTCCGACGAACACGTGGTGATCTTCTGCGGATCGGGCTCCACCGCCGCGATCGACCGGCTGATAGGGGTCCTCAACCTGCGTCTCCCGTACGATCTGGACAAGAGATACGGCTTGCTCGATCGGATCCCGCCGGCGGAGCGGCCCGTGGTCTTCATCGGACCGTACGAACATCACTCAAACGAGCTGCCGTGGCGCGAGTCCATCGCGGACGTGGTGGTCATCGACGAAGATCTGCACGGAGGAATAGACTTGGGCGAGCTGGAGCGGGAACTGGCTCGCTTCGCGGACCGGCCCTTGAAGATAGGGAGCTTTTCGGCAGCCTCCAACGTGACCGGGATCACTTCGCCCGTCCGCGAGGTGTCGGTCATCCTGCACCGCCACGGAGCGCTTTCCTTCTGGGACTACGCGGCGGCGGCTCCCTACGTGCGCATCCACATGGGGCCCGAAAACGAGTCGACGGAGGTCGGGAGGCTCGACTACAAGGACGCGGTGTTCATCTCCCCACACAAGATGATAGGCGGCCCGGGCACCCCGGGGCTGCTGATAGCGCGCCGCGAGCTGTTCACGAACACAGTGCCCGACATGCCTGGAGGTGGCACCGTCTGGTACGTCAATCCGACCGACCACCGCTACTTCGAGGACCCTGAACTCCGTGAAGAGGGGGGTACGCCTGCGATCGTGGAATCGATCCGCGCCGGTCTCGTCTTCCGCCTCAAGCGAGCCGTGGGCTGGGATGCGATCCGCGGTCGCGAGGAGTCCTTCATCCGTCGCGCCATCTCCTCATGGGAAGAGAACCCGAACATCGAGATCCTGGGCGATCACGAGCACGAGCGGTTGTCGATCGTTTCCTTTGTTGTTCGCTACGGACAAGGCTACCTGCACCACAACTACGTCGTGGCTCTGCTCAACGACCTGTTCGGCATCCAATCACGGGGCGGGTGCTCGTGCGCCGGACCGTACGGACACCGTCTGCTGGGAATCGACATCGAGAAGTCACATGAGTTCGAGCGTGAAATCGGGCGAGGTTGCGAAGGGATCAAGCCGGGCTGGGTACGAGTGAATTTCAACTATTTCATATCTGAGGTGGTCTTCGAGTTCATCCTCGAGGCGGTGCACCTGGTCGCGGATCACGGTGCCGGGCTGCTGGGGCAGTACACGTTCGACCCGCCGACGGGCCTGTGGCGCCACGCCGGGCAGATGGCCGAGGCTCCGCTCGGGCTTACGGCCCTGCACTATACACCCGACGGCATCGAGTGGCCGCACCACAGACATAAGGAGCCGGAGAGTCGGCTCGCCGACTACCTGGACGAAGCTCGCCGGATATTCGCCGAGGCGGAATCCGAACCGGCGGACTGCCGCGGGTCGGTCACCAGGGAGGTTACGTCCGACTTCGAGCACCTGCGTTGGTTCCCGCTTCCCGGCGAGGAGGCCGAGAGCCGGTCCACTCACGGCGAGGACAGCCCGACCGGTACGTCGCGGCCCAGCCGCTAGACTTCTTCCGAAACGGGATCCTGTGCCCTGAAGTCGATCTGCTTATGGGTCCCGTCGCAGAACGGCTTCGCGGCGGATGCACCGCACCGGCACAGGGCCCCGCCGCTTCCCTCGACGCTCGCTTCTCCCTCGCCGGCCCGCAGCGTGAACGCACCCTCAAGGAGGAGGGGGCCGTTCGCCAGAAGTCGCACTCCCAATCGGGGCGAGTCGTCCGCTCCCGGCTTCTTTACGAGGGCCGGGCCTATGCCTCCTTCGGCCTGGAAGGCGATCTCCGTGTGGCTTCCGTCACAGTACGGTTTGTGCTCCGAGGCGCCGCAGCGACAGAAGGCGACACGGAACTCCCGGGTGATGACCCGCCCGGCGTCGTCGCGGATCTCCAGATCGGCGTGAGCGTAGACCGGCCCGTTCGCGGCCACTGTCAGCCTATTGCCGGCCGGTGCCTTCTCCTGCTGTCCTCCGTCAAGCCGCTCATGAGTCAGGGCGCCGGTCGGGCATCGCCCGACCACTGCGGCGACCTGGTCCGCCGACGCGAGTACCGGATCGACCCACGGGCGGCGGTACCGGTCGAACACAGCCGGAAGTCCGTGGGTGCACTCCTCTGCGTGGATGCAGCGCGCAACGTCGTACCGTACCCGGATCTCCTCGCTCTCGTACTCGCGCGTCTTTCTCATGCATGATCTCCGATGACAGAGACCTGTAATCTCGCCGGCCTGGCGCTGCGCTCCCCGTGCTGCGCTTGCGCCCTTGCCCGCCGTCCGTAGCTTGACCCTCCGCCATGCAGGAACGACTCATCCAACTGTTCAGGGACTCCTTCGGAGTGTCGCCCTCGGCCATACTCGAGATGGCCGGCGATGGTTCCACGCGCTCGTACCGGCGACTCGTCGGGCCGGACGGTCAGTCGGCCGTAGGTGCCGTCGGTCCCGACCACGAAGAGAACCGGGCTTTTCTGTCGTTCACCGAGGTCTTCCGCGACGCCGGCCTCCCCGTACCGGCCGTCTTGGCCGTCGATGCAGAAGCGGGTGTGTACCTACTGGAGGACCTGGGAGACACAACTCTGTTCGATGCGCTGGAGGAGGAGCGAACGAGCAGCGCCGAGGCGTTTCCGCCTCCGATGGTGGAATTGTATCGACGAGTCGTCGCGTGGCTGCCCCGCTTCCAGGTCGAGGGGGGACGCCGGGTCGACTACAGCATCGCGTATCCCAGGCACGCCTTCGATCGCCAGTCGATTCTCTGGGACCTCAACTACTTCAAGTACCATTTTCTGAAGCTCGCTCATATTCCTTTCAACGAAGCGCGGCTCGAGGCCGATTTCACGACGCTCGCCTCTTTCCTCCTCCAGGCGGACGCCGAGTACTTCCTGTACCGTGACTTCCAGTCCCGAAACATCATGCTTCGCGACGGAGAGCTCTGGTTCATCGATTACCAGGGTGGACGGAAGGGCGCACTCCAGTACGACATCGCCTCGCTGCTCTATGACGCCAAAGCCGACCTTCCGGAAGAGCTGCGCGAGGAGCTCCTGGCGCACTACATGGACTGCCTCGGGCGCCTTGTTCCCATCGAGCGTGATTCATTCCGCGAGCTGTATGCCGGATTTGTTCTCGTGCGCATCATGCAAGCCATGGGGGCGTATGGTTACCGCGGCTTCTTCGAGCGAAAGCCGAGGTTCCTGCGCAGCGTACCGTACGCAGCCCGCAACATCCGCCGATTGCTCGACGTGGGGCTCCCGCTTCGGCTCCCGGAGATCGACACCGTCTTCAGGCACGTCGTCGGTGACTGGGCGCCGGACGTCCATGAGCGACAGGCCGGCCTGGGGCTTACCGTCCGACTCTACAGCTTCAGCTACCGGCGCGGGTACCCGGAAGACGCGGCTGGCCACGGCGGCGGGTTCGTCTTGGACTGCCGGGCGCTACCCAACCCCGGCCGCGAGACGCGGTTCCAGGGGCTGAGCGGCCGGGACTGCGCCGTGGTCGACTTCCTGGATCGCTTCCCGGAGGTAGAGCGCTTCTGGTCGCACGTGAGGGAGCTGGTGGACGCACAGGTCACCGACTACCTCCGCCGGGATTTCGATAGCCTCAGCGTTGCCTTCGGATGCACGGGCGGACAGCACCGCTCGGTGTACTTCGCGGAGCGTCTGGCTCGTCACCTGGCGGAGAGCTTCCCAGACGTTAGCGTGCGCCTTCACCACCGTGAAAGAGTGGCCTGGACTCGCCACGAGGTCGCGAAGGACAGCGGCTGATGGATGCCATGATCCTGGCTGCGGGGCTCGGTAGCCGGCTGGACCGGCTTACGCGAGACACTCCGAAGGCCCTGATCGAGGTCGGTCGGCTGACGCTCCTGGAGCGGACTGTACGCCGGCTCTCCGCCGCGGGTGCCGATCGCATCATCGTGAACGTTCATCACCACGCGGAGCGGATAGAGGGACTAGTGCGGCGACTTTCTGGAGTCGGGGCCGAGATCCTGCTGTCTCGCGAAGTGGAGGGGCCCCTGGAGACCGGGGGCGGCTTGCTCCGCGCCGCGCCACTCTTCCGTCGGGAGTCGCCCTTCTTCCTGCACAACGTAGACGTCATAGCCGACTTCGATCTGACGGCGATGTACCGGACGCATGGCGGGAGCGGTGCGCTGGCTACCCTTGCGGTCAGCTCCCGTAGCGCGTCCAGGTACCTGCTGTTCGATGATGAGGGTCTGTTCGGCAGGGTCGATGCGCGTACCGGCCGGGAGGAGCGAGCCCGGCCGCCGTCGGGCACGCCCCGCAGCTATGGGTTTACGGGCGTTCACGTAGTCTCACCGCTTATCTTCGATGCGATCCGGGAGGACGGTACATTCTCCATCGTGGACGCTTACCTGAGTCTGGTCCGGAACGGGTATCGAGTTCTACCGCACGACGTCACCGGCTCACTGTGGCTGGATGTGGGCACGCCGGAACGACTGAGGGCGGCCCGGGCGACGCTCGCCGCGGAGGCGGCTGATCTCGAGGAGGAAGACTCGACCGGCTGAGAGAAGACGTGCGGCGTGTAGCCGATTCCATCCGGCCGGGAACCCGTCTCGATGTAGCTGATGACACGGGGTGGGTCGAGATCGATTACGGCCACCCGGTCCTGCCGGCTGAGGGAAAGAAACGCCAGCCGCCCATCCTCGGACATGGTGATTCCCTGCGGCGCCGCGCCCGGCAGCGGCAGCACCGCCAGCTCTGTCCGGGAAGCTCGGTCGACGATCCGCAGCTCGTTCCCGCGCAGGTCGGGGATCAGAACCAGGCGGCCATCGGCAGAGATGAAGATCCGGTACGGCCATCCGAAACCCGACAGCACCTCCTGGACAGCTCCACTGCCGGTGTCGATGACGCTCACAGTTCCCTCGGAGTTGCTTCCCACCCACACCTCCAGGCCGTCGGGCGTGACCCCGATCGCCTCCGGGCCTGCAGGTACGTGAAAGATTCGGGACGCTCGACCAGCGTCCAGAGTCAATTCAGACACACTGTCGTCACGCCCGTTGCTGGTATAGGTGCGCGAGGCGTCGGCCGGGAGCGCCAGCATGTGCGAGCCGGCTTGCTCCGTCGGGATCGTGCTGACGATGCTTCCGTCGGCGATTCGCACGGTGACCACCATGCGGCTCGCTTCCGACGTGACTGCCACCGTGGTGTCGCCCGGAAGGAAAGCGATTCCGTGTGGTCGCCGGTGCGAGCCCAGGTCGATTGTGCGGGCTACGGCCAGGCCCGGCACATCGATCACGGTCAGGGTGTTGCCGCCGACTCGTCCGCCGTAGTCGGTAACGACGGCCGTGTTTCCGTCACTGGAGATGGCCACCTCGTGGGGGCCGTTTCCAGTGGCTGCGGTGACCAGGGTGCGTCCCGAGGCCACGTCGATCACGCTGGCGGAGCCCGCGCCTTTGTTGACCACGACGAGGGTGCCGCCCGGGCCGACAGCCTGAGCGGTTCCCGACGACGGATGGAGAACGGACAGCGCCAGACAAAGAATCGCGCACGAAGGCGCGCCACGGCTCCGTTGAATCATCGCGTTGCCCCTGGTCGGCGTTTTCGGAGGAATCTCCTCGAGCTACAGTCACGGGTCGTGAAACACCGAACGTCGCCGAGGCGTTCCTGCGGGTTGCCAGGCACATGGGTATCGAGGATGTCGGAGGAGGCTTACAGCGGGAGGCTTGAGATCACTGCCCGGGACGCCCGATATCGAACCTGCTGGTTCGCTGCGCCCCGCACGGACGCCCCGGAGCAGTTTTGCCGCCGGCCGGTCCTTTCGCTGCACCCGGCCGGATCCTGCATACGAACGACGGGAGAGGGATCTCACCGCGAGCGAGGTCCCATACACTCCCTAAATGCCGCTCACCGGGAAAATCTTACACATCGGGAAAGGGTCCGGGAGAGAGTCGCCGGAGGGCCAACGGGAGACGTGATCCGCCCTAGGATACGGAACTGAGGTTACGGCCGAAGACGCTGTTGAGGGCCAGGGTGGTCGCGGCACGCGCCTTGTTCTGGAGGCCTACCAGCTTGAGCAGGTATGCCGCTCGGTAAATGGCCCACGCCGGCCGTCCGGTGATCCGGAAGCCGAGCAGGTCGACGAGGGCAACGCCTCTCCCGAGGGAGACGATCTTCCCGGCGTGGTGGGCGCGGTACTCTTCGGGCTCACGGCCGGCCACCAGATTCTCGACGTTGGCCGCCGCCCGGATCCCCTGGCTGATGGCGATAGGAGCGACTGCCGGGTACGGCTCCCCGGTCCGCGGATTCAAGCGGTGGGTCATGTCTCCGGCCGCGAAGAGGTCGGTCCGTCCCTCGACTCGAAGGTACCTGTCCACGGGGAGATGTCCGCTGGAAGTGAGCGGGAGCGACCCGGCGCGAAGCGGTGCAGTCGCCGGGACCGAGCCGGCCGTCCACACCAGCGTGTCGGCCTCCAGTGACTTAGCACCGCCCCGCCCCTCGAGCTGCACGACGCCGCCGCGGAAACTCCGCACCCGCGTCCCGAGTCGGACGTCTACGCCGCGCCGGCGCATCTCCTGAAGCCCCTCGTCGGCCAGACGGTCGTCCCAGCCACGCAGTATCCGATCTCCGGACTCGACCAGCACCACCTGGCCGGCCCCGCCTACGTCGTAGAACCGGGGGATGTGCTCCGTAAGCAGATTGTGAATCTCGCCCGCCGCTTCGACACCCGCAGGTCCCGCGCCGGTGACGACGAACGTGAGCATGCGCCGGCGCTCACGAGAATCCCGCGCTTGCGCTGCACGCTCCGCCCGACCGATGAGGCGGCCCCGGATCGCCATGGCATCCTCGACGCCGGCGAGCAAATGCGTGGCAGCTCGCGCCGCCTCGGTCCCGGCCTGCGGAGAGGCTCCGAGCGCGATGATAGCGAAATCGTAGCTCAGCTCGCCCGAGCCGGTGGACACGATCCTGCGTTCAGGGTCCAGGCCCTCCACCCGGGCCAGCAGGAACCGGAAGCCGTACCTGCGTGCGAGGGCGCGGTAGGCGACGGTCACGTGCTCGACGCCCAGGCTTCCTCCGAGCACTTCTGCCAGCAGCGGAGTGAAGGTGAAGTGGTTGGAGTCGGACACCAACGTTACCTCGGCCGCGCCTTCCGGCAGATGGGCCGCTGCCAGGTATGTCGCGGCGTACAGGCCGGCGAACCCTCCTCCGAGCACGAGAACACGAGCAGCTCCCGGCGCTGCGGTGGGATGCGGGCTTACCGCCTCCCCGCGACGCGGATCCTCACCGGTCATCTTCCGAAGGGGCCAGGGAAGAGCGGGAGAAGGTCCGTGTAGTAGACGAGCATCGTTCCTATGGTGGTGATGACCGCGACGACCGCGATGCCGGCGGCCTGGGTTAGCAGACACCAGGCCATGATGGCCCGGTCCTCCTGCAGGTAGCTCTTCTTCCTTGAGCTCTTGCCGAGAAAGATGCCGTAGATGACAAGGAGAAGAGATGCCAGTCCGACTTTCAGCAGCAGCCACCCACCAAACGGACCACGGAACTGAACGATGGCTCCGAACAGGCCGTCCCTCAGGCCCGCCAGCATCGAAAGAGCTACCGTGATTACACCCAGCCACGTGTTGATGCGGGCGAACCTGTAGATGCGGTCCTCGAATACGCTCGTGGCCAGACCCCGGAACAACCAGGCGTACATGGCCACGAAGGCCATGAGCAGGAAGGCGATGTGCAGGTGCACGAACAATGGGTGCAAAACGCGCATTCGTTTAGGCTCCTCCTTTCCCCCTGGGACCATCCCCTGAGCCCTGCAACATCCGGCAACACTCGGCCGGGACGGTCAAACAACCAACGGAGCAGTTACCGGTACGGTTCCGGCGGTGGCCGTGAGCCCGGCGGACGGCGACCTTCCGGAGGGGCGGAGATCCCGTAAACGCTGCCCGTCGGTTCGACGTCTCACTTGGGAAAGCAGCCGAAACCGGAGCGAACGTGAGCCAAGCCCCGGAGAAAGATCGAGGACCGGAACATCATCCTGGCAGTGAAGCCGGAGTTCACTACAATAGAATAAGTAAGCATTATTACTTAAAGTGATTTCGAGTCGCCCTGGCATCGTTGCCGCGGCCGTATCGGCGTGGCTGAACACCGGGACCGCTTCATGCCGGCGGCCGGGCTGGCACATTTTCCTCGGCGGTTCGACCTTCCTGTCCGGCGAATGAAACCCCGTTCCGCATTGACACTTCCGGGCGTCCCACGTATGTTCCCGCCGCCAAAAAAGTGAGAAAGCGGAGGGTCTGCCTCCCACCTTTCGGCGTGCCGGCGTGTGCCGTGGGCATTGCCGCCGGGTCGAACGAGTCGTCCGGGCGCCGGTGGAGCGTCCCGGCGTCGCGTGTAGCCCGGTCGGCCCAGCCGCACCGGGCTTTCGCATTACCGCTGGCCGAGCAGGGCTGCCTCGGCCGGCGAGTGTACAGCCGCAGCCCTGGAAAGAGGTGATGTGAGCCAAGACGAGCTACGAGTTAATCACCGGATCCGGATCAGCCCCGTCAGACTGATCGACGTGGACGGCACGCAGATCGGCATTGTGCCGACGGATGAGGCGCGGTCCATCGCTGAGGACCAGGGACTGGATCTGGTGGAGGTCGCGCCGAACTCCCGGCCGCCGGTCTGCCGGATCATGGACTTCGGGAAATACAAGTATGAGCAGGCCAGGAAGGCGCGCGAAGCGAAGAAGAAGCAGCACAACACCACCGTCAAGGAGTTGAAGCTCCGCCCGAAGATCGAGGAGCATGACTTCGGCTTCAAGATGAGACACGCCAGGCGGTTCCTCGGGGAGGGGGACAAGGTCAAATTCACGCTGCGCTTCCGGGGGCGGGAGATGACCCACCCGGAGCTTGGGGTGAGGGTGCTCGAGAGGATAAAAGCCGAGCTGCAGGAGTTGGGCACGGTCGAGTCTGATATCAAGCGAGAGGGGCGGACGATGACGATGCTTATCGGCCCCAGCCACTAGAAAGGGTTGCGCGCAGATGCCGAAACAGAAGACGAACCGATCGGCCGCGAAGCGATTCACCAGGACCGGGGGAGGCAGGTTTCGCAGGAACAAGGCGTTCCGCAGCCACATTCTGACTAAGAAGAGCTCAAAGCGGAAGCGGAATCTACGCAAGGCCACTCTGGTCTCAAAGGCTGACGAGAAGCGCGTCAGGCGCCTGCTGGGGCGCTGAGAACGGATCGGCGGGAGAGCTGTGGGTCGTCAACGACTGCACAGAGGCGAGTAGAGCGGAGAGGGGAACCATATGGCGCGCGTAACCGGCAGTGTTGCTCGCAACAGGCGCAAGAAGAAGACACTCAAGGAAGCCCGCGGACAGTTTGGTGCGCGCTCCAAGCTGTACCGCACGGCGAAGAACGCGGTCGAGCGCGGTTGGGCTTACTCCTATAGGGACCGTCGGCGCAGGAAGAGAGACTTCCGGCGGCTGTGGATAGCTCGCATCAACGCCGCGACCCGCGAGCATGATCTTTCCTATTCGCGATTCATCAGCGGCCTCCGCAAGGCCGGGGTGGAGCTCAACCGGAAGGTGCTCGCCGACCTGGCGGTCCGGGAGCCCGAGGCTTTCGCCGAGCTGGCGCGGATCGCGAAAGAGCACGCCAGTTGACTTCACCGGGAAGCTCACTCCGGCAGAAGCTGGAGGAGATCCGGCAACGAGGGCTGGCGGCCATCGGGGAGGCGCGCGACAGCGAGGAGATCGAGAGTACCCGCGTTCGCTTCATGGGGCGCAGCGGGCTGCTCGCGGAGGCGCTCTCGCAACTGCGCGACCTACCGGCGGATGAGAGGCCAGAGACCGGGCAGATCGCCAACGAGGTCAAGGGCGCCCTGCAGTCGGCACTGGAGCTGAGGCTCGCCGATCTGTCGTGCGAGGCGGACCTGACATCTGCCGCAGACCTGACTCTTCCCGGGAGGGGCCGGTGGAGAGGCGGTGTTCACCCCGTGACGGCGGTCATCGACGAGATCTGCGACATATTCCGCGAGCTGGGTTTCACTCGATCTGCCGGGCCGGAGGTGGAGACCGACTGGCACAACTTCACGGCCCTCAACATTCCGCTGGATCACCCGGCAGCGGACATGCACGACACATTCTATCTGGCCGAAGGTTTCCTCCTGCGAACGCATACCTCGCCCGTACAGGCCCGCGTGATGCTCGAGCACGAGCCACCGATCAGAGTGCTGGCGCCCGGTCTCGTATTTCGGCGGGACGCATGGGACGCATCACATGCCCCCGGCTTCGATCAGATCGAGGGACTGGCCGTGGACGAGGGGATAGATTTCGTCGAGTTCCGCGCGGCGATTGACTTCTTTGTCCGCCGCTTTTTCGGACCGACCGCACGTACCCGGTTCCGGCCATCGTATTTTCCCTTCACCGAGCCGTCAGCCGAGGTGGACGTCTCGTGTTTTATCTGTGATGGCTCCGGCTGTCCCACCTGCAAGCAGACTGGCTGGGTGGAGATCATGGGGAGCGGGATGGTGAACCCGGCGGTCTTCGAGGCGGTCGGCTACGATCGAGAAAAGTATACGGGTTACGCTTTTGGGATGGGCCCCGGCCGGATCGCCATGCTGCGGTATCGCATACCCGACATTCGCATCCTCTACGAGGGTGACGTCGGCTTCCTGGAACAGTTCGCCTGATGGAAGTTTCCGTAAACTGGCTTCGCGCCCTGGCCCCGGGCATTTCAGGAACACCGCGAGAGCTGGCGGACGAGCTCAGCATGCGTGCCGTTCCCGTCGACCGGGTCGAGACGGTTGGCGAGGATCTGGACGATATTATCGTGGCCAGAGTGGCTTCGGTCGTCAGGCACCCAAACGCCGACCGGCTGACTCTGTGTAGGGTGGACGCCGGCCGGGACGAGCTCCTTGACGTCGTTTGCGGCGCTCCCAACGTTACCGAGGGTGCCCTTTACCCGTTCGTTCCAGTGGGAGGCAGCCTCCCCGGCGGATATCGAATCGAGCGGCGGAAGATCCGGGGTGAGCTGAGCAGCGGGATGCTGTGCTCGGAGAAGGAACTTAACCTGGGTCGTGACGCCGCCGGGATCATGCGCCTGTCCGACGAGCACCGACCGGGGCAGCCGCTGACGGAGGCTCTGGGGCTCCCCGACGCTCGGCTCGAGATCGATCTGACCCCCAACCGGATCGACCTGGCCTGCCACGTGGGAGTGGCGCGCGAGCTGGCGCCGGGCGGACAGCAGGGTATCGAACTTCCCAGCTTCGGCGGCCCCGGTTGGGAGCCCGAGTGGGTTTCGGGCGAGGAGACCGCCACGACCTCGGGAGCCAGCGTGACCATCGACGATCCGGAGCGCTGCTTCCGCTATCTCGCCGCGGTCGTGCGGGGCGTCCAGGTGGGGCCTTCGCCCGAATGGCTGCAGGCGCGGCTTCGCGCCGCGGGCTCCCGGCCGATCAACAATGTCGTGGATTCCACCAACTACGTCCTTTTGGAGCAAAACCAGCCCCTCCACGCCTTCGATCTGGCACGGATCGTGGGCTTGGAGATCAGAGTTCGGGCCGCCGGAACAGAGACGCTGGTCACCCTGGACGGCGTTCGACGAGAGCTCGGACCGACGGTGACGGTAATCGCCGACGCCGAAAGGCCGATCGCCCTCGCCGGGGTTATGGGTGGGGCGGAGAGTGAGGTATCGGATGAGACGACAGACCTGCTGATCGAATGTGCGGCCTTCGATCCGAGGCGCACCCGGGCCAGCGCGCGCGCCACGGGCCTGTCGACGGATGCTTCGTACCGCTTCGAGAGGGGGATAGACGAGAGCGGGCTGGAGGCGGCGATCGTACGCTGTGTGGACCTCATCCTGGCGACTGCCGGCGGACAGGTGGAGCGCCGGGGAATCCGGGTCGGGCGGCCCGCTCCGTCGCCCCGCGAGATCCGACTCCGACCGGCGCGCGTTCGACAAGTGCTGGGACTTCGACTGTCGGCCGAACAGATCGCGGGGTTGCTGGAGCCGCTTGGCTTTCGGGCCCTCGCCATAGACGATGACGGCACCGGGGATTCGCCTTCGGCTGAGCTCACCTTGGTGGCGCCATGCTGGCGGGGGGATGTCGAGCGAGAGGTCGACCTGTTGGAGGAAGTTGCGCGACGCTACGGCTACGAATCGTTTCCCCACGAGCCTAGGGCGATTCGCCCGAGCGTTGTTCCCGACAGTCCGGTGTGGACGCGCTCGGATCAGGTTCACTCGACACTGGCGGGGATGGGCTTTCTCGAGGCGCGCAGCGGCAGCTTCGTCGCGGAGTCGCGCACGTCGGGCCGCGCCGTGACACTTCTGAAGCCTCTCTCAGCCGCCGAGGGGTATCTGCGCACCGATCTGGTCCCGGTGCTTGTCGGCCGCCTGGAGCACAACTTCGCGCGAGGGCGGAGAGAGGTTCACCTGTTCGAGATCGGCACCGTATTCGCCTGGCGGAGCGGGGAAGGCGGGGGCGACACACCGTTCGCCGAGGAGATCCGCGTCGGAGTGATCATGACGGGCCTGCGCACGCCGCACCACTGGATTGAAGCTCCAGGCGACCTCGACATCTGGGACTGCAAAGGCGCGCTGCAGGAGCTGGCTGACCGCCTCGGGCTCGGGGAACTCCGGCCTGGCATGCCACCGGCCGAGTCGACCGATCTCCCGTTCGGGGTAGACCGGTGGCTCGGCGAAGACGTCTTTTGCATAATGGGGGCGGGGGGAGTGGTGGGAATCGCGGGCCGGGTGCGGCCGGACGCAATGGATGCTCCGCCGTGGGTAGGTCCGGTGTGGGCCATCGAGTTCCGGTTGGCAGCCGTTACACTAGATCGGATTGCCACTTTCCAGGCTTTGCCGAAGTTTCCGGCCGTGGGCCGGGACCTGGCCTTCACGCTGCCGGCTGGAGCGGCAGCGGCCGATGTCGCGGGGGCAATCCGGGAAGCGGCACCCGAGACGCTGGAGTCTCTCCGCCTGTTCGACGTTTACGATGGTGAGGGGATCTCAGCGGGCCGCAAGAGCCTGGCATGGCGGCTCGTCTACAGGTCCCCCGACCGGACCCTGACGGACGAGGAAGTCGAGGCTGGAATGTCCGCTGTCATTCAAGAGCTGGAGGAACGTTTCGATGTCAAAGTCCGCTCCTCCTGATCCCGCCGCGGTCGAGCAGGAGATCGCGGCCCTCGAGGCCGGAGTCGGCAGACTGATCGAGGAGCTCCAGGATCTTCGCGCTCGCGCGGAGAGGGCGGAGACCGAACATCGCCAGCTGGAGGATGTCCTCATCAAGTCCCGCGTGGATACCGAGGACCCACGGTCGTTGCAGAACCGACTGCGGGATCTCACCGAGGAGAACTCCCGCTTGCGAGAGACGATCCGCGAGGCCAGAACACGGGCGGAGCGCATTCGCAGCCGTCTCATAGTCATGGAGGACGAATCGTCCACCTGAGGGAGGTCACGCCGTGAGCGAAGCAGACAAGGCAGCCGTTCGGGTGAACATCTTCGGCGAGGAGTATTCGCTCCGTTCGGATATGGGAGAATCGTACACCAGAGAATGCGCGAAGCACGTCGATGATGCCATTCAGCAGGCGCACGTGAGGGGCCATGTTCCTGAGCCGCACAAAGCCGCGATACTGGCGGCGCTGCAGATCACGGACGAGATGTTGCGTGGACGCGCTGCCCTGGCGGACCAGGCAAACCTAGTGATGGAGCGGCTCGCCACCCTTCGCGAGCGCGTTGACACGGTAGTAGGCGGCTAGCCTCCAGAGCCGCGACGGCGGACCCATCTTCCATTCTATCGGGCAGTGCATCCAGCCCCGAGGCCGCCAGTCCAGCTTGCGCGGTGGAGACCGACCGGACAACTTGGAACAGGAGAACCGAGGCATACGCTGGCTCGCGAGTTCGCTTCTGTATTGGGATAGATCGGACGGTGCGCGCGGCTTGAGCCGCGACGGACAAGATGTCCGCGACGCCGGCCGGCGGAGCTTCGGCATCCGCCGGCCGGTCCTTTTTTGGTGTGAGGAGCCGGCCGGCCGGGGGAAGTGAACTGGGCGGTCCGCGGGTCGTCTATAGATGGAGTCCATAGATGGAATACCTGACCATCATCGTGGCTGCGGTGAGCCTGATCGCCGGGTTGCTGGCGGGCCGTGCCCTGCAGATGCGCCGTGCGAAACGCCTCCGCGGAGGGGCCGAGGAAGAAGCTGGCGGGATCGTCGCCGCGGCGGAGAAGGAAGCGGAGACCCTGCGCCGCGCGGCGGAGCTGTCCGGAAAGGAAGAGGGCTACCGGCTCAGGGAAGAGCTGCTGAAAGAGGCTGAAACCCGTCGCGCGGAGGTCGAGCGGCAGGAGAAGCGGCTCACAGAGCGGGAGGAATCGCTCGACAGGAAGCTCGACGCTCTGGATCAGCGGCAGGAGCGCCTGGCCAAGCGGGACGAGGAGCTCGGGGAGCGCAGGGAAGGGCTCCAGACGACGGAAAAGGAGCTCGAGGTCGCGCTCGAGGACCTGCAACGGCGTCTTGAATCGGTCGCCGGGATCAGCGCCCGGGAAGCGCGAGAGCACCTCGTCGGCCAGATAGAGGATCAAGCCCGGGCCGAGGCCGCCCAGACGGTTCGCGACATTCGTGAGCGGACGCGCCGGGAGGCTGAACACGAAGCCCGTAAGATCATCGCCATGTCGGTCCAGCGACTGGCAGTGGACCATTCCTCAGAGATCACCGTCTCGGTCGTACCTCTCCCCAGCGACGATATGAAGGGGCGGATCATAGGCCGGGAAGGCCGCAACATCCGCTCGTTCGAGGCCGCCACGGGCGTTGACGTCGTGGTGGACGATACGCCCGAAGCGGTTATTCTCTCGAGTTTTGATCCTATCCGGCGGGAGATCGCGCGCATCGCCATGGAGCGGCTCGTGGCTGACGGTAGAATCCATCCGGGCAGGATCGAGGAGGTGGTGGAGAAGGCGGGGGAGGATGTGAAGACGGAGATGAGGGAAGCAGCCGAAGAGGTGTTGTATGAGCTCGGCATTCACGACCTCAACCCGCAGCTCGTGGAAGTCCTGGGAAACCTGAGATTCCGCACCAGCTACGGCCAGAACCAGCTCGTGCACGCCAAAGAGGTGGCGCTGCTGGCGGCGAACATGGCCGCCGAGCTCGGTCTGGATGTCGCTATGTGTAAGCGAATGGCGCTGTTGCACGACGTCGGGAAGGGGCTCACCCATGCACAGGAGGGGAGCCACGTCGAGATCGGGTACGAGCTGTGCAAGCGACTCGACGAGAAGGATCCCGTTCTGAACGCCATCCGTGCACACCACGGCGAAGAACCGGCTCGCTACCCGGAGACGTTTCTGGTAACGGCGGCGGATGCCATATCCGGAGCTCGGCCGGGAGCACGTCGCGAGTCGTTTGAACATTACGTGAAGCGCCTCGAGAAACTGGAGGAGATCGCCCGCTCGTACTCGGGGGTCGCGAAGGTGTACGCCATCCAGGCGGGCCGTGAGATCCGGATCATGGTCATGCCGGATCGAATCAGCGACGAGGAAATGGCCGAATTGAGCGAACGCACGGCCAGCCGCATCGAGGGGGAGCTCCAGTACCCGGGACAGATCAAAGTCGTTGTCGTGCGGGAGACCCGCGCGGTCAACTTCGCCCGCTGAGCCCGCTGGCGGGACCGAGGACTGGCGAGAGCCGTTTGATGGTACGGCGGTCACGCCATTCCGGCTCCACTTCCTCAGCCGCCCGCCAGACACACCGGAGGAGAGTATGTCCGCCCAGATCATAGACGGCACGGCCATCGCTCAGGTCGTGCGCGACGGCGTCAAGGAAGAGACTGGCAGCCTGAAGAGCAGGGGAGTGGAACCCTGTCTGGCGGTGATGCTGGTAGGAGAGAATCCGGCCTCCAGAGTCTACGTGGGGATGAAGGAGAAGAAGTGTGCGGAGGTCGGCATCAGGAACGTCGACCGACGGCTTGCGGCGGAGACGTCCCAGGAAGAGATATTATCGATTCTCGACGAGTGGAACGCTGATGCCACGGTGCACGGGATTCTCGTCCAACTCCCGCTGCCGGCCCACGTGGACGAGAAGACGGTGATGGAGAGTATCCTTCCGGCCAAGGATGTGGACGGCTTCCATCCGATGAACGCCGGCCGGATGGCCAGCGGGGACCCCGACGCATTTCGTCCGTGCACTCCCGCCGGGATACAGGTTATGCTGAAGCACATCGGCTACGATCCGGCCGGGCAACATGCGGTTATCGTGGGCCGCTCGAACATAGTGGGGCGGCCGATGGCGACGATCCTCTCCCAGAAAGCGCCCTGGGCGAACGCCACGGTGACTGTGGCGCACAGTCGCTCCAGGGACCTGGCCGCCATTACCCGCCTGGCGGACTTGCTCATCGTGGCGGTCGGTCGGCCCGAGTCGGTGACTGGCGACATGGTGTCCGAGGGCGCGGTCGTGGTCGATGTGGGAGTCAACCGGGTCGACGACCCGACCCGGGAGAGAGGATACAGGCTCGTCGGCGACGTCGCCTTCGACGAAGTGAAGGAAAAAGCGGCGTGGATCTCTCCTGTTCCCGGAGGCGTCGGTCCCATGACCATCGCCATGCTGCTCCGCAACACGGTTACGGCGGCGGAGCGCCAGGCCAGGCCATAGTGTCTGGCTCTGCCCCGACGCCCACCGTGTTGCCCGAGCTCGGTTCGAGTCCGGAGGCGCCGATACCTGTGGCCGCGGTCAACGCAGCCGTGCGGGAGCTACTGGAGTCGTCCCTGCGGCCGCTGTGGGTCGTCGGTGAGGTGACCAACTGGCACCGGCACACCTCGGGTCACTGCTACTTCAGCCTCCGCGGCGAAGATGCGCAGATCAGGTGCGTCATGTTCCGTTCGGATGCGCAGAGACTTCCCACCGATCCGGAAGAGGGGATGGAAGTTTGCAGCCTGGGCCGCCTGACTCTCTATGAAGCTCGCGGTACCTTCCAACTGGTGGTCAAGGCCATCGAGGCGAGAGGCGAAGGATTGTGGCGCCTGGCGTTCGAGCGCCTGAAGGCGAAGCTGACCGCGGAAGGGCTGTTCGACCCCGTCCTCAAGAAGTCCCTTCCCCCTGTGCCGCGGTGCGTCGGGGTAGTTACTTCGAGAACGGGTGCCGCACTGCAGGACTTTGTGGCCGTCGTGCGGCGAAGGGCACCCTGGACGCGGGTGGTTGTCTCGGACTGCCGCGTGCAGGGCGCCGAGGCGGCGGAGGATATCGTGGCGGCTCTTGCACGCCTGGTTCGCTACGGCGGTTGTGAAGTGATAATCCTGACGCGTGGGGGCGGTTCGGTGGAAGACCTGTGGGCCTTCAACGATGAGCGGCTGGCCCGCGCCATCGCCGAGTGTCCGGTGCCTACCGTGTCCGCGGTGGGGCACGAGATCGACGTCACGATCGCCGACTTTGTGGCTGACGTTCGCGCTCCTACCGCCTCGGCTGCGGCGGAGAACGTCGTTCCGGACGGAACGACCCTGGCGGCCGATCTCCGAAGCTTCGCCGCCGGGCTGGCGGACGGACTGAGAGGCATGGTGCAGAGGCAGGGGGAGGGCCTTCGTCTGCTGACGCGCTGTCTGCTGGAGGCTGCGGAGAGAGAGCTCACGGACAAGGGAACCGGCCTCGCGCTGCTGAGCGGCAGGCTGGAGGCGCTCAGTCCGTTGGCCACCCTGGAGCGGGGATACGCGGTGCCGGTAGGAACAGCGGGCGTCGTGCTGCGCCGAGGCGAGATGTTCGGCATCGGAGAGCCGTTTCGCCTCCGGGTGGTAGACGCAAATGTCGACTGCCGGGTGGAGAGAGTCGTATCCCTGGGTGAGGAGAATGCGGGAAGTGGCTGATCGACCCCAGAGCTTCGAGGTCGCCCTGCGAGAGCTGCGGCGCATAGTCGAGTCACTCGACCAGGAGGAGCTCACTCTCGACCAGGCGCTCGCTCTGTTCGAGCAGGGGGTGTCCCACCTGCGCGGCGCCAGCCGCCTTCTGGACGCGGCACACGGCCGGGTGGAGGAGCTCATCGAGGGAGCCGCGGAAGACCTCAGCCTGATCGGTTTCGAGGTCGAGGCAGAAGGGGCGGACGGCAACGGTGGGGCCGCATCGGCGGAGGGGGAGGTCGCGGAAGAGGACACGTGAGCGGATGCAGGGTGCGTACGTGAACTCCACGTTTGAGTCTGGATCCGTGACGGCGATGCGACTCGCGGTGGACAATTCGCTCGCAGCACTGCTCGGTTCAGAGCTGGGCGGTCTTCCCGGTGCGGTCGCCGATCCCGTCCGACACGCAGTCTTGAGTCCCGGCAAGCGGATACGTCCGCTGCTGGTAATGGCCGCCTATGACGCGACAGGAGGGGACCGCCCGGGCATAACGGAACTGGCGTGCAGCGTCGAGCTGGTCCACGCCTACTCTCTCGTCCATGACGATCTGCCGTGCATGGATGACGATGTTCTCCGCCGCGGCCAGCCGACCCTGCACGTGCGATATGGGGTGGCTACGGCGGTCCTGGCTGGTGCGGCATTGATGCCGCTGGCGGTGCGGGCGATCGTGCGTGCCGGATCGCGGCTCTCCCTGGATGAAGGAACGGCCCGGCGTCTGATATCGACCCTCGCTCGTGCGTCCGGGGCAGCGGGAATGGTCGGCGGGCAGCTCCTCGATCTATGCGCCGAGGGGAACCGGGTGTCTCGGGACGAGCTGGAGGCCATCTACTTGGGCAAGACGGCCGAGTTGATAGCTGCTTCCGTGGTGATGGGCGGGATTGCTGCCGGCGCACGCGAGGTGACGCTCGAAACACTCGGCGGCTTCGGACGCACGCTCGGCATGGCCTTTCAAGCGGTGGATGATATTCTGGATATGCGGGGCACGGCGCGCGAGCTTGGAAAGGAGAGCGGACGCGACGTGCAGCTCGGCAAGGCGACTTACCCGTCCATCTTCGGGCTTTCCGAGGCCGAGAGGATCAGCCGGGAGTTCGCGGAGGCTGCCTCGAGGCGGATCGATGCCCTGGAGCGCGCCGATAAACTTCGGGAGATCGCCAGGTACGTGATCGACAGGAGGTACTGAGGTGCGCCTCGGAGTACTGGCCAACAGAGAGCACGCGGAGCTCCCGGAGATCTTGGAAAACGTCATACAGGCGGCGTCCGCACTGGACTTCGAGATTCTACTTTCGCGGGATGTGGCGGACATCGGTGGGACCGCGACTGTACTGGAAGACGGCCTGGATGAGGTCGACTACCTGATGACCCTGGGCGGCGACGGCACCCTTCTGCAGGGCGCCCGCCTGGCCGGGCCCAAGGACATCCCGGTGATCGGCGTGAACCTGGGGCATCTCGGCTTCCTGACCGCAGCTCCGGTTGAGCGCCTCGACGAGGCGCTCAACCGTCTCAGGTCGGGAGACTATGAGGAAGAGCGGCGACTGGCTCTGCGGGTCGAGGTGGTCTATGCAGGCGCCCCTGGCGATTCCCCTCCGGCGAAACGGTTCTATGCGCTCAACGACGCGGTGGTGCACAAGGGAGGGTTCGCCCGCCTGATCGCCATGCGTGTGTGGGTCGACGAGGACGAGGTCGGACAATACAGCGCGGACGGAATCGTGTTGGCCACGGCCACCGGCTCGACGGCGTACAGCCTCTCGGCTGGCGGCCCGATTCTGGTTCCGTCGCTGGACGCCCTCATCGCCACCCCGATCTGTCCGCATACGCTGGCAGTGCGGCCGGTGGTCGTGCCTGCCGACTCCCGCATCACGGTCGAGATCCTGAGCAGCATGGACGGGATTCTGGTGACGGTGGACGGTCAGACCGGGGCCGAGCTGGGAAGTGGCGATACGGTGCGGGTCCGTCGGTCGCCGCACCCGGTGCGCCTGATCAGGTTTCCCGATCGGAGTTTCTTCTCCGTCCTGCGTCAGAAGTTGCGCTGGGGCGACGTCCGCCCGAGCGGTCTCTGATGTCGCGGCCCGCGCGACCGCTCACTCTGCACGTCGAGAAGGCCAAGAGGGAAGTCGGGCGACGGCCCCACGCCGAGAGATGCTGTCAGAAAGGGCTCAGGGGTACCCGAAGACTGGCCGTGAACACTTCTGATACCGGAGTCCGTCCCCCACTTCCCCCCACCGACGGCTGATAGATAATCGCCAGCTCCACCGGGACGTCGGAAAGGCCTGCCGTATACCTGGCGGTTGTGCGGTAATAGACCCCGATTCCCAATCGGTGACGCTTCTCTCGCGTCTCGAGCGCCAACGGGCCGGCATCGGCTCTCCCAACGCCCGATAGCGCGTACCCGTCTGCCTGCTTGTTCCAATACGTGTACTCGACCGCCAGCGAGAGAGCGTCGTTGAACCGCAGGCGTGGGGAAACCCTCAGCTCGAAGAAGTCCCCCAGATTCCGCTGGACCAGAGCTTGCTGCTCCGCCAGCGCGAACGGCTTCCCCGGAGCGCTTACTCGACGAGTCAGCTCATCTGCCTGCTGGATGCCGTAACGCACCCCGGTTACCAGCAGCACCTTCCGCCCGAACTGTATGTCCTGGTAGAGCTCGAGCTCCAGGTCGGGCTGACCGTCGCCTATCGGCTGCTGGAGAAAGAGCTCGGGGGCCAGGAACGGCTCGGAGTCGGCGTCTGAGATCGGGAACCGGTATTTCACGCCGACCGTCGTCCGGAAGCGTATTCCGCCTGGCTCTGCCAGCTCCGGTGGGGCTTCGCCGGTTTGCACCGGCCGCGCTTCCCCGGGTCGCTCGAGGGGCGCTTCCCCGGGTTGCTCAGGCGGCACTTCCTCAGGTTGCTCAGGCGGCACTTCCTCCTGTGGGGCTCCGTCTTTGCGTTTCGCCCGGGGGTGTCCGAAAGTGTCTATGAGGCCCAGGCGAACACCGACTTCGATCTCGCCGATCTTCCACCCGCTGAGAAGGTTCCCGAGGGGCTCGCCGGACAAGGGAGGCCGGGTGAAAAAGGCGTCCAGGTCCTCAGCCGTCACCTCGCTGGGTAGGGTGAAGGCAGGCAGGCCGACGCCGAACGAGCCGAAGCCCGCCGCGAAACCTCCATACAGCGTCGTCATCTGCTGTCCGGCGGCGCTCCCGGCTGTGAACAGATAGCTTTCCGCCTCCTCTCTCGCCCCCAGGGCAGTCGAGAACTCGCCGCTGTCCTGAAGCAGAGCGAGCGCCGTCGCCTCGTCCTCCGGCGTGAGAGTGCCACCGTCCACCAGGGCCTGAAGAGCGCTGCGGGCGGTCTCCAGGTCCGTGAGGAATGACCCCAGGGCAGCCAAGGCGGCGTCGGCTCTAACGAGGTTCGCCGAGGTGGAGTCGAACGAGAAGGAAGGCTCCACCTCCGCCCGGACGATGGGAACTCCGACTTCGAGCGCGAGACGGTCGAACAGTCCGAATTGGAAGTGGAACGGTAGCTGCCTGACGTTGACGTTGATGGTGCCGAAGCCCAGGCTACCCATTGAAACTTCGGCCGCAGTCAGCGAGTCGAAACCGAGGGCCTCGGCGTCCGTGTTGAGAATGCTGAGCAGCGGGTCCAGGCCGGGGAAGATCCGCGACGTGATGGGACCGCCGTAGTCCGCGGCCAGGGGCTCCCGCTCCCCATCCGCCGCCACCGCGCTGCCCAGGGCGTATTGGTCGCTCCAGTTGGCGAAGGTCGGTGCGAATTCGATCCACAGCCGCCCGTGCCGTGGCAGACGGGCATCTCGATCCCGGGCCTGGCCGGAGGCCGTGGCGGGCGAGAGACCGATCAACAGGCATAGAACAACGCAGCGCTTCCAACACGGTCCGAGACCGGGCGCGGCGCTGCGTAGCATGTGCGGCTCTCCAGGTCTCGAGGAGTAGAGGGTCCGGCGAGCTCAGGGTCGACCCCGCGCGGAGTATAGACGCGCTCCAGGGTCAACACAAGAACGGCGAATCGTCATGCCTGATAGGGCTCGCGGGCATCTGTCCCCTTTCCGACCCCGGCCGTACGAGTTACCCTGTTTGACTCGGAAGCCGTGTGGCTTCCGGGCCTGCGGCGCCGTGGCCGAGTGGCTAGGCAGGGGCCTGCAAAGCCCCCTACTCCGGTTCGAATCCGGACGGCGCCTTCTCGTGGTATTCCACAGGCGTCCCGCCAATTGACGTATCCCGTCCGCTTCGGTCGGACGAACGCCGGAATCCCGCCCGGAGCGGGTCCGTGAGACCGCAGTGACCGGAGAGGCGAGCGTGAGTGCCCTGAAAGCCGAGACGAAGCGAGTCCTCACGGTTCAGAGGGTCCTGGTCGGGTCGCTGGCGTTCGCTCCCGCAGCGCTGCTCCTCGAATACGTGTTCCACGCTTCCGGGACGGCCGTCTTTCTGATCTCCGCCGCGGCGATCATCCCCCTGGCCGGCCTCATGGGCCGGGCTACCGAGCGCGTCGCCGAGCACGTGGGGGCAGGCCTCGGAGGGCTTCTCAACGCCACGTTCGGCAACGCAGCGGAACTCATCATCGCGGTCGTGGCGCTGCGGGCGGGTCTCCAGGAGGTGGTGAAGGCTTCCATCACGGGGTCCATCATCGGAAACATCCTTCTCGTCTTCGGTCTGAGCGCCCTGCTGGGGGGAGCGCGCCATCCGGTCCAGAGGTTCAACCGCACGGCGGCAAGCCTGGGCGCGACAATGCTCGTCCTGAGTGCCATCGGTCTGGTAATTCCGGCCATCTTTCATGCAGCGGCCGGCGAGGGGCATGTCAGCCTGGAGCGCGGCCTGAGCCTGGACATCTCAGTCGTGCTCATGCTCACTTACATCCTGAGCCTCGTCTTCAGCCTCAAGACGCACTCACACCTTTACCTGGGGGCGGGCGCACACCGCCAGGCCGGTACTCCGCGGAGCGGGCTCGGCGGTCCACTTCTGCTTCTGCTGGGATCGGCAGCGGTCGTCGGCCTGATGAGCGAGCTCATGGTGGGCGCACTCGAGGACGCGGCTCACGACCTGGGCATGAGCCAGGTATTCGTCGGTGTGATCCTGGTGGCCCTGATCGGCAACGCGGCCGAGCACTCCACAGCGGTGCTGATGGCCATCAAGAACAAGATGGACCTCGCGCTGAACATCGCGTTGGGCTCGTCCATCCAGATCGCCCTGTTTGTCGCGCCTCTACTTGTCTTCCTCAGCTACGCCGTGGGTCCCGCTCCGATGGACCTCCGGTTCACCCAGTTCGAGGTGGTCGCGGTGGCGCTCTCCGTGGGGATCATGGCCCTCGTAGCGCAAGACGGCGAATCGCACTGGATGGAGGGGGTACAGCTGCTGGCAGTATACGTCATGCTTGGGATAGGCTTCTACTTTCTTCCGGTGTGATGCGCGGTGCGTCGCCAGGCAACGGCACGCTGCGTGGCCGGGTCTAACCCGGCGGGATGGGGCTATGGCCCGGAAAGGGAGACTCCGGTGCGGCAGCATGAAGCAGGGTTGGAGTGTTGTGCTATGGGCTCGATGCCTTCCGCTCACGTGTGATGATTCGAGGCTTCCGTGTGTACCACTAGCAGTAGAAAACACCACCTGATCTGGACGGGGATCCTATGAAGTCTCGCTATATAGTTACGATCGTCGTGTTCCTGGTCGGAGCCGCGGGGCTGACCGGGGTTTTTCTGCGTCTCAGGGGCGACCGGGAGTCGGAGGGAGCGGCTTCGGAAGGGGCGGTCGTCGACTCGGCCCGGGCGGCCGCCCAGAGCACCGCGGCGGCGTCCGCTTTCGCCACCGGCGTCGCCGTCCCTGTCGAGGGAGCCGTGGTGGAGAGCGGGACGTTCGTCCTGTGGGTAAGCGCCGAAGGGCAGGCCGCTGCCCTGCGGGCCGCTCCCCAGCACGCCGAGGTATCTGGACCCGTCGTCGAGGTTGCGGTCAGGGAAGGTGACTTCGTTCGCGCAGGAGCCCTGATAGCGCGCATCGACCCGCTCGTGTACAGGCTGGACCTGGATGAAGCGGAGGGTGCCTTGGAACAGGCCCAGGCGGAGTACCAGGACCTCACTCTGGGGGACGACCAGATCGACGACCCTGAACTGCTCGATGAACGCCAGCGGCAGGCGCGGGTGCGCAGCGGGCTGGCCGGGGCGGAAGCACGGCTCGAGAAGGCGCGATACAACTTCTCCAAGACCGAGATTCGCGCGCCGTACGCCGGGCGCATCGCCAATCTCGCGGTTGATGTAGGGTCGCGCCTCTCGGTGGCCGACTCCGTTGCCACGGTCGTCGACGTCTCCAGCGTCGACGTGGACGTGCAGGTACTGGAGAGCGAGATCGCGGTGCTGGATGCGGGACGCGACGCCACGGTAGCCTTCACGGCGTTTCCCGGAGAGGAGTTCCGAGGAACCGTGGTGACAGTGAACCCGGTGGTGGACCCGGCCAGTCACGTCGGCCGGGTGACGATCCGGCTCCGCAACCCGCAATCCAGGATCCTGCCCGGAATGCACGCCACGGTGAGGATTGCCGGGCAGCTGTTCGAGGACCGGGTGTCGGTGGCCAAGGAGGCCATCGTCGAGCGGAGCCGTCGGGAGGTGGTGTTCGTATTCGAACCGGATGAACAGGGGTCTGACACCGGACGAGCTAAGTGGAGGTACGTTACGACCGGCCTCGAGAACGAGTTCGCTGTGGAGATTGTACCCTCCGATGATACGGATATGGTCCAGGCCGGCGAGATCGTCCTGGTGGGGGGCCACACAACTCTCACTCATGACGCGAGGGTACGGCTGACCGAGCCGGTGGATACGGAGGGAGGTGCCCCGTGACCGGCCCTGCGGACACACTGGACAGCGTGTCCGCGGCCCGCTCTCGGAGAGTGAACCGTCGGATCGCAGGATGCCTGTGGCTCGTCTGTGCCGCACTCACCCTTCCCGCTTCCAGGGCGCGGGGGCAGGAGGTCATGACGCTGGAAGGGGCGTTGCTCACGGCCCTCGCCCGCAACCCGTCCCTGGAGTCAGCCGTAGCGACGGCTGCGGCGGCTTCGGCATCCCGGTGGGCGGATTGGGGAGCGCTCCTGCCGACCGCGAGGCTCTCGGGCAACCTTTCTCGGCAGGACTTCACGACCATCACCTTTCTCACTCCCGAGGGATCGTCACAAACGCTGGATGAGCCGCTGGAGGACGTCTCCAAGTTCAATTCGATGTCGCTCAGCCTCGGCCTGTCGGTACTGAATCCCGAGCGGATCTCGAACGTCAAGGCAGGTGCCGCGAGGGGCCGGGCGGCTGACCTGCGCCTCACAGCCGCCGAGCGCACGGTGATCCGTGACGTCAAGCG
>JBDHHR010000007.1:0-74848 GCA_039589295.1 Gemmatimonadota bacterium | reverse complement strand
ATCCCGGCGTCTACCCCCACCCCGAGCAGCAGCGGTAACGTGATGATGTTTGCGATGTTGAAGGGAATGTCGGCAAGCACCGAGAGCGCTCCCGTGAGGAGCCCGGCGAGGAGCAGGGACGCCAGCACGAGGGAGCTCGCCTTGGGATCGCCCAGCAGGAGCAGGAGCGCCGCAGCGGTAGCGAACAGCGCAAGGCCGAACGCCTCCCTGAAGGCCCGCACCGCTACCCGCGCTGACTCGACATCGTTGACCGGTGTGCCGGTGACGTCAGGCTCCTCGGACCGGACTGCCGACACGAAGCGGCGGAGTCGCTCGGGGGTGTCGAGCCGCTCGGCCGGGAGTACTTGAATCCGCTCGGTACCGTCGGCGGCGACCCACCTTTCCAACAGAGCGGAAGGCAGATCCCTCCGCTTTACCCGCCCGGCTTCAAGCCCGCGCCGCAGGCGGGCCAGCGTCAGAGGAAGCGTGCCCACCAGAGACTGCTCCAGCCCCGAGACGAGCGACTCCCGGGTCTCTACCGGCCACCGGCGCAGCGAGCTCCTCCACATGTGGAGGGTGAACAGGGCGCGCCGCGCCGCCGCGCTGGTCCCCGAGTCGCCGTACAGGTAGAGCTCCCCGGCCGCGGTTTCCACCCGCTCCACAGCCGACAGGCGCCTCTCGAGCCGGGGCTGGCCCGATTCGGCCGAAATCCCCGCGTCGTCACCTGGAGGCGGGCCGAGATCGGAGGCTACTCGCCTGAGGATCGCCAGCTTGGCCTCCTGATCCGACGGAACGAACTCGTCCAGGGTGATCACGCTCTCCACGGCTTCCAGCCGGCCGAGCCGGTCGGCCAGCCTGGCACCGGCCGCCGAGTCCGCAGCGAGCACGGAGACCGTCAGCGACGCGTTGTTCGGATCGTCCAGCAGCTCGAGGTACGTCTGTACCGACTCCGAGCTCGGATCGCTGAGGTTGGCCACATCCTGATCGAAGCGCACCCGTTCAATAAGGATGCCTGAAACGAGCGCCGCCCCGAGTGCCACCAGTATGACCGGGCGCCGCCGGCGGGCCAGCAGTGCCTCCAGTTGTGCCATTGGGTTCCGGCCGGCTCCCTGTCCGCCATCTTCGCCATGCCGCGATACCGCCCCCCTCCCCGCCCCGTCGCGCCAGGCCTCCGGCCCGGGCACGCGGAATGGACGCAAGCTGAGCAGTGCCGGCAGGAGGGTGATGGTCGCGATGAAGCTGATGAGCATTCCCGTTCCACCGATCCTGCCGAGGTCGGCGACGCCGGTGAAGTCGGTGACCATGAAGGAATAGAAGCACAGCGCGGTGGTCACCGCGCTCAGCAGCAGGGCCACCCCGGTCCGCTCCGCCGTCAGTCGCAGGGCCTCACGGTGTGAAGGCGTCTCCCGGGCGGCCTCCACGTAGCCTAGGCAGAAATGGATGGCGTAGTCGATGCCCAGACCGACGTACAGTATGGCGAAGGCCAGCGAGATCATGTTCAGACTTCCAACGGCCACCGCGGCGAAGGCCGTAGTGCCGGCCAGCCCGGCCAGGAGCACTGCCAGGGAGGCGACCACCAGACGCGGCGACCGCAGCCCCGCGAGCAGGATGAGGGAAACGAGAAGCAGGGCCAGCGCCATCAGGCGCGGCACCTCGGACAGCCCTCTGTCTATCGACTCGTGCTCGATCGCTTCGGAGCCGGTGATCCTCACCCTGACCGCTCGCGGGTCGAGGTCGAGGCGGCCGGCGGCCTCGCGAACGGCCCGAATGGCTGCCTCGGCCGGACGTGAGCGTGAGTAATCGAGCCTGGGAAGGGCGAGCAGGAAACCGCGGCTCCGGGTGGCGCTCGACATTTGCCCCTGCAGTGCGTCGTCCCACGGGATCGACAGGTAATGCCCAAAGCGACTGGCGAAGAACGCTCCCGTCAGGGCGTCGAGGAACGGCACGGGATCCCACCCGGATGTCGAATCGGCCTCCGCCAGGCGCTCCACCACGGATGCCAGGCCGCCCAGCGTCGGGTCCTCCTCCAGGATCCTCCACAGCGGACTGTACACACCGAGCCGCGAGCCGAGCTCTTCTACCTCATCCGTGTCGAGGTACAACACGCCGTGGCGGTCGAAGAAGTCGCCCCCACCTGGCAAGTACAGGGCATCGAAGAGATCACTGCGGCGCGCTAGCTCGGTGCCGAGTCGCCGCCGGACGTCATCCACGAGCGCCGGGGATGCCCCGTCGACGACTACGTGGAGCTCGTCTCTGAAGTGGGGAAAACGCTCGTTGAAAGCCCTAAAAGTGCGGCGCCAGGGGAGCCGATCGGATATCAGGTGCCCGGTGTCCGAGTCTATCTTCAGCTGCGTGGCGCCGAACCACAGAAGGGGAAGAGCCAGCCCGAAGCCAATGGCGGCCACGGGGCCGGCGTGGTCCGCCACCCACACCACCCAGGAGCCGAGGAAGCGTCCCGCCCGCCCGCTTCGCACCATCAGCCGAAACACCGGTCGGCGAGACCGGCTGCACGCCGCCGGAACGCACGCACGGCCTTCCGATGCGTCAGAGCGAGCTGCGCCAGGAAGGCAAGCGATACTGTGGTCACCACGGCGGCCAGCATGCATTCATCTCCGGGCATTGACCCTGCTCACAAACTCTGCTGATGCGGCGTTGCTTTCGCCGGGGACTCGAGGAGCGGATCGCTAGAACACGGTCGATCCTGGCCCGTCTCAGGGAGGACCTGGCGCCCGGGCCGGAGTGACGTGCAGGCAACCTCAGTCCGACCCGCGGACCGCTGCGCTACAATCCATACCGTTCCGCGTACGCCATGAGCGCCTGCTCGAACATCTGCATGGGAGGACGCACCAGGCCGGCGCCGATCTGCCCGACCCCGGCCTCGCGGTGGGCGATGCCCGTGTTGACGCGGGGCAGAAGTCCCAGCTCGACCACCTTGCGGACATCGATTCCGGTGGGTGTGCCGCGGAAGTCGAGGGCCGGAATCGTGAATTGGCCGTGTTCGGCGACGGTGATCTCGTACATCTCCAGGCTGGCGGTCAGGGCATCTCTGGGCGTGCCGCTGACAAAGGTGACGATGGCTGGCGCAGCCGCCATGGCGAAGGCGCCGATTCCGGCCGTCTCGGTTATGGTGCTGTCTCCGATGTCGGCGTTGGCGTCAGCCCTGGTGAAGCCCGTGAAATAGAGACCGTCAGGCACGTCCGCCGGCGCCGTGAACCAGTCATCGCCGAGGCCGCTCACGCGAATGCCGAAGTCGGTGCCGTTCCGGGCCATGGCCGTAACCACGGTACTCCCCTCAACACCGTGCGCGACGTCCGCCATCGTCTTGCAGGCTGCCATTACCGGGTTGAGGACGCTCAGGGCGTTGTCCCCCAGGAACCGCAACACCTCCTCCCCGACCGTCGGGTCACCGGCCACTCTGGCAATGAACGGTGACAGGGCCTTCAGGAACAGTAACGATCCGGCCTTGTTGCGGTTGTGACCCTCGTCGCCCATGTGGAGCGCTTCCGCCAGCAGCGCCCGGAGGTCGATGCCTTCGCTCTGCGCCAGGGCATCGGCGAGCACCGGGGCCATCACGGTGTTCATCCAGCGGAGCTTTTCCAGCACCTCGGGGCTGTAGGCGCCGTAGCGCAGCACCTTGCCGTACCCTTCGTTCAGGGTCGAGTAGGCCCGGTTGTCGCGAGTGACGTTCTCCACGACATAGACGGCCATTGAAGGCGAGACGACGCCGGCCATCGGGCCGACGGCCTGATGGTGGTGACACGGGGCGAACTCCACCCGGCCCTTCTCGACGAGGACGACAGCTTCCGCCTGGTCCGTGGCCAGGCCCTCGAACAGCAGCGCTCCGATCACCGCTCCCCGCAGAGGTCCCGACATGCGTTCCCACTCGATCGGTGGCCCGGCGTGCAGAAGCAGCGACTCGTGCATTCCGGGAATAGCATCGCGGGCGGTCGCGACGTTGGTCAGCATCGGTCTCGCCGACATCATGCGTTCCACCGCCGTCTGATTGGCCGTCGCGAGATCCACTCGGCTACCTCCTCATCTTGTCCAGAATCGCCATCAGCTTCTCGTTGCCCCCGGCGGGCGGCCGCCAATCGATCTGGACCGAATCGACCCCCTGCGTGACGAGACTGTCGTAAAACGATTCCAGTCCCACGTTGATCGCCGCCGCTGGCGCACGCAGAGCGTCCAGCTCGACCTGCGGACCCTGGTTCTCCGCGCGTCGCCGCAGGCGCCGCACGACATAATCCACCGCCTCGCTCGCGTCCCGATGTACCCGCGCTCCCGCCCGAGTCAGGCTCTCCTCCTGGGCGGCTACATCCTGTGGATCTTCATCCGTGCCGATCAGGATCGCCACGAACTCCACCTCTCCCTCCGCCCGGGCGGCTTCGATCGCAGGGCCGAGCTCGGCGGCCGGGTCCGGATGGGCACCGTGTCCGAGCACTATGTCCAGCATGATCAGTCCGACCTCGGGGTCCTTCGCCTCGATATCCAGTCGCCGCAGGCGCAGATCGTTGTCGATCATGGGATGCGGCCTCCCGACGGTGAACTCGTCCGCCCCGAGGTCCAGGATCGTGTGGCCCTGGCTGTGGAAAGGGTCCGGCAGCGTCAGGACATCATCCATCGCCACGTTGGAGTGGAGGTGATCGAGAAAGGGCCTCAGCCCCTGAAGGACCTCCAGGGCAAGCGTTCCGCCGGAGAACAGACCACGCAGGTAACGCGGGTCGGCGTCCTGGTCCGAATCGCTTTCGCAGCTCCGGTCCAGGAGCTCGACTGCCATGCTCGCCGCCTCGTCCAGGCCGGTGGCGAAGTGCAGACAGCCGAGCCTCCTGGCCGGGGGGGCGTACCCCAGGAGATTCACCACTACCGGCTTGCCCGTGGCACGGGCCGCCGCCAGAAGATGTCGAACGACCGGTCGCTCGGGCGGCTTGGAGACCAGCACGATGACCCGGGTGTCGGGGTCCCGGGCCAGCAGTTCCAGTCCCTGGAGGGCCGTCACCCCTCCGACCTCGGCCTGAAGGTCGCGTCCTCCGGTGCCTATGGCGTGGGATACTCCAGCGCCCAGGGCATCAACCCGGCTGCTGATCGCCTGGATGCCCGTGCCAGATGCCCCGACCAGGCCGACCCCGCCTCTCCTCACCCGGTTGGCGAAGCCGAAACCGATCCCGCCGACCAGCGCCGTGCCGCAGTCCGGACCCATCAGCAGCAGGCCGCTCCCCCGCGCGGTCCTCTTCAAGGCGATCTCTTCGGCAAGCGGGACGTTGTCGCTATACAGGAACACGTGGCGGCCCAGCCGCAGGGATTCCCTGGCCACGGCGGCAGCGAACTGGCCCGGGACCGATATCAGCACCCAGCCCGCTTCGGGCGCCAGCCTGATGGCTGAAGAAAGGCTGCGCGGGCGGAACTCGTCGCCTACGTCGCTGCTCGTCCGGGCGAGGAGCGCGTCCACGTGGGCAAGCGCATCCGATGCGGCGTCCTCGGTGGCCGCCCTGACCACCAGCACCAGATCGCCCGGCCGCACCGAACGCAGCGTCTCCAGCGGCAGGTGGTTCGCCTCCAGAGTGGCGAGGTTCTCGGGAGTCCCCATCACCACTCCGGCGTCGAGCACGTCAGGCAAGTCTGCCAGGGCTGCCTGAAGCTGCATCAGCACTATCGAATCGTGGTACACGCCGGGTCGCACTTCGCTATGCACGACTGTCATTGCCCGGCACCTCGCGTTATTATCGCGGACTCCAGATCCCGCCACACGACGCGGCCGCGGCGGCCTCTGACAGCCAGGGCTCCCACGTATCCCGGAGCCGGTTCGAAGTGGCGCAGGCACCAGGCGGAGGCCTCCTCCGCAGCGGCATCCACGGCCGGCACGCTCGCGGGTCTGCCTGACACGCGGGCCATCTCGATGCGCTGCGGGCGAAGCGGCAGCCCTCTGCCCATCGCCTTACAGAAGGCCTCCTCCCGCGTCCAGAAGTCGAAGAAGGCCTCGGTTCTTCGCGCCTCTGGAACCCGCCGGAAAGCAGCCCACTCACGGCTCGACAGATGCCGTCGGGCCAACCTCTCGAGGTTGCGGAGCGGACGGATCCTTTCGACGTCGACACCAACAGGTCGCGCGCGAGTTATCGCTACCACGATCAACTCCGCCGAGTGAGCGACGTTGAAGCGAAGGTCCATGCCGCGCGGAAGGGGGGCCAGGGCCGGTTTCCCCCACGGACCGTAACTGAATCGGAGTTCGTGGGCGGCGACGCCCGCATACCCGGCCAGCAGGCGGCGCAGCAGCCCCCGACTGACCGCTACCCGCCTCCGGTTACGGGAACTGCGCAACCGGCGGACCCTCTCCCTCTCGTCCGGGGAAAGAACCCGCCGGAGTGCCGCGACCAGCTCGCCGGGCGGATCCAGAGATGCCCGCCACAGGTGGATCTCATCCGCGTCCAGCGAGCTTCCTTCCTGCGGACGCCGTTCGACGGACCGGGAGTAGAGAATGTCTGACTGCATTGCCAGACAAGCTAAGGCGCGCCGGCGCCACTCAGGTAGGCCTTCGCGTGCTTGTCGCGTCGGGGGCTTACTGGATTTCGGTCGAGAAGGTGATAGGCTGCGCGATCCACACCCCTACGGGCTGGTCACGAAGCATAGCCGGGGAGAACCGCATCTCGCTGGCGATCTCTTCCGCCGTCCGGTCCAGCGCCTCGTACCCGCTCGACGCCTGGACCTGCGTCCTGCCGGGGGTACCGTCTTCTTCCACGTACACCCACAGGACGACCGTTCCGCCTATGCCCGCCTCGCGCAGCGTCTTCGGATACCGCCGCAGAAGCAGCCGCAGCATCTCCCGAGAGTTGAGGAGCCGGGGCTCGGTGTCGCGCGGGATGTATGACGGCACGTCCGAGGGAGCGGCGCCCTGTGGGGGAGGCGGAAGCGACTCTACCGGGTTGTCCTCGAAAGTGGTCGGCGCGATCGTGATGTCCTCGTTTACCTCGGCCGCGGCCACGCGAGGCATGGCCGGCCGGGCGATCTGCTCAGGAGGCGGCGGGATCTTCACCTCGGGGGGAAGTTCTATGGCCGCCAGCTCGTCCGCCGTGAGATCGAAGTCCGCCGCCTGGAGCTTGGGGAAGAAGTTGAAGGCCGCGAAGTGAGCGGCCGCCGAGAGGATCACCGCCAGGGCGACGCGGCCCTGGTAGAAACCCTTGAAGCGATCGTTGGCGGTCGGCTTCCTGCGCGCCAGTCGCTCGACGATATCCTGTTCGCTCATCGTCCGGCCTCCTCGGGTCGCCAGCCGGGGCGATTTCTCGGCACCATCCATTCTCAGTACAGCGGTTCCCTCGGCGCAAGCCAACCGACTCGCGCTGAGTGAGGCACCGCGGCATTACACTAAACCCTTCTACTACAGTAGACGTTGAATCCGCCGGAAAGGTTCACCGGACGCGTCAACGACCGGCTGCCGCTTACGCATGAAAGCTTCTTCAGCGACCTGCTAGGGGAAGATCCCGAGCTCCTCGTAGCAGGTCACGATCTTGTCGATCGCGCAGGCGAAAGCAGCGGTTCGAAGGTCGGCATCGCCCCCTTCCCGAAGCTGTATCTCGCGAATCTGGTGATATGCCGACACCATCGTCTCTTCCAGCCCCGAGTTCACCAGGTCTTCCTCGCCGGCCGCTCCCGTGATGCTCGCTATCTGCTGCTGGGGGAATGTCATGCCGGTCGCGCTCTCGACGGCGTGGAGCAGTCGCCCATACGCCTGCTCGTCGAACCGCTTCTGCATGCGGCCGAACCGGACGTGCGAGAGGTTCTTCAGCCACTCGAAGTACGACACGGTGACGCCGCCGGCGTTCAAGTAAAGGTCGGGAAGGATCTTGACGCCCCGCTCGCGTAGGATGTCGTCTGCTTCGGCTGCCGTCGGGCCGTTGGCAGCTTCCGCCACCATCCTGGCCTTTATGCGCCCGGCGTTTGCCTCCGTTATCTGGTTCTCGAGGGCAGCAGGGATCAGTATATCGCACTCGAGCTCCAGCGCTTCCGAGGAACCCGGCAGATTGGTGGCGCCGGGGTAGTCGAGAATCGAGCCTGTTTCCCGGCGATGAGCGATCACCTTCTCGAGCTCGAGGCCATCCTGGTTCCAGACGGCACCTTCGAACTCCGCGAGTCCGATCAGGATCGCCCCGTCCTCCTCCAGGAACTTCGCCGCGTGGTATCCTACGTTGCCGAGTCCCTGCACCACGACCTTCTTGCCTTCGAGGCCGACTGACAGCCCCAGCGCCTTCATGTCATCAGGAATGCTGCACGCTTCGCGGATCCCGAAGAAGACGCCCCGGCCGGTCGCCTCGAACCGGCCCCGGATCCCGCCCTGGGCGATCGGCTTTCCGGTGACGCAGGCAGTCGTATTCTGCTCTCCGCTGCACAGCGAGGTGTAGGTGTCGGCAATCCACGCCATCTCGGTTGGGCCGGTGCCGAAGTCGGGGGCAGGGACGTCGACCGCGGGTCCGATGAACCGCTTCTTGACCAGCTCGTAGGTATAGCGGCGGGTGATCCTTTCCAGCTCGTACGGGGAGTAGGCATGACGAGCGATCCTGATGCCCCCCTTGGCACCTCCGAAGGGCACGTCGACGATGGCGCACTTGTAGGTCATCAGAGCCGCCAGCGCCATCACCTCGTCCCCCTCCACCACCAGGCTGAATCGGATCCCGCCTTTCGTGGGCAGCTTGTGATGGCTGTGCTCGGCGCGCCACGCCTCGAAGACCTCGATCGACCCGTCGTCTCGCTTGATTGGAAACGTCAGGCGGTAGACGCTGTTGCATTCCCGAATCTGGCTGAGCAGGCGGGGATCATGGCGAGTCAGGGCAGCGCCCCGGTCGAAGCTGCGGTTGACTTTCTGGAGGAAGCTGAGCTGTCCGGACATGGCTACCTCGGGCGGTTGAGCGGGCGGGCTTGCCGGCTCGAATGTGGTACATGACCACCACCGCGCGCAAAGCCGGACGTCACGCCACGGCCTCCGGCTGGTCGGGGCCGGGCTCTTGCAGCCGTGCTCGCCAGCGGGCACGCGGAAGGGGATGGGGCCAGCCCCACGCGCACCCCACTTGACGCCCCTGCGGCTAACACCGACCCTGCCAGTAAGGTACCGCGAGCGATTCGCGAGCCACGTCCGCGGCTGAAGCTGGAGGTGATCGATGTTCGGCGGACCAGATTGGCTGATCTGGGTAGTAGTCGCGACCCTCTGCGCGGGGTGTGCCGGGGCCTGCCGGATCGGCTGGAAGCGGTACCGCGGGATTCCTGGCAGAGCTCGGAGCGAAGAGAGCCTTTCGGGCCCGCCGCCGAGGTCGGAGCTGCCGGAATCGCGGGCGCGCCTCGCAGGGGAGTCTCCAGACACGGGCGCTCCGGGGAAGGAGGTGCCGAAGACTCCTCTGGAGGTTCTGCAGGAGCGATTCGTGGGCGGCCAGATCACCCTCGAACAGTACGAGCGCGAGCTCGACAAACTGGAAAAGTTCTGGGATCCGGAAGGTCACCCATAGCCAGGAAGATCACGGATGGCATTTCTTTCTGAACATCGGGCGGTGGCCTCGCCACCGCGAACCCTGGTCGCCGTGGTGGCCCTTCTGTGTGCCGGCTGCGTGGTCGTGGCGGCCGGCGCCGGCGCCGGCGGCGCCGTCTATTTCTCGGGCCAGGGTGTCGAGTCGATCCTGACGACTTCGATAGACAACTCGCAGGCGGCAGCGGAACAGGCCTTCTCGCAATTCGGCCTGTCGCGAACGGAGTTCAAAGAGCAGGAGGATGGCGCGCGCCGCGAGCTGAAGGGCAGGACGTCTGACGAGGAAACCGAGGTCACCGTCAGCCTGCGGGCGGAGGAGGGGGGCTCGACGCGGCTCCAGGTGACGGCTCGAAAGAGCCTCGTGACCTGGGACAAGGACTTCGCCCGCGAGGTCGCCGAGAAGATCGTGGAACTGGCGGGCGATAGTTGAAGCGGTTTGCCGAATCCCGGCTGGCCCTCGGGGCCGGCGAATGGTGGGAACAGGGTACTCGTGCAGCTTTCCTGGACGCCATCGGCGACGGGACCCTGCCTCGTGAGGCGTTCGATCGCTGGCTGGTGCAGGATTACCTGTTCGTCACTGGCTTCACCAGCTTCGTCGCTCTGACAGCTGCCAAAGTTCCGCGCACCGACCAGAGCGTCGTGATCGGTGGCTTGACTGCGCTCGATGCGGAGCTCGATTGGTTCGAGCGGCACGCCGGCGAGCGAGGCCTCCATCTGGACTCTGAGGCGCACCCGATCTGCCGCCGGTACGTGGACTTCTTGATAGAGGCGGGCCACTCGGAACGTTTCCAGGTCCTGCTGGCGGTCTTCTACGCCGTCGAGGTAGCGTACACGGTCGCCTGGGCGCGGCTCGACACCACGGGCCCGTACGCCGAGTTCATCGACCGTTGGACGAACCCTGAGTTTGCCGCCTACGTGGTCGAGTTGCGGGACGCCGCCGACCGCCATCCTGATCCGGGTCAGCAGCCTGCGTTCAACCAGGTACTGCGCTTCGAGCGAGACTTCTGGCGCATGACCTGGGAGGGGTGATTCCGGGCAGGCGCCGCGACCTCCTGCCTCGGTGGCCAACCGCCCGGCGCCGACTGCACGGTTGAGACTGAGGATTCCTCCGTGAGCTTCCCATAGCGGGGCGCCGGGCGGCCTATCGGTCAGGGACCTGAAGGCGATTCGATCGGAGACCGTCAGAAGGCGGACTGAAGGAGCTCATCGCGGCCTGACAGTTCCCGGCTGGTCAATCCCAGGAACACCGTGAGGACCTCCGCACCGGGGTTGGGCCCGGCAAGGTCAGCGTTGGACATGTGACTGAAGGCGATGCCGATCCGACCGCCCGAGGCCGTACGCCAAGCCAGCTCCAGCTGGGATCGGAACTGGATCGGGAAGCCGAGGTCTTTGCCGCCGTCCTGCAGGAATACGCCCGCCCCGAATCCCGGTGTCAGCACGAACCCGCCCGGCAGCTTCACATCCGCGACTACTCCCCCGGCTGCATAGAGCGACACCAGGCTGGACACCTCCAGTCCCGCCCACGGCCGAAGCACCCACAGCCGGCCGGCGTCCCTGTACTCAGCACGGAGGTCCACCGCCCCGGGAGACTGGTCGACCACGTCGTAGTATCCCTGGCCGAACACCCACAGGGCCTGAGATTCCTGCGGCGACGCCGGTGAATCCTGCGCCTGCACCGGCAGAGCCGTCCCCAGGGCGATACCGCAGATTGCCAGCAGCGGTGGGTATCTCATTCCTTCGAATCGACAGGTCCCCGCAGAGCAGGTCAAGGTTGGAGGCACGGTGCCCGCCGTAGCCGCTGATACTCCTCCCGCTCCCGGCATCTTCGTCGGTAACCCTTCGCGAACTCATCCCCGCCCGGAGGATCGGTGTTCTCCTACCGGTGGTCTCTCCCGCGATTTCATCTGCCTGCCCGAGCAGGGGAGTCAGGGCCATCCTGGCTGCGAGCGCCGTTGCTCGGCCACGTTGCTGATGGTAGGGTTACGGCAAGCTAGGGACCGCGACCGGCGCTCCCAGGCCGGTCCGCTCTTCCCCTGCGTAGCGCGGGTGATTCGTGGTCGTTCCCCGCCCGGCTCAAGTTACGCACTTACGCGAGGACGATGTCATGTCACCAGTATTCGGCTCCAAGACTATCCTTCTTGATATCGAGAAGGCGATCGCCGAGATAGAGGGTTAGCGCGGGGCCTGCTCGCCAGATGTCCCCTGAAGTCGTTCCCGAACTGATGCGGCGACGGGTGCCCCAGATCGTGGGCGTCTACCTGGCCGCCGGCTGGTTGATGCTCGAATTCAGCGACTGGGCGATCGGACACTACGATCTCTCGGGCCGACTGACAGACGTGGTGGTTACTGGGGTCGTGGTCTTCCTCCCTCTCGTCGTCGTCGCGGCCTGGAAGTATGGAGCGCCGAGAAGCGAAGGGGAGATGCGGGTGCGCCGCCGGGGAGCGGTTCCGAGACCGAGGCCGGGCCCGAAGTCCATCGCCGTCCTGCCGTTCAAGAACCTGAGCGACAGCCCGGAGATGGAGTACCTCAGCGATGGCATCACCGACGAGATAATCAACGCGCTGGCTCGAATGGAGCACCTCCGGGTGGCTTCCCGCACCTCCGCATTCGCGTACAAGGGGAAGACGGCCGACGTCAGGACTATCGGAGAGGAGCTCAACGTGGGCTCCATTCTGGAAGGCAGCGTGCAGAAGGCTGGAAACCGGCTGCGGATCACCACCCAGCTGGTGGCCGTGGCCGACGGCTACCACCTTTGGTCGGAGCGGTTCGAGCGGGAGATGGAGGACGTCTTCGCCATCCAGGACGAGATTGCCGAGAACGTGGCCCGGGCCCTCCGGGTGATCCTGCCCGAGGAAGAGAAACGGGCCCTCGGCAGGGTCCCCACGTCAGACGTCGCGGCGTACGACTTCTATCTCAAAGGCAGGCAGTTCTTCCACCAGTCCCGCAAGAAGAGCCTGGACTACGCGCGGCAGATGTTCCGCCGCGCCATCGAGGTCGATCCGGAGTACGCGCTGGCATGGGCCGGCGTAGCGGACTGCGGCTCGCTGATGACACACCTGTACCCCGGCGGCTCGACCGCCGAGGCGGATCTCGAGGAGTCCGACCATGCAAGCCTGAAGGCGCTCGAGCTCGATCCCGGCCTGGCAGAGGCGCATGCGGCGCGCGGGTTGACGTTGTTCGCCATGCAGCGCTTCGAGGAGGCCGAGCACGAATTCCAGGCCGCCATCCGGCTTGACTCGAGACAGTTCGAAGCGCGGTACTTCTATGCCCGGGCCTGCTTCCAGCAGGGACGATTGGAAGACGCCGCACGCCTGTTCCTCGAGGCTTCGGAAGTGCGGGACGACTATCAGGCCTCCTTCTTCGCCGCCCAATCGCTGGAGGCTCTCGGGCGCACGATCGAAGCGAAGCTGCAATACCGCCGGGCGCTGAAGGTGGCGGTCAAGCACATGGAGCTGAACCCGGACGACCCGCGTGCGGCCACGATGCAGGCTGTCTCCCACTGCCGGCTGGGAAACCAGCCAGAGGGTCTGAAGTGGGCCGAACGGGCGCTGGCGATAGATCCGGAGGACGCGGGGGTGCGCTATAACGTCGCCTGCCTGTACGCGCTCGAGGGCGAACCGGAGAAGGCCATCGACTGTCTGGAACAGGCGGTGGATTCCGGCTTCGGAAGGCGGGACTGGATGGAACACGACCCCGACCTGGGCTCCCTGCGCACCCACCCTCGCTATCAGGCCCTGTTGAATCGGATGTAGGCCCCGGACCTCGTCGCAGGACATCTCGCGGGCGCCGCCCGAGCGCCGTGATGGACTGGGAGGAGTCGGGTCCTCACCTGATGGTTATCGTCCCGGATGCCTCTACGCTGACCGAGATTTCAGACGATCCCGAGTCAGGCGGCCCGTGGGCGATGTGGAAGGACACACCTTACGTCCACGTCATGGTTCCGGTGCCGGGACTGCGCTGAGCCGCCAGACGGCGATCCTCGGACGGAGTCCCTTGGACGGCAAGTAAGGGACGCTACGTAACGGGCTCTGAGATGCTATATTGCCCCCCACGAGACACCGATCGGAGGGCGATATGGCATACAGGATCCGGCGGGTCGACTACTTCTACACTACCGTCGAAGACCAGCCTGGCGAGGCGTACAAGCTTCTGACGCGTCTCGCCAGCCTCGGTGTGAGCCTACTGGCGTTCAACGCCGTGCCGATTGGGCCGGTGCGCACGCAGCTCGCGCTGTTTCCCTCGGACGGTCTGAAGCTGACCGACGCCGCCGGCAAAGCGGGTTTCGCGCTGGACGGACCGCACCGGGCACTGCTTGTACAGGGAGATGACGAGCTGGGTGCACTGGCCTCGGTACACGCGAAGCTGTACCAGGCGAACGTCAACATATACGCCACCACGGGTGTGACTGACGGAAGGGGCAGCTACGGCCAGGTTCTGTACGTCCGCCCGGAAGAGTACGAGCGCGCCGCCGAGTCACTGGGCGTCTGACGATGGCCACGTCCTTCGATATGGTGAAGATCCAGCGAGGGGCGCGACTCCGGCGCTCGCCTTTCTTCGCGGCCACCCAGCGCCATGGTTGCTGGGGATACACGGTCTACAACCACATGTACCTCCCGATAGGTTACGAGGACCTCGAGCGGGAGTACTGGAGACTGGTAAACGACGTGACGATCTGGGACGTCAGCGTCGAGCGCCAGGTGGAGATCACGGGTCGAGATGCCTTTGCGTTCACCAACCTCCTCACGCCGCGGGACCTTCACAAGTGCGAGGTGGGTCAGGGGAAGTACGTGCTCATCACCGCCGACGACGGCGGCATCATCAACGATCCGGTCCTCTTGCGCCTGGGTGAGAATCACTTCTGGCTGGCCCTCGCCGACAGCGATGTCCTCCTGTGGGCGAGAGCGGTAGCCTGGCGGTCGGGCATGCGGGTGGAGATCCGGGAGCCGGACGTGTCGCCGCTGCAGGTACAGGGCCCGAAGTCGAAGACGGTGATGCAGAGGCTGTTCGGCGACGGGATCCTCGAGCTCAAGTACTACCGCTTCGCAGAGGCAACTGTGGAAGGGATTCCGGTGATAGTCACCCGCACCGGATGGAGCGGCGAGGTAGGATTCGAGATCTACCTGCGCGATGGTTCCCGTGGCGATGAGCTGTGGGAGCGGGTGCTGGACGCGGGGCGGGACCTCGGCATCGCGCCGACGGGTCCCTCCGATATTCGCCGAATAGAGGCCGGGATTCTGAATTACGGCGTCGACATGACCATCGATAACAACCCTTATGAGGTGGGCCTTGGCTGGATGGTAGATCTGGAGCAGGACGCCGAGTTCATCGGCAGGGAAGCTCTGGGCCGCGTTCAGAGCGAGGGAGCGAGGCGGCAGCTCGTGGGCGTGGAGATAGCAGGAGCGCCCCTGGACCTGAACATGGAGTGCTGGCCGGTCAGCGCTGACGGCGGCCGTGTAGGCCACATCACGTCGGCTGTATACTCACCGCGTCTCGAGAAGAACATCGGTTACGCAATGGTGCCGGTCGAACGAGCAGCGCTCGGCACGGAGCTCCAGGTGATGACACCTGGCGGCGCGGCGGGAGCCACCGTTGTACCCAGGCCCTTTCTCGACCCCCGAAAGGATATCCCCAAGTCCTGAACGGCGGTTGCACGAGTCGGCGACGCTCTTCTTGTTTCCTGCAGGAGCCAGAACGTTGCGCCCGCACCCGGGCCTGTCTGCTCGACGCCACAGCGAGAGAGAGATCGCGTAACCTGCTGCATGACAGTCAGTTGCATCAGCTACCGTGCCGCCGCCGGAGCCTTGCAAGCCACGGTGCCGACACTATCTTTGCCCGCGTGGAGCGGCTTCGGCGCGGCAGTTTGTAGCGGTGACACCACGCCGCGCCTGTACGTGGAACGCTAACTGTATTAAACGAAGCAGGTTACGCTCCGGTATGCCGGTTGCAGGACATTAGTCCGCTGCGTCGTTGCCGGTCGCTTTGTTGCCGGTCGCGGGCGAAACGCGGCGAGGCTGGTACGGCGTCGTGTTCAGGGTGAAGGCAATGGCTAACACAGACTTCAAGATCACGGACCCCGAGGCGCTTCTCGCGCGAGCGGTTGAGTGCCAGGAGGCCAAGCGCCTTATCGGCCTGTTCCTGGGCTGTCCGTGGGAATACGTTGACGCCCACCTTGCCTCGTCCCTGGCCGAGGCGGTCGATCGCCTACCGGGGGAAGGCCTGCGACGCGAGCAGGACAGGATCATCGCCCGGTCCGTGGCGCGCCTTCTCCCTGACGTTCCACGCACGGATCCGCGTCGCAGGGACATCCAGCGGACGTTGTCGAATCGCATCCGCTGAGCCGCTTGCCGGCCCTGCGCGAGCGGATGCTGCACATCAACTCCGGTCCGCACATCTCGACCTCGCCTAGAGACCCAATCCGAACCCCAGGGCGGTCAGGAGGACGTAAGCGAGCCCGTACCCGAGCTCGCCGTAACCGATCTCCTGTGCCCTGATCCGCTTACGTCCGGCGAGGACCCCGGACGCCGCCCGCACCGCCAGGCCGGAGAAAGCCACCACCGCCAGCAGCGGAGCGAGCCCACGGCCGAGCAGCGCTATCAAGAAGAGGAAGAATAACAGGTGGACGGATGCGAGAGCACCCCGATTCACCCGCTCTCCGCGTCCCATCCGGAGGCGGGCCCGCACGTACATCACCGAGGGAATCGAGCGGGCCATGAGGATCGCCCATAGCGCGGCCGCGGGAAGCCAGCCCCAGCCCCCCGCCAAGGCTACGGCGGGAGCGGTGGCCGCCAGGCCGGCCGGCGCCGCCAGCTCAGGGAGTATCCGCCGGGCTTCGTTGTTCAGGTCGAACACGGCGTACACTGCCAGGGCCGGGGAGAGCAGCACGTAGGGGATGAGCGGCGCAGGGCCTGCGAGCGCAACGGCCACTGCCAGGGACGCGGCCATCGCTGCTCCGTACAGCAGCGTCACACGGCCCGCGATCCGGTATCGCGGCGAGGCGTCGAGCCGATGCCGGTTGCGCAAGTACATCTTCGACGGGTGCCGGATGAGGAAAGCGCCGAGCGTCATCAGCGACAGAGCCAGCCCAACCGGTGACGGCGCCACCAGCAGTCCCAGCAGGATCGGTTCGGCCAGGAAGCCCCAGCCGCCGTGCTCCACGGGCAGGGCGATGGTTCGCAGACGGACGCTCGACCGTCTCAGTGGACCGGTTCCTCCTCGTCCCAGTCGAGCTCCTCGAAGTCTCGCCGGGAGCGCACCTGTTCCACCAGAGCCAGTACTCCGTCGAGCACCGCGGCGAAGTACTCCTGTCCGGACCGGTCGCGCTCGTCGCGCTCCTCCTGCAGAGTCTCCCGCAGACCCTCCAGGACGGGAAGCGTGAAGAGAGAAATGTCTTCCTCGATGAGCGCTTCGTCGCGCCGGGCCAGCGCTCGGAACAGGGCGGCGAGCTCGGGCCTTCCCTTCCCATCGAGCACTTCGGCAACTCCGTTGGACCAGAGGGTCAGCTCGGCTTCCTCGTCGCTATTCATCCCTTCTCCCGGAGGCAAGCTTCAGCGTCCGCCAACACCGTGTGCGGTAACGTCGGCCTCGCGACCGCTGTTCCCGAACAGCATGCGCGTATGGCCGCGCGTGGGCAATACGGTCTGAGCGTCCGATAACGGGACGCCCTTTCGTTCGCGCCGTTTGGGGTTTCGGTGCAGCCACTGTAAGATGCGGGGGAGACGGCCGGGATGGGATGGGGTGAGACCTCTCGAATCCGCAGGAGGACCTGTCATGGCAGAAAGCGTCTACAAGGTCATCGAGCTCGTCGGCACGAGCACCGAATCGTGGGAGAAGGCAGCGGCGGCGGCCGTCGCGAGGGCATCGGAAAGCCTGCGGGATCTGCGGGTGGCCGAGATCCGGGAGCTCGACATGCTGATCGATGAAGGAAAGGTCGCCACCTACCGTGCCAAGGTGAGAGTGTCCTTCAAGTTCGGGGGCTAGCCGAGGTAGCCAGGCCGCCGCTGGGCTTGGCAGCAGTCCGCGCCGGATCTCGGCCAGTTGGTCGGCGATCCGATGGATCGCGGGACCCAGCGCTCGCTCGAGCACCGGGCTCACCGACCCGGAGCCCTGGAGGGATTCCGGTCCGATCTCGAGGATGCGGGTCCACCATACCGCCGCCCAGTTCTCCAGTTGCGAAAGCGACCGGCGTCTCTGGAACCGTGGTCAGCGAGGCCGAAGTCGAAGATGCGAGGCGCCTCGGCCAGAGAGTGGCGCGGGTGGCGAAGAGATTGCGGGAGGGCTCGTAGCGTCCATGCGCGAACTGATAGAGAGTTGGGGCGGTGAGACCGTGGTGGTGCGATTCGACGCGCCATCCGGCACCTGGTGCTTCATAGCACTCCACGACTCCACGCTGGGCATGCCCGTGGGCGGCTGCCGGATAAGGATTTACGCGGCGCCGGAGGATGGCCTGCGAGACGCCATGCTCCTGGCCGAGGGCATGACCTACAAATGGGCTGCCCTGGACTTCCCCTTCGGCGGCGGGAAAGCCGTGCTTGCAGTCCCCGGGCCGCTGGAAGGGGCCGAACGGGAGGGGCTGCTGCTGCGCTTCGCCCGGCTGGTGGACAGCCTCGGCGGGGCGTTTGCCACAGGCGTCGACCTGGGAACGACCCCACAGGATATGCAGCTCATGGCCCGGGAGTGCCGGTACGTCATGGGACAGTCCGGTGCCGGGGATGGGAGCGAGAGCCTCGATCCGGGTCCATACACGGCGCTCGGGGTGTTTGCCGGAACGGTTGTAGCGGCCCGTCACGGCCTCGGCAAGGATGACCTGAGGGGGACGGCAGTCCTGGTGCAGGGGGCCGGAGATGTGGGCGCGCCGCTGGCGCGTCTGCTGAGTGAAGCCGGTGCCGAGGTCATTGTGGCCGATGTGGACGACGGGCGAGCCAGGAGTCTGGCGGACGAAGTCGGAGGAGCTGTCGTGGCTGCCAACGAGGTGTACGAGACGGAATGCGATGTCTTCGCCCCGTGCGCGGTCGGGGCGATCCTCAATCCGGAGACGATCCCCCGGCTCCGGTGCCGCATTGTGGCCGGCTCGGCCAACAACCAGCTGGCCGCTCGTGACGACGCCGTAAGGCTGCACGATCGGGGCATACTCTGGGCTCCCGATTATATCATCAACGCCGGAGGTGCGCTCGCCTTCGGACTCATCCACCAGCTCGTGCGGAGCGAGTCTATCCTTCGTGAGCGCGTGCGTCAGATCGGGGATACGCTGGACCACATCCTGGCAAGTGCCGTGGCCGCCGGCGAATCCCCGCTACTCGCAGCCCAGCGGCGGGCCGAAGCCATCCTCAGCAAGGGACGCACCTCGGAACCCTGAGTCTCCCGCAGCGGGGAGCCCCCGAGCTACAGGCCGCCGGGCGTCTCGGCGAGACAGGCGAGCACCCGGTCCACGAGGCCGGCTGACACCACGCCGGTCCCGTCGCCTCCCTCGTCCCAGGCCCTGATCACCCACACCGGCCCGGGACCCTCGGGTCGCCAGCGTTCGGCGATTCTGGGCGTGCTCTCATCGGCGAACACGTCTATGGCAGGGACCGCCAGGGCGGCGGCCGCGTGCTGTCCCGCCGAGTCGTAACCAACGTAGGCATCGCAGCCGGCCAGCGTCGCCGCCATCAGCCCGAAGCTTCCCTCGAACAGCAGGATGTCCGCGGACGTGGCCGAGGTGTTCGCAACCGAATCCCCGATCGCCGCAGTCAGCCTCGCCACGCGGCGACCATCCGCCGTCATATCCGCCAGGTGGCGCTCGGTTCTGGCCGCCTCCCCGGCACCTACCCCGCGGGCGAGAATGACCGTCACTCCCCGCCCGAGTAGGGCCGCCAGCAGATTCGATTCAAACGGTTCGGCGAGCCGCTTCTTCTCGTTCCCTCCCACTCCGAAATGGAGAAAGACAACTGAGCCTGACCGGTTGCGGCGCAGCGCATCCAGCAGGCGTCCGCCTTCATCCGCGGTGGCCTCCGCCAGGGCGAGATAGGGCCCGGGCTGGCCCTGCACCGGAAACCGCTCTGCGAGCCAACCGGCCGCCAGGCAGCTCAACGCACCCTGCCCCTGATAGCCGCGACTCTCGAAGAACCAGGAACGACTCTCATCCTCGGTCAGGGGAAGCGAGCCGAGCTGGGTGAGGCGGGAGTCAGGATCGACGACCAGGTACTCGTGCGCTCCGAGACCTGCTATCTCCCCGTCCACCGCCGCGACCGTCGCCGGCCAGGCGCCGAGTCGCTGAATCAGGCCTCCGCCTCTCCCATACTCCACCTCGACCACTCGAACGCGGGAGTCACCGGCCCACAGCTCTCTGGCTACGGTGGGTCCGAGCACGACCATCTCCGCATTGGGGAGGGCCCTCTTCAGGCCGTCGAGGAAGACGCTGGTCACGGCGATGTCCGCACCGATGGTGACTCGAGAAGGGATGAGCGCCCTCTTCACCTTCCCCGCTTCCGCTTGGACGAGTCCATCTGTCCGCCGCGCAATGCGGTTCTTGCGCTCCGTCAGCTCCTGTTCGGTCGTCAGGCCGAAGCGATTCAGCGTCGCGTGCAGGTCCCCTCCTGCCGGGAGCTCACGCACGTGTTGGACTATCTGGGCGATGATACGGTCGTACAGTCGGCAATACTCGGGTGCGAACGCGTCGCACAGGGGCTCTATCAGAAGCTCGAAGAGACCACGGATTCCGTGTTCCGAAAGCAGTGGATCCGCGCTCGTCGCCAGACCGCACAACTCGGCCACCGGCTCGCGCAGGTACTCTCCCGTCGACTCGAAGTGGGACCGGAACCGAGCGGCGGATTCCGCTGCCGCGGTCTCCGCGCCTGTCTCTTGTCCGGCGCTGCCGTCTCGGGTGGCGTGGTGAGAGTCGCGATTCATGCCAGTCGTACCCTCATGGCGCTGGAGAATAGCAGGATCGCCACCGTGCGTCGATCACAGGATCGATTCGGAACCGGCCATCGGGCTGGCGGTATCAGGTTCGCACGGGGGCGGGAGCTGCGGCGCACGGCCGGACCATCGAGGTTCGGCACGGAACGTCGGGGAGGCGTGGAACCAGACAGGGCCTGTCGTCGTACGGTGAACCATCGAGCCGCGCTCTGGCCAGGAATCGGGAGGGGAGGGAACCGTGGAGAAGAAGCAACTGGCGGCGCTCGCACTGGCGCTAACACTAGTCTCTGCAGCCGCATCGCACCTGTCGTCACAGCCGTCTCATGAGTTCGATGCCGACCTTCTGAACGAGAAGCACGCAGCCCTCGGGAACGACGGTGCCCCAGTCTACGACATCCGATATGAAGTCACCTTCGACCGCGCCGCGGCGCCAGGCAGGGCCATCCACGTAGAGATGTCCTTCCGCAGCGAGAGCGGCGGGCCGGTCGTTCTCTCGCTTCCAGCCTGGACACCCGGGTCCTACGAGCTCGACAACTTCGCTCGCTTCGTGAAGGACTTCTCGGCCAGCGCCGGAAGCGGACCGATCCGTTGGGAGAAGACCGACTACGACACGTGGCGGATTCATTCCGAAGAAGCGGGACCCATCACCGTGAGCTTCGACTACCTTGCCGACACGCTGGACACCGGCATGGCGTGGTCGGAAGACGACTTCGCCTTCTTCAACGGGACGAACCTCTTCCTGTACCCCGAGGGACAGGGACTGGACTTTCCTGCGTCGGTCGCGATCCGCACGGAGCCGGAGTGGCGGGTCGCGACCGGAATGAGGCAGGTCGGTGGCGGCCGCGAGTTCACCGCCGACAGCTACCACGATCTGGTGGACATGCCGTTCTTCGTGGGCAGATTCGATGTGGACAGCACGCGGGTCGAGGACATCTGGTACCGGCTGGCGACGTATCCCGAGGGAGCCGTGGCGGGCGAGGAGCGGGATGAGCTGACGCGGCAGATAGAAGCGATGATACCGCCCATGGCCGCCGTGTTCGGCGAGACGCCGTGGAACGACTATACGATCCTCGCGGTCTTCGATGAGGGCTATCCTGGCGGGAGCGCACTCGAGCACCAGAATTCCCACCTGGGCATCTACGCCACCGGGTTTGTAGGGAGCCCGATTCTGCCGCTGGTGCTGGCGCACGAGGTATTCCACGCGTGGAACGTCAAACGACTCCGTCCGGAAGCTCTCTGGCCATACGAGTACGACCGGGCCCAGCCAACGACGCTCCTCTGGGTCAGCGAAGGCATCACGGATTACTACGCGGATCTGGCCATGGTGCGCGGGGGGAATGCGTTGCCCGATTTCTTCTATCAGGTGACGTCACAGAAGATCGGCCAGGTGACGAGCGGCGGACCGGTCGCACTGGAGGATGCGTCCCTCTCGACCTGGATCGAGCCCGCGGACGGTACGGCTTACGTGTATTACCCGAAGGGCTCCCTGGCCGGGTTGCTGCTGGATATCCTCATTCGCGATGCCTCGGACAATCGCGCCTCGTTGGACGCCGTGATGCGGGACCTGTATCAGAACGAATTCAAGGCTGGCTCAGGGTTCACCGGCGAGGAGTGGTGGGCAGCCGTCAGCCGAGCGGCCGGCGGCCGATCGTTTGACGATTTCCAGGCCCGCTACATCGCCGGGCGTGACCAGTATCCGTGGGGGGAAGTTCTTCCGCTCGCCGGTCTGCGCTATGTGGAAGAGGAGACGACGAGTCCCCGGATCGGCGTCGGCCTTACTCCCGATAGCCTCGGGGCCCGCATCGCCTCCGTTTCGGAGGGCAGCACGGCAGCCGCGGCCGGCGCGGAGGTGGGAGACGTGCTGCTTCAGGTCGGAGAGATAACGGTCGAGGGTTTCGACTGGGCCGGCCGGTACCGCTCCCGCTACGCCGAGGAACAGGAGGGCAGCCCGCTGGACATAGTGATCCTCAGGGACGGCCGCGAAACGATCCTGTATGGCGAGCTGCGATTCGGAACCTCCGTTCAGCGGCGGATCGAAGAAATTCCGGACGCTTCGCCGAAGGCCGTGAGAATCCGCCAGGGCATCCTGACGGGCGAGGTGGACGAGTAGCGGACCATGACTCTCGACGAGGTGGTCGCGGTGCTCCACCGGACCCCGCAGACACTCCGGGATCTGCTGGACGGACTACCCGAGCGCCTGTCCCAGGCCACCGAGGGCGGTGACTCGTGGAGTCCGTACGACGTGCTCGGCCACCTGATCCACGGCGAGAAGGCCGACTGGATCCCGAGGTTGGGCATCATTCTCGCGGAAGGAGAGGCCCGGCCCTTCGAGCCGTTCGACCGCTTAGCCCAGTTCCGGGAGAGCCGGGGCAAATCCCTGGCCGAGCTGCTCGACGAGTTCGAGGAGCTGAGAGCTTCCAGCCTGCAAGCCCTCAAGCGCATGGCCGAGAAAGAACTCGATCTGTCCCTCACCGGGACCCATCCCGACCTGGGCCGCGTGACGGCGGCTCAGCTACTGGCGACGTGGGCGGTGCACGACCTCGGACACATCGCTCAGATCGTTCGAACCATGGCTGGCGTGTACGCCGAGGATGTCGGTCCGTGGCGCGCCTACCTTCCCGTGCTCGGCTCCGATGAGCGGTAAGCCGGCCGTGGCGGCTCCCGTCCAGTCCGCCTCGTTGACCTTACGGCTGATCCTCGAGGCCCGGACGATCATGGCGTCGCCCGGGTTCGATTCGCTCCGGGTCGCTGTGGGGAAGTGCGAGCACGCCGAGGTCAGGGCGGCGGGACGCCGGATCGTCTACCAACCTGACTTCCCGGATAACCGCTGCGGAATGACACTGTCGGGGGAAGACGGGTTCCTACTGGGGCCGCGGGCGTTTGCCTCGCGGGAAGAGCTGTACCGGACGGTCCTCCAGGAGTTGTATCGGCTGCGGAACGGCGGGTCCGGAGCCGCTGTGGACGCCAGACGCGCACGCCGCCGGACGCTGGAAGCGCGCGCCTTTTCCGACCGGGCATACGATCTCGGCTGTCGCCTGGCGCTGCTCTAGCCCACCGGCCTACGGCCAGATTCCCCGCCGCAGGGTGACGTCAGCGACCCGCTTCACCGCCAGGACGTATGCCGCTGTTCGCAGGTCGATCGTGTCCAGCGGGCCGGTGCCGAGTCCAAGCTCCTCCCGCGCCGTACCGATCTCCGCCGGAGATGAGTTGATCTTCTGCTGCATCTCGACCACGGCGTCGGTGGCCCGATTCATCTTCCTGAGCAGCTTCGCGTTCACTTCCTCCTCGTCCCACTGCTCGTTCTCGATGTTCTGGACCCACTCGTAATAGCTGACCGTCACGCCGCCAGCGTTGGCCAGGATGTCCGGCAGCACGGGTATTCCGCGCCCGAACAGGATGCGGTCGGCGGCTGGGGTCGTCGGTCCGTTGGCCGCTTCCACCACCAGGCGCGCCTTGACGTTCGCCGCGTTGTCGGCGCGGATCTGATTCTCGAGAGCCGCCGGAACGAGGATATCGCACTCGAGGGCCAGCAGCTCCTCATTGCTCACCTCGCCGGTTCCCGGCAGGCCTACCACCGAGCCGGTACTCGCTTTGTGGGCGATCGCCTGGTCCGGCTCGAGGCCATCGGGCGAGTAGACTCCGCCCCGCGAGTCGCTGATCGCCACGATGGTGGCACCACTCTCGGCGAAGAGCTGCGCGGCTATGGAGCCGGCGTTGCCGAAGCCCTGCACGGTCACGGTCGCTTCCTTCACCGAATCCAAGCCATCCACGATGCCGTGGGACAGGGCTCGCTGACAGCAGAACAGACAGCCGCGCGAGGTCGCCTCGCGTCGTCCGAACGACCCCCCGATGTCCACCGGCTTTCCGGTGACGATGGGAAGGTTGTTCTGACCCGGGTGCATCATCTCGTACGTGTCGAAGACCCACGCCATCGTCACTGCGCTCGTGTTGACGTCGGGTGCCGGGATGTCCGTGTGGGGGCCGATGTTGTCACCCAGCTCCGCGATGAAGCGGCGCGTGATCCTCCGCAGGTCGTCCTCGGTGAGCTTCTTGGGATCGCAGACTACGCCGCCCTTGGCGCCGCCGAACGGGATGTCGAGGACGGCGCACTTCCAGGTCATCCAGGCGGCCAGCGCCCGCACCTCATCGGCGGTGACGTCCGGGTGGTAGCGGATGCCCCCCTTGCCAGGTCCGCGGACCTTGCTGTGGAGCACCCGATAGCCGACAAAATTGCGAACCGTGCCGTTGTGGGTCTCGATCGGAAACTCGGAGATGATCACCCGCTCGGGCCGTATGAGAAACTCTATGAGTCCTTCCTTCAGCCCCGGTATGTAGCGGATCGCGTTGTCGAACTGCTGCTGGGCTATGTGGAACGGGTTGAGGTCCTCTTCGGCGTCCGCCGCGAGGCCTTTTTCCGACGTGGATTCGATGGAAGTCGGGACAGCGGTATCCGGGACGGTCATTGGAGTCAGTCTCCGATGAAGGTCGCTTCGTTCGGGATGCCGGTAATGTACATCTCGAGGGCGGCCCGCGGGAGCGGTCCTTCCCGGATGCAGCCGGCTTCGGCAGCCCCTTTTCTGGCTCGACTCCCGTTCCGTCCGTATCTTGCCGCCCGACTTTCAAATAGGGCCTCCTCGGCCGCTCACGACGCTGAGCGGCCAGCGCCGGTGAGCCGACTCGAGAACAGGTGCCATGTCCGATTCCTTGAGCGACGCGACCAGGTCTGCGCATCCCTCCGCGACCGCTTCCGGGAGCTCGCGCCCGCCGCCGACAGCTTTCCGCTGGTTCGTGCTGGTGGTCATCAGCCTGGCGATGTTCGGCAACTACTACGCGTACGACGCGGTCAGCCCGGTCGCCGACCTGCTGCGGGACCAGCTCGGCTTTTCGGACAAGAACATCGGCACTCTGAATGCCATCTACAGCTTCCCGAACATCATCATGGTCCTGCTGGGCGGGATCATCATCGACCGGATCGGCGTGAAGAAGGCGACGCTGCTCTTCGGTGCCCTTTGCTTCATCGGAGCCGCCATCACCGCGGCCACCAGCAACTTCGTCGTCATGGCCGGAGGCCGTCTGATCTTCGGGATCGGGGCCGAGTCGCTGATCGTCTCCGTGACCGTCGGCATCGCCCGCTGGTTCAAGGGCCGCGAGCTGAGCTTCGCCTTCGGGGTCAACCTGACCATCGCCAGACTCGGATCATACCTCGCCCTGAACTCTCCCACCTGGGCCCGACCCGCTTACGAGAACTGGCAGTGGCCGCTCCTGATCTCCGTCGGATTCGCCACCTTCTGCATCGTGGGTGCGGCGGTGTACTGGATCATGGAGGACGGCGCAGCGAGGAAATATGACCTGGGCGAGGCCGGCGAGACGGAAAAGGTGGAATGGGGAGGCCTGTTCAGCTTTCCGCGGTCGTACATGTGGGTGGTGCTGCTGTGCGTGACCTTCTACTCGGCGGTGTTCCCGTTCCAGACGTTTGCCATCAAGTTCTTCCAGGACGCCCACGGCGCGACGCGCGAGTACGCCGGGTTCCTGTCCAGCATCATCGTACTGTTCTCGATGATCTTCACTCCCCTGTTTGGCCTGATGGTGGACCGGGTCGGGAATCGCTCGCTGTTCATGATGTTCGGCTCGCTTCTGCTGGTACCGGTGTACCTCATGATGGCCTATTCAGGCGTCGACCTTCGCGTGTCGATGGGAATGATGGGCGTCGCCTTTTCGCTCGTTCCGGCAGTGATGTGGCCGTCCGTGGCTTATCTGGTTGACGAGGCGAAGCTCGGGACCGCCTACGGCCTGATGACGATGATCCAGAACGTCGGGCTGTTCAGCTTCAACGTCATGATAGGCTGGGCTAACGACTACTCGGGCGCCGGCCCCGCGAGCCCGGGCGGCTACGCCCTCGGCATGTGGATATTCTCGATCCTCGGCTTCCTGGGCTTCTTCTTCGCCTGGATGCTGCGGCGTGAGGAAACGGGGCCGCACGCGCACGGGCTGGAGACGATCACGGTGAGATCAACCCGGGAGGCGGAGGCCGAGCGATGAGGATTGCCCCAGCCGGTCTGGTGCTGGCGGGCGTGACGATGCTCGTCTGTCCCGCGGCGGCCTGCGGCCAGGAGACTAGTGAGGAAACGATGGGCGCGATCACGGACGTAGTCGGGGTGAAGGTTGGCCACCATACGCTGTCGGAGCGTCCGACCGGTTGCACTGTGATTCTCACCGAGGCCGGAGCCGTAGGGGGTGTGGACGTCCGCGGCGGAGCTCCGGGGACACGCGAGACGGCCCTGCTCGACCCGGTGGGCACGGTCCAGAAGGTTCACGCGGTGGTTCTCTCGGGAGGCAGCGCGTTCGGGCTGGACGCCGCCTCCGGAGTAGTGCGCTATCTGGAGGAGCGCGGCATAGGGTTCGACGCCCACGTGGCCCGGGTGCCCATCGTGACCGGGGCCATCCTGTTTGACCTGGCCGTCGGAGGCGCTCCGGACATCCGGCCCGACGCCGCCTGCGGATACGCTGCAGCCTCCGAAGCCGCGTCCGGTCCTGTCGCGGAGGGCAGTGTCGGGGCGGGAGCAGGAGCCACGGTGGGGAAGCTGGCGGCGGGGAAGCCGGTGGGCTCGACTCGTGCCATGAAGGGCGGCGTCGGCACGGCCTCCGTGAGGCTTTCCGATGGCCTGCTGGTGGGAGCGCTGGTCGCGGTGAATTCCCTGGGCGACGTCATCGATCCGGGAACGGGCGAGATCGTGGCTGGAGTCCGGACGGAGGATGGCACAGGCCTCGCCGACGCCCGGCTGCTGATCAGGAGCCAACCGGCCGTGGGAGGGATCGGCGAGAACACGACCATCGGCGTCGTCGCCACGAACGCCAGCCTCACCAAGGCGCAGGCCACCAAGCTGGCTCAGATGGCACAGGACGGGCTCGCACGCGCCGTCTACCCGGCACACACTCCGTGGGACGGTGACACCATGTTCGCCCTGGCCACCGGCGAGCTCGCAGGCGAGCCGGACCTGACGGTGATCGGCGCCCTGGCGGCGGACGCGGTGGCCGAGGCCATCGTGCGAGCGGTGCGGGCCGCGACGGGCCTCGAGGGCATTCCCTCGGCGTCCGAACTGCGGTCCGGTCGCTGAGCCGGTCCGCTCCGTGAGCGCGCCACCCGACCCGCGCCGGTCCGCCTCTTGAACCAGCACCTTCTATACCTTCTCGCCTACTCGGCCGGCCTTGTTTTCCTCGGGCTATGGATCGGCCGCCGTGTAAGGCACAGCGCCACGTTCTTCGTCGCCGGCCGCCGCCTCGGCCCGGTGCTCATCTTCGCCACGATTCTGGCGGCGAACATCGGTGCCGGCTCGACGGTGGGCGCTGCCGGCCTCGGCTACCGCGACGGTCTGAGCGCCTGGTGGTGGGTGGGCTCCGCCGGCATCGGCACCCTGATTCTCGGCCTGTGGATCGGGCCGAAAATCTGGCGGGTGGCCCGCGAGCACGACATGTACACGGTGGGAGACTACCTGGAGCATCGGTACGGCCCGAGCGTGCGCGGAATCGTGGCCGGCCTCCTGTGGCTGGCCACCCTGGCCATCCTGGCGGGCCAGCTCATCGCATTCGCCTGGATCCTGGAGGTCGTTGCGGGCGTGCCCAAGCTCCTGGGCTGCCTGATCGCGGGCGGCGTAATGACCGTCTACTTCGCGGCAGGCGGCCTGCTCACCTCTGCGTGGGTCAATCTGGTAGAGCTCGTCGTGCTCGGAGTGGGCTTCGCGGTGGCCTTGCCCTGGGCCCTGTCAGGCGCCGGCGGATGGGATGCCGTTATGGCAGCGGCGCCATCCGCGGACGGCTACCGGGACTTCTGGCACAGTGGCGGCTCGGGACTTACCTATTTGGCGCTTCTGGTGCCCGCCTTCATCATTTCGCCGGGCCTGATCCAGAAGATCTACGGGGCACGTGACGAGAGAACGATCCGCGTCGGGGTCACGGCCAGCGCCCTGGCGCTGTTGGCCTTCGCGCTCGTGCCTCCTCTCTTCGGCTTCATAGCGCACACCTCCGCTCCAGGGCTGGCGAACCCCGAGCTGGCTCTTCCCTCGGTACTGACCCTGGGCGTGCCCGCCGCTGTCGGCGGCCTGGGCCTGGCAGCGGTGTTCTCCGCGGAGGTGAGCTCGGCCGATGCCATCCTGTTCATGCTCTCGACATCCCTGTCGGAGGACCTGTATCGCCGGTTCCTGCGACCGGAGGCGAGCGACTCGGAGATTCTGCGGGTGGCGCGCCTGGCGGCGGTCCTCGGCGGGAGCTGCGGCGTGCTGCTGGCCATCGTGCTGCCGTCGGTCATCGGTTCGCTGAGCGTTTTCTATACGTTTCTGGGCGTGAGCCTGCTGGTTCCCGTGGTAGCCGGCCTGTACTCGCGGCGCCCGGGGACGCCCGAAGCCCTGGCGGCCATCGGCGGCGGAGTCGCCACGGTCCTCGCTGCGCGATTGGCGGGGGCCGGGACTTCCGGATTCTGGAGCCCGAGCACGCTGGGCCTGGTAGTCTCCGCCGTGCTGTTCGCGTTCGTGCTCCTGGTGCGCGGCCGTAAGCGTCGGCGTCGAACTGACCGCGAGCCCTAAGCCTCCAGCGCCCGGGCGAAGTCCGACAGCAGATCATCCCGCGTCTCTATTCCCACCGAGATTCGGACCAGGCTGTCGATCACGCCTATCTCCAGCCGGTCCTCGCGCGACATTCCCAGGTGAGAGGTCGTGGCCGGCAGGGTAACCAGGCTCTCGACGCCCCCGAGGCTCGGAGCCACGATCGGAATCGTCAGCGCGTCCATGAAACGCCGGGCCTCGTCCAGCCCTCCGTCGAGCTCCACGCTCAACATGCCTCCGAAACCGTCGAAGAGCCTCTGCGCACGCTGGTGGCCGCTGTTCGACGCCAGGCCGGGGTAGTTCACTCTGGCCACCGCGGGGTGATCCTCGAGCAGACGGGCCAGCGCCAGCGCCGTCCCGTTCTGCTGCCGCACGCGCACCCCCAGCGTCTTGAGACCGCGGTGCAACAGGAAACAGGCATGCGGGTCGAGGGATCCACCTGTCAGCCCCAGCATGCGCCGGACAGCGTGAACGAGGTCGGCCCGGCCTATCACGGCGCCCGCCACGATGTCCGAATGGCCTCCCAGGTACTTGGTGCCGCTGTGTAACGACAGGTCGAAGTCATGTTCTGGCGGGCGGAAGTTCACCGGGCTGGCGAACGTGTTGTCGATCAATGACACCAGGCCGTGCTCGCGTGCGAAGGCGACGACCGCCTCGAGGTCTCCGACCTGTATCAGCGGGTTCGTGATGCTCTCCACGTAAATGGCCTTCGTGTTCGGCCGCAGCTTGCCGGCCCACGTGTCGGACCGCTCCGCGTCGATGAAGTCGTAGGAGATTCCGAACTTCTCGAGGCTGCCGGTCGCGAATTCGTGGGTGCCACCGTACAGGCAGTTCTGGAACAGCATGTGATCGCCGCTCGACAGCAGGGAGAAGATCGAGCTAGTGATCGCCGACATCCCGCTGGCCGTGACGAGGGCCGCCTCCGCGTTCTCCAGTGCCGCCAGTTTCCCGTGTAGTGCCTCGTGGTTCGGCGTGTTGTTCAGCCGGATGTACTTGAGAGCGTGGTAGTCCGTCTCACCGGCATACTCGTAATTGGCCGACTGGAAAATCGGCATCGACACAGCCCCGTGAACACGTGGGATGAGCTCCCCCGCGTGGATGAGCTTGGTGTCGAGTCCCGCCCACCCGTCGTGCATGATCTACCTCCTGTCCGCAGCTAGTGCTTTCAACGAGGATAACCGGTGCACATGTCCACCAGATAGTATGCCGGCGGCACTTCGAGCCGCGGGACCGCCGCCAACGCTCCCTGAGGGGAGGGAAGGAGCAGCGGCGGTCGCCGGATCCTTGGTTCCGTACGCCAGTTCGCGTCCGGGAGAAGAACCGGGACAACAGGCGGCGGCTCCACAACCGGAGCAAGCAGCTCCGGCCTCTTGAGTCGGGCGTCCTCGAGCTCCGTTAATGCTTCAACGCCGTCCGGAATCTCCACGGCCAGCGAGCCGGCGCTCCACAGCTCATGGCCCATCCGCTCCTCGACCTCGATGACGGCAGTGGCCAGAGCCAGCGTCGCGGAGGCCAGAATCAACACGGCCTTCAGCACCGCCATCTCGGAAATGGTTACGTCCCTCGCTCCTCCCCACGTCTCCTTCCATGTCCTCGTCCGCCCGGCCATTCCCTTTTTCCTCATCGTCGTCCTCTCTCCGGTCCGGCCACTCGCCGGTCTTGACAGTTCCGTTGCTAACCAGCATAATTAGTAACGATAGTTATAGAATAATGACGCGACCATAACCTGTCAAGACCTAGATAGTGGTTAGTATCACGATAGACAGAGGACACGGCCGGTGACCGGCACGAAGAGGCAACAGGCCCGGGGTGTAGCGACTCGGGCGGCGGAGGAAACGGTGTTCGATCTATCCGGCGGGCTGTTATGCGTGGATTTCACCAATACCGTCAGCGGGCGGTACAGCGGGCCGAGGGAGCTTCTCAGAGGCTATGCGGACCTGATCGCCTGGAGCAGGCAGGCCGGGGGCATCAGCGCCGACGACGCGGAGTCGCTGCTCGAGGCGGCGGAGGACGACCCGGAAGCCGCGGGCCGAGTCCTGCAGCAGGCGATACGGCTGCGCGAGACTCTGTATCGTATTCTGTCGGCTGTGGCAGCCGGCGGCCCGGCGCCCGGGAAGGATCTGGCCGCTATGAACGTGGAACTGCAGCGCGGTCTGTCCAACGCTTGTATCGAGCCCGGGGCGGAAGGCTTCCGCTGGAACTGGTCCGCCCGCCCACTCACCCTGGAACGTCCTCTGTGGCCCGTTGTACGCTCTGCCGCCGACCTTCTCACCTCCGATCAGCTCTCCCGGCTCCGGATCTGTGCCTCCGATACGTGCCTATGGCTGTTCATGGATGCCAGCCGAAACCGGAGCCGCCGCTGGTGCGACATGAAAGTCTGCGGGAACAGGGCCAAGGTGCAGCGGCACTACCACAAGACCAAGGTGGATGCCGAGCGGGGGACGACGGTGGTCTTGCCGCACCAGTAGAGGAGCGCGGGAGGACGGCTGCAATCCATGGCGCGGACGACTGACATTCCGGTGTGGGAGGAGCTGCCGGAGCTCGCGGAGCCTAAGTATGGCATAGATGAGCGCCCCCCGAGCTGGCTGGAGACGATTCTGTACGGGTGGCAGCACACACTGGTGGACATATCACCCTTCGTGCTGCCGCTGGCGGTGGCCGCAGCCATCGGAATGACGGCCGCCGAGTCTGGTCGCTTCATAAACTTCTGCCTGTTCTCGATGGGGATCGCCACCCTGCTCCAGACCACCATCGGCAACCGGCTTCCCATAATCCAGGGACCATCGGCAACGCTGACAGGAACGCTGGCGCCGGTAGCCGCGCAGCTGGGACCGGCGGCGATGTGGGGTGCGGCCTTCGCCGGCGGTCTGGCGGAGATGATCTTCGGTGCCTCTCGCCTGCTCGGAGCTCTCCGCCGCCTGTTTCCGCCGGTAGTAGCCGGAGTCGTCGTCCTGACGATCGCCCTGGCGCTCGGCGAGGTCGCCGTCCGGCTGACCATTGGCGACGGCAGCGCGGGCAACTTCCTTCTCGGGGCCCTGGTAATAGCGCTGATTCTCTTCATCCAGTTCCGGCTGGGCGGTATCTTCGGTGGGGTTCTGGCCCGCGGGGCGATCTTCTTCTCAATCTGGATCGTGGGAGTCGGAATCGGCGGGGCGTTCGGCATGATGGACTGGGAGCTCGTGGCCGGGCGACCGTGGGTGGCGTTGCCGGCCCTCTTTCCCTACGGCGGTCCGGGCTTCGGCTGGGAGTTCGCGGTCGCTGCGGTGCTGGCGGTGCTCGCGGGATACTTCGGTTCCATGGTGGAGTCACTGGGGGACTACGCCGCCACGGCCGCGGTCGCGGGAGCGCCGTACACCGTGCGGCACATGAACCGCGGGATCTTCGCCGAAGGACTCGGAAGCGCCCTCGCAGCCTGCCTCGGAGGCCTGCCGTGCACCAGCTACACCCAGAACATAGGCATCATCGCGGCCACTCGGGTCGCCAGTCGCGTCGTGGTACAGGTGGCGGCGGTCTTCCTCCTGCTGTACGGGCTGAGCCCGAAGTTCGGGGCCCTGCTGGTCGCGATGCCACGCCCCGTCCTCGGGGGCGTGTTCATCCTGGTATGCGGGATGATCGCCGTATCGGGGATCCGCTTGCTGGCGGCCGCGCGGCCGACCGCCGCGAACGACCTGGTGGCCGGCACCACGCTCATCATAGCGATCGGGCTGCCCGCCTATGCGCGCTACGTCCTCGGGTCCGAGTGGCTGGAGTCGCTGCCCGCGTTCGCGAGCCTCGTGGTGACCAACCCGGTGGTCCTCGCCGTGCTGCTCGGCGTGAGCCTGCACGCGATCCTGAACCTCGGGACTAGCGGAGGGGTCGCGGGGACGTGAATCATGTGCTGGAAGACCCGGCCGTAAGGTTTCCACGCCAGCTTGCCGCCCGTTCGCACGCCCTCTACTGTTCTACGCTCTCGCACCGGGCACCCGTGCTTCCGCATCGGGGCCGCCATCTCGCTCGCGGGAGAGTGAAGGCGCGCCCGTCTCTGACCAGGAGGAAAGCCGGCTCGTGCCAGAGCGTCTCGCCATCAGCGTCTCCGTCAACGGTGAGCGGTTCGAGCGAACCGTCGAGCCGCGACTCCTGCTGAGCGACTTTCTGCGCCACGAGCTGGAGCTCACCGGGACGCACGTCGGCTGCGAGCACGGTGTGTGCGGTGCCTGCACGGTGCTCCTCGACGGAGATCCCGTGCGATCATGCCTGGTGTTCGCTGTCCAGGCGGACGGCCACCAGGTCACCACCGTCGAGGGCCTGGCTCCGACGGATGCCGCGGCCCTGGAGCGGGTCGACGGCCACGATCCCCCGCTTCACCCGCTGCAGGAGGCCTTCCGCGACAGGCACGCCCTCCAGTGCGGCTTCTGCACTCCGGGGATTCTCCTGACGATGATCCCGTTCCTGGAGGAGAACCCGGTCCCCTCCGAGCAGGAGATCAGGGAAGCGCTTTCCGGCAATCTCTGCCGCTGCACAGGCTATCAGAACATCGTCGAAGCGGTGCAACTGGCGGCGGAGCGGAGGGGCCAATGACGACGCGGCTGTTCGGGACGGACTGTCCTCGCAGGGAGGACCCGCGTCTGCTTACGGGGCAGGCCCTGTTCGTGGACGACGTTCATCTGGAGGGCATGCTGCACGTGGCCTTCCTGCGCAGCGACTACGCTCACGCACGCCTGGTGAATGTCGACGTCTCCGGCGCCCTGGAAGTCGACGGGGTCGTGGCGGCATACACCGCCGCCGACCTGGGAGAGTACTGGCAGCCAGGCCCGCTCCTGGTCTCGCCTCCTCCGACCATCGAGAAGCTGACCTTCCGGCACGCGACGCAGGTCCCCCTGGCCCGGGACAAGGTCTGCCACGTGGGCGAGCCGATCGCTGCCGTGGTGGCACACAGCCGCTACCAGGCAGAGGATGCGCTGGCCCGCATCCGCGTAGACGTAGAGCCGCTGGGAGCGGTGGTGGACATCGAGGCGGCTCTCCAGCCCGATGCGCCCCTGATTCACGAGCAGTTCGACTCCAACCAGGCGTCCCACGTGATCCAGGAGAAGGGTGACTACGACGCGGCCTGCGCCCGGGCCGCCCTCACCGTACAACGCCGCTTCCGGTTCGACCGGGGAGCCTCGGCGCCCATGGAGAATCGGGGCGTGGTGGCGAGCTGGGACGCGAAGTGCGGAGAGCTCACGGTCTGGGATACCACCCAGGCGCCGATCCCGATTCGCAACGGGCTGGCGCACATGCTGGGCATCCCCGAGTCCCAGGTTCGGGTGATCGCCCCGTTCATCGGCGGCGGCTTCGGTCCGAAGATCATGATGTTCTATCCGGAGGAGGTGCTGCTGCCCTGGATCAGCATGCAGCTCGGCTGGCCGGTGAAGTGGATCGAGGACCGGCACGAGAGCTTCTTCGCCACCACCCAGGAACGCCTGCAGATCCACGATGCGGAGCTCTCGCTGGACGCGGAAGGCCGGATCCTGGGGGTGAAGGACAGCTTCCTCTACGACGCCGGCGCCTACAACCCGTACGGGCTGACCCTGCCGATCAACGCCCAGTGCACCCTTCTCGGGCCCTACGACGTGCCGGCCTACTACAGCGAGTTCCGGGCCGTCTTCACGACCAAGCCCATCGTCACGCCCGTCCGCGGGGCGGGGCGCAACCCGGGCGTGTTCGTGATGGAGCGCCTGTTGGACCTGGCTGCGCGCGAGCTCGGCATGGACCGGACCGAAATCCGGCGGCGGAATTTTCTTCCGCCGGACGCCTTCCCGCACGATCATGAGATCATCTACCAGGATTTCGCGCCGCTGGTGTACGACAGCGGCAACTACCTGCCTTCGCTGGAGAAGGCCGCGAAGATGATCGGCTACGATCGATTCCTGGCGGAGGACCAGCCACGGCTGAGGGCCGAGGGCCGTCACGTGGGGATCGGGATCGTCGCCTATGTCGAGGGAACAGGCATCGGGCCGTACGAGGGCGCGCGGGTCAGCATCGAGCCCAGCGGGCGGGTGAACGTGGCGACGGGGGTGGGAACGCAGGGCCAGGGGCACTTCACTTCGTTCGCCCAGATCGTGGCGGAGCAGCTGGGAGTGGAGCTGCCGGACGTCGAGGTGATCACCGGCGACACCGGGAAGTTCCACTGGGGCACGGGGACGTTCGCCAGTCGCGGGGCCGTCGTGGCCGGCAACGCCTGTCATGCGGCGGCGGTAAAGGTGCGCGAGAAAGTGATCGAGCTGGCTGCCCGAAGCCTGGATTCATCCGAGCAGGAGATCGAGCTGGCGGAGGGGTCGGCGAGGGTGAAGGGCTCGCCGGACAGGGCGCTGACCCTCGGCGATCTGGCGACTCGAGCCAACCCCTTGCGTGGTGCCGTGACGCCCGGAACGGAGCCGGGCCTGGAGGCCACGGCCTACTTCGGGCCGGAGCGGGGCAGCACCGCCAACGGAGTGCACGCGATGATCCTCGAGGTGGATCCCGAGACGGCGATGGTGGACGTGCAGCGCTACGTGGTGGTGCACGACTGCGGGGTGGTCATCAACCCGACCATCGTTCGCGGCCAGATCGTCGGCGGCGTCGCCCACGGGATCGGCGGCTGCTTCTACGAGCAGCTGGTGTTCGACAGCGGCGGGCAGCTTCTGAACGCCTCCTTCATGGACTACCTGCTGCCTACCGCCACGGACGTCCCCAACGTGGAGACGGACCACGTCGAGACGCCGTCCCCCTACAACCCGCTGGGGATAAAGGGAGCGGGCGAGGCCGGAGCCATCCCGACCGGAGCCCTGTTCGCGCAGGCACTGGAGGACGCGCTCCAGATCCCGGGCCTCGAGGTCCTCGAGATGCCACTCAGTCCGAACCGGCTGTTCGAGCTAATGCGCGATGCGCGATCGGACGAGTAGCCACAAGGAGGCACGGCAGGTATGGAGATCGAGTCGGAATTCCAGTTCGAGGGGGCCCGCGAGATGGTGTGGGAGCTGCTCCACGATCCGGACGTTCTGGCGAAGGCGCTGCCCGGCGCCGAGCGTCTGGAGTTGGCGGGCGAGGACGAGTACGTGGGCGAGCTTCGGGCCGGAGTCGGGCCGGTAACGGCGGCCAGGTTCGAGGTGAAGGTCAGGCTCACGGACCAGCAGCCGCCGGCGGCGTTCACCATGATCGTCGACGGTCGGGGGACGGCCGGTTTCGTGGAGGGCTCGGCTCGGGTGAACCTGGATGAGGCTGGCCCCGACGCGACCCTGATGCGGTACCGGGCGGAGCTCCAGATCGGCGGCCGGATTGCCGGAGTCGGCCAGCGGCTGCTGGACTCGGTGGGCAGGAGCATGGCCCGCCAGTCGCTGGAGGACCTCAACAGCCACATTCAGAGCCTGCGGGGCGGGGAGACGGACGCCGGGGCGCTTCCGGCCACGTCCAGCGAGACGTCGTCGTCGCTTACGCGGCCGGTCATAATCTCGGCCGCCGTGGTCATAGTCATCATCCTGCTGGCCATGCTCCTGTGAAACCGGCCCCCTTCCTGTATCGGTGTCCGGGCACCGTTGACGAAGCCCTGGCCCTCCTCGAGGAGCACGGCTACGACGCCAAGCTCCTGGCGGGAGGCCAGAGCCTCATCCCCACAATGAACTTCCGCCTTTCCGAGCCGGCCGTTCTCATCGACCTGAACCGGGTGGACGACCTGGCCGGGATCGAGGGGCGGGACGGGGGCGTGTGGATCGGAGCCATGACCCGACAGCGCTCCGCGGAGAGAAGCGAGACGGTGCGGCAGGCGGCTCCGCTCGTCGCCGAGACGCTTCCCTGGATCGCGCACCCGCAGATCAGGAATCGCGGCACGGTGGGCGGAAGCCTGGCGCATGCCGATCCCGCCTCCGAGCTGCCCGCGGTGGCGCTGGCGCTCGAGGCCAGGTTACTCGTTCGCGGGAAGTCCGGAGAGCGGTGGGTTCCGGCGTCGGAGTTCTTCACCGGCCTGTTCGCGACCGCCCTCGGGCCGGAAGAGATCCTGCTCGGCGTCGAGTTCCCGGCTGTGCCCGCGGCTGCTGGCTGGGCCTTCGAGGAGGTCTCCCGCCGCCACGGTGACTACGCCCTGGTGGGAGTGGCGGTCCTCGTGACGAGCGGGTCCGGCGGCAGGTGCGATTCGGCCCGCGTGGCTCTGCTCAGCGTCGGCGACGGCCCGGTCGTCTCGACCGCCGCGGCCGGCCCGCTCGTCGGGCAGGAGCCGACGGCGGGGACGATCGGCGAGGCGGCGGCCGCCGCGGCACGCGACGTCGACCCGCCTTCGGACATCCACGCGTCGTCCGACTACCGCCGGCAGCTGGTCCGGGTTCTCACGCGCCGGGCCCTGACCCGGGCCTTCAACCGAACCCAGGGGCGCGAGTGACGAGCGCATCTTCGACGGCGGACCTGGCCGCGGTCGATAGGCTTCCCCCGAGCCGCCTCGTAAACGCCGACCTGGCTCCTACCCCACCCGATAGACGCTCCTGGCACCTGTGGCACATAGCCTCGCTGTGGGTCGGGATGAGCGTGTGCATCCCCACCTACATGCTGGCCGCAAGCATGATCGAGGCGGGGATGACCTGGTGGCAGAGCCTGCTGCTGATCTTCCTCGGGAACGCCATCGTGCTGGCGCCGCTGGTGATCAACGCGCACGCCGGAACCCGATACGGCATTCCGTTTCCCGTCTACGCGAGGGCGTCCTACGGACTGAGCGGAGCGCACATTCCGTCGTTGGCCCGGGCGGTCGTGGCATGTGGCTGGTTCGGCATCCAGACGTGGATTGGCGGCCTGGCTATAAACGCGCTGCTGGGAATCCTGTGGCCGGCCTGGTCGGACATCGGCGGCGGCTGGTCCTTCATGGGCTACGGGCTGTCCCACTATGTCAGCTTTCTGATCTTCTGGCTGATCAACGTGTACTTCGTCTGGGCGGGAACGGAGAGCATCAAGTGGATGGAGACCCTGGCCGCTCCCTTTCTCATCGCCATGGGCATCGCCCTCCTGGCCTGGGCGGCGACCAGCGTCGGCGGGATCGGGACCATCCTCCGCGAGTCGGAGGCGATGGCTCAGACCACGCAGAGCTATGCCGGCCTGGAGTTCGTTCTGCTCCTGTTCCTACCCTGGCTCACGGCCATGGTCGGCTACTGGGCCACGGTCTCGCTGAACATCCCCGACTTCACCCGCTATGCCCGGAGCCAGAGAGACCAGATGGTGGGGCAGGCGATCGGTCTCCTGATCACCATGCCTCTGTTCTCGTTCATCGGCATCGCGGTCACCGGCGCCACTCTGATCCTGTACGGCGAGGCCATCTGGAACCCGGTGGACCTCCTGGTGCGGATGTCTGCGGAAGGCGGGGCGCTGCTGGGCCTGGTCTCGTTGTTCGTGATCGTCGTGGCAACGCTCAGCACTAACATCGCGGCCAACGTCGTGGCACCGGCCAACAGCTTCTCGAACCTGAAGCCGAATCGGATCGGCTTCCGTCTGGGAGGACTCCTGGCGGCCCTGCTGGGAATCTTCATTGTGCCCTGGAAGCTCCTGGACCTCTACCAGACGTGGCTCATCAGCTATTCCGGCTTCTTGGGAGCCGTCGGTGGGGTCATAGTCTGCGACTACTTGATCGTGCGGCGGGGTCGGCTCGACCTGCGCGCGCTCTACATGGAAGGTTCGTCGTACGCCTACTCGAAAGGCATCAACCGGGCCGCCGTCGTGGCGACGGGGGTGGGGATCGCGGTCGCCCTGCTCGGCCTCCTCGTCCCGGGCCTGGCGTTCCTGTTCGACGGCGCCTGGTTCAGCGCGACCGCCGCCGCCGGCCTGGTCTACTGGTGGCTCATGCGCCACGCCACGGGAAGCGTTGTGTGACGGACCATCCCCCGGTGGGAGAACAACTCATGCCCAAGCCCCTGGAGGGACTCAAAGTCCTGGATCTGACCCGTATTCTCGCCGGTCCCTACTGCACGATGCTGCTGGCGGACATGGGCGCCGACGTCGTGAAGGTCGAGCGACCCGAATCAGGCGACGACACACGCGGATTCGGCCCGCCGTTCATCGAGGGCGAGAGCGCCTACTTCCTGAGCATCAACCGGAACAAGCGCAGTATGACGCTGAATCTCAAGCACGAGCAGGGTCTGCGCGTTCTGCATAAGTTGCTCGAGACGGCCGACGTGGTGGTCGAGAACTTTCGCCCCGGCCAGATGGAGGCGTTCGGCTTCGGTTATGAGACTGCAAGTCGGCTGAATCCGCAGCTCATCTTCTGCTCCATCTCGGGTTACGGCCAGACCGGCCCCGATGCCGAGCTGCCCGGGTACGACCTGATTATCCAGGGCGAAGGGGGAATCGTCAGCCTGACGGGAGCCACCGACGGTCCGCCGTACAAAGTCGGAACTTCACAGGCCGACATAGTCGCGGGAATGATGGCCTTTCAAGGTATACTCCTGGCCCTGCTGGCGCGCGGTCAAACCGGGCGGGGCCAGAAGGTCGATATCGGGATGCTCGACTGCCAGGTGGCACTGCTCACGTATCAGGCCGGCATCTATTTCGCCACCGGCGAGAGTCCTGAGCGCATAGGTAACCGGCATCCGACGATCTGTCCCTACGAGACCTTCGAGAGCCGGGATGGCTATCTCAATCTGGCCTGCGGCAACGATTCCCTGTGGCGCGCCTTCTGCGAGGTGTCGGGGCTCGAAACTCTGACTGAGGACCCACGCTTTCGCACCAATCCGGAACGCGTGGAGCACGCCGAGGAGCTGCGGTCGCTGCTGCAACCGGTGATCAGGCAGAAGACCACCGCCGAGTGGATCGAGAGGTTGCGGTCTCGCGGAGTCCCGAGCGGGCGAATTCAATCCGTGGAGGAGGTCTGTGAACATCCGCAGGTGAAAGCCCGGGAGATGGTGGTAGGCGTGGAACATCCGACAACCGGGCCTATCCGGGTTACCGGTGTCCCCATCAAGCTGTCGGCCACCCCCGGGGCCGTCGATTCACCACCGCCGCTGCTCGGAGAGCACACGGCCGAGATCATGTCCGACTGGCTGGGAACCAGCGAACGGGAGGTGGACGGGCTGCGCCGGGATGGGGTTCTGTAGTGCGACTGTCAACCCGCCCTCAGACGAACGCAGGAGGTGACGATGAAGCCATATGACCTTTCGCAGCCCCTCAACCAGGACGTCTTCTTCTGGCCATACTACCCGCCGTTCGAAGTCAAGTACATCAAGCGGAAGGCCGAGCACGGGGTCAACGCCCAGTACATTCAGTCGTCGAACCACATGGGCACCCACCTCGACGCTCCCAGGCACTTCATCACGGGCGGGATGACCATTGATGAGATCCCGCTGGAATGGCTGTACGGGCCTGGCGTGATAGTAGACCTGACCGACGAGATGGATGATGTCGCGGCGTACACGCCGGAGATGATCGACAGCCGGGTCGAAGTGCGGAAGGGCGATGTCGTGCTGCTCCACACGGGCTGGCATCGGTTCGCCCAGTTCGGGGCGGAGGCCGACGAGGAGAGGTATATCCACCGTCATCCCGGAGCGCACCCGGACATGGTGCCCTGGTTGCTGGAGAAGGAAGTACACATCTGGGGCGTGGACGCGATCTCTACCGATCATCCCATGGACCTGCCCATCGGGAGGTTCCTGGGGAAGGGAACTTTCGGTCACTGCGATCGGGTCCGCCGGCTGTGCGAGGAGAGATTCGGCGGCAAGGAGGAGGTCGACCGACTCTTCCCCGAGGAAGACTACCAGCTCACGCACAACGCGCTCTTTCCCCACAACTGCATGCACGTGGAGAACCTGGGCGGCGACATCTCGGCGCCCGAGCTGCAGAATCGTCGCCTGACGGTAGGCGTTTTTCCGTGGAAGTTCAAAGGCGGAGAGGCTGCTTTCGCTCGCGTGATTGCCTTCGTGGAGGACTAGCGGCCCATGACGATGGCCCTCCTCTCCGCGCACGAGTTGAGGCACCGGATCGGACTGGGCGAGCTGTCGCCGACGCAGGTTGTCGAAGCGTGCCTGGAGCGGATCCACCAGCATGACGGGGTCATCAACGCGGTAGTGACGCGCTCCGAGACTGCGCTGGACGAGGCCCGCGAGCTGGAGAGGAGAGTCGCCGCCGGGGAGGAGCCGGGCCTCCTGCACGGGTTGCCCGTAGGGATCAAGGACGTCACTCCCGTGGGCGGGCTGCGCACTACCTACGGCTCGCCGCTGTATGCGGATCACGTTCCGACTGAAGACGCCCTTGTGGTTCGACGACTGCGGGACGCCGGTGCGATCATCCTCGGGAAGACCAACACTCCGGAGTTCGCGGCCGGAGGCAACACGTACAACGACCTCTTCGGCCGGACGCGCAACCCGTGGAATACCGACCTCAGCGCCGGAGGCTCGACGGGCGGCGGCGCGGCGGCCCTGGCGAGCGGGATGGTCGCGCTGGCGGAAGGCACCGACCTGGGAGGATCACTGCGCATTCCGGCGTCGTTTTGCGGGGTGGTCGGGCTGCGGCCTTCACCGGGACTCTTGCCCACCTATCCCAGCGCCTGTCTGTGGGACGACCTGGAGGTCACGGGCCCGATGGGCCGCACTGCCGAGGACGTGGCCCTCATGCTCCAGGCGGTGTGTGGCCCGAGCCCGTTCTCGCCCAAGGTCCAGCCGGCGCACGGCCGGGACTTCCTGGTGTCAGTGCTTCGCGGGCCGGCGGCCGACACGAAAGTGGCCTATGCCCCGGAGATCGCCAGCCTGGGAATCGATCCCGAGGTGGGAGCGGTGTGCCGCGCCGCGGCAGCGGAGCTGGACGGGGCGGGAGTAGCGGTCGAGGAGGTCCAACTGGACCTGTCGTACGGGTTCGAACCGTTCCTCGCCTTCCGAGGCAGGTGGATGGTGGTCCAACAGTACACCCGGCTGGACAGGCTGGACGAGCTGGGCCCGGACCTCGCCGACAACGTTCGTTACGGACTCACGGTGACCACGGAGCAGCTCGGCGCGGCGGAGCTGGCCAGGGGCCGGATATGGGAGGAGTTCCGGCGGCTCTTCCAGCGGTTCGACCTGCTGCTCACGCCCTGCATGGCAGTGCCTCCGTTTCCCGTGGAGCAGAGCTACCCGGAGACCATCGGCGGCCGGGCGATGAAGACGTACGTGGACTGGTTCGCCCCCACCTTCATCCTGAGCCTGACAGGGCTTCCCGTGGCCTCTGTGCCGTGCGGACTGGACCCCGGCGGCCTGCCGGTGGGCGTGCAGATGGTGGGGCCTCCCTTCGGAGAAGAGGCTGTGCTGGCTCTCGCGGGGCGGCTGCAGGAGCTGCGCCCTATCGGTCATCCGCCGTTGTAGGGACCTTTCAATCTCAGCCCCGTCTGCGTATGGTGTACCCTTGAAGCACTTGAAGAAGGCGTCCGAGCGCGGCTCGCGCGCCTCTCCGTCGTCGCACCCCAGCATTCGGAGGTGAGTAACATGGTTCGCCACACCGTGGCGGCTCTCGCGGCCGTCCTGCTAGTTCCCTCTGCCGCCCTCGCGCAGCAAGCCGACGAAGCGATCGAGAGCGCCATGAGCGCCGCCCCGTCGTCCATCTCGGCTGATGCTACAGTAGTGTCCTGGGATATGACGGTGCTTCGCGAAGGCGCCAACGAATGGACGTGCCTGCCCGACAACGCGGACACCCCGGGCGATGATCCTTGGTGCATCACCGACGCCTGGATGAACTTCCTGCACGCCTACGTGGGTCACGAGGAACCGACCTACGAGGACATCGGCTTCGCGTACATGCTCCGTGGCGACACGCCGGTGAGCAACTCGGATCCGTACGCCACCGAGCAGACGGGTCCGGAGGACTGGGTGACGGACCTCGGCCCGCACCTGATGATCGTGGTGCCGGACAAGAGCCTTCTGGAAGGAATCTCCACGGACCACCTGAACGGCGGGCCGTGGATAATGTGGTCGGAGACGCCGTACGCGCACATCATGATTCCGCTGGAGAGCCGCGGCAACTGAATCGGTAGCCCGGTGGCGCCTGTGGCCTGCGGGCCGCGGGCGTCACTCCACGCGGGAGGCGTGGTCCCGTAAGACGCCGAGGGACAGGGTGCACTCCCGCACGAGCTCGACCGCCGCATAGACGACGGCGGCGATCGCGACAAGGGTGAGCCCCGCCGACGCCTGCCCCGCACCGCCGCGCCAGTACGCGGCCAGTCCACCCAGCAGGCCCGCGAGGGACAGCAGCGCGGCGCTGACGTACAGGCTTACCAATGCGTTTCGGAACATGCGTGCGCGTCGCATCAGCTGCTTGACGAGCTCGTCGTTCCGGTGGGCGTGGTGCTCCTCCAAATCGTGGAACTCGTCGTGGATGCGGCCGTAGCGCAGCGACGTCGACAGGATGAGAAGCGCCACCCCGGGCAGAAGAATGAGCGGCGTCAGCCAGAGCTCGCTGCCTTCCATGAGTCCTACGCTTCCTCCCGTTGCGCGCGCTCGACTCCCCTGAGGCGGCCGAGGAGGTTCTGTCCGGACTCGGCGACCACCCGCATGCGCTCCTCGAGGACCAGGATCTCGCCCATGTAGTGCGTATCGTCGGCCACATCGCGCGAGAGATCGCCCAGCGTTTGGCCCAGCTCCTCCATCCGGTGAGCCGCCTCGTACCGGCCCGTCGCCGACTCCCGGAATCGGTCGAGCACTTCCGTCAAACGGCCCTGAAGGTCCGCCGGTCCTTCGTTCACCGCCGGTCCTTCGCTCACGGCCGATCTGTCGGCCAGGGCCGACAGGGCCAGGTCCAGCGATTCAACCGCCTGCTCCCAGGGCCCGGCGATCTCCCCCTGAATCTCGAAGACCTTCCGCAGGGCATTGCGGCTTTTCGACTGTACCGCCGTGATTCTCGCTCCCATCTTGGCGCTTACCTGGCCCAGCCTCGTGTTTACCGCGGCCACCTTGTCTAGCACGTCCTCCAGGTCTTCCACCAGGTGGCACACGCGGTCCAGGAAGTCATTGAGGTCCTGGGCCAGCTCGCCGAATTCGTCGTCGGACTTGACATCGGCCCGTTGCTCGAGGTCGAGTCGGCCTCGGGCGAGTCGTCCGACGGTCGCCCGCAGGCCGAGAAGGGGCTCCATCCGTATGCGCAGGAGGAGGAAGAGAACGATCGTATGGAGGATCACGTTGCCCATCCCGAGTACGGACACGATCTGCGCTTCCTCCCACCACTCGGCCATGCGCAGCGAGCGGTAGCTGCGCACCGTTATCCGTCCGAGGACGTCTCCGGGGCCGGCCGTGACGTGGCAGCTGGTGCAGAAGGGCTCCGCCACCAGATCCGCCCCGGCCTCGTGGTGCGTGCCTTCCGACCAATCAGGCTTGATTCCCTGGGGCGTGAACCCGAACGACTGCTCGATGGCGTCCACCGTTATCGCCGATGGCACGATGGCGATCTCCAGGCCCAGGTCAGCGTGGTTTCGTTCGATGATCGGGTAAACGGTCCGCGCCGCCACCGGGCCGCCGCTGTTCAGCATGATGTCCTTCACGTCGGAAGCCAGCCGCTCGGCGGCCAGCTCCGTGGCCTCCCTGTCCTCGGTCCCGAACCGGTGCTGGGCCAGCAGGTAGCGCGCGCCGAGCTCGACGACCACGATCGCCGTCAGGGCGAGGAGGAAGTCGCGGATCATGCGGATCGCGAACGACCTGTCGAAACGTCCCATTCTCGACGACACGGCTCGGTTCCTGGCTCCGTGGTCGGGCGGCCTGCCGACCGCTACCACACCTCATTCCCGGTGGCCACCGTTATTGCCACGGGGTAGCGCACCGCTCGGGCTGCGATGCATCCACAACAGCTTGGCCACCCGGGCCGTTCCGCCGGATTCCGGCGAGGCGCGCACCGGTCTCCGCCCGATACGCCTGCGCGATCAGGCGATCCCGGCTGATCCGGGCGCGGCCCGACTGGAGCAGGTGGAGTTACAGAGTCGGGGCTAAGTCGCCCGTAGTTCCCGGCGTCAGTCGGCTGCCGCCGCTGCCGAGTCCTGTCCCAGCAGGCGGTTGTAGAGCCAGGCGAATACGGCCCCGCAGATGAGCCCGTCGACGAGCGCGTACAGCGTGCCGACGATTACGGAACCGAAGCCGCCCGGCGCGTATCCCGGATAGACGGAATTCATCATCTCCAGGAACACCACGCCGTACGTCGGCCACAGCTGCTGCGCGAGGCCCATCAGGAAGAAGACGAACGCCCACAGGATGCCGATGGTGAGAGCCAGCGTCTTGACACAGAATCGCATGGGAGCCTCCTCGTTGGGATCACCGCCGGCGCCCGGCGGTCGGGGTAACATACACCGCCACGCTTAGTCGCGCTGTTGCCGGATTTTCCCGATTGGCAGCTTCCTGATCCGCTTTGGTAGCGTCCCCTCCGCATGCCCACTATGGTGCTGCGTCCGCCCGGCCCTTCTTTCCCGGGAACGGTTATGATCGCACCCATCATCGCGGGCTTCTCCGCCGGAAGCGTGCACGTCCCGGCCGGGCCGGATCACCTGGCGGCGGTGGCGCCCCTGGCGGCCGAACGCCAGCGCGGCTCGTGAGCGACGGGTCTGCTGTGGGGTCTCGGGCACGCCGCTGGTTTCCTGCTGGTGGGAATCGTGGCGCTGCTGCTCCGCGAGGTCCTTCCGGTCGAAGAGCTGGCTGGCAGCCTGAGACATTCCGGGCATTCGCGTCGAGCCGCAGGCAAACGCCGCGGCCGACTCCGGCGAGGCGTCATTCGGGGTTGGACGTCGCTCTCAGCAGGCCGAACTTTTCCATTCTATAGCGCAGCGCATCGCGTGTCAGACCCAGCAATTCGGCGGAACGGGTTACGTTGCCCCCCGTCCGTTCGAGTGCCTGCTCGATGAGATTACGCTCCAGAACCTGAAAGTTCAGCCCGTTGCGCGGCAGCTCGTACATGCGGCCGACGCCACCGTCGACTGTTTGTGGTCCCCGCGTTTCGAACGGCAGGTGGGAAGGCAGAATCTCGTCCGTCTCCTCCATGATGAGGATTCGCTCCAGAAAGTTGCGGAGCTGTCGCACGTTGCCGGGCCAGGCGTAACCCTCGAACGCCTCCATGGCCGAATCGCTTATCGAGACCGGCCCGTGCCTGAGCTCGCGCGCCAGCCTCTCGACGAAGTAGTGTGCGAGCGGGGCGACGTCCTCGGGCCGCTCGCGCAGCGGGGGAATGCGGATCGGAACGACGCTCAGTCTGAAGTAAAGATCGCTGCGGAACTCTCCCTGGTCGACGAGTCTCTCGAGGTCGCGGTTGGTGGCGGCGATCACCCGCACATCGACCTGAATGTCGGCCGTTCCGCCCACCCGCCTGAACCTGGCGTCCTCCAGAAAGCGGAGGATCTTGGCCTGCGATCCGAGAGGCATGTCTCCCATCTCGTCCAGGAACAGGGTACCCCGGTGGGCGAGTTCGAAGAGCCCCTTCTTGCGTTCGCGGGCGTCGGTGAAGGCTCCCCTCTCGTGGCCGAACAGCTCGGACTCAGCCAAGTGCTCCGGCAGGGCCGTGCAGTTGATCTCCAGGAACGGAAAGTCTCGACGGTCGCTCTGAGCGTGAATGGCCCGAGCAACAAGGTCCTTCCCGACTCCGCTCTCGCCCTCAAGCAGCACCGCGGTCGACCCTGCGCGCGCCACCTTCTCGACCGCCTCGGCGATTTCCTGCATCGCCGGAGACCGGCCCACCAGCTCGACGTTCGCGAAGAGCCACCGGTGCTGCACGCGAAACGTGGCGATCTGCTGGCGAAGACGGCGGGTCTCGAGGCCCTTCTCGATTATGATGAACAGCTTCTCAAGGTCCACCGGCTTCTCGAGGAAGTCATATGCGCCTGACTTCACGGCCTCGACAGCGGTCTCGACCTCACCGTACGCCGTAACGATTATCACGATGAGGTCTCTGTCGTGCTCCCTGAACCGGGCCAGGAGATCGAGGCCGTCGGCATCCGGCAGCCGCAAGTCCAGGAGCACGACGCCCGGGTCGGTGTTCTCGACAAGCCGCAGCGCCTCCTCACCCGTGCCGGCCGTCTCCACGGCATATCCCACGCCGACGAGGTTCTCCCTGAGCCACGTGCGGAGCAGCTCCTCGTCATCGACCACCACTATCAGCGGCCGTACGCTGCCTGTCTCCACTACGCCGCCTCCTTCGGCGCCACCGGGATGACGAGCGTGAAGCTGGACCCCTCGGCGATTCTGCTGACGACTTCAATGCGACCGCCGTGACGCTCGACTATTCCGCGGGTGATCGCCAAGCCCAAGCCCGTACCGCGATGCTTGGTGGTGAAGAACGGCCGAAAGATCTTCTGCAGTTGATCCTCGCCCATCCCCGTCCCCGTGTCCGTTACCGAGATTCGCACCGCGTCGTCTCGATACTCCGTCGTGATTCCCAACACGCCTCCGTCTCTCATCGCCTGGATGCCGTTCAGCGCGAGGTTCACCAGCGCCTGGGTGAGCAGCTCGGTGTCGACCTGTACCCTGGGCAGAGCACCCTCCTGGCGTGTCTCGATCCGAACATTGGCCGCCTCAGCCTGGGGCTTGACCAGAGCCGCCGACCGATCGACGATCTGCTGCACATCTGCCCAGACGGCGTGGGGCCTCCTCGGGCGAGCATAGCTGAGCAGGTTCGACACCGCCGATTCGATGCGCTTCAGCTGTGCGCGGATCAGGCGCACGATTCCTTCTGCCTTCACGTCGTCTTCGAGCTCTCTTGCCAGGAGATCTATTCCGCTGGCTATGCTCGCGGCCGGGTTCTTGATCTCGTGGGCGATTCCGGAGGCCAATTCTCCGACCGAAGCCAACTGCCCGGCTCGGAGCATCTGCTGGGCGTGGAGTTCCTGGATTTCGGCAGCCGACCGCTCCAGCCCCTGCGACATCTGGTTGAACGTGTGTCCCAGCTGACCGAGCTCATCCTCTCGATCCACCTTGACCTCGACTCCCATGTCGCCCCTGCGGATTCTCTCCGCCGCGGTCACCAGGCGCCGCAACGGTGAGACGATCGATCGCGCGACGAACCATACTATCGCCACCAGAGCGAGCGCGAAGACGCCCTCCAGCACTGCCGACAGAATGCGAAGATCCAGGAGCTGACCGAAGGCCGCTTCAATTGGTGCCTCGGCAATACACTTCCAATCCAGGCCCGGAATCTCTGTCGAAATCCCCAGAACCTCTTCACCCTCGTAGTTCGTGTACGCCGCGGTCGAACCGGCCGGCTCCTCGGCCAGAGGGGACGGCAGACGAACGTTGAAGTCCAGCGGCAGATGCGCGTGCGAAACGAAGAGGGGACGTCCGTCCCGCGCGACGATGTACGTCTCGACGTAACCCGCCAGATGAGGTGGGATGTGCAGGAACTCACGCTGCGTGGCGAAGCTTGCCGTGGCCACGAACACTCCGGCCAGGTCGCCGTGCCGGTCGGTTATCGGTTGGGCGACGTGAAACACAGGCAGGGCAACACCGTGGCGCCACTCCCAATCCTCGGTGAAGAAGGGGCCCCTACTGGCCTCCCAGAAGAGACGCGTCTGCGACCAGTCCGATCCGCGCCGCTGGGAGTCCGTGGTCACGGCCGCAACCCCGCTCGCGTCCAGCAGCACGAACTCGCTGTACGACGGGAACTCCTTCAGCTCGTGATCGAGGTGGGCGAGGAGTTCCTTGCCGACCGGCCCCGGCTGGCCGGCCGACCTCATCTCCGCAGCGGCAGCTCCGAGGTCCGGCGCCATCGATGGGTTGCCCTCTATCAGGGACGCCAGCCTCAGCAGGTGGCGATCAATTTCGTGCGACACGAGCTGCGCCTGCGTCTCGGCCAGCGCCCGTAAGTACCGCTTGACCTGGCCCTCGAGGATGCGGTGGCTGACGCCGTATCCGACCGTGTTGGAGAGCAGGAGCGGGAGGAGAGACAGGATCAGGAACCACAGCAGGATACGCCGGCCCAGGGTCCCCCGTTTCAGGAGTGAAGTCCAATCCGATCGTGGTTGCGCCTGCTCGGACATACCTGTCTCAGGGGTCTGAAGTGTATGCGTCGAGTGTCAACGAAGGCGGCAAGAACGGTGCCCCGCCCCGAATCGTTGCCGCAGCCTGCAATCTATGGATACTCCCCTTCGCTGCCCAGCCGACATTGGGGGATATGCCCCATCTTCGTGGGGCATATCCCCCAATGTCGCGGTGATGCGGAGACCGCTTGGATCAGCGTAAGTTATTGTAGTGCAGCGCATTAACCTTAGACGGCCCGCCGGGTACGCCTCCTGCTTATGATACGTCACGGCATTGGCATCCAGAGTCGCCGTTAAGGGCCATAACATGGATAACGTTGGAAAGGAGGCCTCCGTATGAGAACGGGTGTTGGCTCACGGGCAGCCTGTGTATCCGCGCTGGCTGCGTTCGCGGTGCTCGCTTTTGCGGGAGAAGCTGGAGCGCAGGGCCTGATGGTCACGGGCTACGCCGATCTCGAGGCCCAGGTCCAGAACGTCGGGGGAGACAACGACACTGAGTTCTTCTTCGACAACCACCACTTCAACGTGATTGCGATGGGTAACATCATCGGCGACATCTTCGCGGCCGCCGAGGTGGAGTACGAGCACGCGGGAGAGGAGATCGCTCTCGAATACGGCTACATCGGATACACGGGCCTCAAGAACTTCCGCATCATGGGCGGCCAGTTCATCGTTCCCTTCGGCAGGTTCAACAAAGACCTGCACCCCACGTGGATCAACAAGATGGTCGACCGTCCGCATGGATTCAGAAACATCTTCCCCCAGACGTACAGCGATGTCGGGATATGGCTGTCCGGAGGCACGGCTGTGGGCAACGGAGCCCGAATTGCCTTCGACGCCTTCGTCGTGAACGGCCTCATGGGCGAGGATGGAGAAGACATTCGCGGCTTTCGCGGCAACGACCGGGAGAAGCAGGACGGCGGACGCGACAACAACAAGGCCTTCGGCGGTCGCCTCGGGCTGGAGCTCGCGCCACAGGGGTTCGACATCGGAGCCTCGATCTACACCGGGAACTACTCCGACAACCCCGACGAAGACCTCAACTTGCGCCTCTTTGGGGCTGATGCCGCTTACCGAAACTCGGGCCTCGAGATCCGGGCGGAAGTGGTGACGGCAGACCAGGAGGGCACGGTGGAGGATCTCACCAAGACAGGCGGCTACGTCCAGGCGGCCTACCTGGTGGACTCCAAGTGGGAGCCCGTAGTGCGGCTCAGCGTCCGCAACATGCCTGGCGAGAGCCAGGACCAGAACAGGCTCTCGTTCGGACTCAATTACTACATCTCACCGGCTGCGGCGGTCCGTCTGAACTACCACATCAACAACGAAGACTCGGACTTCGAGAGCGACAACAACAGCATCGCCGCGATGCTCGTCACCAGCTTCTAGGAGCGAATCATGAGAGCACTCAAGCGTATCGTACTGGCCGGCGCTGTGCTGGCGATCTCGCTTCCGGCGAATCTCGCGGCTCAGCGCTCGGGCGTGGAGGTGTGGTCACAGACGTGCGGCAACTGCCACATGAACCAGCCCCCCGACAGGTACACGGCGGACCACTGGGCGTCGATCATGACCCATATGAAGATCGCCGCCAACCTCACCGACGATGAGTCGGAAGCCGCTCTGGAATTCCTCCAGGCCGGGGCGAGAAAGGTGGCCGAAGCGGAGCCGCGCCCGGCCGAGGGCGTGCAGGTCGCGTCCAGCGATCCGACGTTTCTGCCGATCAGTGCGGCGAACGGAGCGAAGATCTACAAGAAGCAATGCATCGCCTGCCACGGTGAGAAGGGGAAGGGAGACGGACCGGCGGCGGCGGCCTTCAACCCGCGGCCCAGCAATCTGGCCGATGCGGAGCTGATGCAGGGGCTGACCGAGGAGGAGCTGCGGGAGGCCGTTGCGGAAGGCAAGGGAGCGATGCCCGGCTTCGCCTCCATTCTGCCACCGGAGGATCTGGAGGCCGTTCTGAAGTACATCCGAGCGCTGAGCGCGGAAGACTGATCACAGGCCGCCGAATCGATCGGACCCTTGATGGAGGACGGTCGAGTGGATCGTTGGAACAAGCCTGAAACGGGCCTGCTGGTCCTGCGGGTAGCCATCGGACTGATCTTCTTCCTGCACGGCTGGACGAAAATCTTCGGGATGCAGGTATCCTTCGTCCAGGAGATGTTGCAGATGGCCGGCTGGTCGGTCCCTGGATTCATCCTGTGGGTGGTGGCGATTGTCGAGCTGCTCGGCGGAGCTGCGCTGATCGCGGGCTTCCTCGCGAGGCCCGCGGCCCTGCTCCTGGCCGCGGAAATGGCGGTGGCAGTGGTCCTCTTCCACGCGCGGCAGGGGTTCTTCATCGCCTCGGTCCCCAACGCGCCGCTGGCCTACGGCTTCGAGTACCACGTGGCCCTCATCGGGGGACTCGTGTGTCTGGTCCTGGGAGGGGCAGGCAACTGGTCGCTCGACGGCAGGCGATCACCTAACCTGGCACGGGAGCCGGAACCTGCCAGCGCACCTGACGTACCGGTGGACTGACAGCAGAGGATCCCGAACGGCCGGCCGATCCATCCGTGCCGGCAGCGGAGAGCCCCGTCGCGTGGCGGGGCTTTCTGCATTCCGGGTTCGTTTCCACTCGATTCTCCTTGCAAGAGTGCACCGACGTACTCCAGGGTCCTGTCGGTCGCCATCTTGACACATCAACATTTATTGATATATTAATTGGCATGGAAGCGGTGACTGCTACGACTGCCGGAATCGAAAGGGTGTTTCACGCGCTGTCGGATGAGAAGCGCCTGCGGATAGTGGATGCCCTGCGTGCCGGCGAGTGCTGCGTTTGCGACCTGGCTTCCGCGATCGACGTCCGGCAGTCCTTGCTCTCCTTCCACCTCAGGACCCTGAAGGAGGCGGGGGTCCTGTCGGACCGGCGAGACGGCCGCTGGGTCCACTACTCGCTCAACGCGTCGGCTCTCGCTGAGCTCGAAGGGTACGTGAGCCGGCTCGGGAAGTCGGCCAGGGGGGCAACGCACCGATTGTGCTGCCGTCACGGGCGCGGATGATGGCTGATGATGGCTGATGATGGCGGGTTAGGGTCGTGAGCGAGGCCGCTGGCCGCGACGGCTTTTTTTTGACGCAACCAATCAAGGTTCATTGATATGGGAGGACAGGATGAACGTGGAGGAACTGAAGAGGGTGGTAGCGGAGAAGTACGCGGAGGCAGCGCGCCGGGTCACGGAAGGCACTGCATCCGGCTGCTGCGCCCCCGCGGAGGAGACGTGCTGCGGGCCGACCGGGGCCACCGAGGCTCGCAATCCGGTCACTGCCGATCTGTACGATGGGGTCGACACGGCAGGGCTTCCTTCGGATGTCCTGACGGCATCGCTCGGGTGTGGTAATCCGACGGCCCTGGCGGAGCTGCGGCCGGGGGAGGTCGTCCTGGACCTGGGATCGGGCGGCGGCATAGACGTCCTGCTGTCGGCCCGCCGCGTCGCGCCCACGGGCGTGGCCTACGGACTCGACATGACCGACGAGATGCTCGAGCTGGCCCGCCGGAACCAGCAGGCCGCGGGAATCCGGAACGCCGAGTTCCTGAAGGGCGAGATCGAGGACGTTCCCCTGCCGGACAGCTCGGTTGACGTGGTGATCTCGAACTGCGTGATCAATCTCTCCCTGGACAAGCCGCGGGTGCTGGCCGAAGCGTTCCGGGTGCTGAAGCCCGGCGGACGGTTCGCCGTCTCCGACATCGTTCTTCGGGGCAGATTGCCGGGTGAGGTAGAGCGGAGCCTGGAGATGTGGGCCGGGTGCGTGGCCGGGGCGCTACAGCAGGAGGAGTACCGCACCTGTCTTACCGACGCGGGCTTCGAGGGCGTGGAGATCGAGCCCACCCGTGTCTACAACGTGGAGGATTCGCGGCCGTTCCTGGACGAGCTGGGCATCAGCGAGGAAGCGGCGGAAGCAGCGTCGGGCCGCATCATGGCCGCTTTCGTACGGGCCCGGAAGCCTGAATAGGACCTCTTCCCGCCAAACGTCGCGCATGCCCGGCCTGTCGGAAAAGCTCCCCGGCCTGGGAGGCCCGGGCGCTGGCCTGCCTCGCGGCCGGCCGCGATATTTCGGCCCAGCGCATCCCGGCGTGAGCCTGGCTCAGCAGTGCCGATCCAGCGGGAAAGGATCCCATGACTACCCTCCACATCTTCAGCCGACGAGTCTCGATCGGCAGCGTCGTATCGGCAGCGCCGGTAGTTTTCATGGCGGCGGGCGCGTGCTCGACCGGCGAGAGCCCGGACTCGGTCACAGGTGCCGGCACGCCAGCCGACCTGATTCTCAGCGGCGGAAAGGTGGTAACGGTCGACGAGTCGCTCCCCGAGGCGCAGGCCATCGCCGTGGCAGGCGACCGGATCCTGTTCGTAGGCAGCGACGACGACGTCGACGCGTACCGCACTTCCGGGACGCGCGTCATCGACTTGAGAGGACGGCTGGCGATTCCCGGCTTCATCGAGGGCCACGGGCATCTCATGGGCCTGGGTCGGTTCCGGATCCAGCTCGACCTCACTGGCACGTCCTCGTACCAGGCCCTGATCGATATGGTGGAGGAGGCCGCCTCCGAAGCCGAGCCGGGCGCATGGATCGTCGGCCGCGGGTGGCATCAGAGCAAGTGGGACCCGGCCCCGGCCCCCTCCGTGCGGGGATTCCCCGTCCACGGTCCGCTGAGCGAGGTGTCCCCCGATAACCCGGTCATGCTTCGCCACGCGTCGGGCCACGCGAGCCTCGTCAACGCCAGAGCGATGGAGCTGGCGGGGGTGACGGCTGCCACCCAGGATCCGGCGGGCGGCGAGCTGCTGCGCGATGCGGCCGGCCACCCCACAGGCATTCTGACCGAGACGGCCTCGAGGCCCGTCGGTGAGGCCTACGCTGCCTCGCGGGAGGCCATGACCCGGGAAGCGCGGTACGAGGAGGACCGCCAGGCCCTCCGGCTGGCGGTGGACGAGGCACTGAGCAAGGGAATCACCAGCTTCCAGGACGCGGGCGCCGACTCTGCCACCATCGACCTGTACGGGGACGCCCTCGCCGAGGGTGAGCTTCGGCTGCGCCTGTGGGTCATGGTCAGGGATACGGCGGTTAATCCGGCCGACTACCTGCCCCGTGTCCGGGCCGTGGGCCTCGGCGACAACCACCTGACGATCCGGGCGATGAAGCTGTACGCGGACGGGGCGCTGGGATCCCGCGGCGCCTGGCTGCTGGAGCCGTACCTGGACGATCCGGGAAACGCCGGCCTCAACACTCTGCCTCTCGACGAGATCCGCGCGGCGGCCGACCTGGCTCTTCGGCACGGCTTCCAGCTGTGCACCCATGCCATCGGCGACCGGGCGAACCGGGAGGTACTGGACATCTACGAGGTGGCCTTCGCCCGTCACCCGGAGGAGGCGAAGGACGCCCGCTTCCGTATAGAGCATGCGCAGATCCTGCATCCGGACGACGCGGCCCGGTTCGCATCGCTCGGCGTCGTGGCCGCGATGCAGGGGATACACGCCATCTCGGACGGCCCCTGGACCCCCGATCGCATCGGAGAGCAGCGCACGCACGAGCGCGCTTACCAGTTCCGCCGGCTCATCGATTCCGGCGCCGTCGTGATGAACGGCACCGACACGCCGGTGGAGGACGTGAACCCGATCGCGTCGTTCTACGGTGTCACGACCGGGCGTATGCCGGGCGGAGACGTGTTCAACCCTCACCAGCTCATGACGCGGGAGGAGGCGCTCCGCTCCTACACCCTCGGCGCCGCGTACGGCGCGCACGAGGATGACATCAAGGGTTCCCTGACCCCCGGGAAGCTGGCCGACATAGTAGTCCTCTCAACGGATATCCTCACCGTGCCGGAGGATCAGATCCTCGACACGAGCGTGCACCTGACCATAGTCGGCGGAAAGGTCGTGTACCGAACGGACGACCGATAACCGTCGAAGGTGTTCGGTTCCGCGACACGGATTCCTGGAGCCGCACACTTCCGCCACCGCACGATCCAGCCGGATTCTTACGTAACTTGCTGGCCTACATGCGAATGCCGCGACGTCCGCGCATGGCACGCGGATTGCCCATGGAGTACTGCAGGTGAGGTAGCGCGGGGAAGCGATGGGAGGGGAAGATGCTGACGAAGGGAGCGCTTCTGATCGGCGGCTTCGTCGCCGGCCTGGCCACCTGGCCGGTGGTCAGCCTGCGCACCTCGGACGACGGCGACGCGGAGGATTCCGCCGTCGCCGAGCCGGCTTTGATCGCCTTGTGACCGGCGCGAAATGACCCGTCCGCCGGTTATCACGAAAACGGGTCACCTCACACAGCCGCGTTGTAGCGGGCGAGGGAGTGATTTCGTTCTCGGATGGCCACTCCGAACGACTAGAGCCCAATCCTCTCTCGCCCACCCTCCCTCCCTCAGGTTCCTCGACTGCCCGCCGGCGTCAGCGCCATGTCATCGCGAAGGGCACCCCTACCCCTGACCACAGACTCCGGGCGGTGCTTCACCTGCCAGCTTCTCCACAGCAGGTACATGGCCGGAATCACCACCAGTGTCAGCAGCGTGGCGCTGATCATCCCGCCCACCATCGGCGAAGCGATGCGTTTCATCACGTCCGAGCCCGTTCCGGAGCTCCACAGTATCGGCGTGAGACCGGATATGATCGCTGTCACGGTCATCACGACGGGCCGCAGCCTCTCCAGAGCACCCTCGTTGACGGCGGCCGCCACGTCCGCCGCAGAGGTCATCCTGCCTTCCAGGCTGCGCTTGTGGAACGCCTCGTCCAGGTAGATGAGCATCACGACGCCGGTCTCGGCGGCGACACCCGCCAGGGCAATGAAGCCCACGGACACGGCGACACTGGTGTTGTAGCCCAGGAGCCACAGGAACCAGATCCCGCCGACCAGGGAGAAGGGGAGAGCCGTCATCACGATCAGCGACTCGGTGACGCCGCGGAAGTTGAAATAGAGCAGCAGGAAGATGATACCCAGCGTGACCGGGACGACCACGCGCATCTTCTCCTTGACCCGCTGCATGAACTCGTACTGCCCGCTCCACATCAGCGTGTATCCGGCCGGAAGCGTGAGCTGGTCGGCGACTACCTGCTGGGCTTCCCGTACATAGCCTCCAACGTCTTGACCCTCGATGTCCACGAAGACGATCGTGACGGGGAAGGCATCCTCCGTCTTCACCGCCATGGGGCCCTGTCGAACCTCGACCCGCGCCACCTGACCCAGCGGGATCGGCGTCCCGTCGATGGCGGGGACCAGGACCTCCCGGATCTTCTGCACGTCGTCCCGCAGCTCCCGCGGGTAGCGAACGTTAACTGTGTAGCGCTCGCGCCCTTCCACGGTTATGGCAGCGTTTATCCCGCCAACCGAGGCCATGATAGCAGCGTGGACATCGCCCACGTTCAGCCCGTATCTGGCAGCCTCGGCCCGGTCGATGTCGATGTCCACGTAGTAGCCGGACACGCCTCGCTCCGCGAATGCGCTGCGGGTCCCGGGCACTTGCTGCATGATCCTCTCCACTCGCTCGCCGAGCGCCTGCAGCGTGTCCAGGTCGGGACCGAAGATCTTGATCCCCACAGCAGTGCGGACACCTGTGGCCAGCATGTCGATCCGTCCCTTGATCGGCATCGTCCAGGCGTTGGTCACGCCCGGAAGTTGCACCGCCCGATCCAACTCGGCGACGAGCTTGTCGTAGGTCATGCCTGGACGCCACCGTTCTCTCGGGTGCAGTGTGATCGTCGTCTCGAACATGTCGAGCGGCGCGGGGTCGGTCGCCGTCTGTGCGCGCCCCACCTTGCCGAGCACGGTCTCTACCTCGGGGAACGAGGCGAGCACGCTGTCCTGGTAGCGCATGATTCGGCGCGCCTGGGCGATCGACACGCCGGGCACGGTGGTCGGCATGAACAGCAGGGACCCTTCCTTCAGCGGTGGCATGAACTCGCTGCCCAACTGACGCCAGGGAAGGACCGTGGCGGCGAGGACAGCGATTGCTCCGGCCACGACAAGCCAGGGTCGTCGCGTCGCGAAGCCGATCACGGGCCGGTAGATCCGACGGAGGAATCGGTTGATCGGGTTCCGCGCCTCGGGCCGGATCCTCCCCCTGATGAGGTAGCCCATGAGCACGGGCACGAGCGTGATGGACAGGAAGGCGGAGCCTGCCATGGCGAAGGTCTTGGTAAAGGCGAGCGGCTTGAACAGCCGGCCTTCCTGCTGCTCCAGGGCGAACACGGGCAGGAAGCTGAAGGTGATGATCAGCAGGGAAAAGAAGAGCGGTGGGCCAACCTGTTTGGCGCTCTCCAGCACGATCTCCCAGCGGGATATGCGGCCGGCCTCGAGGTCCTCGCTCGAGCGTTCCAGATGCTTGTGCATGTTTTCGATCATCACGATGGCTGCGTCGACCATCGCGCCGATGGCGATCGCGATGCCACCGAGGCTCATGATGTTCGCGTTGACGCCGATCGCCCGCATCACGATGAACGATATCAAGATGCCCAGCGGCAGGGTGACGATTGCCACGAGTGCCGACCGGAAGTGCAGCAGGAAGAGGATCGCCACCAGCGCGACGATCAATGACTCCTCGATCAGCTTCTCCTGCAGATTCTCGATCGCCCTTTGGATCAGGTCGCTCCTGTCATACGCCGTGCGGAGCCGGACTCCAGGCGGGAGCCCATCTTGAATCTGTTCGATGCGCTCCTTGATTAGCTGAATGGTCTTGTACGCATCGGCGCCGAAGCGCATCACCACGATGCCGGCCACGACTTCGCCGCGGCCGTCGAGATCCGCGGCGCCGCGCCGGGGGGCCGGCCCGATCTGGACCGTCGCCACGTCGGCCACCCGGATCGGTGTACCGTTCGGCGTCGCACCGACCGCGACGTTGCGAATGTCCTCGACGTCGTCCAGGTAGCCGAGGCCACGGATCATGTACTCGCGCCCGCCCATTTCAAGGACGCGGGCCCCGATGTCTACGTTGTGCGCTCCGATCGCCTGCGCGACTCGGGTAACTGGGATGTTGAATGCCCGCAGGCGCTCCGGATCTACTTCAACCTGGTATTGCTTCTGGAAACCCCCGAGGCTCGCGACCTCCGACACGCCAGGAACAGCGGTTAGCTGATATCGCAGGTACCAATCCTGAAGAGTGCGCAGCTCGGAGAGGTCCAGGCTGTCGGACTCGAGGACGTACTCGAACACCCAGCCGACTCCCGTGGCATCCGGTCCGAGAGTGGGCTCCACGCCTGGCGGGAGCTGCTGCCGGATTCCGTTCAGGTACTCCAGGACACGGGAGCGAGCCCAGTAGATGTCGGTCCCATCGTCGAAGATTACGTAGACCAGGCTCAGACCGAAGAAAGAGTAGCCACGCACCACTTGGGCACCTGGTACCTTCAGCATCTCGGTCGTGATCGGGTAGGTAACCTGATCCTCGACGATATCCGGAGCCTGTTCCCGGAAGTCGGTCTGAACGATCACCTGCACGTCCGATAGGTCCGGTATAGCGTCGAGCGGCGTCGCGAGCATCGCCCAGACGCCTGCGCCTATGATGGCGGCGGTGGCGAGTAGGACCAAAAAGCGGTTGCGGAGCGACCACGCGATGATCCAGTTAATCATGCTGGTGCTCTGGTGCCTGCGTGGTATCGTCTGTTTCTTGCGCCCCGTGCTGCATCCCGGGCATGCCGCCCCCCGTGCTAGCGAGCCGGCTCTCCGCGTCCACCAGGAAGTTCGCGGATCCGACGATCGTCTCGCCGGGCTCCAGCCCCGCGAGGATCTGGACGAAGTCGCCTGCCTGCGGGCCCAGCACTACCTCTCGCGGCTGCAGCATTCCCTCCGCGTCGCGCAGGAACACCAGATTGCGCTCTCCGGTCACCAGCACGGCCTCGAGGGGGATCGCCAGCGTCTCCGGCAGCCGCGTGTCGAAGAACATCGTCGCGAACATCCCGGGCTTCAGACGCAGATCGGGGTTTCTAAGCGTTACCCGGACCCGATTGGTCCGGCTGTCCACATCCACGGTCGGGTAGACGAAGCTGACCCGGCCCATGAGGTGCTCACCCGGGTAGGCCGCTACCTCGATGTGGGACTGCGCGTCGAGCTGGATGAACTGGAGATCTTGCTCGAACACGTCACCCTGGACCCACACTTCCGACAGATCCGCGATCCGGTAGAGAAGAAGTCCCGGAGTGACCCGCTGTCCCGCGAGCACCAGCTTCTCGAGCACGATCCCGTTAACCGGAGACACCAGGGTGAGCGTCTTGGTCACTTCCCCGCTCTGCTCGAGCCGCTCGATCTGCTCGTCGGTTATGTCCCAGTACGACAGGCGGCGACGGGCGGCCTGTAGCATCGACTGGGCGCTGCGCCATGCTTCCTCGGCGGCCTGATCTACCCGCGAGGCCAGGCGCTTGGCCGTCAGCAGTTCCTCCTGGGCGGCCACCAGCTCCGGACTGTACAGCGTGAGCAGGGGCTGGCCACGGCGGACGGCCTCCCCAGTGGTGCTCACGTACAGATCCTCCACGAAGCCGTCGATCTTCAGTGTTACGTCGGCTACTTTGTCCTCGGCCGCCGCGACTCGGCCCACCGTGCGTATGGTGCGCTCCAGCGCTCGCGCCCCGACCGTCGTGTACACGACGCCCAGCGCTCGCTCCTGCGCCGGCGTGAGGTGCACCGGCTGGCGCACCATGGCGCCGGTGCTGTCCACCACGCCATGGGTTCCACCAGCCTGCATCCGGGCATGCTCTTCGGCCGTCATGCCCACCATCGGGGACTCGTCCTCCGCGCCGCCGCCACACCCGGTCAGCGCCACGAGAATGAGGAACGGTACGAAACCGACGAGGGGAATCCGGCGGTTCGAGGGTCCATTCAGTTGCTCAGCTCTGCGCTTTCTCATTGCTCGATTCCCATCCCGGAGCTTGTCAGCGCCTCGATTCCCGCTACGGAATCATGGTATTCGGCCGCGAGCCGCACGCTCTCTATCTCGAATCGGTTCACCGTCATCTGGTTGGACAGAAGTGTCATGTAATCCACGTTCCCCACCCGGTAGGCCGAGAGCGAAGACTCCACCGCAGCCGCGGCCTGCGGGATGATCGAGGTTCGGTACAGCTCTGAGAGATCCCGCGCCCTGTCGGCGGCCGCTCGGAGCTCGGTGAGCTGGGCGAAGGTCTCGTTGTACAGGTCCAGCTCCCGGGCCTCCTCCATCGACTGTATCGCTCGCATCTCCCTACGCTGGGGAAGCTGCTTCGAGCCTGCCCAAAGGGGCACGCTGATCCCGACCTGAATCGTGGCCAAGTCGACGAACTGCGGTCGCTGACCATAGCCGAGGCCCAGCGTGAAGTCGGGGTACAGGGCCCGCCTTGCTGCGCGGTAGCCGGCTTCCGCGGCCAGCGATCGCTCCCGGGCCGCCCCGATAGCAGGACGGTTCTCCGCAGCGACCAGCATCAGTGAATCCACTTCGGGCAGGGCCTCCTCCGGCGGAGCAAGCTCCAGCGCGCCCACCGGCACCGTGGCCGGCCGGCCGAGAAGGGAGTTGAGGCGAGCAGCCATTGCAGTACGGTTCTGCTGCACCACGGTGATGTCGGCCGTCATGCGCGCGATCGCAACCTGGGCCTGCAGGATGTCCTGCTGAAGTCCAGTGCCGACCGAGTACTTCGCCGAGGTTACCTCCAGGAAATCCCGCAGCAGGTCACGCGTGGCGTCCATGATGTCCAGTGCCCTGTCCATGAAGGCCAACTGGAAGTAGACCGATTTCACGCGAGCCACGAGGGCCGCTTCCATCTCGTCCGCGTCCAGCTCGGAGGCACGGGCCAGATGGTCCGCCCGCTCTTCATTGAAGCCTAGCTTCCCGGGCCACGGGAACCGCTGCGACAGACCGACCCAGTTCATCGTCATCATCGGGTCGGTGCCGAAATCGTCAACCGGTCGGTTCCTCAGGCCTAGAGACAGCATCGGATCGGGCATTGCACCTGCCTGGGGAACGCGTTCCGCCGACGCATCGGCGCGAAACCGGGCCGCCTGAAGCATCGGATTCGCGTGTCGGGCTTCGGCCACCACGTCAGCCAGCCTGAGCGTGTCGGGCGTCTGTGCCCGGGCAGGGAGCGGGACCAGAACTGCGGCTGCCAGACCTACTGTTATGCCTATCTGACCCAAATGCACGAGATCTCCAGTCGTGTTGTCTCTTTGTCTCTTGACCGGCGGGCGTCCATTCCCGCTTCGTCGTTTTCTCCCTGGCGACGAGAATAGGTGGGGGTCCTTGAAACGGCGGTGAGATCGTCATTAAGAAGCCTTCATTCTCTCTCCCGGGCTGCCCGCTGCCCGATCCGCCACAGGCGAAGGCCGATGAGCGCCGCACAAAAAGTGCTCGAGGAGGCGGGAGAGACCGCCCTGGCGGCGGCAGCCGATCGGGAAGGCCTCGCGGCCGAATCCGCAGACCTCCTGTACCATCTCATCGTTCAGTGGCGGGCAGCCGGGCTCCGCCCGGACGACGTCGCTGCGGAGCTCGCCTCCAGGCTCGGTTCAGGCTATAGTCGGCCCGGTACGTGAACTTCTTCCCAGGCGCTTGAACATACGATGAGGCAAGCTTACCTAGGCATCGCGGTTCTGTTCGTCGTCGCCCTCCTGAACGCAGCGCTGTTCCTCGGGATGTCGCACATGGCGAGCGTGCGCCGCTCGACGTCGGTAAAGGCCGAGCCATACGAGTCGGGCATACGCCCTCTGGGCGACACTCGCGAGCGCTTCTCCGTGAAGTTCTACATCGTAGCCATGCTGTTCATCGTGTTCGACATCGAGGTTGTCTTCTTCTTCCCGTGGGCCGTCGTATTCCGGGAGCTCGGCCTGCTCGGCCTCATCGAGATGCTCATCTTCATAGCCGTGCTCTGCGCCGGCCTCATGTACGCGTGGATGAAAGGCGCACTGGAGTGGGATTGAGGATGCGGTACCGATCAACGCCGGGACCGGAAGGAGACTCCTGGTAGCTACGGTCGCGCCCGTCCCGCTGCAGCGGCGGGAGTACCCCGGCCAGAACCGCGCGCCCCGCCCGTCACACGCCATCCTCCGTCTCCGGTCGAGCCGCCCGCTTGCAGGTGCCGCCATGGCCCCCGCATCCGCAGCCCCCGCTTTCGCCGCGGTCGCCGCGCGCGACCATTCTCAGGCGAACGAACGCGATCACGGTCAGGATGGAGGAGGAACACCGCGATTTCAGCGATCGTGCTCACTTCGCGCTCCCTCTCGTTCGCCGGTTATGCATCGAGATCGGACCCGGCTCTACCTGCGATGAGCAGTCCCGATCCGAGTCCGGCAGCCGCCCCGATGAGCAGACCGATGAGACCCCACTCGATCGCGCTCCGGTCGCGGTCGATCTGGATGTCGTCACTCCGCGCCATGGCGGCCGTGCCACGTTTCCCCAGCTGCATGTCCTCCCCCATGACCCCCGCGTGCCCGTCTTCGCCCGAGGGTGCCTGGGCGGCCGGCAGCACCGTGATGTCCAGCCTGGCCGCGACGTCTCCATCGAGGGCCACCGCCTCGATCTTGTACGCGCCCGGCACGACTGCCGCCGCGATCGTGACATCCATCGAGAACTCGCCGACCGAGTCCGCCTCGACGGCCTCGAGTGCGTACTCGCGAAGCGGCCCCACCAGTCTGAGTGTGTAGCGCCCCCCCGGCTCGAACTCGGCTCCCTGTAGTGGTACGACGTCTCCCGCGGCGACCGACGATCGCGAACTCCTGAGAACCGCCTCTTCGTGCGCAAGACCGGCGGCCGGCCGGCTCGGGATCGCCAGAGCGAGCGCCGTCAAAAGAACGACCAATGATCTCATGTTCTCCAGCCTCCGGAAAAACCGCTCTACATGCCGAGGTGTCGCTGCTCCGGCCCGAGCACCCCATACAGCCACAAACCCAGAATCACGAGGCCGAGGGCGAGCGCCAGCACGCCGAGCCACCCGTGATGCCCCGGCCTGTCGTCTATCTTGCGATCCAGAAAGGGCACGAGCGCGAGAAAGCCGAACAGAACGGCCGGGCCCAGAATCATGCCCCACACGCCCAGCAGGTTCTCCAATCCGTAGACCCAGAGAACCGGCCATAGCGGCTTCGTCGCCTCGAAACCCGCTACGGGGGGATATCCCAAGCCTTCGGGCACGGCGACGGCCAGCAATCCCACCAAAGCGAAGGCGAGAAGTCCGGCTCCCAGCAATCGCACCGCATGGACTCGGAAAACCGTCGTCTCAGAAGCGTCGGCGTGGATCCCGAGACGGCGAATCAGCCAGAAATGCAAAGCCATCAGAGCCACCAGAGCCAGTGGCAGCAGGCTCGTGTGCAGGCTGAACACCCGGGAGAGAAGCGGGGCGCTGCGCGTGAAGCCCTCCGTGAAGAAGGCTCCGAGAGCTCCTGTCATCTCTCCGCCGCTGACGAAATGCGCCAGGGCTTCGAAACCTTCCTGATCGTATCGGAGGGCAGTGCCCGTGACGAGAAGAAGGAACAGCAGGCCCGCCATGCCGACGCCTGCCCACCACGTGACCTCGCGCGGCTTCCGGTACGAGCGTCGCCAGAATACGTAGACCAGGTGCGCAGTCACGGTGAGCGTGGCCGCCCCGGCCGACCAGTAGTGCAGGCTGCGGATCCAATCCCCGGCCGGGGCGCGAGCGATGATGTAGAGAACGCTATCATGCGCTCCGGCGGGGTTCGGATTGTAGAACTGGCCGAGGTAGAGCCCCGTGAGAAAGAGGAGCGTGACGAATACCGCAGTCAACCCTCCCAGCATGTACGTCCAGCGATTGGCCGCCCGGGGGATCGGATAGTCCAGGCCCTCCAGGCCCAGGCGGCTCTGGCTGGCCGGTATTCGGGTCTTCCCTCCCGAGGATTCACTCATCCGCTAGCCCCTCTCCGCGGCCGGAGCCGTCGCTCCTCGTGCGGCCGTGGCCACGAGCTTGCCCCGGAGCATCCCCATCTGGCATGCGAAGCCATACTCGCCGGCCTCGGGCGCATCGATATCGATAGTCACGGTCTCTCCGGCCGGGAGCTGACGTGAGATCCCGAAGTCCGGGAAGAGCACCATCTCACTGCACGCCGCCGTTTCCTGCCGGTTGAAATGGAGCCGCACGGGGCGACCCGCTTCCACCACGACGAGGTCCGGGTCGTAGCCGCCCTTCACCCGGATGTAGGCTTCCTGAACACCACCACCGCCGTCCGCCGCCTGGACTGCCTGTTTCTCGGAGAGCCAGAAGTACCAGATGATCCACCCGATCACGGCGAGTGCGCCGAGGTTCACCAGAATGACGTCGACCGTCATGTCATCCTCCCTTCGGCTCGTAGAACCGGAGCCGGTTCGCGTTCGTCACCACCGTAACCGAGCTGAACGCCATCGCCGCCCCGGCGATCATCGGCGAGAGTAGAATCCCGAGTACGGGGTAGAGAAAACCGGCTGCTATGGGAACGCCGAGCGCGTTGTAAAAGAAGGCCCCGAACAGGTTCTGCTTGATGTTGCGGAAGGTTGCCTTCGAGGTGTCGATGGCCAGCGCCACGCCTTTCAGCGATCCGCCGATGAGGGTCACATCCGCGGCCTCGATCGCGACGTCGGTTCCGGTCCCGATCGCGATGCCCACGTCCGCCTGGGCGAGGGCCGGCGCATCGTTGATCCCGTCGCCGACCATGGCAACTCTCTTCCCTTCCGCCTGGAGTGCGGACACTTGATTCGCTTTCTCGTCGGGAAGGACCTCGGAAAGCACCCGGTCGATCCCGACCTGCACGGCGATGGCGCGGGCCGTGCGCTCGTTGTCGCCGGTCATCATGACCACTTCCAGCCCGAGCTCGTGCAGGCGCTGGACCGCTGCGACGGAGTCCTCCTTGACCTGGTCGGCCACGGCGATGACCCCGGCCAGCCGCCCGTCCATGGCGACGAACATCGGCGTCTTCCCCTGGCTGGAGAGCTGCCGCGCCATGTCCTCCAGCTCGCCGAGCTCGTGGCCGCGGTCTGTCATCAGCTTACGGTTGCCGAGCAGCACCGGGCGGCCTCCGACGGCGGCGACGATTCCGTGCCCGGCGACCGCTTCGAAGTCGGTGGCCTCGAGGAGCGACAGCCCTCGCTCCCGGGCACCGGTGACGATCGCCTCTCCGAGCGGATGTTCCGATCCTCGCTCGGCCGAGGCCGCCGCCATTAGAACCTCCGTTTCCTCGAATCCGGAGACGGGCAGTACGTCGGTCAGTTCCGGCTGCCCCTTGGTGATCGTGCCGGTTTTGTCCAGCACGATCGCGTCGAGCCTGCGAGCGGCCTGGAGCGCCTCTCCGTTACGGATTAGCACGCCGTGCTCGGCGGCCTTGCCCACGCCCACCATGAGCGACATGGGGGTCGCCAGTCCCAGGGCGCACGGGCAGGCGATGATCAACACCGTGACCGCCACGACGACGGCGTACGTGAGGGCGGGCGCCGGACCGAATGTGTACCACGCCGCGAAGGAGACCGTGGCGATGATCATCACTGCGGGCACGAAGTAGCTGGATACAACGTCCACCGTCCGGGCGATGGGAGGCTTGGAACCCTGTGCCTGGCGCACCAGCTTTACGATCTGGGCGAGGGCGGTGTCCTTGCCGACCTTGGTGGCCTTGAACCGGAACGCGCCGGCCTTGTTGAGCGTCGCCCCGATCACTTCGTCACCCGGCGCCTTGCCCACGGGCATGCTCTCCCCGGTGATCATCGACTCGTCAACGGCACTATGCCCGTCCACCACGACCCCATCCACCGGGACCTTCTCTCCCGGCCTGACGACCACGATGTCGCCTGCCACCACCTCCTCCACCGGGATGTCGATCTCCCTCCCCTCGCGAATCACCCGCGCCGTTCGCGCCTGCAAATCCAGCAGCTTGCGGATGGCCTCTGAGGTTCGTCCCTTGGCCCGCACTTCGAGCGCTTGACCGAGGACCACCAGAGTGATGACCACCGCGGCCACGTCGAAGAACGGCTCCGCGGTCCCGGCCGGGAAGAGACCCGGGAAGGCCACCGCCACGGTGGAGTAGACCCAGGCGGCTCCCGTTCCAACGGAGATGAGGGTGTTCATGTCCGCCGTCCGGTGCCGGAACGCCGACCAGCCGCCTGTGAAGAACCGTCCGCCGGAGTATACGAGAACGGGAATCGTGAGGAGCCCGTCCAGCGCCCAGATGAGCCGGATCGCCTCCTCGCTCAACGAGCGCAGGCCAGGGATCCACGACGGGTATGCCGTAACCAGAACCGGAATGGAAACAGCCAGGCCGAACCAGAAGCGGCGCAGCAGATCCTTGTACTCGCGGGCGCGTTCTTCCACCTCCCTGTCGGGCGCCTCGGCTCCCAGGTCCTCCGCGACCTTGTACCCGCGCGACTCGACCGCTCGCGTGAGAGCTGGAATGTCGACGACCGACGGTATGTAGTCGACTGCCGCCGATTCAGTCCCCAGGTTCACGTCGGCGCTCAGAACGCCCGGCAACCGAAGAAGGGACTCCTCGATGCCGGCGACGCAGCTCGCGCAATGCATCCCCTTGATTCGCAGGTCTATGCGCTTGGCACCGATTCTCAACCCCATGTCCTCGAGGCCCCGAAGCAGACCGCGCGTCTGCTGCTCCGGCGAGGCGAGGCTCACCTGCAGTACGCCGCTGGTCGGGTTTACCAGTGCCTCCACCACCCCGGACTGCGACAGAAGCCACGAGCGGACTGCTCGAGCACGCTTCTGGTCTCCTAGATCGGCAGGCTCCACCCGCAGCATCATCGTAGCTGATGCGGGCGGGGAGGTATCATCTCCGTGGGCTTTTCCGGCTCTGTCGAGTACCGATTTCACCGCTCGTTCCTCCTGGCTCGAACCTGGCGCACCTTCGGTCCGCCTTATGAGGGAGAGCCTACTTCATCCGGTCTGAAGGCGCCGTGAAGGCCGACTGAAGGCTCGTTCATTGGGTTTCGACAGTCTCGCCAGCTCGCGGTAGCCTGACCCGAAACAGAGCACCGCCGGTGGAGCGGTTGTGAGCACTGACTCGGCCGCCATGGGCTGTGGTGATCGCCCGTGCGATGGCCAGCCCCAGACCCGTTCCCTCCACCGAGGCGTGAGAGGCGTCTGCCTGGGCGAAGCGATCGAAGATCGTGGGGAGCTCTTCCTTCCGAATGCCCGGCCCGGTATCGGCCACCTCCAGCACGCACTCGCCGTCGGACGAGGAGACTTCGATCTCGATACTGCCTCCCGGGCTCGTGAACTTGATCGCGTTGTCGACCAGATTCCAGATCAGCCTGTCGATGAGATCCGGATCGAGCAGAGCCGTTGTATCTCCGACCGCATTGACCCTTACACGTTGGCTCCTGTCCTTCGCTCTCGTCTCCAGCCGGTTGACCGTCTCGCGGACGCGGGTGCCGAGATCAACCTCCTGGAGCCGCGGCCGCATGACTCCGGCGTCGGAGCGGGCCAGGGTCAGCAAGTCCTCCGCGAGCTGCGAGATGCGTTCGGTCTCCTCCAGAGCGCTATCGAGCACCCTGCGATACTCCTCCGGGCTCCGGTCTCGCCGACGTGCCAATTCGAGCTCACCACGCAGAGCGGTCAGCGGGGAGCGAAGCTCGTGGCTCGCGTCGGCGGTAAATCGTTTCTGCGTCTCGAACGCCGCGTCGATCCGGTCGAGCATGATGTTGAGAACCTGGACCAGCCGCCGGAACTCGTGCGTATCCGCATGGGCGCTGATCCGCTCTCCGAGGGTGGTCGCGCCGATTCCCTCGGCCTGCTCCGTGATGTCGTGAACGGCCTGCACCGCCCGACCCGCGAGCCACCAGCTTCCGAGCATCGAGCCCGCCGAAACGAGAAGCACGAGTCCCGCGAGAAACAGCAGCGCGGATCGCAGGGTGTCGTTACGCGCCGTCAGGGGCGCGGCCACCTGAATGATATGGCGCGAGTGGCTCGGCCCCATCCGGCCGAGAGGATAGTAGATCGAGCGGATCGATCCGTCCCCGAAAGGAGCCTCCGCCCAGGCGAACTCCCCCTCGGCCGACGTGCGTAGAGCAGCCGTGTCGAGCGGCAGGTCGCGGGTCAGGTACTGGCTCCGGACGAGGCTGGCTCCGGTTTCGTTCCAGATCTGCGCGTAGCGGGTCAGGTCCTTGAGACTGAACGCCTCTTCCGGCGTGAGAGCCCACTCGTGGAATTGCATCTCCCCACTCGGGTCGTCCGTTACCGACGCGGCCTGAATCGAAGCGACGTTGAGGAGACTCGCGTTGATCTGTCTGTCGAGAGCATCGCGGAGAGCGAAATACCCGAGGCCTGCGAGCAGCGTAATACCGGCCGCCATGGTCGCGGCGTAGCGGGACGCCAGCTCGAAACGAAACGAGCGCATCAGTCGGGTTGCTCTGAACTCAGCATGTAACCGACGCTCGGGATCGTCCGGATCAGCGGATTGCGGTCCGAACGGCGTAGCTTCTTCCGCAGGTTCATGATGTGCACATCGACTACGTTGCTCATGGGATCGAACTGAAGGTCCCACACCTTCTCCAGCAGCTCGGTCCGCCTCACCACCTGCTCAGGGTGCAGGAGAAAGTGCTCGAGGAGACGGAATTCCTTTGGAGTGAGCTCGAGATTCTCCCCCGCCCGGTTCGCCACGTGGCGAATCCGGTCTAGTTCGACATCGTGGTAAACCAGTCGCTCCTGTCGTTGCGAGCCCCCTCTTCGAAGCAGCGCGCGAACGCGAGCGAGAAGCACGTCGAAGCTGAAGGGCTTGGTGAGATAGTCGTCCGCTCCCACGTTCAATCCGCGCACGATGTCCTCGGTGGAGTCCCGCGCCGTCAACAGGAGGATCGGCACGGGCTTCTGTTCCTTTCGGATGTCGTACACGATTTCATATCCGGTTTTCCCGGGAAGCATGATATCAATGATGAGAAGGTCGTAGTCATAGACATGCGCCTTCATCGACCCGTCGACCCCGTCGTGGGCGACATCGACGGCATACCCTTCCTCTCGAAGTCCCTTCTCCACGAAGCTGGCGACCTTCTTGTTGTCCTCGACGACGAGTATTCGCATGACGGTCCTCTCAGTCAGGCTGCCTTCACTCTCACGCGTGGCGGGTCTAAACGTGGAATAGATGTCCCGGGGACAGCACCGCCTAGTGCCGTGACGAAGTGCGGGCACAGCCCGTCTGGCGGATCCGGTTTCCCGTCGCACCGTAAGAGAACATGGAATAACACTGATGAAGCAGTCCTGATTCCTCCATGAAGATTTGTTCACATCTCTGCTCAACACTCGGGGCGATCTTTGCCTGAGGCAACTCCCGGTGGAAATGAAGTTTCCTTAAGCATGATTTCACAGCAGCTTCAGCAGCCTCCGGCGATTCTCTTAGCGAGGCGGAATCACAGTGAGCGGAAGGCGCACACATACGTACGAGCAAGCTGGGATCAGGAGCAGCCACTCGGTGCTCGACGTGGGGTGCAGTACGGGAACCCCGGACAGCAGTTCTCCTCCCAGCGGCCGGTCCTGCGGTATTGCACCCCGATCGGGACTGGCACATTTTTCGCTCGAATCCTCACCTCACGGTCCTATTTGAAAGGATGTGGCCAGATGAAAGGGCTCGTGGTCGTATCCGCCGTTGCTTTCTTCGCGATTCTCCTCCTGCTGCCGGGGACGGTGACCGCGCAGCAGACTTCCGCATGTGTCGACTGCCACACTCAGATCACGCCGGGCGCCGTGTCCGACTGGAAGATCAGCCGCCACGGCCAGATGGGCCTCGACTGCGCAGTCTGCCACGGCACGCACTCCTCGGCAGACGACGTCGACTTGCTGGCCAGCGTCACCCCCGAAACATGCGCCGCCTGCCACGCCAACAGGGTAGAGCAGTTCAAGGCGGGGAAGCACGCCTTCGCCTGGGCAGCGCTGCAGGCGATGCCGACGACCCACTGGCTGCCGATGGAGCTCAACGAGGGGATGAAGGGATGCGGCGGCTGTCACAAGATCGGGCTCAAGAGCGAGGGTGAGATCGCCGAGCTCCGGGAGACGGGTGCCGGCTTCGGCCTGGCGTCGTGCGACGCCTGCCACACCCGACACATCTTCTCGGTGAAGGAGGCCAGGCAACCGCAGGCCTGCCAGACGTGCCATATGGGCTTCGACCATCCCCAGTGGGAGATGTATTCGGGCTCCAAGCACGGTGTGCGATATCTCCTCAAGCAAAACGGCACTCTCCCCGAGGGCGTGGCCGCCCCCACCTGCCAGACGTGCCACATGCAGGGCGGCGATCACGAGGTGCGGACCGCGTGGGGCTTCCTGGCGGTGCGTCTCCCGTTGCCGGAAGACGAGGCTTGGGCCGCGGATCAGGTGACGATCCTTCAGGCGCTGGGCGTGCTGGACCCGGACGGCAACGCGACGAGCCGTCTGGAGGTGGTGAAGGCGGCCGACGTGGCGCGCCTCACCCAGGAGGACTGGGACGCCGAGCGTGACGAGATGATAGCCGTCTGCTCGGAGTGTCATTCAGAGAACTTCGCCCGGGACGAGCTGGAGAAGGGCGACGGGATGATCCGGGAGATAGACCACCTTCTCGCCGAGGCGATCCGGATAGTCGCGGGCCTGTACCAGGACGGGATCCTGGAGAAGCCCGAGAGCTACTCCTACGCCTTCCCGGACTTGCTGGCTTTCCACGACGCGCCGTCGGCGGTGGAGCAGAAGCTCTTCGTCATGCACCTGGAGCACCGGATGCGCGCCTTTCAGGGGGTCTTCCACGCCAACCCGGACTACGCCCTGTGGTACGGCTGGAGCGAGATGGTTCGAGACCTCCAGGAGATCAAGGAGCTGGCCGCGGACATGCGCGCGGCGCTCGCGGACGGCGACTGAGGCCAAATCATGCGCTGCCCGGTGATCATTGCGCTCGCCGCTCTCTCAGCGGTTGCTCTCGTCCCCGCCGCGCTCGATGGCCAGGGTTCAGCGCCGCTCCTGGACGATGCCCGCCGAGACCTCCTTCACGAGACCCTGAGCGGCGAGGTCGCCAAGGACCACGTCATCCAGATCACCCGTCACCACCGTATCCAGGGCTCCCGCGGCTACCGGGACGCCGCTGAGTATGTCCTGAGCCAGCTCCGAGCGTACGGCTTCTCAGAGGAAGACGCGTGGATCGAGTCCTTCCCCTCGGACGGGAAGATCGCCTACCAGACGTGGCAGTCGCCGTCCGGCTGGGACATCGAATCCGCCGAGCTCCGGATGATCGAGCCGCAAGAGGAGCGCATCGTCGGGTATCCGGAGATCGCCATGTCGCTCATCACCTACTCCAACCCCGGCGACGTGACCGCCGAGCTGGTGTGGGTTGGCAGCGGCACGCGGGACGCCGACTACGATGGGAAGGACGTACGGGGCAAGTTCGTGCTGGCCACGGGCTACGGCGGCTCGGTGCACCGGCTGGCGGTGCTGAAGTACGGTGCGGCCGCCGTCGTGGCCTACCTGGACGATGACCGGGCGCGCGAGTATCCGGACATGCTCCAGTACACGGGCATGTGGCCACGGCCCGAGGAACTGGACGGTGTGACCTTCGGCTTCAACCTCACCAACCGACAGGGTGAGAAGCTGCGCTCCCTGCTGGAGGCGGGACAGCGCGTCGTGCTGCACGGGAAGGCGGAAGGTATAGGCCTGGAGCCCTACTTCATGGACGTCGTCGTCGCCCGTATTCCGGGGGCCGAGCGCGGCGACGAAGAGCTGGTGTTCAGCGCTCACCTGGACCATCCCAAGGAGTCGGCCAACGACAATGCCAGCGGCTCGGCGGCGATCCTGGATATCGCCCGGACGTTACGCGCGCTCGTCGACGAGGGCCGGATGAGGCAGCCCCGGAGGTCGGTACGCTTCCTGTGGGTGCCCGAGTGGCACGGCACGCAGGCGTATGTGGATGCCCACCCCGAGATGGCCGGGCCCGCGCTGGAGGGGACGTGGCTCGCCAACATGAACATGGACATGGTGGGTGAGCACCCGGAGATCCTGCACACCAGACTGGTGATGACCCGCACCCCGGCGTCGCTTCCCTCGGCGGTGCCGGACGTGGTGGAGAACATGGCCGAGATGGTCGACGGCCTGAACGTGCGCACGCCTCGCGGCAGTCTCTCGGCCTTCAACTACCGGGTCACGCCGTACAGCGGCGGCAGCGACCACATGCAGTTCATCGACCGCAAGATCCCCGGCGTGATGTTCTCGCACGGGCCGGATTACACCCACCACACTTCGGAGGATACGCCCGACAAGGTCGACCCGGTGGAGCTCGAGCGCACGGAGATCATCGCGGCGGCGACGGTGCTGTACCTCTCCGATCTGACCACGGCGGAGGCCGTGGACCTGGTCCACCTGGTGGGGGCGAAGGCGCTTCGGCGGCTGGCGGAAGTAGGCCGCGAGGCCCGCCTCAGCATGCTCGAGGCCCAGGCGGCCGGAGGCGCGGACGCCGCGTGGGCAGAGGCGACCAACGCTCTCCAGCACGCCGGCGACGCGGAGCGCCAGGTGCTGAGCTCGGTCCTGTTCTTCAACGACGCCGATGCGGTGCGCGCAGCGGTCGAGAAGGTTCACGTGAGGATTGCCGAGCTGGAGACGTCGGCCGCGGTGTCGCTGGTTCTGGATGCCGAGGCAGCGGGCATTCCCGCCGTGCGTCCGGAAGGGCTGGCTGACGTCCGGGTACCCCTGCGGCTGACCCGCGGCCCGCTGGACTTTGGGCTCCCGGCGAGTCGCCTCCCCGAGGCCGACGCGGCCTGGTACTCCTCCTCTGATTTCACCCTGGGGGGCGCGGCCCGCTTCGAGCTGATGAACTTCGTCGATGGCCGCCGCACCGTGTCCCGGATTCGTGACGCGCTGAGCGCGGAGTTCGGGCCGGTGGAGCTCGAGGTGGTCAGCCGCTACCTGGACGACCTGGCCAGGGCAGGGGTGGTCCGGTGGAAGGAAGGGGTGCGTTAGGCCGCGGAAGGTCTACCACGTGCCCTGGACCGCGGTCGCCGTCTCGGCCGCCGAGGGGTGATCTCTAGGCCGCGCCGCGGGCGCGCTCCAGGAAGAGATCGAGCATGTGCAGCGCCACCGGGCCCGGCGTTCCGTCCCCTATCTTCCGCCCGTCGACGGAGATTACCGGGGTGACTTCCGCGGTGGTCCCCGTCAGGAACAGCTCGTCCAGAGCCCCCAGCTCTTCCAGCCGAACAGGCTCCTCCCTGGCCGGGATTCCGTGCACGGCGCACAGCTCCAGCACTACCCGGCGGGTGATTCCATCCAGGATGTACCCGCTGTTGGGGGCGGTGCTGACAAGTCCGCCGGAAACGCCGAAGACGTTCGTGTGCGTGCCCTCCAGAAGGGTGCCATCCCTGACGAAGATCGCTTCGACGGCCCCCGCCTCGTATGCCCGCTGGTTCGCCAGGCAGTTGGCCACCAGCGACACCGTCTTGACGTCGCAGCGACTCCAGCGCTCGTCCGGGACGGTGATCACGGCGGCCCCGGCGGCCGGATCGTGGTCGGGCACGAAGGCCCAGGCAGTGCCGTAAACGGTGGGCTGAACGGGCGGGTCGGGAAACCTGTGCCTGCGCGGGGCCGCGCCGCGGGTCACCTGCAGATACACCAGCGCGTCGGCATCGGCCAGTCCGTTACGTGCCAGGAGCTCGTTACACACGGGAGCCAGCTCGTCCTTCTCCACCCCGCCCAATCGCAATCCTGCCAGGCTCGCCGCCAGTCGGTCGAGGTGCGCAGCCAGCTCGAACAGTCTTCCGCCGTAGCTCCGGACGACCTCGTACACGCCGTCGGAGAACAGGAAGCCGCGGTCGTCAGGCGACACCCGGACATCCGCCTTCGAGAGGAAACTGCCGTTGAAGTACGCGGTCGGGCTCATGCGGCACCTTTTCGATATCCCGGCGCGATTGTAAGATCCCCTCCGACGTTGAGCCCTCGCGGCCGTCGCGGCAACCGCCGCCCAACAGTCAGGAAGATCCCGATGTCCTACCAATCCGGATGCCACGGCCGGGTGACGCTGGGCGAGCTGGCCCCCGACGTCCAGCAGCGGATCGCCCAACTGCCCGGTGAGTGGCTGGAGTTCGATCCGCAGTCGGGCGCGGTCGTTATCGCCCATGTGCAGCCTTCTACCGGCCCGATTCTGCCGACCGTCACGGTCGAGCTGGTGCGAATCCTGTCGGAGATCCCCCACGAGCAGCAGACAGCCATCGAGGGCGGAGATCTCTTCGTGCACACCGAAGAGCCGGCGACCCAGCTTGTGCGGCTCCGGGTCGAGAGAGGAGGGGCGCTCAACATCCAGTGGGCGCATCCGGAGTATGCGGGGGCTGAGAAAAGGCCGTTCACCGACCAGTACAGGATAGAGGTCGAACCATGGGAGCAGCGCCTGGACGGCAGGGTCACCTTCGAGTGCGATGATCCGGTCTCGGTAGCCGAGTCGCTCCAGACCCTGGCGGACACCTATGAGGGGCTGTACCCGGAAGGAGACTTCCAGGCGGCCGCAGACGAGGCATCCTCGAGGGTGACTGTCGAGATGAGCGACGTGAACCTGGACGGGTGTCTCCTGATCGGGCGACTGCAAGAGGTGGCACGGGGGGGAACCATGGAAGGGAGCTTCGATCTGGGATCGTTTACCGACTTCGTTCCCGAGCACCTGCTTCGCTTCGTCATCGAGGAGGGCGAGATCTGGGTGCAGCACCCGCTCCTCTGGTCGTGAGCGGGAGAGCGGAAGGAGACCCCTGGGCTCGTCTATCGCCTGACCGAAGAACAGCAGATGATCCGCGACCTGGAGCGGACCACACCTCCGACCAGCCCTTGACGCGGGGTGTACTTTGCCTCCGCTGAGCCTGCGCACCGGTCGATCGAGTAGCGACGGAAGCAGTTCCCGGCCGCCTCGTAGAGACCGTGCGAAGGACCCACGATCCTGTAGTAGCTGCGCAACAGATGATGATGTGCCGCCACGATAGTACGGAGTTTTCGTCTCACCGAAGGAACGACCCATTTCACTGAACAGCAAGCACTTACAACATGGTTTCCCTGTACGGTCCCACGGCACGACTCTCGCTGAGAGCAGCACACATCG
>JBDHHR010000006.1:0-110720 GCA_039589295.1 Gemmatimonadota bacterium | reverse complement strand
GACGCGCTACCATGACGTCCTGCCACAGGTGGACAGGCTGGAGATCGGGTATACCTGGTACCGGCCCGCTTGGCAGCGCACGCACGTGAACACGGCCTGCAAGCTGCTTCTCCTGCGGTATGCCTTTGAGACCCTCGGCTGCGGCGTCGTGGGCTTTCGCACGGACGGGATGAACCTCCGGTCTCAGAGGGCCATTGAGGCCCTGGGTGCGAGCAGGGACGGGAGGCTCTGCAGTCACTCCCTGAGGCGTGACGGGAGCGTGCGTGACGACGTTATGTATTCGATCCTGGCCACCGAGTGGCACGGCGTGCGGCGCCATATCGAGACACGTTTGTGGCGGCATGCCCGGTGACGGGAGCATCGTGACTCCTCCTCGTCACTGGCCCCTCTCACGGAGTGCCTACGCGAGCCTCCACGGTGGCGGGCACCTCATGTCATTGGCTGCTCCGTCGGGCGACAGGAAGCGCGCAACTCAACCGCTGACCCTTAGATGGCCATGTACTCTCTCAGCCAGGCAGGTGGAGTATGACATTCGTTGCGTTGCGTTTGTGGCTGTTCGGCTTTCCTCTGGCTATGGTCGGCGTCGCGTGTGGCTCTCCGGTCTCAAGGCCGCCGTTGGAAGCGGACCGCTCAGAGGCGATTCGAGACAGCGTGAAGCAGTTCTTCGAGTCGATTCCCGCTACCCTCGCTGAGGACGGCCCAATTGCGTGGCTTAGGCACTTCGAGGAAGGCCCAGAGTTCTTCATGGCATCGGACGGGGAGCTGGCCTTTCCTTCCAGCGATTCTGCCAAGGCCTTCGTTCGCCTATTGTCTCAAAGGATATCAGCCATTCAGCTCCGTTGGGTCGACATGCGAGTTGTACCACTCGGCCCCGGCATCGCGGTTGTTGGAGCAGCCTACCGCGAAACTATCACCGATACCGCGGGAGCTGAGGTCGACTTCGGTGGCTTCATGACCGGGGTCTCTCGGCATCACCAGGAGGGATGGCGAATTCAGAACCTTCATTGGTCCAGTCCAGTTCCATCCCGGGAATAGCCATGCAGCCTGACTTCAGCTTTGAAGTGGGCGAGCGCACGCTGGGCCCTATTTACAAGCCTAGCGTGAGTGGACCCGATCGGGATCGCCGTCGAGCACAGCGAGACATTGAGCATGTGCAGTGCGGTTGCGGCCCCGGTGATTCGCGAGGTGAGTGCGCTGCGCCAACGAGCCGATCAAGCCGAGAAGCAGGTCCCCACAATCACGATGCAGACGGATGTACGCTTCGCCTCTCCCGACACGCAGTACGCCTTTGCCGAGGAACTGGCTGCAGCAAGTGGCTCCTGCAGAGTCTTGTGAGGGTCGTGAACGCATCAACTACTGCAGCGCAGCTTGAGCCGCCAAAGGAGGCATCGATGAAACACGGAAAGATATGGCATCGGGCACTGGCCATCTCCCTTCCCATGACAGCCATCGGGCTTCCGATGCCAGCTCGCGCCGCGCTGTGTCAGGAGCGGGCAATCCAGTACTACGTCGAGGTGCCCGCACAAGTAGCCGACGTCTGGCGTGCTTGGACAACAAAACAGGGGCTGGAGGAATGGCTGGCCCGAGGTGCAGTCCTGGAGCTCGAAACCCTCGGCCGCTTCGAGATCCTGTTCGATCCCGATGCACCGGTCGGCAGTCGCGGTGCAGAGAACAACAGAATCCTGGCCATTCAGCCGCTGCGTATGCTCTCCTTCACCTGGGACGCACCACCCCGCTTTCCCGAGGCGCGTGCTCAGCGGACTATGGTCATCCTGCGTCTCAGTGAGACGGAAGCTGGTGACACCGGAGTTCAGTTCACACAGATCGGGTGGGGCGATGGTGGGCAGTGGGATGAAGCGTTCGACTACTTCACCGGGGCCTGGCGATATGTGCTGGCGATGCTTCTCCACCGATTCGAAACCGGCGAGCCCCTCGATTTCGACCAGCCTCCGACGGAGGAGGAGCTTGCTTCATTGCTGACACAAGTCTTTTCGGGAACTGGCGGGTGATCGGCACCTGCCAGCCATCCGGCCAACAATCCGTTCGTGATCTCGGAGCGGCCCCGATCCCGCTCGCGCTTGCGGAGGCGCGGAAGAAGTGGCCGCTGTACGCCACCTCGAGCTCGGGCCCTAGGCCGGAAGACTAACTTGACTTGTGGTACCGTTCCTGGTCCCAGGTCACTTCTTGAGGCTGCTTAAGTGAAGCGGTGTTCCAAGTCGGCGTTCCAAACCTATCCCGACACGTTTCATGCAACGCGCCTTGGCCTTTCGACAGTCCTTCAGTTCACCACGTTGGATCGGGATTCTGACTCTAGGTGGCGGGCGTTCTTGTGGGGCGTACGTGGGTCACACGGAGCCCACGCGGGCGCTTGGCACAGCGTATGCTCTAGGTACCTCGTTGGGATGCCGGGCTCGAGACGTGTGCCTGCCCTGTAAGTTCCTCCAGCCCGCCGACGTCAGTTTCGGCGGCCAACGGAAGGAGCAGGCACACAGCCCTGACTTCTGGCATCCTTGGTCGCCAGCGACCGAACATTGGTCCCAATTCCGACTTGGAGCTGGGCGTGTGAAGCGCTCTGCCAGCATCTGACCGGAGGCTGGCGCCAGTGAAGGCGGTGGGGCAGTCTGCTCACGCGGCTCAGAGGGGCAATCTCGGCCCGCCGATGTCTCAGTGCTCCGAACGCCTCTTAACTTGCCTCAGCCTCCGATGAGGCCTCTCTGGCTCCTGTAGTTGTACACGGCCGTCTTCGCCTGTCCGCGTAGCTGAACCCCTGGCTCTCAAGGAAGCGAATGCACTCCATGGGCCGTTTCCGGCGGGCACCGAATCCATCCAGCAGTCGATCGTACTGCTCTTGGGTGCCGGGGCGGGACGCTATCTGGTGACGAGCGTGATGGATGTACACGTAGGCGCCGTTCTTGGCTTGTTCGTAGTCGGCACCGTGTTCCATTAGAATGGCCTCACGCCCGCTCTGCGAGAGACTCCTTCGCCGGGCGCCGTGGTTGTCCAAAACACGGGTGTACTCGCTCTGACCAAAGTGCGTAATCGGTTCGCACATCTCGGCTCATGGTGAGTGGAAGTTCAATTGGTGCTCCGCCCCTAGTTCCTCCGAAACTGAGAAACGACCATACGCCTTGCCTCGACGGCCACCCAGGCCGTGTCTGTGTTACTGGCGAACATGAGATTCCACTCAGCTGCCACACCATTCCACTCGACAAGGGCAAGTTCGGTCTGACCGAAGGAATCTGAATCCACTTCGGCCAGAAAACTCTCTGCAACTTCTCGGGCTACCGAGGCCTCTTCTTTCGGGTCAGTACCCACAGTCCGGATGGCGGCAACAAAGAACAGTGCGGTCGCGGCCAGGAGACAGAAGAAGGACACGTTGGCCGGAAACAAGAACTTCCTCTCGTCACTCCCAGGCTTGCGCAGGAATCCCGTGAGCCTGCCAAAGGTAAAGAAGGAAGCGCCGATCGCGGCCACGAGAAGTAACCAAGCACCAATCAAGCACCAATAGAGCCATTGATCCTGTGTCCGACCAATAAACTGAGACGAGAACGTCGCCGTGAACGCAAGAAACGCTGCCGCTGTAGCGACTACCGTCTTCGAGTAGTCGTTCACGATTCCCCAAGGGCTGGGCAGCTTCTGATTCACGGCATCCTCGGTTCGATAAGCTTCTCGAATGGGCAGAACTTGTCCAAGTTTCGTTGCAGCCAGTGAAGAGTCTGGAAGTACGTGATCCGCCTTGCAGGGGCCTTCAGACCCTCCACTTTCGCCAGTTTAGACAAGAGCGCGGGGAGCTGCTCGGTGAGGTCGGCGAAGCGCCCCTGGCGGTCTTCTTCACCTTCACGCCAATAAGGAGAGGGATCCTCCAAAACAGCACTGAGCGTGTTGAAGATTAGCACTCTAGTGTTGAGCGTCGTCTCGACGTCGCTTGTCTCCTGCAGCTCATCACATGCTTTGGTGACCTGCTTGAACAGGGGAGTGAGGCTCTCGTCGCTGTAGTAAAGTGGCATATGGCGCATCCCTTTCCCGCTGTTCCGTGAGCTTCACAGGCCGGCAGCCCCCGGCGCGTCCTCCCGAAGCTCCATGATGGTCGTCGAGCAAGCAGACCGGTGCCTCGTGAGTAAGCGCTGTGCGAATTCGTTGCGACACAATGGGCGGAGCGTGAACACGGGGCGCTGCACTCGCCGCTACACCGGAATGTACAACTCCATCATGGACTAAACTCGAGGAACGTCAAGGGCGAGTCTCCAATCTCAACCCGTTATGTTGCAGATTTGTCGGTTGGGTCGTCTTGAGTATGGTTCAGGATGCTCGGCTGGCGGTCAGCCCTGATTCAAGGCGTTCCAGGTCACGACCGACCGAACATTCCCCCCAACTCCAGCCCGAAACCAGGCCTATGAAGCGCTCTCGCGGCGTCTCTCGCCTGGGACCAGGTGGGTGCTGGTGGGGAGAGGGTGGGGGTGCCTATACCGGCCATGTGAGATTGCCGATCAGAGGTCAGGTATGATTAGCCTCCGCGGCGCCCGCTCAAGAGACCTCGTACTGCGCCAAACATGTAAACAAACATGGACACCCGTTCGTGGGCGATGAAGAAAACGGCTGCGAGAACTTCAAGTATCGCAGCCGCTTAGCCCTAGTGGGGCCGATCGTATTCGAACCGCCGACCTCCTGGTCGCCCCAGTTGGACTCGAACCACTGGCTAGCGCTCCGCCAGATGCTCGGCGTACCCGCTCTTCTCCAGGAAAGCTGCATAGTCCTTGACAGACATGATCTCGCGCGCTGCCCGGCTCTTGTCCTCTGCACCCTCGTAGTACGCCTGGACGATCCGCGCTCCCAGGGAGTAGCCGACGTGTGGAGGTTGGTCCGGGTCACTCGGCGTGCTCCACATCCAGTCACCTGTCTCTTCGCCGTACATATCCATCTGGAACTTCTCCCACAGTTCCTTCTCGTGCTCGAACACGTAGGCACGCCTCTCCTGACTGTGCTCTCCCACGACTCCCGTCACGCGAACCGCGAAGTAGTCGGCCGTACCTTCGCGGATGGAAAGGGCGAGCAGGGTCTTCTTCGGTCCGAAGATTGCGAAGTACTGCTCTCCCTGCGCCGCGAGCTGCTGGAGATGAATCATCTCGTGCACGAGGGTGGTAACGAGGTCCCTCTCGACCGATGCTGCGGTCTCCTTCTCGACCGAAATGAGCGGCCCCTCGGTGGAGCCTGATCCGATGCCTCTGTACGCTCCGACCAGGAAGTAGGTGGGCGGGAACCGGGTATCCGGCAGGAAACGCTGGAGATCGGCATACGCGTTCCGGAAGGCCGGTTCCTGAGACTCCAGAAGCTTCGGGAAGTCACCGAGTAAGGCGTACGCGTCAGCGTGCTTTCGGATCGCATCGCGCAGTCTCTCGGGTGTCAGGTCGTACTTCTCCACAAACATCAACAGACCCGGGGTCGCCCGATCGAAGTACTCGGTCTGGAGAGTCCCGATTGTGTCTTCCTTAGAGCACAGCAGCTCGTGCGCGCGCACGAAGTTGTGAATGTCCTCGTAGACGAACCGGGCTTCCCCCGGATCCGGGGTGACGTCGCTGGTCAGCTGTGCCGCGGCGGCCGACGGACCTCCTGCCGTGACCATCACCCCAACGACGAGAATCTCGAGCATACGTCGCATTCGTTCCCCCTCAAGCGCTCTGCAGGGATTCAGGGCATTCTCCGATCAGTATGATCGAACCGGCGAGACTAAGGTTGACACCTTTGAGCGCTTCTTGCCGGGCGGTCGCGAAAAAGCTCGCCTTCCCGCCGGCTTCGGGCCAAGATTCGTACGGAGCTTTTCGAGCAGTTGGTGACCGAGACCGCGAGGCAATTGGCGGGAGAATGCCCGTTCTAAGGCTTCTTGAGGCGGACACCGCCGAGGGCTGAGCACGCACGATGCCGCACGCACTGCTTCTTACCGGCACCAAGCTGTGGCAGGTAACGAGGGAGAACAGGGACGAACTGCCCCGCCGGGCCCTGCTCTGGCTGGACGCGGGCGGGCACCTGTGACCCGCTCCGAGAGCGGTCGCGGAAGGGCCGGCGCCCAATTCGAGTTTCCGCAAGGATGCTGGAACCAATGATACGCCCACTCCTGTTCCAATAAGGAGATTATGGTGAGCCATTCGGTGGCCCGCTGGACTACGAGGGGCTGAAAGCCAGCTTCCTGGCAGAGCTTCAGAATCTGATAATAGAAGTTTGGAGGCACGTCCCGGGGAAAGTGAACGAACGGTTCGTCGGATAGATCCTGCAGCTCAACATGCGGCTGTGACGACAACGGATGACCTGGCGGCAATACGGCGACGTATGGGGAGGCCACAGCTTCGAAGAAGAGTGAAAGCGAGAAAGGAGGTAGCGGATGGAGCGTCTGTGTGATCGGGCCACGACCGTGGGATCGCTAGTCCTGGCCCTACTGCTTGTTTCGACGGCATGCGCCCAGACTGATCTTGGGACCAATCCCAATCCCGTCCCTCGTGTCCGAGAGCTGCTGGAGCATGTCTCCGGAAGCGGGCAGCTGGTTGGTTTTCAGGTGGCGGTCGCCCGAGACGGAACGCTGATACTCTCAGAGAGTTATGGCTACGCGGATCTTGAACATGAGGTTCCAGTCAACACAGAGACTCGCTTCGCCGTCGGCAGCCTGACGAAGGCAGTTACCGCATTCGCGTTGCTCAAGCTCAGTGATCTGGGTCGGATCGATCTGGATGCGCCAGTTCAAGACTATGTTCCTGAATTCCCGGAGAAGGACCGTGTCGTCACCGCGCGGTTACTCGCAGAGAACAGATCCGGGATTCCTCACTATCCTCGCGAGCGTACCTGGGAGTGGTATCAGACACACTACTACACGCACTACGACGACATCGTAGCAGCTATCGACCTGTTCAAGGACGAGCCGCTGGGTGGAGCCCCGGGTGAGTTCAGCTATTCCAGTTACGGCTACAACCTGCTGGCCTCCGCAATCCAGCGGGCAAGTGGCGAGAGATTCCAGGCCTATGTCGAGAACCAAGTTCTCAGACCCATGGGAATCGAGAGGACGACCTTCGCAGATGTCCGACGTGTCTTGCCGAATCGCGCCCGAATGTACAGTCAATTTGCCCTCAAGCACGGCCCGCGCGAACCCGCATCGGCCCTGAACCGCATACCAGAGAACTGGGACTACAGCTACAATGCCGGCGGCGGCGGCCTTTGGTCCACTGCAGAGGACCTCGTTCAGTTCGGGGAAGGTTTCCTCGTCTCGGAACATGCCTCGCCCGTGCTCGAGTTCTACCGCGAGACGGACGGCGGCTTCTACTTCGGCTGGTGGGGTGGCGTAACAGGAGAGCACACTTCTTTTCGCGCCCAGGGCGGCGTGATCGGATCGTACGCCGATCTCAGAATCTTTCCGGATGCAGGTGTTGTCGTTGCATTCGTGACGAACACAGAGTCCGACCTCAATACCAGCCAGCTTACCAACGTTATCGGCCGTACAGTGATCGAAGGGCTGAGCGATCCGGTGTTGCTGTTCGAGGCCGAGACAGCTTACTCGAGCCGCCGCTGGCAGGATGCAGCCACCCACTTCGCGGAAGCTGTGACGGCCGACCTCGTCCACGATCCGAGCTCTTGGTACAAGTTGGCGCGTTCGCGCCACCGCTTGGGAGACTACGCCGCTGCGATTCCGGCCTACCGTAGTGCCGTTCAGAACGCCGCGCATCCTGTGTGGCGGGATAACGCCCTCTACCGCCTCGCTGGTTCTCTTGCCGCCGATGGCAGAGTCGCGGAAGCGGTCCAGGCACTGGAGAGGCTGCGAGAGGAAGGGAATATGGAACACGAGGACTGGGCGCTCCTCGGGTCCGATCCCGACTTCCAGGCAGCCAGCCAGAACCCAGAGTTTGAGGCCTTTCTGAAGACGGTCAGACTCGCAGAGTGACGTCCGCCGCTGGGAGGGAGAGAGCTGTGAGTATCCTCGCCTATGTGGGCCATAAGGCAAAGGCGGTCGCCTCAACAGAGTGCTCGTTTCTTGCGTCGCGGCCTGGCCGCTCGGCGGGAGACAACCAGCAACAGGAGTGGAGCTATGAACACTCTGCGCAGATGGCTTGGTATCCGCCGCTGCAGGGTTGCGCGACAAGCCGCGGCCCTTGCGGCTGCGCCCCGCTACACTTGACCGATCCCGCATGAGGCGACGCTGTTGATGGGGATGGGTCTGATCTTAGCTCGTGGTTATGTACGTTAGGTTGAGCCCATCCCGTGTCATCTCCAGGGCGTTTGGCCGTCGAGTAGGAGTTATGCGGCCATGGGTCGAGTTGGGATTCATCGTTGCACCACGCATGACGTTTTCTGGAAGGCCATGTTTCAGGGGCGAAACCCGTGACCACAGATGCGTATGAGGGATTCGCTGCTCGTTACGATTGGATGGCGAGTGACGATCTCGAGCGGCAGGGTTTCTTTCGACGGATCTTCTCACAGCACGAAGTCTCACGGATCCTAGACTGCGCGTGCGGCACGGGTCGGGATCTTATTGCCTTCCACTCTATGGGCTACAGCGTATTCGGTTCAGATCTGTCTGAAGCCATGCTGGCACAGACGAGGGAGCGCCTCGCCAAGCAGCAGCTACAAATCCCAGTCGCGACAGCGGACTTCCGGACACTCGAGGAGGTGTTCGACTGCCAGTTCGACGCTGTAGTGTGCCTCACCAACTCGATCAACGAGCCGTTGGAGGAGGCAGGTGCGTCCCAAGCCTTGAGCAGCATGAGAGCCGTCTTGCGGGATGGTGGAGTCCTTATCTTCGACCAGGGCCAGACGGACGCAATGATGAAGGACCCCCCAAGATTCGTGCCAGCGGCGAACTCTCGAGACTTCTCCCGGCTGATGGCGATGGAGTATGCAGGCGCCGTGATGACGGTCCACATCCTAGATTTCGAACATACTGAGTATCGCTGTGAATTCGAGTACTCCGCTGTGCGCATGCGAGTCCGATTGCACGATGAGTGGGCGACCCTTCTGGACGGTGCCGGGTTCAAGAACGTCGAGTTCTATGGGGACTGGGCCGCCACGCCGTATGACAAGAACCGAAGTGCACGGCTAATAGCGGTGGCCCAGAAGTAGTTACTGCGTGGAGTGGCAGCATAACACCTATGAGGCCCCGACGCGGCGTGGTGAGCCGAAGCCGGACTTCTGGTAGCCCAGCTCGCTACCGACCGAGCATTCCCTCCAACTCCAACCCGAGACCGGGCCTATGAAGCTCTCTCGCGGCGTCTCTCGCATGGGACGGAGCGGGTGCTGGTGGAGGGTGGGGGTGGTCGGTTCAAGCGGGAGAGCGCGCCTATCTCAAGCTCCGGGTCCCAGTCTTGTCGCACTCGTGACTTGCACAGTTGAAGTTCGGGGAGAAGTCTGGGGAGTTCCAATCGCGGCCGAGTGTGCCCGCCCGCCGTGCGAGCAGGCGAAAGCGCCGAGGCGCGGCTCAGCGGCCACCCCTCTTGTCACCGCCTTTGTCACCGCCTGTCTCAATCCATTGAGACGACCCACCCCCCAGATGCACGAAAGCCCCGTTGGACGGGGCTTTCCGCGTATTGGCCCCGGGTTCTCATTCTGACGTCCCCGCCCGTTTGCGGATGAGAGTCACCCCGTCGGCCACGGGTAGCAGCACGCTCTCGACTCTGTCGTCCGCCGACAAGTGGTCATTGAACGCCCGGATCGCAACGGTGGACTCGTCAGCGTTTTCGGGGTCGGTGACCTTGCCCTCCCAGAGCGTGTTGTCGATGAGGAGGAGCCCGTTCGGCCTCAGCTTCGGGAGCAGAGCCTCGTAGTAATCGATGTAGCTCTCCTTGTCCGCGTCGATGAACGCGAGGTCGAACCGCGGCTCGGGGGGCATCGCCGCGAGCGTCTCCAGCGCGGGACCGATCCGGAGGTCGATGCGGTCCGCCACCCCGGCCCGCTCCCACGCCTCGCGCGCGATCATCGTCCACTCCTCACTCACGTCGCAGGTAATCAGCCGACCCTCCGGCCCGAGCCCGCGAGCGATGGCGAGCGCCGAGTAGCCGGTGAAGGTTCCGACCTCGATCGCCATCCGGGCATCCATGGCGCGTGTCAGGAACGTCATGAAAACCGCCTGCGGATGCGCGATCTGCATCCGGCGTGCGTCGCCGAGCTCGCCCGTGCGTTCGATGAGCGCCCGCTGGACAGGGTCCGGCCGGCTGGTGTGGTCGAGCACGTACCTGAATAGGTCGTCGTCCAGAGGCAGGTATTTGAGGTAATCCGACACGGCTCCAAGATCGGCCTCGCTCCGCCGTGGTGGCAAGCGCGGTCCGGTTCGCACGCACGTGACCGGGATTCCCGAATCCCACACTTCGGGAATCGAGCCGATGGAGGCTGAGGGCTTGCGAGGTCGATCCAGTCCTCTTGTCACCGCCTTTGTCACCGCCCGTCTCAATCGACTGAGACCACTTGCCCCCACGATGCACGAAAGCCCCGCCCGACGGGGCCTTCGCCTACGTCACGAACAACGGCTCCAACACGGTGTCGGTGATCGAGACGGCGAGCAATACGGTGGTCGCCACCATCCCGGTGGGCTCGCGCCCGCATGGTGTGGCCATCACACCCTAGTCCAGTAGTAACCTTTGGGTGTCTACAGAGGGGGCTGTGGCGAGCCGGACTACCGCCCTCCATCCATCGGCCTTCTGCTCCAAGTCCCTGGCCCGCAGGTTGTCGAGAGATCGACGCCTACTGGGGCTGCCGTTCGATGACGACGCGGGCTAGACTCTGCCAATCCGGTCTGAGCTCGTCTTCTCCCGCCGGCATGCCGCCGACCGAGAGCATGTAGGCAATGACGTCGACGTACTCTGAGTCCGTCAAGGAGCCCGGATTGCTCTCAGGCATCGTCGCCCGCGTATACTCGAATAGGGTGGCAAGCGATCTTCCATCCCAGTCGCGGAGGAACTTCGCCCGCGCCAGCGGTGGACTCGGCGGCATGTCCGGATCGTCCGGGGCACCGTTCAACCTGCGTCCGTGACACCTGCCACAGATACCCGGGTACACCGCCTGGCCCCGTTTCGCCTGTGCCTCCGTGAACACGCCATCCCAGACCGTCGCCCTTGGGTCGGTTTCCTCCAGCTGTCCCAGCACCGTTGCCACTTCTTCGCTACTCACGCTGCCGAAGTCGTTCGCCCAGGAATTGCGGACGTAGTACGCCAGGGCGCCGATCTCCCCTGTGGTCAGATCGGGGAACGGGGGCATGTTGCCCTCGCCCTCGCGGATACGGCTGACAATCAGAGCGGGGTCCTCGAGCAGGTCATTGCCGCTCAAGGCTGGGAAGGCCGGCGGATTCCCCTCGCCGGACTCCTTATGGCAAAGGGCGCAGTGGTCTTGATAGAGCTGCCGTCCCTCTTCCAGCTCGTCTGTGTCGATCACTTGCTGGGCAACCGCGACCGGGGCAATGAGAAGCGCGAGGACCGGACAGCCCATCGCGATCCTCAGCATGGCATGCCGCTGTCCCCTTTGCGGCGGCCGCGGGGAGGTTCCGGTCCCGAACGGCGTTCTCACCGCGAACTCACTCGCTCCCTTCGGACGAGTCGGCGGCGGCATACGTGCCCGCGATGTAGCCGTGAACGTGGGCCTTGCCGAGGCCGTGCTTGTTGAAGCCGCCCACCGCCTCGCCGCCTGCATAAAGGCCGGGAATGACCTGGCCCTGCATGTCAACCACCTGCTGCCGCCCGTTGACGCGCAGGCCGCCATAGGAATCGTGCCAGATCACCATGATCGAGAGCGCATAGAAGGGCGGTGTGGCGATGCGGTGCATGGGCGCATCCTCCTCGCGCTCGAACTCTGGATCCGTACCGGAGTCCACATAGCCGTTCCAGGTGGCCACCGTCTCGGACAGATACTTCAAGGGCACCCGCTGGAACTCGTGACCGGCGACGATTTTCTCGGCTAGCTCCTCTATGGTATCGGCCTGGAAGAAGTAGCCGTTGTCTGCTACGTAGGGATACCGCAGCTCCCACCCGGTTCGCTCGACCGCCTCCTGATCGAAGATCGCCCAGAGCGGACCGGAGTAGTAATGCGGAGGCTCCGACCCCTCGTTGATCGCGAGCGCTGCATCGAGGCCGTGATCGTACTCGTACATCTCCCGGATCCACTCCTTCCGGCAATTGCGCCAGTCGAGCGGGGTATGGTCGAGCCCTCGGCCTGGAGCGCCACCGTCGCCCGGGTACCGGTTCAGGCCGGGCCTCAAGGGGAGGCGAACCTCGTTGAAGAAACGCTTCCCGACCTGGTTCACGACGATGAACTCCTCGAAGCCTGCCCCGCCGACATTGACGCCCGCGGAGCCGCGGAAGCCGAAGGTGGGGTGGCCGGGCATCATGCCGGTGTAGGCGTCCCGGGTGCCGAGGCGTGTGGAGATGTGAAACGTCGTGGAGTAGGACAGGTTCTGCTGCATCCCCGCCAGGTTGGCGCCCACCCTCAGGCCGGCGATGAGCGCGGTGGCGTCCTGACCGTGCGGACCGAGCAGAGCGTGACCGCTGGTGGGGAAGGCGGGTTCCCGCATGGCAGGGTAGAACATGCCGCGAACCTCGGGATTTCCGGCGTGACCGCCGCTGGCGAGGATCACGGCCCGCCGTGCCCGGATGCTCACCACTTCGCGCTGCTCATCGATGTTCCCGTTCCGCCAGTAGCTCTGCAGGAGCTCTCCCGTCTCTGGGTGCCACCGCGGCGAATAGCGGCTCCGGATCCCGAGCACTCTTCCCGAGAAGGGTTGCTCGCGCACGATCTCGTCGAAGCGGCGGTGAAGCATGAATTCGACGCCCTTCTCGCGGGCAGAGAACTCCAGCGGCCGTGAGAGCGCCACGCCGTTGCCCACGGCGTTCGGCCCGACCAGACGGCTCACGTCGAACATCTGCACCGGCGCGAACGGGCTCGTGCGATCGGGGTCGGCCACGCCCGCATCCTCCCGAGTGATCGTGCCGGCTTTCATATCCGTCTTGCTGCCCAGCAGGAGGAAGCAGAGCGCCCCCCTCGCGCGGGACAACCCTCCACCCCCGTGCGTTCCGCTGATCCGCGCGAAGCGCACGTAGTTGTCCATCAGAAATTGGCGGGTGGCCGGGCAATTGTCGGCCCAGGCGCGCATCAACTCCGGCTCGTTGTACCTGTAGGGGCTTTGGGCTTTGCGGTCGACGATCGACCAGTCGGTGATGTCCGTGAACAGGAGATCGATGCTGTCATCGAGCTCCTCCGGGGACTCGATCGGAGCCACCGTGATGAACCCTTCCGAGTCGCTCTCGCCTTTCATGTCCCGGAGCTGGACCGGGTCGCCCCCTCCCAGCGACATGAAGGACCCGCTGTGCAGCATCCGTCCGCCGACGTCGAAGTTCTGGTCGACCACCAGCACCGTGGCCCCGTCATCACTCGCGCGGATGGCCGCCGTGAGACCCGCACACCCGGCTCCAGCGATGACGACATCCACTTCGTAGTCCCAGACGATCTCATGCGCATCGGTGACGGATCCTTGCGCCCGCGCCGCTTCCGACCCGAAGAGAGCTGCCGAACCCAGCCCGGCGACAGTTCCCGTCTTGACGAAATCTCTCCTGCTGAGACCGTTCTTGCTCTCGAGCTGTGGATCGTTCTCTTTGCCGTCGCGCTTCCTGGCCATGCTTCGTCCTCCTAGTGGACACCACCGGCAAACCGGTTCGCTGTCGACGGCCTGCGGCCGCCTCGAGTGAAGTTCGAATTAAGCGTCACCCGACTGGAAGAACCTTCAGAGTTCAGGTCCACCGCGGGGACTTGATCGGACTTGAGGCCCTAAGATCGTAACCGGTGCCCACGGTTGGAAGGGAAGAGTCCGCTGCCAAGGTCGGGCAAGTCGGTGTGCGGGAGAGCGTCGGGTAGGGGTAAGCACGCCAATCCGGGCACGCGACGCTCACGCAGGAATCGCTTTCTTCGCCGGTCCAGCGTTCGAAGAGCCCAATCGCCAACCGGCTATGGTCCCGCGTGCTCCCCTGCCCAGCATCTTGTCACCGCCTTTGTCACCGCGAGATGGATAGGCACTCCCAGCGGCACCCGCTCCCCGCCGTGCGAGCGAACCCGCTCGTGGTGTTGCTGTCCCGATGCCGCCGAGGCCGCAGAATCGTTTCTAACGGACGAAAGCGCGCGACGTTTGAAAGCGGCGCGGTTCTCGGCTATTCTGACCTTCCCCCCAACGGAACCGGAGCGATGAGCGCACGCCAGGCGTTGAGGTCCGTGCGGAGGCTCCTCGAAGGCGTCGATGCGCTGCGCGCTCTTGAGTATCGCTCATGGCCGGAACCTCCCCCACGCCTTCGCCGACGCGCTCCAACGGGGCCTAGTACTTGTGGAGGGACTCCTCTCGCCGGCCGTCACACCCTCGTTCTGGCGGTGGCGCTGGCCGCCGTCGGTTCCGTGCCGAATCACGCAGGGCCTCGCGGGCGGGCGCATCGCGGCCGATACGATCTACCCTCGCCCGTGCCGCCGAACGCTGGGAGCCGCGTGCGTCAGCAAGCGGATCGAGGCCGTGCGTCTGGCCCCGCACGAGACGATCGAAGTGGACGGGAAGCTCGACGAGCCGTTCTGGCAGCGCGCGGTTTTCACTTCGGACTTCACGCAGCGGGAACCTGACGAGGGCGAGCCGGCCACCGAGCTTACGGAGGTGGCCTTCGTCTACACGGAGCGAGCGCTCTACGTCGGGGCCCGAATGCACGCCGACGATCCGACCAGCATCCGGGCGGTCCTGGCACGGCGGGACGACGCGGGAGACTCCGAGCGTCTCAGCGTGGCCCTCGACTCCTACCAGAACCGGCGGGCTTCGTACTCCTTCGCGGTGACGGCAGCCGGCGGGCGGCTGGACTGGTTCACCGCCCGCGACGAGGACGACTTCCGGAATCGCGACTATTCGTACAACCCGGTGTGGGCCGCGGACGCCGTGATCGACTCGACGGGGTGGACGGCGGAGCTGGAGATCCCCTTCTCGCAGATCCGGTTCAACAAGTCGGACGATTACGTTTGGGGAGTCAACATCAACCGCTACATCCCTACCCGGAACGAAGACGTGTTCTGGATCGCCATCCCGAGGAACGAGTCCGGGTGGGCGTCCTGGTTTGGCGATCTGGAGGGGGTTCAGGGAATCAGGACTCGTCGACCGGTGGAGGTGATGCCGTACGTGGCCAGCGCCGCGACCTTCACCAGCAGCGAGCTGATCGAGTCCGCCGATCCCTTCCGAGACCGGAGCGCGGTCGACGGTCGGGTCGGGGCCGACCTCAAGATGGGCGTCGGGCCGAGCCTCACCCTTGACGCCACCTTCAACCCCGACTTCGGCCAGGTCGAAGCGGACCCGGCCGAGGTGAACCTGTCCGCCTTTCCCACCTTCTTCCAGGAGCGGAGGCCGTTCTTCGTCGAGGGTAGGGAGATCCTCGAGCGAAGGCTGAGCGGAGGGGGCGGGAACGGCCGCGGCGGCGACGCTCTCTTCTACTCGAGGCGGATCGGCGCCCCTCCGGGCGGCGAGGCGGACGGCGACTTCGTGGACCGGCCGCTCAACACCACCATCCTCGCCGCCGGCAAGCTGACGGGCCGCACCCCCTCGGGGTTCTCGCTCGGGGCCCTCGCATCGGTCACCTCTGAGGAGTATGCCGCCACCTATGACACGGTCTCGGCTGAGTTCGACGAGATCAGGGTCGAGCCCGCCACAGGCTGGGTGGCGCTGAGCGGTCAACAGGAGTTCGGTGCGGCGGCCTCGACGGTGGGGCTGAGCGCGACGGCGGTGCGGCGCTTCTTCTCCGGAGACTCTGCTCTTGCGACGCAGATGAACCGGGAGGCGTACGCGGCGACGCTGGACTGGAATCTTCGCCTCGAGGGCGGGGCGTACGAGCTGCGCGGCCTGATCGGCGGCAGCTACATCGGCGGCTCGGCACAGGCGATCCGGCAGGTGCAGGAGTTCAGCTCGCACTACTTCCAGCGCCCGGACGCCGACTACGTCACCTACGACACCACCCGTACCTCGCTGTCCGGATACGCATTCGCGCTGGATTTCGAGCGTACCAGCGGACGCAGGCCGCCTCCGGCGCGCCGACCGGATCGAGGCCAAAGCCGCGGTGCGCTACCGCGAGAACACCCCCGGGCTGTTCCACCGCTACTTCCTGGCAGCCAAGGCGACGGGGATCTGGAACTTCGGGGGTGAGCGCCAGCCGAGCAAGCTCTCGCTGTCGGCCGACTTCACGCTCCGCAGTTTCTCCGGCTTCGAGGTGGGCGGCGGCTTTCATCCCCGCGCGCAGAGCGACAACCTCACGCGCGGGGGGCCGTCCATGGAAGCCGGCTCGGCATGGGAGGTGGGGGGAAAGTTGTTCAGCGACCGGCGGGCACGCACGAACGTCCGCCTCTCAGGAGGATACGGGCGCGACGAACTGGGAGGATGGAGCTGGTTGCTCGACGGCACGCTGGAGCTAAAGCCGGGAGGCGCGGTTCAGCTCCGCCTCGGCCCCACGTACTGGCGCGAGCTCAAGTCGCGCCAGTACGTGGGAACGTTCGAGGGAGGCTCCGCCGCCACCTTCGGGAGCCGGTACGTGTTCGCCTTTCTCGACCGGGCGACCCTCTCGATGCAGGTCCGCCTGAACTACGCCTTCAACCCGGACCTGAGCGTGGAGGTGTACGCGGAGCCGTTCGTAGACACGGGGCGCTTCCTCGATTACGGCGAGCTGGGGGCGGCGGGAGGCCGGGATCTCCGCACGTATGGGACGGACGGAACGACGATCGGCGAGACCGCCGGTGCCGCCCCGCACACCTTGACGGTCCGCGATGGAGACCAGGAGTTCAGCTTCGAGCGAGAAGATTTCCGTGCGCTCTCGTTCCGGAGCAACCTCGTGCTGAGGTGGGAGTGGCGGCCCGGAAGCACTCTCTTCGCGGTCTGGCAGCTCGACCGGCAGTCGTTCGTCTCCGAGACCGGGCCGGAGCGTTCCGGGCCCGGCGACTGGGCTGACGCGGTCCGGGCTCCGGGCCGCAGCTTCTTCGCGCTGAAGCTCTCCTACTGGCTGCCGCTCTGAGGCCCGCCGGCGTAGAGGGAGCGTGGGGCGCTGCGCCCGACATTGCACCGGAGTGTCTACTGTTAGGGTACCGAAACCGTGGTTCCGGTCAAGGGCTCCCGCCCGCCGCCGTGCGAGCAAACGCGCTTCAGCGTTCCAGCATCTCCCGTATCAGCCGCCGCGCCGCTTCCCTGCACCGCTCGGCGCGTTGCTCAAGGTCCCGTGCGGGCCGAGCTTTCCAGCTGAGCCGACTTACAGGGCGGCGCTGCAAAACTAAGGGGGCCGGTGAGGCCCCCCTTCGCTGCTTGGCGTCTGGCCCGTCAGGGCGTCTACTTGATTCGCTCTACTTCCTCATCGGCAAGCTCTGGCCAGGTCTGGCAGGCGATCGTCCACGCCCGCTTACTCACGCTTCCGAGCCTACCGCCGGCGTCTTCTTTTAGCCATTCAAGAGCGTCACATGCGCAGTTATATGACGCTAAAGTCCCGTGATGCCCAACCGCATGTTTCTCGGTCCGCGGCTTACCATCTCTCTCTTCCCAACGGATGCAATGGGTGATGAGATGCTTACCGACGGTCAGGTAGATCGAAACCGACGCTCCTGTTTCGTAACCGGGTAACAGCTCAATCGGCTCAGACTCGGCGTAGCCGATCCGCCATCCTGCGAAGGCTAGGTCGCGGTCGTCGCTCCGCGGGATGCGGAATTCTTCCGGCAGGTCGAGAATCTCCTCCGGGGAATCGGGTTTACTGGCTGCGGGTGAACCGCGTTGGGGGGATTTGGTCGTTGTCATGAGTTCTGGCTCCTTCTGTCTGCTGCTGTTTGTCGGTCGCAGCGTGTACACCGTGGCGCCAAGCAGCGTCGGATAACAAGCTACCTTGAGTCCAGATCGCGGTCAATCGGTCAACGCTTCCCGCTCCAGCTCCCACGCCCGCCCGCCGCCGTGCGAGCAAAGCGAGAGGGACGACCCCAATGGAACCGCCCCGCTGTTGTCGATCTTCAGAGCGTCCTACTACTGAACGGTCTGAGTAGTACCCGACCCGGCTGAAATCGGAGACCAGTGGGACGAACGAACCTTCCACTCTCCCCCCTCCTTCACGAATACCTGCGTCGCTCTCGTCATGTAGTGCGAGACCCCTGGGAATCCCTTGGGCTGAAGCGCGCCCTCCGAGTAATAGTGGGCCACGGCTGCCTGGCCTTCGACGATCGGAATTACACGGATGTGCTTCGGCGTGATGCTGAAGACGTCATACTCGTCCGTATCGCGGTTGGATACTTCGTTGAGCAAGCCACCGCTCGACCAAAACTCAAGGGCGCCCTGGCTCGAGTAGGTGCCCGGCTTGTTAGTCAGATTCTCGTTCAGGTATCGAAAGTTCTCGAGAATCGCCTCGGTCACTTCTGTTTCGGTGGCGGATTGAGCGACGGTGGACGCGGGAGCCAACAAGATGAACAGGACCGGAAGGAGGTACTTCTTCATTGCAAGCCTCCATTGAAGTGTGGAACGTAGCCTCTGGAGAAACCGACTGCGCCACGAACGCCAAAGAGCCAAATCCTGTCAACCATGAAGACGGTCATGCTCACCCCCTCGTCTTGGGCGGAACTGGCCAGTAGCGTGCTACTCAGCCGCGGAGTCGGCTAGAACTGGGCCGCCTCCTTCTCGACCGCCTCTCCCGGGAGCGCACACCGCGCCACAGGTCTTCGTGCAATCCACCACCAGGAGGAGCACAGCCAGCGAGCCGAGAATGGCTGGAACGTAGTACACCTGCTCGTAGTTGAGACCCTCCCACCAGTGGCCAAAGACCGGCGAGCCAAGCCATGCACCGAACCAACCGATCACCACCTTGGAGAGATACGAAGCAGTTCCAGCGCGTACGTAGAACTTGAAGCCATAATGCAGAACGCCGGATACAACTACGCTGATGATCAGAAGAGCCAGAAAGCTGCCGAAGTCCATTCCAATCATTGCCCTTCTCCTTCTGCGAGTGGGACGGGAGAGATACGCAACCGTATGAGAAGCCAATTGCCGAGGCAACCGGCGTGCATGGCAGGCGGTGACCGAACGCGGTTCATGACCGAGCCTCAGAAGCGGGAGGGGGGAATCCGCTTCGTTCAACTACAACCATACTCAAATCGCCTGCTGACCCAAAAGCGCCCGGCGTGATTACCGCGGGGTTCAGAAGTCGCGCGGATACGGGAACCGCCTAAGCTTCCGGTCGGCACAGTTCACGGTGCCTCGCCGTACCGCCAGCGTTCGACCAAATAGTTCTCGCTGCGCTCGACCAACTCATCAAGTCTCGCCGAGATTTCCCCAGCCCTCTCTTCACCGTCCAGCTCACGAACGCCGTCCACCACCGCTCCCATGTCGGGCTGGTACGCTGCTCCAGCTACAGCCAGAGAACACTTCGTCGGCTATCGATACAGCGGGTTGGGGTGATCGAAGCGACAGCCGGCATCCCATAGCGATCGCTGGTTCCCGTGGGCCGGGATGCCTCCCGCATCTCTGATCATCCAGGCCAGGTGCAGGAGGTTCCACGTCATGAAGGTCGTGTTTCGGTTCGTGAAGTCGTTCTCGGGGCCTCCGGATCCGGGATCCAGGTAGGAAGGGCCGGGCCCCGCCTCTCCCAGCCAGCCTGCGTCGGCCTGCGGGGGGATCACGTAACCGAGATGCTGCAGCGAATAGAGAATGTTCATGGCGCAGTGCTTCGCGCCATCCTCGTTGCCCGTGATCAGACAGCCGCCGACGCGGCCGTAATAGGCGTACTGGCCTGCTTCGTTGAGATCCCCCGAGCTCGAATAGAGCCGCTCAATCACCATCGTACAGACCGATGATTTCTCCCCGAGCCAGATGGGAGACGTGATCACGAGGATGTCGGCGGCCTTTACCTTCTCGTATATCTGCGGCCAGTCATCATTCTCCCATCCGTGCTCGGTCATGTCTGGATACACCCCACTGGCTATGTCGTAGTCGACGGGCCGCATTACTTCGACGGAGACCTCGTTCTTCTCCATGATTGCCATCGAAATGTCGATGAGGCCCCGCGTGTGTGACAGCTCCGGCGATGGTTTGAGAGTGCAGTTCAGGAACAGGGCCCGGAGATCGGAGAAGTCCCAGGTGCTGGTCTCGCACATCTCGAGCTGCGTTTCGTTGAGCATGTCTGCCTCCCAGGGCTTACCGGCGTCCTGCCGCCGCGTGGGGTAGGCGTTCCGGCGGCGGTCGCTGGTCGGGCGTATGGGCGATGAGGCCCTCTTCGTCATCAAGATAATCAACAGCATAATCGATCGACGCACCGGGCGCCGCCACCCGGAGCCTGTGCCCAGCTGCCGGTGGGTCGCGCCCAGCGGCACTCGCGTCTCGCTAAGCCAGATCGGATGGGGTGACGGTGAGGATTGGGACGCCGTACATGCGCCTTTCGACCAGGCGTGGGACGAGATTCTACGGCGCCTGCAGTACAGCTTCGCCGTTGGGCCCTTCGATTGGAGCGATCCTGAGGCGGTACGCCGTTGGGGGAAAGGGTGATGCCTTGTGCGACGAGCACACGCTCGACCAAGAACGGTTCCTGATGCTGCTTGAAGTCGACCGGCCAGATGTTGACGTTCCACCGTGGAGGCGGTGAGCCCACCGTAGAGCAGAAACACCGAAACGTACATTGCTCCTGCGCGGGCCTATGGGAGGGGGCGCCTACCCGAGACCGGGCCTATGAAGCACTCTCGCGGCGTCTCTCGCTTGGGACCAGGTGGGTGTTGAGGGGGTGGGGGTGGAGGGATCCTGCTCGCCGGTCTGCTACGAAGGGAACTCTCTCGGGCCCTCTTTACGTTATGGGCCCGAAATAGACCAGGACGGGTAGTGGTTCTGCCTGTCATCTAGATCGCAGATGTAGACGACTGGAGGAAATAGATAATGACCATTGTACAAGCAGTCACGAAGCGGGCTCCTTGGATCGCGGCCGCTGCCTTGGCGGGGGCGTTGGTCTTCGTCGCGGTACAGGTTGTAGGCGGCTTCCCGCAGCACATAGCCGAGTTTATGGGAGCGCAGATCGTACTCCGGGGCGGCTACCCCGAGTCGCTCCAGGGGGTGCTCGGGTGAGGCGTGCACCTGGGCGTCGCGGTCAGTTACGCGACCCTCTTTGCCGCTCTCGTGTCGCTCCCATTCCTGCCGACCGCCCGTTCGCCTCGGTGGGCTGTCGGGCTCGCCGTGGCCACCACACTCGGCGTGGTCTCGACCCTGATCACGGCCCCGGCGATCACCGTTACGATCAGCCTGCTGGCTGGCCAAGGGTTCCCCGAGAGCCTGCCAGGCCTCAACACCGCGTGGGGCCTGGTGTTCTGGAACCATCTTGGCTTCTTCCTGATCGCCTTCGCGCTCATCGTCGTCGCACCGGACCTGCTCGCCAGTCGGCGAGCAGGCAGTACGGGTAGCGCCAACGCGCTCGAAGGTTCAGGCCTTCCTCGCCCGGCGACCCCGACACGTTGATGTTGGATCGGTCGCTTGAACTGCTCAACTGGGTTCCGCACGGTTGGAAGCTAGACTTCGTCGTGGTGCAGGTTTGTCAATTGGGTCGCCTGAGATGGTGTCAGTAGGGTGTGGTGAGGGCAGCCCAAGCTCGTGCAGTCGCGGTGGATAGGTGACCGAGGATCTTCCCCAACTCCGAGCTACAATTGGGCCGACAAGGGGCTCTCGCGGCGTCTCTCGCATGGAACCAGGCGGGTGCTGGTGCCGGGTGGGGGTGGTCTGGTCGAGCGGGTGAGAGGGTCGGTTTCGGCCCCAAGTTGCGCAGTCAAAGTTCGGGGAGAAGTTCGGGGAGTCGCTTCGCGCGGCATGCCGACGATCTGCTCCGCCGTGTACCGCTTCTGACCCATCTTCAGCCCCCTTTCCTCGTGTTCCGACTGACTGCCATACTAACTCCGCAGTCGGTCTCGTTTACGGGGGCATGTCACCGTGCTACCCCCCACTACCTAGCTCAACCGTTGTGGGACAGACGAAAGGCTGTGGCAATACCGCATGCATGCGCACAAACCTCTCTCCGGCGATAGGGTGCTGCGGCCGCTCCAAGATTTTCTCCGCCTGGAAGCTGCGGGCGGACTGATCTTGATGATGGCGACTGTGTTGGCACTGGTCGTCGCCAACTCACCTCTCGCGGTTCACTACAATGCGTTGCTGGACCTTCCGATCGAGATCAAGGTTGGCACCTTCGGAATCGCCAAGCCCCTGTTGCTATGGATCAATGACGGCCTGATGGCGGTGTTCTTCTTCCTCGTCGGCATGGAACTGAAACGCGAGGTGGTCGAGGGGCACTTGTCGAGCCCGCGGCAGGCTAGCCTGCCGGCGTTCGCTGCCGTGGGCGGAATGCTGGCTCCCGCAGCCTTTTACGTGGCGCTCAACCGGGGTGATCCCGTCGCGATGGGAGGGTGGGCAATCCCGACCGCGACAGACATTGCCTTCGCGTTAGGGGTGCTCTCACTTCTCGGAAAGCGCGTTCCGACAGCACTGAAAGCTTTCCTGCTGAGTGTCGCCATCTTCGACGATCTCGGGGCTATCATTGTGATCGCCCTGTTCTACACGGCCAAGCTATCCATGCTCTCCCTCGTTGTTGCGGCTGTTCTTATCCTCGGTCTCGCCAGCCTCAATCGATTCGGCGTGACGAGGCCCGCCGCCTATTTTCTCCTCGGCGTTCCGCTGTGGGTGGCGGTGTTGAAGTCCGGGGTGCACGCCACGCTGGCCGGCGTCGTTCTGGCGATGTTCATCCCGCTGCGCGCGTCGGAGACATCCCCGTCGACACCCGCACCCAAATCGCTGTTGCGTCACCTCGAACACGCGCTGCATCCGTGGGTGGCCTTTGGGGTGCTGCCCATCTTCGCCTTCGCCAACGCGGGCGTGTCGATCATCGGCCTGTCCATCGCCGACGTGCTTCATCCCGTTCCGTTAGGCATCGTGACGGGGTTGTTTTTCGGCAAGCAGGTCGGGATCCTGGTGATGTCCTGGCTTGCCGTGCGGCTGCGAATCGCATCGCCTCCTGAAGGGGTCGGTTGGTGGCAGCTCTACGGCACGGCGCTGCTGTGCGGCATCGGCTTCACGATGAGCCTGTTCATCGCGTCGCTGGCATTCGAGCAGGGTGGTACGGCGTATCTGGGGCTGGAGCGACTCGGTATTCTGATCGGCTCACTGATCTCCGGACTGTTGGGCTATGCCGTGCTCCGTGTTTCACTGAGCGGCCGGGCCGGCGCGCCCAGCGAGAAAACCTAGGACGGGATGCGTCGTGGGAATCGCCGCAGACGTCACGATCATCGTCACCGCTGGTTTCCTGGGCGGCGTCGTGGCGCGGGTGTGGCCGACGTGCCATGTCACTGCTTTCTGGCACTGCTTGACTCAGTCGGGGGCGGCGGGATTCGCTGTAGACATTGTTGTCGTCCCGTTGACGCTCCGCCCGCCGCCGTGCGAGCAAGCGCGGCTCACGTCCGGAGGAAACCGTCTTCGAGTGCTGTCTGACGCCAGGTCGCGGCCAACTCCTTGCCTCGCACACCGGCCGTGTCGCCGGAGGCGTAGATCACCTCGTAGAGCTGGTACTGGTCGCGGGCACCCGTCTCGGGGTCTTCAGGGGGAGCGGTGGTGCGTGCCCCGTAGCGCTCTACGCGTTGCCGGATTCCCAGCAATTGTCGAATGGCCATGATGGAATCCACGAAGCGGAAGACCAGGAGGGCGGTCCCGGCTGTGGGCCCCGCAGCGTCGGCCGACATTCGGGTGACGAGACGCGAGCCCCCATTCTCCGGATTGAGGCCAAGGTCGACCACCAGGCGAGCGGTCGCGCCCGCGAACCGAGTCCCCTTCACCCACCAGACCATAGCCCGGCCGGGTTCGATATGGCGCAGGTAGCCGATCGGCGCCGCATCGCCGAGCTGGGGTTCGGGAATCCAAGAGACGATGTGCCGGGCCGAGGTCTTGCCGCCGTTGTCCAGCCAATCAACGCTGTACCAGCCGGCGCCGCGTCCCAACTGCGCGAGCCATGGCCACACGGTCTCAGGTGGGGCGTGGAGAGAAACGGCACGTGTCATCGCCACCCGGGACGGCGGACCGCCCTCGAGGTAGGCGTCGCCAGGCATCGATCGGGCGCACTCCTCTGGGGTGGAACCCCAGCGGGCGCCCCATCTGATGAAGACGATGAGGGTCCCCACCCCGAGGCCGATCAGAACGACAGCGGGGATTACGTACTGCAAGACCACCCCTCGACAGGCTCGCGTGCGAAAGCGGGCAGGATCGAGATCGGAATGTACGCACCCCGCCCGCCGCCGTGCGAGCAAGCGAAGCGCCCCGAGTTCTATGCTATCACGTTCCCATACACGAGAATCGCTCCGAGCACAGTCCATATAGCTCCTACCACTCGCATCAGGCCGGCTGCGTTCGCCGGCAACGAATCGGTGAGCCGTCCGACGAGCGGTGTGAACAGGAGCATCAGGGCACCCTTGATCGCCATCCCCCAACCGAACACCGTGATCACGACGGGCCAGTCCAATACCCAGACGTTGTGGGCGGCCACGACGACCAATCCGGCCAGGAGAACGAGGGCGTAGATCAGCACCAGGTGCAGCTCGTGGGCACTCTCGCCGATCTGCTTGATCCAGGTGTTCCAGCGGCGAGCCTGGACCAGGAACGATAGCCCCAGCACCAGCACGTACCATGACATGACGAAGGCGACGGTCTCCTGCATCTCTGCCTCCTGTGTATCGGTGGTGTAATGCGGCGAGCCCGCAGTACCCCTCTCCGACTGAACCGCCGCGACATCCTCGGACTGGTACGTGGGGACATCGGCGCCGGGGAAGCTGCCGTAATCTAGGTCGACACGCGCCGCCTGTGCGAGCAAGCGAAAGCGTCCGTGGAGGTAGTCAGCGGCCGCCCCTCTTGTCACCGCCTCTGTCACCGCGCGTCTCAATCGATTGAGACGACCCACCCTCCAGATGCACGAAAGCCCCGTCGGACGGGGCTTTCCGCGTATGGGCCCGGGTGGAGTTGAACCACCGACCTCACGCTTATCAGGCGCCAGGTCAAAGCATGAAGACGGCGGAGATACCTCCCAGGGCCAAGTCCGGGCCGCGCTCTCAGGTCCAAACATGTAAACAAACATGTACACCCGTGACCGGGTGCGGGAGGTGGGTAGCGCTAGAAGCTCAATGAAAACAAGTGCTTAGAAGAGTGGAGCCGAGCGGACTCGAACCGCCGACCTCCTGGTTGCAGACTCTGTTGTAAATCCTGCTATTTCAGCATCTTATGCTGATCTCTGGCTGATCTTCCGCATCCGGTGCGGGTCTCTCTCGTGGCAATCTGCATCCGATGCGGGTCCAAACATGTAGAGATACATGGACACCTGTCGTCAGTGTGTGGCGGGCCCACGGTGACAGACCTACCTTCCGGTCGCGTCGAGCAGGCTAGAGTCCGATAGAGATCAAGTTGAACTCGAACGAAGACGTCGGAAGGTTGTACGCTACTCCCTCCTCAGCTCTACCCCACTCGCCAAACGGAACGAACTCGAGAACGGCGAGATTCGCCGGTCCGGAGAGCTCCGCGTCGTCAGTGTACGCACATACGGAGACTGCATCGGGCTTCAGATCATTGAACTCCTTGATGCAGCAGTGTTTGAGATTGTAAATGCTCTCCTCTCGCTCCAGCTTCGCTGAGAGCGTGATTTTCATACATCTCCGCCTCACCATTGAGTAGTTCTGCCACTGGGCCTCGCGTATCTGATAGCTGGGTGTCCAAGGCCCAGTCGGCATTTCGGCATCTTCCAGGGGGTCTCGCTTCCTGCGTGCCTCAAGCTAACCACTGCCCCTATATGTCTACGAACGACTACCTTGGAGTCAGAATAGAGTGGGGCAGCCCGATCTGCCTAGGGTTCGTGAGAAAGCGCTGGTCAGGCGGTTACCTTTGAGAGGATCTCCCGCTCGATGCGGAGCTGCCTGTTCTCCCGGCGCAGCCGACGGAGTTCGGCTCGCTCCTCCGTCGTCAGACCGTCCGAGCGGCGACCTTCATCCAGATCCGCCTGCCGGACCCAGTTGCGGATCGACTCCGCCGACGGTTCGAACTCCCGCGCAAGCTCCTCGGGGCTTCGCCCGGTCCGGACCAGCTCCCCATCTGAAAGGCGAGTTTTTCTGCCAATTGTGCCAGCCGTCGCTGCAAGAATTGCAGGCGGCCCCGGCACACGGTGCAAATCTGGCATTGCACACGGACGCCCCCGGTGCGGAGGCGTATCAGCTGTGAGGGGCTTTCTTCGAAGCCTATCTCGTTACTGTGGCAAATAAGCTCGGCCGGGACTGGAGAGCTGGAACGGACCGGCTTACAGGCTCAGCTCGATCAGCGCCGGGATCCGTTCTCTCAAGGTCGGGTCTACTGAAGTCGAGCGTACCCCCGTAGAATAGGACGCACCTTGACCCGGGGCGTCCCCGCGGGCTATCGCGGTTCGTCGGACAGGTGAGGCGTCCTCTCCGCCGGAGGCCTCGCCGAGCCGCAAGGTGACCAAGACCGGTGCGGCATCGCTGGACGCGCGATGTGCCGCGGACCATCCCGTATTCACGGAGTACGGCCCTGAGCCAAGAACTCCTTCTCGCTCTCGCGAGCATCGTGACGCTGGGGATCGCTGCCGAGTGGGTCGCGTGGCGTGCGGGCATACCCTCGATCCTGTTGCTCCTCGTGGCGGGTGTGGTGGCCGGGCCGGTGACCGGCTTCCTGCAGCCCGACGCTGTGCTTGGCGACCTTCTTTTCCCGCTCGTATCGATCTCCGTCGCGATCATCCTGTTCGAGGGAGGCGCCAGCCTGCGTCTGGATGAGCTGCGGCATATCGGCGGGGCTGTTCGGAACCTGGTTACCCTTGGCGTGCTCGTCACGTGGCTCCTTGGCGCGGCGACGGGGATGTTCCTGCTCGGGCTGCAGGCGGGCGCGGCGCTGTTGCTCGGCGCGATCCTCACCGTCACAGGTCCCACGGTGATCGTGCCTCTGCTCCGCAGCATGCGCCCCGTGCCCCAGGTGGCATCCACCCTTAAATGGGAAGGAATCCTTATCGATCCTATCGGGGCGGTGCTCGCAGTGCTCGTGTTCGAGGCGTTGGTCGCCGGTGGACCGGGAGCGGCGACGACCGCCGTGCTGCTGGGGCTTGGCAAGACGGTCACAGTAGGGGTCGGGATCGGTGCGGCGGCCGCGGGGCTCATGATCTGGCTCCTCGACCGGCAGTGGGTGCCGGAGTTCCTGCAAAGTCCGCTTTCCTTGATGCTCGTCGTGGCAGCGTTCGCGGCCTCCAACAACGTGCAGCCGGAGTCGGGGCTGCTGACGGCAACTCTCATGGGGATGGCCCTCACGAACCAGCGGACCGTGGAGGTCAGTCACATCATCGAGTTCAAAGAGAACCTCAGGGTCCTGCTCATCTCGAGCCTGTTCATCATTCTCGCCGCGCGCCTGGAGGTGGCCCACTTGCGGGGCCTCGGCGGGGCAGAGTTCGCTTTCGTCGCAGCGCTGGTGCTCGTCGTGCGACCCGCCGCGGTCGCGCTCTCGACGCTGCGATCCGAACTCTCGTGGCGAGAACGTACGCTCATCGCCTGGGTCGCCCCGCGAGGGATCGTGGCGGCGGCTGTGTCCGCGATCATCGCCCTAGAGCTGGAGGAGGCGAGATACGCGGGTGCGAGCCAGCTCGCGCCGGTCACCTTCTTGGTGATCATCCTGACTGTCGCCATCTACGGCCTCACCGCTAGGCCGCTTGCCCGCCTGCTAGGCGTTGCGCTTCCATCGCCGCAGGGCGTCCTGTTCGTCGGCGCTCATCCGTGGGCGCGGGCCGTGGCTGGCGCGTTGCACGACGCGGATGTGCCCGTGCGACTTTCCGACACGAACTACACGAACGTCCGCGAGGCTCGGATGGCGGGACTAGAGGCATATTACGGCAGCACCCTCACCGAGGCTGCCCTCGATGCGGTCGACCTGGACGGCGTCGGGCGCCTGCTCGCGGTGACGGCGAACGCCGAGGTCAATTCTCTCAGCGCACTCAACTTCGGCGAGGTGTTCGGAAGGCAGGAGGTGTACCAGCTTCCGCCGGAGGGGCAGACGGCGGCACCAGAGACGAACGCAGTCCGCAAGGGCCTGCGCGGTAGGTTCCTTTTCCACCCGGAGGCCGACTACTGGACGATCACCGCGCGCTTCGATAGCGGCGCCGAGGTGAAGGCGACGCGGCTTACCGCAGAGTTCGGCTACGCGGACTTTCTGGAGCGGTGGCCGACCGCGCTGCCTCTGTTTCTCCTCGAAGACACAGGACGGTTGACCGTCTTCACTGCGCAGGATCCGCCGCAGCCCCAGCCGGGGCAAACGATCGTGGCGCTCGTTGACCCCCGTCAGCGGCCATCCGACACGCTCTAACCAGACCGCGCAGCCTGCCAAGCCCCCCGGCCACTCCACGGGCGGCGTGAGAGGACCCGAAGCGTCCTCTCAGTGCGTACCTCCCCATCCGGGAAACCTTCCGTGTCGGGGGCGGTCCATACGCGAGCGGCGACCTCCTCTCGCGCCAGGATAGGATGGCACCTACTCTGGACAGACGACCGGAGGGTTGCCTTTCTCGCCATTCCCCACCGGTTAAGCGAAAGCGCCCGGCGTGATACTGGGCACGGCGCCAGCTCCAGGGGTGTGTTGGGCCGCGGGGCGTTGGCAACAGAGCTACGTGGCTCCACAATGCAGGAACGGAAACTCCGGCGCCGGATCAAACGGATGATCCACATCCGGCGGTAGGGCAAACGCGTCTTTGACAACCGTCCGGATGAATACCAGGAGACAACGTTTGCGTTCTAAGGACCCGCCTAGCGGCGGACAACTTCGAAGTCACACAACCATAGCCTGAGGATCATTCCACTCGCGGAGACCCTGCCCCGCCTTCTGTGCATGCTGGAAGGCGGGGTAAGGGTCGAGGCCGAATAGGGATCGATCGTAATCGGAGCGGGCGGGGGGGACCGCTTTCGATTCCCTCCCGAAACTCCGATGGCCGCCGACCGAATGTGTACCAAGAAGTGACTCACCTCCCGACTGGCGGTTCCGGAATCCGACCCAAACATGTAAACAAACATGTACACCCGTAACCGGGTGCAGGAGGTGGGTAGCGCTAGAAGCCAAATGAGAACAAGTGCTTAGAAGAGTGGAGCCGAGCGGACTCGAACCGCCGACCTCCTGGTTGCAAACCAGGCGCTCTCCCAACTGAGCTACGGCCCCGCACGTGGCCCGACCATTTTCGCCGGCCGGCCGAAAGATAGTCGCAAGCGATGTTGACAGGTAGGCGTGAGCAGATGCGATTCCCACATTCCGCTTTGCGAGCGTTGACGGTCCATTGATGGGTCGAATGCATGATCGGTCGCTATGCCTCGAAGCCAGAGCTATCTTTCACAGGTGATCGAAAGCCAGTCAGTGACTGCGGATGAGCTTCTACGGCTGAAGCTTCCCGGAAAGCGCACAGAACTGGTCCGGGGCGTGCTCTTGGTAGGAGAGCCCGCGGGATACCGGCACGGCGAAGTCACTGCTCGTCTGGCAGCGCGCATCTTTGTTCACGTGGACGAGGAGAACCTGGGGCGCGTTCTGGCGGCCGAGACCGGGTTCAAGCTGACCAGCGATCCCGATACTGTGCGGGCACTGGACATTGCCTTCATCTGCCGGGAACGGATTCCGGATCCGCGGCCCGCGGGTTACGCCGAGTTCGCCCCGGACCTCGTCGTCGAGGTGCTCTCGCCGGAGGACCGGCCCGGACAGAGCCTGGCGAAGGTGGCGGACTGGATGGAGCCGGGAACCAGAGTGGTTTGGGTCGTGGATCCGCAACGCCGGGTCGCCAGGGTCTACCGTGCCGACGGGAGCGAGTCGCTGATCGGCGACGATGGTGCCCTGGAAGGGGAAGGAGTCGTTCCCGGCTTCAGGTGCCCGCTCGCGGAGGTTGTATAGGCGGCCGCTAGAAGGTGTTGCGGGCCAACATCGGGCCGTTGGGCCGAAGAGGAAGTGCTTGCAAGAGTTTCGGGTGATCGGGGGGAGGTAGACAGCTCCCTCACCCGCTCCGGTAGTGCGGTCCCGGAACTTCCCCTTCCAGATACCCCTTCAGGTGATGCATAAGGTGGCCCCAGGTCGTGTTGCACAGTGCTAAGGTTCCAGCCGCCTCCTTCCAATCTCCGTGAACGAAGTCGACCTGCGTGCGTCCGTCGTCGGCGGTGCTGAGCTCCCACGCCACGTAGGTGCCGATCCACTCAGCGGGGCCGTCCGTGCATCTCCACAGCACTCGGCGCGGCGGCTCCAGACCGTCGACCCTCATCCGGAACACAACCGTCCGGTTCGCGAATCCGAACTCGGCCACGCTTCCCACCTCCGGCACGGCCGAGGCATCGTCCGTCCACCAGCTCGTCAGGCCGTCGCCGGTGGTGATCGCCCGGTAAACATCCTCGAGCGGCGCCCCTATGCGGATGCGGTGAAGAATCTCGGCCATCAGCACTTTCCCCCGTTCGGAAGCCGGCTTTTCCCCCGCTATCGAAGCCCTCGTTCCTGGGGAAGCATATGTCCGCCCCGTACGCGCCGCCACACCAATTCCGATAAGTACGTTAAGTATTGACTGAACGGTCTGAACGTGTAAGGTAGAGAGGGAAGGAGGTCTCGTCTATGCCGAATCCCGAGATCGAACAGTTCATCGAGCGGATGGGCCTGGCCGTGGAGCGTCTGAGCCTGCCGCGCACCTTCGGACGCCTGTTCGGTCTCCTGATGGTTGCCGACCGGCCCCTGTCTTTGGCGGAGATCGCCGACCAGCTCCAGGTCAGCAAGGCTTCGGTAAGCACCAACGCACGCCTGTGCGAGCAGGTCGGGCTGGCCCGCCGGGTGAGCACGCGCGGCGATCGGCGTGACTTCTACGATATCGCGCCCGGATCGTTCGAGCACATGACGAGACACCGCGTGGAATCGTTCCACGTGATGGCTGGGCTGGCCGCCGAAGGCCTGGCTTCCATCGGAGACGAGCCCTCACCGGCACGCGCACGCCTGGAGGAGATGCTCGGCTTCTACATGTTCATGGGCGAAGAGGTGGAAGCCCTGCTCGAGCGCTGGCGGGAGATGAAGGGATGAGAACAAGAGCCGTCGTCCGGGCGAGCGCCCTCATCACGGCAGCGACCCTCGCGCTCGGATCAACCCACGCTGCGCGCGCCCAGGTTTCTACCTGCCGGCGAGCCGAGACTCCCCGCGACATCATCGACTGCGTCGATCGGATCATGCGTGGCGAGTCCAGCCGGGGAACGGCGAGCATGGAGGTTCTCACCGAGAACTGGTCACGCTCCTTCGAGATGCAGGTGTGGTCGCTCGGCACCGAGTATTCCCTGGTGCGCATCCTCTCGCCGCGCAAGGACGCCGGGACGGCCACCCTCAAGGCCGGCAACGAGATCTGGAACTACCTGCCGCGGGTGGACAGGACTATCAAGATCCCCAGCTCGCTGATGGGCGCCTCGTGGATGGGCTCCCACTTCACCAACGACGACTGGGTGAAGGAGAGCCGCCTGATCGAGGACTACGACATCGAGACCTCTTTCGAGGGCGAGCGCGACGGCGCTCGGGTGTGGGAGTTCGACCTCATGCCGAGGCCTGAGGCGCCTGTCATCTGGGGACGCATCGTGTACCGCATCCGCCGGGATGAAATGATGCCGGTGTGGGCCCGGTACTACGACGAGGACGGCGAGCTGGTGCGGACGCTCCTCTTCGACGACTACCGGCGCATGGGTGGACGGCTGGTGCCGGCCAGCATGCGGGTGGAGCCGATGGACAAGCCCGGCGAGTACACCCAGGTCCGGTACGACGACCTCGAGTTCGACATGGACCTGGAAGAGGACTTCTTCTCGCTGCGGCGGCTGCGCGGCGGGAGGTGACCATGAAGGCGGGACACGTGTGGCGGATCGGGTGGCGCAACCTGGGCCGCAACCGGCGACGTACCCTGATCACGGCGCTCGGCCTGGCTCTCGGCTACACGGCCGTGGTCGTGATGGCCGGTCTGTCGCGGGGTCTGGTGTCGGAGATGATCGACAACGGCACCGGCATGGTCACCGGACAGCTCCAGGTTTACGGCGCCGGTTACCTTCCGGATCGGAGCATCTACGAGACCATCGGCGGCCGCGGCGGGACGGATGTGGGCGCCCTGCTCGCCGAAGTCGCCGCGGATCCCAGGGTCGTGGCCGTCGCCCCCCGTGTGTTCGCCGGTGGCCTGGTCAGCACCGGGGCCGCCACCACGTCCGGCGTTCTGATGGGGATCGACCCCGCCCGCGAGGCGGAGGTGTCGCGGCTGCTGACCTTCATCCGCAGCGGCAGGGCGCCCGAGCCGGGCAGGTACGAGATCCTGATCGGCGCCGAGATGGCGCGCCAGCTAGACGCCGGTCCGGGCGATACCGTCGTCGTGGTGGCCCCGGCGGCCGACGGCTCCCTCGGCAACGACCTCTTCGTGGTCTCGGGCGTCTTCTCCACCACGGTAACCGAGCTGGATCTGGCGACGGCCGTGGCCACGATCGACGTCATCCAGGAGCTTGTGGCGCTGCCGACCGGAAGGATTCACGAGGTCGCGGCCCGAATCGACGACCCGTGGCTGGCTCCGGAGGCTGCTGATGCGGTGGCCTCCGATCTCGCGGCCGCCGGGCTGGAGGCGAGGGTACGCCCGTGGACCGAGTTCCGGCCGGAGATGGTCGACTATGCGCGCATGGCTTCGAGCATGGAGTGGCTGCTCATCGTCTTCGTCTTCGGCATGGCCATCTGGGGCGTCGCGAACACCATGCTCATGGCCACCTTCGAGCGCCAGAAGGAGTTCGCGGTGCTTCTGGCCCTCGGCGGCGGCCCGGGCTTCATCGTGCGCTCGGTGTACACCGAGGCGCTGGTGCTGGCGGCGGTGAGCCTGGCCGCGGGCGTGGTCCTGACGCTCCCGGTCCTGGCGTGGTGGAGCGCCGCACCGCCCGATATGAGCTTTCTGTACGGCGGCTTCACCATGGCGGGGGGCCTGATGCGGCCGATCCTCAGGGTGGAATGGCCCACGGCCATGATCTTCCTCACCGGCGGCGCGATGTTCGTGACGGCGCTGGTGGCCGCGGTGTACCCCGCGATTCGCGGCGCCCGGGTGCCTCCCGCCGATACGCTGGCCGGACGATGAGGAGGGGACGATGAAGACGAAGGCACGGATCCGGCTCAGGCTCGCCCTCCGCAACCTCAGGCGTCAGCGCCGCCGCAGCATCCTGAGCGGCTCGGCCATGGTGCTGGCCATGGCCCTGCTGGTCTTCTCGCGAACCATCGCCGAGGGCGGCCACGAGGACTGGATCGATGCCGGGGTGCGGCTCGGGGGTGGGCACATCTCCCTGCAGGCCCCTGAATTCCAGCAGCGGCGCACGCTCGAGTTCCGCCTCCGGGCCGAGGATCGACAGACCGCCGAAGGGGCCCTGGCCGATCCGGCGGTGGCTCGCCGGGTGGTGGCCAAGGCACCCCGCCTGACCGCGCATGGACTGGCCTCCTCCGCGAACGCCGCCGTGCCGGCGGTCATCCTCGCGGTGGACCCGGAAGCGGAGAAGGAGTTCTCGGCCCTCCACGAAGACCTGGTGGACGGCCGCTACCTGCAGCCCGACGACCGGCTGCGTGGCTACGTCGGGGTCAGGCTGGCGGAGCGTCTCCGGCTGAAGCCCGGTTCACGGTTCGTCCTCACCGCCCAGGACGCCGATGGCCAGATAGTCGGCCAGATGGTACGGGTGGCGGGCACATTCCGCACCGGCCTGCCCGAAATCGACGAGGGGATGGTCCAGATCCCGCTGGCAACCGCGCAGGAATGGCTCGCGGCGCCGGGGGCGGTGACGTCGATCGCCGTTCTGGTGAAGGACAGCCACTCTGTCGGCCCGGCGATCCGTGCCCTCCGTTCCGCTCTCGCCGGCCGCGACGGAAGCGTCGAGATCCTCGGCTGGCGCCAGTCGATGCCCGAGCTCGACGCGGCGGTGAAGATGGATGACTGGGCCGACTACATCTTCCACATCGTCCTCTTCGTCATCGCGGCCACCGCCATCATCAACACGGTGTTGATGTCGGTCATGCAGCGCACCCGCGAGTTCGGCGTTATGCGAGCCCTGGGGCTCGAACGCGGCCAGGTGGGCCGGGTGGTGTTCATGGAGGGCATGGTCCTGACCGCCGTAAGCGGGGTCATCGGGGTAGCCATCGGTGCGGCCGTGGTGTGGCTGTTCTTCCGAAACGGCCTCGACTTCTCGGCCATCTGGGACTCGGAGCTATCCGCGGCGGGCGTGGTCATCAAGCCGATCATCGTGCCGCGCTTCCACTGGAATCAGATCCTCCAGAGCGCGGCGTTCATCCTGACGATCGGAACGCTCGCGTCCATCTATCCGGCCTGGCGGGCCACACGCATCGACGTGGCCGAGGCCATGAAGTTCGACGAATGAGCGACGACGCAGAGCGGGTTACGGCCCGCATGGGGGACGAGATGCAAGGGACCGTGAACGGGAAAGGGAACGGCATGGCGGCCGTCCGCAGCGAGAACCTGTGGAAGGTGTTCGCCCACGACGGAATCCGGGTGGAGGCGGTCCGCGATGTCACGTTCCGGATCGAGCCCGGCGAATTCGTGGTGTTGGCCGGGCCCTCGGGCTCCGGCAAGACCACCCTCCTGAATCTCATCGGAGGCTTGACGCGCCCGACGGACGGACGCGTGTGGGTGGCGGACACGGAGATCACCAGCCTGTCGGAGAAGAATCTCGCCCGGCTCCGGCTCGAGCGGCTGGGGTTCGTCTTCCAGGCCTACAACCTCTTGCCGGTCCTCACGGCGCTGGAGAACGCCGAGTTCACCCTCCTGCTCCAGGATGTTCCGGAGGACGAGCGCCGCCGACGAGTGGAGAGGCTGTTCGATCGCATCGGGATCGCGGGCCTGGAGGACCGGCGCCCGTCCAAGCTGTCCGGCGGGCAGCAACAGCGGGTGGCCGTGGCGCGAGCGGTCATCGGCGAGCCGGATCTGGTGCTGGCCGACGAGCCTACCGCCAACCTCGATACGGCTACCAGCACCGCGCTCATCGACATGATGGCCGAGCTGAACCGCGAGCTGGGGACGACCTTCGTCTTCGCCACCCACGACACGCGTCTCATGGAACGTGCGCAGCGATACATCCAGCTGGTAGACGGCGCGATCGTCCAGGACGAGCGGCGCGAGGGATGGAGCGGCTGAGGAGTCACCGGCGGCGAGTCCGGCGCACGGTATCCTGCAATAGCGTAGCGGCTGGCCGGGCCGCTGCGGTGATCGGCGCCCTGCTCCCGGCGGCGACTCTGATCCTGCCGCTCAGCGGGATCGCCCAGCAGCGGGACCTCCGCGGCTACTACCTGAACGTAGCCACCGGCTCGGCGGAAGGTGCGTTCAGTCCCTCCGGCGTCAGCGACTTCCAGCGCCTGCGCATCATGACATCGCCAGCCTTCGGGCCGGTGGAGACGGATGTGGCCTACGAGCATTCCCTGTCGCTGGTGTCCGATTCCGAGCTGGGTTTCCTGCCCAGCCTGGGCGAGATAGAGACGGGGACCGACTGGATACCGCTTCAGGGGTCGATCTCGGAAGGCGACCATGCCGAGTGGCGCCACCGGGTGGATCGCTTGCTGGTCAGCGTTCCCCTCGGCGGGGACGTGCAGCTCGACATCGGTCGGCAGCCCATCTCCTGGGCCACGACGTTGTTTCTCACTCCGGCCGATCCGTTCACTCCGTTCGATCCGGCTGACCCGTTCCGCGAGTACCGGGGTGGGGTCGACGCGGCCCGGTTGCAGGGCTACCTGGGTCCGTTCACTGGCGTGGAAGCGGTTCTTCGGCTGGCTGACACGCGTGACGGTACGGCAGTTACGGCCCTCGGCCGTGCCCACGGCGCCGCAGGCCCCTGGGAGCTTTCCGCCTGGGGCGGGGTGGTGCACGACGAGGCATCTGCTGCTGCGGGGGCCACGCTCACCACCGCCGGCACCGCCTTCCGAGGAGAGTTCGTGCTCCGCGACCCGAAGGAAGGAGACGCCGTGGTCCGCTTCGCCACCGGGGTTGACAGGTACTTCACGGTCGACGGGCGGACGCTGTACCTGTCCGCCGAGTACCAGCACGACGGACTGGGAGCGGCGGGCGCCGACGAGATCGTCGCCGTCGTCCTCTCGGACCCTTTTGCGCGCGGTGAGATGCAGGTGCTCGGTAAGGACGAGGCGGCTGTGCAGGCCTTCTACCAGGTCCACCCGCTCGTGGGCGTCGAGATCCTGTGGCTGTGGAACATGAGCGACCGCAGCGCCCTCCTTCTGCCTGCCGTGAGCTACTCGGTGTCCGACGAGGTGAGCGCCCGCGCCGGGGTCTTCGTCGGCCTCGGCTCGGAAGAGAGCGCCCAGGGTCTTCCGGGGTCGGAGTACGGTACTGTGCCCACCAGCCTGTACGTGTCGCTCACCGCCTTCTTCTGAGGCCTGTCCAGGCGCCGCCGCCTCGTTCCGGCGCCGCGTCCCGTCCGCCTCCCCGACCTTCCGCTCGCTCGACAAAGTGATCCCGGAAGGTCACATTTGGTGCCCCCACCGGTCTGGCATCCGGGAGACGGAGATGGAGCTTCTCATGATCCGGCACGCCATCGCGGAAGACCGCGAGGAGTTCGCCCGGACAGGCAAGTCGGACTTCTTCCGCCCTCTGACGGAACGGGGGCGTGACAGGATGATCCGTGGAGCAGCGGGCCTGCACACCCTCGTTCCCTCCATCGAGCTGCTGGCCAGCAGCCCCATGACACGGGCCGAGGAGACCGCTCGGATCGTGGCCACCGAGTACGGCCTCCAGGATTTCGAGCGGGTCGATTCCGTAGGAACGAGTGACGCGGACCGCTTTCTGGAATGGCTCCGGAGATGCGGCCCCGCGGGAACGGTGGCCGTCGTCGGGCACGAGCCACACATGAGCGACTGGGCCGGCTGGTTCCTGACCGGCGCCTGGTCGGACTTCATGATCCTGAAGAAGGGCTCCGCATGCCTGCTCGAGTTCCCCGCGGACATCAAGCCGGGCGCGGCGCTCCTGCGCTGGGTGCTCACACCGGTTCAGCTCCGCAGGCTGGCGGAGTAGGAGGTCGGCATGGCCAAGCGTCCGTCCGGCCTGCTGGACCTGCCGGCCCCTGAAGGCGCTCGTTTGGTAGCGTGGTTCTACTTGGGCCGGGCATCACGGGCCGCCGAGCGCCTGGACGTCGGCGCCGACGGTGAAGCGCTGCACGACTTCAGGGTCAGCCTGCGGCGCCTGCGCACGAGCCTGCAGGCACACGCGCCGTACCTCGCCTTCGGCGGCACCCGGAAGATGCGTCGGAGGATCCGCGATCTGGCCGTGGCCACGGCCGCCGGGCGTGATGCGGAGGTACACCTGGAGTGGCTGGGTCGGCAGCTCCATCTGCTGGCTCCCGAAGATTCTACCGGCATGGAACGGCTCGTTTCCAGGCTCGAGCTGAGGCGCGAAGCCGGCTACGCGTGGGCGGAAGGGGAGACCGCGGCCAAGTTCGGCAAGCTCCGACGCAAGCTGGAGAAGCGGCTGACGGCGCTGGAGATGGGCTCGAGAGACGGCGGTCACTTCCCGGGGGTAACCTTCGCCACCGCCGTGGAGCGTATCCTCCCCGCCTACGCCGCGGACCTGGACACCTGCCTCGCGCGGGTGCACTCGCTCGATGACGTTACGGAGGGGCATCGTGCGAGAATCAGGGCCAAACGCCTCCGCTACCTGCTCGAGCCCATCGCTGCGGACATGGAAGCCGTGGGGCCGATCATCGGCGGGCTCAGGGCGCTTCAGGACCTCCTGGGCGACCTGCACGACGTGCAGTTGCTGCAAGCCGTGGTCGAAGAAGAGACTGAGAACGACTCGACTCCGGCCGAGTGTCGGCCTGGCCTCCGGAAGATCGCCAACCTGCTGCGTGACGAAGGATCCAGGCTCTTCGAGCAGGTGCAGGGCTCGTGGCTGGGAGAGGCCGGCGCGCACCTGTTCTCGGCCGTCGACGCGGTTCACCTGGAGCTCGGGACGGCGTACCCGCCGAGCGTGGAAATAGAGCGGAAATACCTTCTCTCCGCCCTTCCGCAGCAGGTCGGCGGCCGTCCGTGCCGGGAGATCGACCAGGGCTACCTACCGGGCGTGCGGCTCCGGGAGCGGGTGCGGCGCATCCGCGAGAAGGGCACCGAGAGGTACATTCGCACCGTGAAGCTGGGAGCGGGCATCCAGCGCACGCAGCTCGAGGAGGAGGCGGATGCGGATGTATTTCGGGCCCTGTGGCCGCTGACCGAGGGTCGCCGCCTCACCAAGCGGCGCTACCGGGTGTCCAGCGACGGCCTGGTGTGGGAGATCGACGAGTTCACGGATCGCGAGCTGGTCCTGGCCGAGGTGGAGCTCCCGGCCGCCGACGTGGTACCGGAGTTGCCCGATTGGCTGTGTCCGTACGTTGTGCGGGAAGTGACGGACGAGCCGGAGTACCTGAACGTCAACCTCGCCCGGTAGAGTGGATATGGCGTCCAGAGTCGGCGGGCTCGCCGAAGCCCAGGACCTGTTCGCTCCGGCGGAGGTCGGGGCGGCGGTGCCGCGGTCCGAGTACAAGAAGCGGGTGGCCGAGCTTCGTCAGGAGCTGCTGGAGGCTCAGAGCCGTCTGCGGGCCGCCGATTTCCCGGTGATCGTCATGTTCGCCGGGGTGGACGGGGCCGGCAAGGGCGAGCTGGCCAACCTGCTCAGCGAGTGGATGGATCCCCGAGGCCTGGTCACCCGGGCCTTCGGGTCGCCGTCCGAGGAGGAGCGGGAGCGCCCTCCGTCCTGGCGTTTCTGGCGCGACCTTCCTCCCCGCGGAAACATCGGGATCTTCCTCAGCGCGTGGTATACGAAGCCGCTTCTGGACCGGGTTTACGGCGAGTCCACCGATCTGGAGCTGGCCGCCCGGCTCGAAGAGATCGACGCGTTCGAGAAGACGCTGGCCGACGACGGGTACCTGTTCGTCAAGTTCTGGATGCACCTCGGCCGGGAGGCGCAGCGGACGCGCTTCGAGACCTTGGAGGCCGATCCTCTCAACCGGTGGCGGGTCACCCGCAAGGACTGGGAGCACTGGACGATGTACGACCGGTTCATCCGGTCTTCCGCTCGGATCATAGAGCACACGGGCACCGATCAGGCCCCGTGGACGATCGTTGAGGGGGCCGACGCCAACTACCGCAGCCTGGAAACAGGGCGAGTCCTCCGTGACCGCATAGTCGAGCGCCTTGACCGGTGGGAGCTGACGACGGATGAAACGGGACCCGTGGCGGCAGGCGATGGCGCCGGAGCCACGGCGGCCCGGGCCGCTGCTCCAGGCGTCAAGGGGTCATCGCCCGCGGCGGCTATCCGACCGGTCACCGTGCTGTCGTCCCTCGACCTCACGAGGTCCTTGGCGAAGAGGGAGTACAGGACCGAGGTGTCGCGGCTCCAGGCACATCTCAACCGCCTGCACCGGGTGGCACGCGCCCGTAGGCGATCAACGATTCTCGTGTTCGAGGGATGGGACGCGGCAGGGAAGGGTGGCGCCATCCGCCGGATAACCCGCGCCCTCGATGCCCGGGACTATCAGATCATCTCCATCGCGGGGCCGACGGACGAGGAGAAGGCCCACCACTACCTGTGGCGCTTCTGGCGTCATCTGCCGCGTGCCGGTCGCTTTCTCATCTTCGACCGGAGCTGGTACGGCCGCGTCCTGGTGGAGCGGGTGGAGGGTTTCGCGACCGACGACGAGTGGCTGCGGGCGTACGAGGAGATCAACGACTTCGAGCGGCAGCTCGTGGACCACGGAACGGTCCTGGTTAAGTTCTGGTTGCATATCGCTCAGGACGAACAGGAGGCCAGGTTCCGCGCCCGCCTGGAGACACCGTACAAGCGCTGGAAACTGACCGACGAGGACTGGCGGAACCGCGAGCGGTGGAGGGCCTATGAGATCGCGGTGGACGACATGGTGAGGCTGACCGGCACCGCGCTGGCGCCGTGGACGCTGGTAGAAGCGAACGACAAGCGATACGCGCGCGTCCGGGTGCTGGACACGGTGTGCGAGGCACTGGACCGGGCCCTCGGCCGTCCGCTGAACGACATGAACGGAATCCAACTGGCATAGGGACGATGGACGATCAGGCAGAACCGCGACAGAAGACGAACGACTCCTCGGCGGAGACGGGGCTGACCGATCGCGCCGCTCTGCCCGAGCACCTGCGTCCCCCGCCGACCACGCGGACTCCGGCTGAGACGGGACCGGCCGCCGAGTCCCCCGCCGAAACGCCTGCCCCCGAGCTGCCCGCCGACGTCCTCGCCACAGAGCAGCCCGCAGCGGATTCTCCGCTCCGCGAGCGCCGGACCCCTCCCGACTCCGTGCCCATTCCGGAGCCCGGGCCCGACGGGGAGTGGGATCTGTCGGATCCGTCGCTTCTCCTCAACCGCGAGCTCACCTGGCTCAACTTTATCCATCGCGTGCTGAGCGAGGCGGAGGATGAGCGAACGCCGCTGCTCGAGCGAATCAAGTTCACGGCCATCGTGAGCTCGAACCTGGATGAGTTCTTCATGAAGCGCATCGGGGGACTCAAGCAGCAGGTTGGAGCGGGGATCACGGGCCTGAGCGTCGACGGGCGGACCTCGCAGGAGCAGATCGACGAGAGCTACCAGGTGGTGCGGGACATGGAGGCGCGCAAGCGGCAGGCCTTCCTGCGCATCGTCGAACAGCTGGCGGAGAACGGAATCGTCATAGCGGACTATGACGACCTGGATGAGCAGGACCAGGAGCGCCTGCGCCTGTTTTACGTGGAGAACATCTACCCGCTGGTGACTCCACAGGCCACGGATCCGGCCCATCCTTTCCCGTTCATCTCCAACCTCTCGGTGAACCTGCTCGTCTCGCTGCGACTGCCCGGCGACGTCGCCCCCTCTCTGGCCCGGGTGAAGGTGCCGGTAGGAGTGGGAATCACCCGCTTTCTGAAGCTGGAGGACCGGAACACGTTCGTTCCGCTCGACAGCGTGATGGCGGCGAACGTCGACCTGCTGTTCCCCGGGATGGAGATCGACAGCTGCGAGGTCTTCCGGGTCACCCGGAATGCCAACACGGAGATGGAAGAGGACGAGGCCGAAGATCTCCTGGCAATGATCGAGACCGAGCTTCGTCAGCGGCAGTTCGCGCCCATCGTGAGGCTGGAGGTAGGGAAGGGCATGGACAGCGTGCATCGTGGAATGCTGGCCGCCGAGCTGGGCCTGGACGAGACGCTGGACGTATTCGAGGTAGAGGGCACCCTCGGACTGGCGGACCTGTGGGAGCTGACGAACATCGAAGCCGGCCCGCTGCGCTACGAGCCGCATCACCCGGTCGACCACCCCAGGCTGGTCGATGATCGGTCGATCTTCCACGCTGTCCGCGAAGCCGGCTCGATCCTCGTCCATCACCCGTACGAGTCGTTTACGACCTCGGTGGAGCGGTTCCTGAAGGAGGCCAGGCAGGACCCGAAGGTGCGCGCCATAAAGATGACCGTGTACCGAACCTCGGCGGAGTCCAAGGCCGTGGACTACCTCATCGATGCCGCCCGCAACGGCAAGCAGGTGGCCGTGGTGATGGAGCTGAAGGCCAGATTCGATGAAGCCGCGAACATCCGCTGGGCGAACCGCCTGAGCTCGTACGGGATCCACGTCACTTACGGGGTCGTGGGACTCAAGACCCACTGCAAGGCGATCCTCGTCGTGCGTCAGGACTACGACGGGCTGCGCCGGTACGCCCATGTCGGCACCGGGAACTACCATGCGGGCACGGCGCGCCAATACTCAGACATGGGGCTGCTCACCTGCGACCCGCAGATCGGCAGCGACCTGACGGAGCTGTTCAATTACCTGACCACAGGCTACAAGCCCAAGCGCAACTATCGGAAGATCCTCCCGGCGCCGAAGCTGCTGAAACCAGCGCTTCTGGCGAAGATCGAGCGAGAGGTCGCGGCCCACGGAGAGGAGTCGCCGGGGCTCATCCAGATGAAGATGAACGCCCTCGAGGACCCCGACATCACCCGTGCGCTGTACCGGGCGTCCCGGGCAGGGGTGCGGGTCGACCTCATAGTCCGCGACACGTGCCGCCTCCGGCCGGGCATCCCCGGTCTGTCCGAGAACGTTCGCGTGGTGAGCGTGGTGGGCCGCTTCCTGGAGCACGCGCGCCTGTACTACTTCCGCAACGGCGGCGACGAGGAGTACTACCTGGGGTCGGCAGACGTCATGCGCCGCAACCTCGGCAGCCGGGTGGAGGTGCTGGTGCCGGTGGAGGACCCGGAACTGCAGGCGGACCTCAGGTTTCTCCTCGAAACGCAGCTCGAAGACCGGCGCTCCGCGTGGGACATGCTCCCTGACGGCAGCTACGTTCAGCGGACTCCCGTTGATGGGGAGTCCCCCCGCGGATCGCAGGAGATGCTCATCCGGTGGTCCGAGCGGCGGCACCGTGAGGCCATCCGACTCAAGCGGCGGCGCCCCAGAGGCATCCGCCTCCAGGAGCGAATCCCCGAAGACTGATGCACGGCACCGCGGCGGCCGCCGCCCCCGGCCTGTTCAACCTGAGCGTCGGATTGCTGGGTGGGCTGGCCCTGTTCCTGTTCGGGATGGGCCAGATGGCCGACTCGCTGAAGCTGGTGGCCGGCGATCGGATGAAGTCGATCCTGGCGCGCCTTACCCGCAGCAGGATCAGCGGGGTGATGACCGGCGCCTTCGTCACCTCGGTGATCCAGTCTTCGTCGGTCACCACAGTCCTGGTCGTGGGCTTCATCTCCGCCGGCCTCATGACCCTCGCCCAGTCGATCGGGGTGATTCTGGGGGCCGACATCGGGACCACCCTCACCGTCCAGATAATCGCCTTCAACATCAAGGAGTACTCCCTGCTCCTGGTGGCGGCGGGCTTCCTGATCATGTTCGTTTCCAGGCGCGAGAAGCCCCGCCACTACGGGACGGCGCTCATAGGCCTCGGCTTCATCTTCCTCGGCATGGGGATCATGGGCGACGCCATGGCGCCCCTGCGCGGCTACGGACCGTTCCTCGACGCCATGGCGGGGATGCAGAACCCTGTCCTGGGGATCCTGGTGGGGGCCGTGTTCACGGCGCTCGTTCAGGCATCGGCCGCCACCATCGGCATAGTCATCGTGCTGGGAAGCCAGGGGCTGGTGACCCTGCCCGCCGCCATCGGACTCCTGTTCGGCGCTAACATCGGCACCACCGTCACAGCCCTGCTGGCGTCCATCGGCCGCCCCCGGGAGGCACTCCGGTCAGCCGTCGTCCACCTAGTGTTCAAGGTGGCCGGCGTGCTTATCTGGGTCTTCTTCATAGACCAGCTGGCCTGGATCGTGACGCAGGTCTCGCCGGCTCATCCCCAGCTCGCCGGGGCGGACCGGCTGGCCGCGGAGACCCCGCGGCAGATAGCCAACGCCCACACCCTGTTCAACGTGGCCAACACCATCCTCTTCCTGCCGCTGGCCGGTCTGTTCGTGAAGCTCACCGAGTGGTTGATTCCGGATCGGCCGCCGGAAGAGGAACCGGGCGTGCGGGTGAAGTATCTGGACGAAGGGCTGCTGCCGACGCCGGCCCTCGCCCTCGACCGCGCCCGACTCGAGCTGCTGCACATGGGCGACCGGGTGGAGGAGATGCTGGCGGCGATCCTTCCAGCCGTCCTGGCCGGAAGCCGGGAGCGCCTGTGGGAGATCTCCGGGCAGGACGACGCGGTGGACTATCTGCACGGCGAGATCATCACCTACATGGGGAGGGTGAGCAAGGAAGGGCTCACGGAAGACCAGACCGAGGAGCTCATAAAGTTGATGGAGGCCACCAACGACCTGGAGAACATCGCCGACATCATCGAGACGAACTTGGTAAGCCTGGGGATCAGGCGGATCGAGGAGGGGGTCCGGGTCAGCGACCAGACGCAGGAGGTGATCCGGGGTTTCCACCGGACGGTGACGGTCGCCCTGGAGATGGCCCTGCTGGCCGTGACGCAGAAGAACGAACGTGCGGCGGCGGCTGTGGTGGAGATGAAGACCGAGATCAACCGGCTCGCGGACTCCGCTGCCCTGCACGAGGCGAAGCGCCTGGTGGCGGCGGAGCCGCAGCGGCTAGCGGCCTACGCCGTAGAGGTCGACATCCTGGAGAACCTCAAGCGCATCTACTACTTCTGCAAGCGCATGGCTCGGGCGGCGCTCCCCTCTGTAGAACTCACGGCCGAAAGCCGGCCCCGATTCCCGTGAACCAGTTCGGGTCCGGGTCGTTCAGCCCGAGGCCGACCCGCCAGTCGACCTGAAAGTCGGGGGTCATCAGCAAGGTGAGCCCCCCGTCGAGAAAATGGGTGCTTGAGCCGCCATTGCCGGCCGGGAAGAAGCCGAAGTACTCGATGAAGGTCCCGAGACCGCCCGTCAGGCCTGCTCCGAGCGACATGCTCCCCACGAACTGGTGGAAGTTGTCGGCCCCGTCGCTCGCGTAGATCCACCCGAGGTTAGAGCCCAGGGAAAGACGGCCGGACAGGGTCCACGCGAGGGCCAGGGTGGCGGCCGGCTGGACGTCCTCGTCGCTCACCTCCTCGCCACCAGTCGGTAGGGCCAGCCCCGCCAGTAGGGACGTCTCGGGCTCCCAGCCATCAGCTCTGGTGCCGGGCCTGTACAGCCGCAGCTTGGCGCCCAGGGTCATGTCCTGCAGCCCCTCGAGGTCCTCTCCGGGCGTGTCGATGACGGCGAAGGAGTTCACGCCCAGCCTCGCCTCGAGCCACTCGAGGGCACCTATCCGCACCAGCAGTTCGCCGAACGAGTGCTGCTCCTCATCCCCGGAGCGGGTAAACGTGTAGCCGAGCTCCACCTGGAACTTTCCAGGCGACACGGTGACGGCCGCCTCCGTAAAGTCCGGACGGTCGGTTACCAGCGGCTCGGGGACGGCGGCTGCCCGGACCGCTTCCTGCGCCAGGCTCCCGCCTGGACACAACACCTCGGCCACCGCGGCCAGGCGGAGCATCAGGATCCTGGGCCGAAAGGGTTTCATCTCTCCCACTGGCAAACGGAGGGAAAATTTAGCCTTGCCTAAACCTGTTCTACTGTGGCAGCCCGGTACCTCGATGTCAAATGCGCCAGCGGCCTTAACGCCGCCGTCCCCGATCCACAGCTAGGCCAACCTGTTGGTTCTCCGGCTCGGCCTATCCATCCGGGGCGGGGGCGCCGAAGGCGAGTAGAGCGAGCACGATTCCAGGCTGTCCGATTGCCCGCCGGTAGTCTCCACCCGCGGGTATTCGCTATATTCTTCCGCCTTTGCCGCCTGGGAAGGCCAGGCGCGGTGGCCGGCCCGGGCGCCACGCATCATCCGAGGCCGGGTCCGGCGAGCGGGGGGACCAGCGAAAAGACTCCTCATGGCGACGTCAGCGGAGCACCTGCAGGGCCGAACGGGGCCGAACGAGAAGTTCGGTCTGGACGACGCAGACCTCCTCCGGATGTACCGCATCATGTACCTGTCGCGGCGCACCGACGACAGGGAGCTGCTGCTGAAGCGGCAGCAGAAGATCTTCTTCCAGATCAGCGGCGCCGGACACGAGGCCATTGGGGTCGCCGCAGGGATGGCCCTGAGGCCGGCGTACGACTGGTTCTTCACCTACTACCGCGACCGCGCCCTGTGTCTTCAGCTAGGGGTAACGCCGTACGAGATGTTCCTGGCGGGCGTCGGGGCAGCCGAGGATCCGGCCGGCGGCGGGCGGCAGATGCCGTCCCACTGGGGGCACCGGAAGTACAACCTGATGAGCGTTTCCAGCCCCACGGGCACCCAGTTCCTGCAGGCGGTGGGGTGCGCTGAGGCCGGCGTTCGGGCAGCCCGCCTGGATCCGGACGCCGACCGCGTCCGCTTCGAGAAGGACGAGGTAGTGCTGGTGACGACGGGTGAGGGGGCCACCTCCGAGGGCGAATTCTGGGAGTCCCTGAACACCGCCAGCAACCTGAAGCTGCCCGTCGTCTACCTGGTCGAGGACAACGGCTACGCCATCTCGGTGCCGGTGGAGGTACAGACCGCGGGAGGCAGCATCTCCCGTCTCGTGCAGAGCTTCCCCGATCTGCTGGTCCGGGAGGTGGACGGCACGAACCCCATCGCCGGCTACGGTGCGATGCGTGAGGCGGTCGCCCACTGCCGCGAACGTCGGGGGCCTGCCATGGTCCACGCCCGGGTCACACGTCCGTACAGCCACTCGATGTCGGACGACGAGCGGGCGTACAAGCCAGAGGTTGAAAGGGAGGCGGAGGCGCAGCGGGACCCCGTGCAGAACATGGCCACGTACCTGCTGCTGGAGGGCGTTGCGACGGGTGAAGAGCTGCAGGCGCTGCGCGACGAAATAGACGCCGAGATCGTGGAAGCGTCAGAAAAAGCGGCTACCCGACCGCAGCCCGGTGTCGAGACGGTATACGTGAACGTGTACTCGCAAGAGGCAGATCCCACCTCGGGAGACTTCGCCACGGAGCCCGCCTTCGACGGCGAGCCGAAAACGATGGTCGACCTCCTGAATGCCTGCATGCGCGACGAGATGCGGCGCGATCCCACGATTGTATCCTTCGGCGAGGACGTGGCAGACGTCAGCCGGGAGCAGTACCTGGAGGAGGTGAAGGGCAAGGGTGGTGTGTTCAAGGTAACCCACGGTCTACAGCGGGAGTTCGGTTCGGAGCGGGTCTTCAACTCTCCGCTGGCCGAGGCCAACATCGTGGGCCGCGCGCTCGGCATGGCGATTCGCGGCCTCATGCCGGTGGTGGAGATCCAGTTCTTCGACTACATCTGGCCGGCCTTCCACCAGTTGCGGAACGAGATCGCCACCATTCGCTGGCGCTCGAACGGTGCGTTCAAGTGCCCCCTGGTGATTCGGACTACATACGGCGGGTACCTGGCGGGCGGAGCCATCTACCACTCCCAGACCGGGGCCAGCCTGTTCACCCATACGCCAGGCATGCACGTGGTCTGCCCTTCCAACGCCGAGGATGCCAACGGGCTGCTGCGCACCGCGATACGCTGCGACGACCCGGTCCTCTTCCTGGAGCACAAGCACCTGTACCGGCAGACCTACAACAAGGGCCGGTATCCGGGCCCCGAGTACATGATCCCCTTCGGCCGCGCCAACCTGGTTGAGCGTGGCGAGGAGATCACCGTCGTGACATACGGCGCGCTGGTCGAGCGCACCCGGAAGGCGCTGCGGCTGCTGGAGAAGGAGGGGCGCCCGGTGAGCGCCGACGTCATCGACCTGCGCACGCTGACACCGCTGGACATGGAGGCTATCGGTGCCTCTGTTCGACGCACCAACAAGGTGCTGGTCGCGTACGAAGACAGCCGATCGTGGGGCTTCGGGGCGGAGATAGCGGCCCGCATAGCGGACCAGGCGTTCGAGTGGCTGGACGCGCCGGTGCGGCGGCTCGCTGCCACGGACACCTTCGTCGGATACGCACCGCAGCTGGAGAAGGCGATCCTCCCGCAGGTGGCCGACATCGCCGAAGAGCTGGCGGACCTGACGGCCTACTGATCAGAGACAGGTACGCGGCGGGCCCTCCAAAGGCGAAGGTCTTCGACCAGCTGCTCGCGCGTGACGCCCGGCCCGGCCAGGCTCACCCGTTCGCCGAACAGGTCGAAGTGGGGCATCGCGTTGCGGCGGTCTATCCAACCGGGCTTCAGGCCGTGCCGCTTCCCCCAGTCGACGAGCTCGTCGATAGATGTGTCGCTGTAGGCGTGCACCAGGCTGTCGCCCTTCCGCACACCGATTCCCGGAATGTTCGTCTGTGCCGTGTGATAATGGAAGCGGATCACTGTCCCGAGGTTATCTTTCTGCTGTCGTCCCTGACGGTGGCCCGGCGAGTGGCTTACTCCCGGACCGTTGCCGACGCACAGTAACTCGCGGAGGGAGGGAAGCGAAGCCTTGGTGGCTCCCGCGCTGGTCGTTGCCCTGGGCATCCTCCTGGCCCTGGCTCTGCTCAGGCCCCCCGGCTGGATCGTGATCGGGGTCGTCCTGCTGCTGTTCCTACCCGGTCGCTGGTGGCGCTGGAGGACGCGCCGCTTCCGCCGGGGGCTGCGGCTCCTGCGGCGCGGTGAGCCGGAGGGTGCCGCACGGGAGCTGGAGGCGTTTCTCGCCGGCGTGCGTGCGGACCCGAACTTTGCGCAGGCCCAGCCGTACTTCAACCTGGGCCGCACATATCCCTACGAGGCGGCCGCGCACAGCAACCTGGGTGTGGTGCGATTGCGGCGAGGGGACCCGGGAGCGGCGCTGGATTCCTTCCGGGCGGCCCTGGAGGTCGCCCCCGAGTGGGTGCAGGCATGGTACGGTCAGGCGGTGGCCCTGCGGCTCGAGGGGAGCCTGCCAGCGTCCGAGGCCGCGACCCGCAGGGCGCTGGAGCTGAGGCCCACGTACCTGGCCGCCCGGCTGCTGCTGGCCCTGGTGCTCCGGGAACAGGGAAAGGACGGTGAGGTGGAGGCGGTTCTGGAGCCGCTGGCCGCCGAGGGCAAGGATCCGGAGGCCCTGCTGGTGCAGCTTGCCGGAGAGTGGTTGGAGTGATGGAGCGGTCGGGAAGTCGCATGCGTTACTGCGCGATGGGGATGGTCGCCCCGGCGCTGCTGGCCGCGGGAGCCCGGCCGGTGGCAGCAGCGGCCGCTTTCGCGGCAGTCCCGGCGGTCGGCACTGGTTTCGAGCGAGACACACTGCCGCGCTTCGTCAGCTCGGCCCTCTCCCTCTACCGGAACCATCCCGACGCGGGCAAGGCCGCGAAGGTCAGTGATCGCTGGGTCCGGGACGGCGGACCCCGCTCCGCCTCCGATTCGGTGGCGTTGGCTGCCGTTTGGCGCCGGGCGGGCCGGACCCGCCTGGCGCTCCGTTCCCTTCCGCGACAAGACTCCCGGTCGTGGCCGCGGGTCGAGCTGGAACGGGCCCGGGTACTGTTCCAGGCGACACCGCCTTCCGAGAAAGCGGCGGAGAACCGACGGGCGGCGGCGGGCGCGTTCTGGACAGCCTGTGAACGGGCCGACGCGGCCACCCTGGCCGAGATGTGGCTGGATCTGCGCGGTCTCGCCACCCCCGCGGAGCAGGAGGAGTGGGCCGGTCTCCCGCCTGATGGTCGCGCCTGCCCATGGGTGCGACGCTTCGTCGAGCGACGCGCCATGCGGATGGCGGTCACGCCGGAAGCACGCCTGGAGCTCCATTACACGCGCCTGCGCGAGGCGCGGGCGCACTACTACCTGAAGACGCCCCGGCTCACGCGCGACCTCGCCGACCGCTTGGGCCGGGCGGACAGCCTCGAGATCGACGACCGCGGCCTGCTGCTCCTTCGTATGGGCCGGCCCGACGCCGAGGTCGCGCCGTTCATGGGACTTAACGAGACCTGGGCCTACTTCCGGCCGGGTGGGGCGCGCATCTACCATTTCGCTCCCGTTTCGCGCACCGGCTACCGGGCGCTGGGTGACTTCAGGCTGCTGGAGAACCTGGCACACGCCTCCGGGCTGACCATGCCCAGCGAGCTCATGGGCGTCGGAGGCGGCCGCTTCGCGTACCTCTACCGGTCCCGCATAGCGCTGGACTTCATGCTCAAGGAGAGCCTGTTCGGTCGCATGGATCGTCGCATGCGGGCCTTCGGCGACCGGTTCAACCCGGGATTCGCCGGCTTTCTCGCCTGGGAGCGCGCGCGCAACGAGGAGGACGCAACGTACGCGGTGCAGACCATTCCCGATGCGCCCGCCATCACTCCCGGCGTCATGTTCGCCTACGAGACGCTACGCTTCCGCGAGGTTGGCGGAGACGACACGGAGGTGTGGGTTCTGGCCTCCGTCCGCGCCGGTGACCTGACGGCTGTGGGGAGCCCCGTTTCAGGCTGGGGGGTGGGCTATAGGCTCGCCGCCGACCTCGCGCTAATGACACCGGACGGGTACTGGCTGCTTCGCGGCACGAGCCGTCCCACGGTGCACGATCCGCTGGGGTCGGACGACGGAATCCCGGCCCGGGTGTCGCTAAGGCTCCCGCCGGGCAGCTACCCATTCACGCTGGCCATCCGGGACGCGGGTGCGCCTGCGGCGGCAGTGGGGAACTGGGTTCACGACACGCTCACGGTCGCCGGGCCCATCCCGGGCCTCCCCGCCGTGAGCGACCTGGCGGTAGCCGCGGACTCCGGCGGCGACTGGTCTCGTGACGGCGAGACGTTTCTGCGGGTGGATCCCACCCACGTGACGAGTTCGCGTGGCGCCGCGCACCTGTACTTCGAGGTATACGGGCTTCGGCCGGGAGCCGCGTACGAGGTGGAGGTCAGGGTCGTACCGGAGACCCAGGCCGAGCGCATGTTCCGGATGGAGTCCGAGGAGCTGGCATTCGCGCTGCGGTTCCCGTCGGTCGCTGAGCCCGGCGTGCTGGGCTTCAGCCGCCACCACCTCCGCGTCGACTTGGGAGCCTCACCGCCCGGGGCCTACTTCCTGTCCGTGACGGTAACGGCCGCCGGCGTCTCCAGTCTTCCATCGGTCACGCCTGTCTTCCGCCCGGCGGTGCGGCACGCCCACTGGACCGTGGGTCCGCTGCGACGGTCCACCATCGTCAACCCCTGATCGGGAGCCGAGCTCCGTCTTCAGCGCGCGCCTTGATGCTCGTGCTCTCCGTAGGCCGGGCTGTCGTCCATCTCCGCCGGTGCGTACTCGGTCCCGTGTCCGTGCCCGCCCATCCTCTCCGGCGCCTCGAGGGTGTTGATCAGGTCGGCCACGTACTTCGGATCGTCACGGTCGAACTCCGGCCACCGCACGTCCTTCGGGGCCCACAGGAGCCCGCCTACCTCACCCATGCCGCCGTCAGGCGCCGACTCCGAGGTCGGGTTGTCGTACTCCACGTAGACGCGGTAGACATGATCCGGGTAGATCTTCACCCCCCCGCGCCACCACAACCGTCCCTCGGGCACGCCTGTCACCTGGCCGGTCTCGTCCAGCTCTGGCGCGGTCTCCCAGATCGTCTTACCCGTGGTCACGTCCTCCACCCCGAGGAGGGTGGCGAAGTTGTGCACGTGCCCGCCGATGCCGACGATGCGACCCTCGATGGCCGGGCTTCCCTGCCACGAGAGGACTGTCTTTCCGGGAGGAACCGGGAAGTCCTTCGCGCCCACCGGGCCCATGACGTCCAGGTAGAATGGGTACACATCTCGCGGCTGCAGGAAGCCATCCTCTTCGAGGCTGTAGGAGATCCGCACGTGCAGGTACGCCTCCGGAACGTCGCTCCCGGTGGCGTTGGTAAACATGGCCGAGACGATGAGCCGGTCGCCCGCCTGGATCGGATACCCCAGGAGCCTCGGAATCTCCTTTCGCTGCGTCTCACGGCCGGCGGCGAACACCCGCCGCGCGATCGGATAGAAGAGCTCACGGTTGTCGGGGTCGATGAAGTTCACGTGGTGAAGCAGCTCGGCAGGGAGAACTTTGCCATCCGCGTCGACGATCTCGGCCTCGAAACCGTGCAGCCACCCGTCAACCGGGATCTCGACCAGTTGGACCGGCAGGCGGAGATGCAGCATGTCGCCGGGCAGCTCTACCGGGCCGATGATGAACTCGGCTTCCCTGGCGTCCAAGCGATTCTCGACACGGACATGCTCCGACGGGCCCGGAAGCTCGGGCGCCGCCTGCGCCGGGTCCTGAGCACGCAGGACTCCGGGCACCAGCAGCGCGGCCGCGGTCAGGATCCGGAGGTTCCTCATCTGGCTACTCCTCATGTGCACCCAGTCCGTCTCTATGTACTGGCCTTAAACACGCGCGTCCGCGGTTCGGTTCACGGATTCCTGCCGCGGCGACTGTCCAGGCCCGAAGGAAAGCGCGGGCGAATATACCTCTGATTCCGGGGCGATTCAACGATGGCTCGTTGCCTCCCGTGGGCTATCCGGCCAAGAAAAGCGCCCGGCCTGCGTGGTCGGGCGTGTGCTACCCATGCGGGAGCACCAGGTAGCTACCGGGCGCCGTGGCGGCGCGTCAGGGAACGGGTACGTCGAAGTGCACGTAGTTCTTGGCGATGAACTCGTTCCACTCCTCCGGCACCTCGTCGTCCGGGAAGATCGCCTCGACCGGGCATTCGGGAACGCATGCCCCACAGTCGATGCACTCCTCGGGGTGAATGTAGTACATGTCCTCGCCCTCGTAGATGCAGTCGACGGGGCACACGTCTACACACGAGGCATCCTTCGTTCCGATGCACGGCTGAGCGATGATGTAGGTCATGTTCCTTCTTCCCGATCTAACCGCGCACGCGCTCAGTCCGACCGAGCGCGGGGTCGTTCCCGCGCAAACCGGGCAGGAGAATACGGCGCACCCCTGCCACGGGCAACGTCACCCGGCGACCCCTGATCTGGTGGACTTGATCTGCCCGGGCGGGTAGTTTCCGCCCTCCGTCCGCCCGGATAGCCGGCGGCAGACATACTGCGAAAGGGAAGCACGATTGTCCAGGAGACGTTTGAAAGTCATCAGGTCCGGCGGTAACGGCAGCCGGCTCTCGTCGACGGCGCACGCGGCCGACGCCCCGGTGCCGGCGAACGGGCCGCAGTCCGACGCGGCCAGCTGGCCGGAGCGCAAACCCGGCTGGCTGCGGGTGCGGGCGCCCGGCGGCGACAACTACCGTTCCCTGAAGCACCGGATGCGCCAGCTGGGTCTCAACTCGGTCTGCGAGGAGGCGCACTGCCCGAACATCGGCGAGTGCTGGGAGTCGGGGACGGCTACCTTCCTCATCATGGGCGACAAGTGCACGCGCAACTGTCCCTATTGTGCTATAGCCCACGGACGGCCGGACGAACTGGACGAAGACGAGCCGCGCCGGGTGGCGGAGATGATCGAGCAGCTGCAACTCCGCCACGTGGTGATCACCTCGGTGGACCGCGACGACCTGCCGGACGGCGGAGCCCGCATCTTCACTGCCGTTATCGGGGAGATACGGCGGCGCTTGCCGGACTGCTCGATCGAGGTGCTCACCCCGGACTTCCAGGGTGACCCCGATGCCATAGCCGCCGTCGTGGCCGCCAGGCCCGAGATCTTCAACCACAACATGGAAACCGTGCGGCGGCTACATCGGGAGGCGCGTCCAGGCGGACGCTACGAACGCTCGCTGGACGTGCTGCGCCTGGCCCGCCAGCTCGATGCGGAGATCCTGATCAAGACGGGAATAATGCTCGGGCTGGGCGAGCGCCAGGAGGACGTCGGCGAGCTCATGGACGATGCCCTGGAAGCGGGCGTCCAGATCCTCACGCTTGGCCAGTATCTCCGGCCGTCCGAGATGCACAGGGCCATAGACCGCTATGTTACACCCGGAGAGTTCGCGGCCTGGAAACGGTACGGCGAGGATCTGGGTTATCTGCACGTGGAGAGCGGCCCCCTGGTGCGCAGCAGCTACCACGCGCGGGAACAGGTGGAAGAGCTGCGGGCGCGCGCCGGTATCTGCTGACCCCCAACCGGCGGGTCCCGCCGGACCACCGACGGCGCTCTCCGGGTAGGCACTGGTGGCTGTCGTGACCCTGTCGGATTCCCTTTCCCCGGGCGGAAGAGAAGGAGTCAGAACGTTGGCGATGGTGGAGAAAGAGGCACGCGAGAAGGAGTTTCTAGGCCTGTCTCGCCAGGAGCTGCACGAGATGCTGCGCTGGATGGTACTGTCGCGCCGCTTCGAGGAGAAGTGTGCGGAGGCGTATCAGATGGGTAAGATCGGCGGCTTCTGCCACCTGTACATCGGCCAGGAGGCCGTGGGCACGGGCGCACTGATGGCACTGCGCGAGGACGACTACGTGATCACAGCCTACCGTGACCACGCCCAGGCGCTGGTGCGAGGAGTAAGCCCCGAGGCCGTCATGTCGGAGCTGTACGGCCGGGTCGACGGCTGTTCGCGAGGCGCCGGCGGTTCCATGCACCTGTTCGACAGCGGCGTGAACTTCCTCGGCGGTCACGGAATCGTGGGCACCCACCTGCCGATCGCGGCGGGCGTGGGGTACGCCATCAAGTACCGCCGCACGGATCAGGTCTGCCTCTGCTTCTTCGGTGATTCGGTGGTGAACGGCGGGCCGTTCCACGAGGCGTTCAACATGGCGGCGAAATGGGAGCTGCCGGTCGTGTACATCGTGGAGAACAACTCCTACGGCATGGGAACGGACATCGACCGCGTGGCAGCGGTGGAGGAGCTGTTTACGCGCGCCTGCGCATACCAGGGGAAACGCGCCGAGCGGGTGGACGGAATGGACGTCCTGGCCGTCCACGAGGCCGTCACCCGGGCGGTGAAGCTCGCCAGGGAGGAGGTACGCCCGACGTTCATCGAGGCGCGCTGCTACCGGTACCTCGGGCACTCCATGTCGGACCCGGCCCACGGCACATACCGGACGCGCGAGGAGGTGCAGCGGGAGCGACAGAACGATCCCATCAACACCTTCTGCGACAGGCTCATGAGGGCCGGCCTCATCACTGACGAGGAGTACCGGACGCTGGACGAGGAAGTGATCGCGCAGGTTGAGCGCGCCGCCGAGTTCGCCGAGAGCAGCCCGCTCCCCGGCCGCGAGGAGATCTACAGGAACGTCTACTCGGACGAGTTCCGCGGCGGCCTGACCCGGAGGGACCTGTGGCGGTAGTCACCTACCGGGAGGCGCTGAACCGGGCCCTGCGCGAGGAGATGGAGCGGGATGACCGCGTCTTTCTCATCGGCGAGGAGGTGGGCGAGTACGACGGCGCGTACAAGGTCTCCAAAGGCCTGCTGGACCAGTTCGGCGAATGGCGCGTACGGGACACGCCGATAGCCGAGAACGGCTTTGCCGGCGTCGGAATCGGAGCGGCCGTGGCCGGCCTTCGTCCCGTGGTGGAGTTCATGACCTGGAACTTCGCGCTGCTGGCATACGACGCCATCGTGAACTCGGCCGCCAAGTTCCACCACATGTCCGGCGGCCAGTTCTCCGTCCCGATCGTGTTCCGGGGTCCGGGCGGGTCGGCACTCCAGCTCGCGGCGCAGCACTCGCAGGTGCCGGATCCGTGGTACGCCAACATCCCCGGCCTGAAGGTCTGCACGCCGGCTACACCGGCCGACGCGATGGGATTGCTCAAGACTGCCATCCGGGACGACGACCCCGTCGTGTTCGTCGAGGGCGAGCTGCTGTACAACGTCAAAGGGGAGGTGCCCGACGGGGAGCACTTGGTTCCTCTCGGTGTGGCCGACGTCACGCGGCCCGGTGAGGACGTCACTGTAGTCGCCCATTCGAAGATGGTGCACGTGGCCCTGCAGGCGGCCGAGACGCTGTCCCGCGAGGAAGAGGTCGAGGCCGAAGTGATAGATCTGCGCAGCCTGCGGCCCCTGGACGTCGACACCATCGTGGCCTCGGTGCGAAAGACGAACCGGGCGGTGGTGGTTGAGGAAGGATGGCCGGTGGCCGGAATCGGCGCGCAGATCGTGGACGACATCCAGCGGGAGACGTTCGATGACCTGGACGCGCCGGTGGCGAGGGTCTCCGGTCTCGATGTCCCGATGCATTACAGCCGCACCCTGGAGAAGCTGATCGTGCCCGATGCCGACACGGTGGTCGCCGCCGTGAGGCACGTCTGTTACCTGGACTGAGTGGGCGCGCGGACTGCCGGGAAAGGACATATGGCTACGAAAGTGGTGATGGCTCAGCTCAGCCCGACCATGGAGGAGGGCAAGCTGGTCGAGTGGAAGGTCAAGGAAGGCGACCGCATAGAGGCCAGCGACATCCTGGCGGAGATCGAGACCGACAAGGCCAACATGGACATCGAGGCCATGGGTGGCGGAGTCCTGCGAAAGATCCTTGTCCAGGAAGGCGCCACCGTCCCGGTGGGCGCCGTAATCGGAGTGATCGCGGAACCCGACGAGGATATCTCGGCGATCTTGGCTGAGGCGGAGGCCGGGGCCGTCGGCGCCGAGTGGGGTGGGGCAGCGCCGGCTCACGTCCTGGAGGCGACCGAGACCGAGACCGAGCCGGAAGCCGTGCCCGCGGGGGCGGAACCCGTCGCACCTGACCCGGACGCCACACCCGGCGCACGAGCGCCGGAGCCGACCGCGGCAGTCGTCGCCGAGCCGGCCACCGCGCCACCCGAGGTCAGAGGACGAGTCAAGGTCTCGCCGGTGGCCCGCCGGATGGCGGACGAGGCGGGCCTGGTACTGGATGCGGTCGGGGGGAGCGGTCCGGGCGGGAGGATCGTGAAGCGCGATGTGGAGGCTGCGCTGCGGGCAAGCGGCCCGGCGCAGGCCCCCGCGGCTGCCGCTCCGTCGCAGGCGGCAGCTTCCGGAGTGCCGCGGCTCGCGGATGAGACCCTCGAGCTGAGCCAGATGCGCAAGTCCATCGCCCGGCGCCTGGTGCAGTCCATCGGCCCGGTGCCGCACTTCTTCCTCACCAGCGAGATCGACATGGGCCGGGCCCTGGAGCTGCGGGCGGAGCTGAACGGCCGCCTGGAGGCCGGCAAGATCGGGGTCAACGACATACTGATCAAAGTGTTGGCCGAGACGCTGGCCCGTCATCCCGAAGTCAACGCCTCCTGGAGTGACGACGGGATTCGCCGCCACGGCAGCGTCGACATAGGCATCGCGGTGGCGGTGGAAGAAGGTCTGATCACACCGATCGTGCGGGAAGCGCATCGCAAGGGGCTGCTGCAGATCTCGCGGGAGGCTAGTGAGCTCATCGGGCGCGCCCGCGACCGGCGGCTGCTGCCGGAGGAGTACCAGGGCGCGACCTTTTCCCTCAGCAATCTCGGCATGTTCGACATCGATCAGTTCACCGCCATCATCAACCCACCGGAAGCGGCGATCCTGGCCGTGGGCAGCACGGTGGAGAAGCCGGTGGTGGTGGATGGTGAGTTCGTCGTGCGCAAGCGTATGCGGGTCACCATGTCATGCGATCACAGGGTCGTCGACGGGGCGATGGGAGCCCGCTTCCTCAAGACGTTCAAGGCGATGCTCGAGAACCCTCTCGAGCTGGTGCTCTGACCCCGGCCTGCATGGACGGCCGCACACGACCGACGAGGCGAATCCATGGCTGATACGTTCGACGTAGTTGTCATCGGAGCCGGTCCCGCAGGTTATGTCTGCGCCATCCGGGCGGCACAGCTCGGTCTGAAGACCGCGTGCGTCGAGAGCTCGTCCTACGAGGGAGGCATGGGCGGCACATGCCTGAACTGGGGGTGCATCCCCGCCAAGGCCCTGCTGGAGAGCGCCTCGCTGGCTCAGAACCTGCGAGAGCACGGCGGGGAGATGGGCATCCGGCCGGTGCAGGTCGAGTACGACATGAGCGCGGCGGTCGACCGAAGCCGCTTCGTCAGCGAAAAGCTCACCGGCGGTGTCCGCTACCTGCTCAAGAAGAACGACGTCGAGCTGTTCGAAGGCACGGGCCTGATCGCGGGCAAGGGAGTCGTCGAAGTGACTCCAGCCAAGGGCGACGTGGCCACGCTGCAGACACGCAGCGTGGTCATAGCCACCGGGTCCGTGATGAAGTCGTTTCCCGGTTTCGAGATCGACGGAAGGAAGGTCATCGGCAGCCGCGAGGCTCTGGCCCTGCGGAATCTTCCCGGGAAGATGGTCGTGGTTGGCGGCGGCTACGTGGGCGTCGAGTTCGCCGACGTCTTCAGCGCCTTCGGTGTCGAGGTCACGGTTGTCGAGATGCTGGATACGCTGGTTCCACTGGCCGATCCCGAGGTCGGGAAGACGCTGGCTCGTTCCTTCAAGAAGCGTGGCATGAAGATCAGGACGGCGACCACGGTGAAGTCCCTGGACCGGGACGCCAGCCCGATGGTCCTCACCGTGGAGACCAGCAAGGGCGAGGAGACCATCGAGACCGACGTACTGCTGATGGCGGTGGGACGGGAACCGGTCACCGAAGGGCTGGGGCTCGGGGAAGCGGGTGTGGAACTGTCCGGTCCCTGGGTGAGGATCAACGAGTGGTGCGAGACGACGGCCGCCGGCATCTACGCCATCGGCGACGTGGCCGGCGAGCCGATGCTAGCCCACAAGGGGTCGCACGAAGGGATCGTCGCCGCCGAGCGGATTGCCGGTGTCGCCCGGCACCCCATGCGCTACGACAACATCCCCAGCGTCGGCTACTGCCACCCGGAGGTTGCGGTTATCGGGATGACGGAAGCGGAGGCCAAGGATGCCGGGTACGAGGTGGCCGTGGGCAAGTACCCGCTAACCGCGCACGGTCGGGCCCTGACTGCCGGCCACAACGAGGGATTCGTAAAGATCGTGGCGGACGCGGAGTACGGCGAGATCCTGGGCGTTCATATGATCGGACATAACGTGAGCGAGCTCGTAGCCGAAGCGGGGATGGCGCGTGCCCTCGAATCCACGGTCGACGACATCGCGGCACACGCCCACGCGCACCCCAGCATGGCGGAAGCCGTGATGGAGGCGGCTCAGGCGGCGCTGGGACGGGCGATTCACATCTGATGAATGTTCGCCGGGCGCCGGGCGACGAACGATGAGCAACACGATTCATCTGGTGCCGGTCTATGGCCGCGTCCCTTACGCGGAAGGGTTGGCCTGGCAGCGGCGGCTGGCGCGGGAGAAGATCGAGGGCCGGCTGATCGAGGATCTGATACTGCTGCTGGAGCACGATCCCGTTCTCACCTTCGGGCGAAGCTCGCGCGGCCGAAACGTCGTGGCGGACCCGAAGCTCCTGGCGGCCAACGGGATCGAGGCGGTCGAGGTGGAGCGCGGGGGCGATGTCACGTACCACGGCCCGGGCCAGCTCGTCGGCTACCCGATCATCGATCTCGGCCGCTACCGCCGCGATCTTCACTGGTACCTGCGACGCCTGGAGGAGGCGCTGGTTCTGGCCCTGGCCGAGCTTGATGTCGGAGCTTTCCGGGTGCCCGGCCACACCGGCGTCTGGGTCGGCGAAGACGATCGGATCACTGCGGCCGACATGGCTGCCGGGCGGATCCGCAAGATCGCTTCCATCGGAGTTCACGTGAGCCGGTGGGTCACCTGGCACGGCTTCGCTCTAAACGTGTCGCAGGAGCCGCTGCGCAACTTCGAGCTCATCGTTCCGTGCGGCATCGACGACGTTCGCATGACCAGCCTGGAGGCCGAGGGCAAGTCGGCGCACGCGGGGGCCGTTCGGGTGGCCCTGGCCACGGGGTTCGCCCGGGCGTTCGATGCGGAGGTGAGCATCGAAGGGGCGATCCCTCCGGGAGTCAGCCCGAGGCTGGCCGGTCGGGCGGCGGATTGCCCGGCGGAGCGGACTGAGGAAGTTTACGCCGTTCCGACGGACGATACCCGTAGGCCCTGAGCGCCGGGCCTGGAGCGCGACGGAATCGGAAACCGCGAGGTACACTGAATGGTACTGCTGATCCTGCTGGCTGCCGCCGTCGCCCTGGGAGCCCTGCTCGGAGTGCTGGCCAAGATGCCTCCGAAGCAGATCGCCGCCCAGTGCGTAGTGATGATGATCGGCGTGCTGGTCTTCTACTCGCTCGTCAACCTGCTCTGAGCCCTAGCGTCGCCGTGAGCGCCGGCCCGAGGCCAGCCGCAGCCGAGACTCCCGCCGCTCCTCGGCATCCCGGTGCCTTCGGTACTCCTCCTCCGTCCTGATCTCCAAACGCGGCACCGGCACCGGCTTCCCGCTCTCGTCGATGGCGACCATGGTCACGTAGCAGGAGTTCGTGTGGCGGCTCTCGCCGCCGTGGACCGATTCGGCCGACACCCGAACGCCGACCTCGATCGAAGTATGCCCCACCGTGTTGACCGACGCCCTCAGAGTCACCACCTCGCCTATCTGAATCGGGGAGCGGAAGTCCACCTGGTCGAAGCTTGCCGTTACGCACGGCCGTCCCGCGTGCCGGGTGGCGCAGACGTAGGCGATACGGTCCACCTCCGCCAGTATTACCCCGCCGAATACATTGCCCATGAGGTTCGCGTCCTGCGGAGCCATGAGCTGGGTCATGGTCACCTGGGACCGCCCCACCGAACAGGCCTCCTCCCGGCCCGAGCCGACGACCGACGGTAGCTCCGGGGTCACGGTCTTCATCGCGACGGCCTGTCGCTCACTCGTTCCCCGCAGGAGCCTCGAAGGCTCCCGCAGCGTCCTGAGACCCCGGCATATCCTCTCCGTGCACTATCTTTCCGCCCCGGAAGGCGGACAGGGCGGTCAGGGTCGCCGCCATCGCGCCGACCAGGATCACGAACCGGCGCAGCCGACGATCCTTCGGCTGGAGCATGGCGATCGCCGCGAAGATGCCGCAGGTGACGAGCGAGATGGCGGCCCACGTGGCCCAGGTGCGGTGTGTCTGCACGATGCCCGGTGTCACGAAAGTGCGCTGCGACACGACGTCCGCCGCGGCGATTCCGGTGATGTAGCTCGGGATAGCCGCCACCGCGGCCAGCAGCAGCGACAGGACCCCGTACCTCTCCAGGCTTTCCCTCCCGGCGGCCCACCCGACGATGCCCACCGCCCCCCCCGCTATCGACAGCACGATGGCGAACGGGTGGGTGATCAGATGTACGTACTCCCAGCTCACGACACCTCCGCTTCGAGCTCTGCACGAGTCCGGCGCGTGCCCTCCGGTGTGGGCCAAGATACGCGGGTTCCCGCCCCATATGGCAAGGGCGGAGCCGGGCTTGACAACGTTAGGAGAACGTTTACAATGGAGGCCCCTGACGACCGGGCAGTGCCCCCTTCGTCTAGTGGCCTAGGATACCTGGTTCTCAGCCAGGAGACAGGGGTTCGATTCCCCTAGGGGGTATCAGGCGGACGCTCCGAGACGCTCGGGGCGCCCGTTGTCAGTAATCCACCGGCCTCAGGTACCACTCCCCGATGGTCGTTCCCGAGATCATGGCCACCGTTGGGAGGTTCCTCTTCCAGTGCGTCCCCTCCAGGCGGTCCCGGACGATCTTCACTTTGGCGGCCTCGAAGCCCGCCTCGACGAGCCACTCGGGCGACCGGCCGCTGAGCAGATGGTGCAGGATTAGGTCGGCTTCGGGGTAGGAAACGCCCAGGTCTTCCTCGTCCGTCTGGCCCTTGATGAGATCCGCCGTGGCGGGCTTCTCAACCACCTCGGGCGGAAGTCCGAGGTGCCGGGCCAACGTCCAGACCTGCGTCTTGTACAGGTCGCCGAGCGGGTTGATGGGCGGAGAATCGTCGGCGTGCCACGTGAAGTAGCCCATCAGGCGCTCCGACTTGTTTCCGGTCCCAATGGGAAGCGCGTGCAGCTTCGCCGACTGGTCGAACAGCACGATCATCCTCATGCGTGCCATCACGTTCCCACGCCGGGTCGGACTCGCCTCCGGCTCGTGCTCCCGGAGGTAGCCGTCCACCGCCTCTGAGATGTCGATCGTCCGGGCTCCTATCCCCAGCCGGTCCGCCACGAGTTGCGCATGCTCCCGGCTCTCGGAGCTCGAGGTCCGGTAAGGCAGAAGAAACCCAGTCACGTTCTCCGCTCCCAGCGCCCGGACACCCAGAGCAGCCGTAAGAGAGGAATCCACGCCGCCCGAGAGCCCCACTACCGCCCGCTCGAATCCGCGGCGGTTTCGGACTTCCTGCTGCAGGAAGCGGACGAGCCACTCGGTGACCAGCTCGGGGTCGATCTCCAGCTGCGACTGGTCGTCGGCCCGGGCGACGGCTGCGCCGGGTGCCCTCTTCCCGACCGTTTGCGCTTCCGCTAGCCCAGCGGCCGGAGGCCTCGGCCTGTCCGACTGTCCCCCGGCGGCCGGAGGCCTCGTCGGCGGCCCGTGGCGGCTCTGCAGCAGACGGGGCAGCGTGCGCTCGAGGTCGGCCAGCAGCGGCGCTTCGGCCCGCGCTGAAGTGAGCTGTTCGAGGTCGAGGCCCACGCGCAGCGTCGCCTCGTCCCAGAGAGGACCCCGCGCGAGTAACTCCCCCCGGGGGTCGAACACGGTCGAGCCTCCGGCAAAGCCCTTGCCGCCCTCGAAGCCAGTGAGCTGGGCAACCGCCACCGCCACTCCGTGTTCCTCGGCCGCCCCCTGGGCCAGGCGCTCCCAGCGCTCGACGTTGGCGGGCATGCCGCTGCCCGGCCCGGCGCCCCGTGCGGGCGAGGCGCTTGGAACGAGTACTATCTGAGCCCCGTCGAGGGCCGCCAGGGTAGTGGAGATCGAGTGGAACACATCCTCGCAGATCAGCAGGGCCGCCCGACCCCAGCTCGTGTCGAAGGCCCTGATCTCGTGCCCCGCCTCGACGAAGCGCTCCTCCTGGAACACACCGTAGGTGGGCAGGAACACCTTGCGATGGACGTGGAGGATACGGGGATCTCCGTCGCCGAGCTCAGCGTACAGGGCCGAGTTGTACAGGTGATGGTCGTGCACTTCGTAGAAGCCGAGCGCGACGCCCAGCGGCCTGTCCGGTCCAGGCGCGTCGGCGTATCGGGTTGCGAGCTCGGCCACGAGTTCAGGCGCCGACAGCGCGAGTTCGCGCACGCCACCCTCGAGGAAGTAACCGGTGAGCGACGCCTCGGGGAACAGCACCAGGTCGGCGGCCGGCTCCCGTGACTTGAGCCGCCCGAAGACCTCCCCCACCCGCACCAGGCTGGCACGGGGGTCGCCCTTGACCGGGCAGAACTGAGCTACGGCTAGCTCGAGGTGCATGGGCGGCTTCGGGATGGAGGTTCCGTCGTCTCTTCGCCGAGGGGAACGTCTGCTGGCCGGCGGCGACTGTCAACGTCGCGACGCCTCCGCAGGGACTCGGCGTTTCCCCCCGAAGCGTTCACCTGTAAGGTACATGCCGTGACCTTCAGCACGATTGCCGTTGTGTACTGTGGCCTGCTGGCCGTCGGGCTCCCGCTGCTGGCGGCGCGCACCGGCCTGCGTGAGAATCAGGCGGCGGAGGTAGCCAGGGCGCGCCGGGCCGTCTACCTGTCGGCCGCGATCTCCATCTGCGTGCTCGCCGGCCTCACCTTCGGCGTCGCCGCCTGGCAGGACATTGCGCCGCGTTCCCTGGGATGGCGCGTGGAAAGGCCGCTTACCGCTTTCGCCTGGGCGGCCGCGGTGGCGGTCGGGGGACTCCTCACGGTGTGGCTGGTCGCCAGGGCAGGCCGGTTTCTCGGTCTGCGAGAGAGCCCCCTCTCGCAGCTTCTGATGCCGCAGACGGCAAAGGAGACCCGCGACTTCCTACTGTTGGCTGCGGTGGCCGCGGTCGGAGAGGAGTATCTCTACCGGGGCTACGTGTTCAACATTCTCACGGAAACCCTGGGATCGGTGTGGGCGGCTGGCGCCATCTCGGCGGTCTCCTTCGGAGTGGCGCACGGGTATCAGAGAACCGTCGGCGTCGCACGCGCTACCCTTCTGGGCGGGCTGCTGACCCTTCCGGTGGCCGTGACCGGCAGCCTGTTCCCCGCTATAGTGGCCCACTTCTGGATCAACGCCGCCATCGGTCTGGGGGGTTGGAAGCGGTTCTTCCCCGAGCACGGCGACGGTCTGGCGGAGCTGACGGAGACGGAGAACCCGAACCGGGACTGGGAATGAGATGAAGCGAGCGACGGTTGTTGCTGCGGTGACCTGTGTGTGGGCATCGCTCCGGGCCGGCCCTCTCTTCGCCCAGGCAGAGGGACTGGACCTCGAGCTCGGCGGCCTTCTGCGGACCGGAGTGCGGTTCGAATCCGCGGATGCCGGCGGGACCGACGGCTTCGAGGTGTACGACGCCCGCCTTGGCCTTTCGGGTAGGGTGGGGATCGTGTTCGACTACCGCGTCCAGGCGGAGTATGACTTCGATGACGAGGCCTTCCGGCTGCTGGATGCGTCCCTCTCCATCCCGCTTCGTGAGGAGACGCTGGCGCTCGAGGTAGGTCTCGCCCGGTCACCGTTCGGGCTGGAGGCCATGCGAGACAGGGCCGAGATCCAGTTCGTGGAACGATCCCAGGCCTCCCTCGCTGTGGCTCCCGGTCGCCAGGTGGGGGCACAGCTGCGAGGATCGGTTCTAGAGGACCGATTCCGCTATTGGGGAGGGGTATTCAACGGGAACGGACTCCACGTCGAGAACGACAACGACTCGTTTCTCTTCGCCTTCCGGGCCGAGTACAACTCGGTGGGAGAGATCGAGTTCTTCGAGGATCTGGTGTTCCAGGTAGGTGCCGGCATCTCCTTCTCCACGGACGACGGGCTGGCCATCCTGCCGGTAGCTCGCTCGAGCGTTGCCGAGGAAGGAGCGCAGGAGCTGGACTACGAGCTCTTCACCGGCGACCGGTTCCTGTGGAGCACCGATCTCAGGTTCGCCTACCGCAGCTTCACGGTCGAGGCCGAGTACGCGCAGACGGAATACGATCTGGAGAGCGGCACGGACTTCGATGCCGAGGCGCTCTACGTAGAGGGCGTCTACAAGTTGTGGGGAGCTCTGGACTGGATCGTTCGCTACGATTCATTCACCCCGGCGGCCGGTCTCGGGTTCGAGCCCGAGCGCAACGAGTTCATTCTCCTGGGCCTCAACCTCGCTCCGGGATTCCACTCGAAGTTAGGTCTGCAGTACGCCATCGGGCTGGATGGGACTCTCCTCGGACCACCCGCTGCGATCGACGGGACGAACACCGGACCGCCCTTGGCCGACCGGCAGTTCCTGCTGAACCTGCAGGTAGCGCTGTAGGGAGAGAGACGGCTCGCGCCGGCCGGATGCTGCTACAAACTTCGAATCGGTCTCATGGTAAGTGGGGGCTTGCGATAGGCTTGGCCCGCCGCGCTTCAGTCCCGCAGCGCTTCCAGGAACTGCCTGAGGATTGAGGCCGGGAGTTCCGAGGCACGGCTCACCAGGGCCTCCTCTGTCTCCTCCAGGAGGATGGCCTCGGTGTCGTACCGCGAATCGTCGCGGCGAAACGAGATCCGGCCCCGGCACAGGTCGGGGGACGTGCGCTCCGCGATGACAAACAACGCCCACGTTTCGTCGTCACTGATCAGCGTGCCCAGATCGAACTCGCGGGTGGATGCATCCCAGATGTGAAGCTGCCGCGGCTCGCCATTCCCGGCCTTCGAATCGGTCACGACTCCTCCTCCGAGCCGGCCGGCTCCTCGCGCTCCGCGTTCTTCCACAGCCCGAGAAGGAAGGGCTCGTAACGGGAGGGATCCTCCTCGTACTCGCGGACCCACGACACGAGGTCGGGGAGGGGGACGCTTTCCTGCAGCTTCCGGGTCACCAGACGCATCATCTCCTGGAAGCCCAGCGAGCCGACGGTAAGCTCCGCCTCCCGCGCGGCCTCCTCCATCAGCTGATAGGTCCTCTCGTCCGTGAGTGAGAGAAACACTTCGGATATGCGTGCGGAGCAGTAGTCGAGATACTTGGCGCGGAGAACCGGATCGATCGTGCCTCCGGCGTCCGCGGACGTACCTGATCGACTAGCGCTGGAGTTGTCGCTCACGTCCGGACCCGCCTGCGACTGCACTTCACGACGCTGGGAACGGTAGGTTCACCTAGCGGATGTAGTGCCCACGGGGGGGAAGCGTCAAGCGTCAGCGGTGGGGGGAGAAGCCCGTCGCACAGCCCGGTACGGCCACCGTGCGGTCCAGCTCTTCATAGACGGCACGTCGCACCAGTCCGTAGCTGACCACCCTGCGCAGGTACTCAGGGTCGTTTCGGCAGACCTCCTCCGCCGACTCTGCGAGGGGCTCGGGCAACTGCAGGACGATTTCTACCGGACGGGTGTCCAACATCAGACGTGCACCTTGCCTGAAAGTTGCGGAATTGAAACCCACGAAGCCGCCGGATTCCTCCAACCCGGAGGAGGAGGTCGGGCCCGCGACCAATTCGCGGCGGCAACAGCCAGTCTATCAGCCCGTCTTGTCCGGCGCAAACGTGCGCGCCCGGGGACGCTCTACCTGACTACACTCTAACTCGTTATTAATACCCACGTTAGGCGGATTGTAGAAAACTCTCATCTTGTTGTGGATTCTGTGTGTACACCTCGCGGCAAGAAACGTCCCGTCTCGCCCGAAAACGCTACGTCGCTTGCCTCGAGTGCATCCCCGGCCGCACGCCGGCCGCAACGACGCAGGACGAGTTTTTACAAAAATGGCTGCGCGCTGAACGGTTACTTGCGCCAGGCGTTGTTGCTCCGGTCTGTGTCGGGAAGCACGCCCCGCGGATCGAGCTCTGCGGAGATCACCTGCCGGCCGGCGGGGAGCCTGTACACGAATTCCGGCCCGAGCTTCCACATCTCCACCGGTAGACGCACTGTTGCCGATGATCCGTCCGAGTACTCCAGAGCCAGCTCGGCCGGCATGATCATGTCGGCCAGGCTGCGGACATGGATCGCCGGCCCGGCCTCCGCCGACCCCGGGATGACCCGCGTGATGGCCTGATCGAGGCGCGCGGTGCTGTACACCCAGCCCCGCCAGAACCAGTCGAGGTTCACGCCCGACGCGTCCTCCATGAAGCGGAAGAAGTCGGCCGGGTACGGGTGCTTGAAGCTCCAGGTCTTCGTGTATTCGGAGAAGGCCCGGTCGAAGCGTTCCTTGCCCAGGACCTCGTGCTGGAGAAGGTGCAGCATCAGCGCCGGCTTGAAGTAGGCTGCCCAGAAGAGGTCGTGCTGCTCGTCGGGCGGCAGGGCCATCGCCTGTTCCTCGCCGTGCGCCGCGTGCTCCCCGTAGTAGCTCAAAGGCTGCCTGGAGATCGTCTCTGCGTATCCCTCGCCGGCGAAATACTCCTCTACCGATCCGATGTCGATGAAAGTGTTGAAACCCTCGTCCATCCACGGGTGAAGTCGCTCGTTGGAATTCACGATCATCGGGTACCACTCGTGTCCGAACTCGTGCGTCAGTACCCAGTACAGCTCCTCTCTCGACGCGCCGCTGGGAACGAAGGTGAGCATCGGGTACTCCATCCCATCGTTCGGCCCCTCCACAGTGGTGGCCTGTGGCCAGGGGTAGGGCGCCAGACGCTCCGAGAAATGCCTTATGGTCACCCACGACATCCGGTTTGCTTCCTCCCACAGAGCGGCCTCCGGCCTGTAGAAGGTCTGGATGAGGACCCCGTTCCAGGCACTCGCGTCCCAGCGGAAGTCGGGGGCCATGGCGAAGGCGAAATCACGCACCTTCTTCGCTGCGAAGTGCCAGGTCTTCGTGCCCGCAGGGCCGATGCGCCGCGCCGCCAGCGCCTCCTCCCTGGTTACGATGGCTACGGCCGTCTCCGAAGTCCGTGCCCGCTCCAGCCGACGCCGCCAGCTCGCGGTCAGCACCTCTTCCGGGTTCTGAATCATCCCGCTGGCCGCCATCACGAAGCCGGCCGGCACCGTGAGCTCGACGTCGAAGTCGCCGTACTCCTGGTAGAACTCCCCCGCCCCCAGGAAAGGCTCTATGTTCCATCCGTTCGCGTCGTCGTACACGGCGAGCCGGGGATACCACTGCGCCACCTGGTACAGCGTGCCGTCACGTCCTGTACGACCGTAGCCGTACTCGGGGAGCAGCCAGCTCCAGTCGATCGCCAGCTCGACGACCCCGCCGGGCCCGACAGGCTGCGGCAGGTCGACCCGGGCGACTGTTCCCAGCAGGTCCACCGGGAGCTGCGTGCCGCCGGACGCGACCTGCTCCAGGGTCATGCCGCTTCCATCCCTGCAGGTAAAGTCGAACACCCCGTCTCCGAAGATGAGCGGCGGCACGTCCAGCACTGCTGCGGTGCTGTTGGGGTCGCAGAGGTTGGCATCGAGCTTGAGCCACAGGAACGGCAGGTCGTCCGGAGAGTTGTTCTTGTAGCGGATGTTCTCCGAGCCCTTCAGGACCTGGCTGTCCGTGTCGATGCCGGCCCGAATCACGTAGTCGACCTTCTGCTGCCAGTAATCCGCTCCCGGCCGACCGGCGCCGGTGCGGATCGTGTTGGGAGCCGGCAGCCCCAGTGGCCTGAAGGGCGATCTCCCGGTCCATCCACGCGGGCTGGGCCCGGCGGGCGCGGACGTCGCCGGGGCGCTCGCGCCTGCTTCCTCCTGCGTCCGCAGTGGCATGGGAAAGATCGCCGCAAGGGCTAGCAGGACTACGACGAGCGTGGCGAACGACATCGACGGCGCCCTCGAATACCCTTTCATCATGGCCTCCTGTGAATGCCCGGAGACGACTGTGTGAGGGAATGGAATTGACCGATCCGCCTTAAGGGTCGACCCGGCGGACAACCTGCCGGAGCCCGGCCAGCGCAGCAAGCCGCGATACTCCGCAGGTGGCAGCGGGTGGGGGGGGCACGGTAACGTCTTGGGCGCGCCCGTATGGCGAATGTGTGTCTTCCGGAGGTGAGATGGCTGCAAAGACGCGTGCCAGGTGGGGCGGAATCGCCGTGGCGGTCGCACTCCTGGGTAGCGGCATTCTCGTGGCCGGGCGCTTCCCGACCAGCGGGGTGCACTACGGTTTCTGGTCGGTCGTTCCGCCCGTAGTGGCCCTCGTCCTGGCTTTCACCCTCCGCGACGTTATCTCCGCGCTGTTCATCGGCATCGTCTTCGGCGGTATCATCAGCGGCAAGCTGAACATCGTCCAGGAGTTCCTGATCCCCTCGGTCGGATCCCCGTCCTACGGGCTCATCCTGCTGGTGTACCTGTGGGCGCTGGGAGGGCTGATCGGGCTGTGGACGCGCACCGGCGGCGCGATGAGGTTCGCGGAGTGGGCGGGTCGAAGGATCGCCCGGGGCCCCCGCTCGGCGAAGTTCTTCGCCTGGGCGATGGGGATCATCTTCCACCAGGGTGGGACCATCAGCACCGTCCTCACGGGAGCCACCGTGCGTCCCGTCGCCGACCGGCACAGGGTCTCGCACGAGGAGTTGTCCTATATCGTCGATTCCACCGCCTCGCCGGCGGCAACGATCATCCCGTTCAACGTGTGGCCGATTTACGTGGGAGGGCTGGTGGCCGGCTCGGTTCCGGTCATCGCCACCCAGCAGGATGGGATCAACTTCTTCTTCCGCGCCATCCCGTTGAACTTCTACGCCTTATTCGCCGTTCTCTTCACCCTGCTGTTCTCCTGGGACAAGCTTCCTTGGCTGCCGGGTCGGAGGATGAGTGCGGCGGCGCGCCGGGCGCGGGAAACGGGCAGCCTGGATCGTGACGGGTCGGAGCCGCTGGCGGCCGAGGAGCTGACCGTGCTCCGGATACCCGACGACTACGAACCGGGACTGGTCGATTTCTTCGGCCCCATCGGGACCCTCCTCGGCGTTGCGGTCATCCCCTACGTGTACACCTTCTACATCCAGGGTAACCACGTGTCACCGGCGCTCCCCATCGCCGAGGCGTTCCTCCTTGCCGTCCTGGCCGGCATGGCCATCGCCATGGCCAAGGGGATGAGGCTACGCGAGGTAATGCAGGGCTTCATTTCGGGCTGCAAGGGCGTGACCATAGGGGCGATCGTGCTGGCCCTGGCCGTCACCTTCAAGTCCGTGGCCGACGCTTTGGGCACGGCACCGTACGTGGTGCAGACCATGGGTGACTGGCTGAGTCCGGTGGCGGTGCCGGCCATGCTTCTGCTGGTAACCATGTTCGTGTCCTTCTCCACCGGGACGTCCTGGGGCACCTATGCGGTCATCTTCCCCGTGGCCATGCAACTGGCTTGGGCCGTCCATCCGGATCCCGCTTTCCTGACCCTGTGCTTCGCGGCCGTCACCGGCGGCAGCGTGTTCGGCGACCAATGCTCGCCCATCTCCGACACGACTATTCTCTCATCCCTGTCCACCGGTTGCGATCTGATGGACCACGTATTCACGCAGCTTCCGATGGCTCTGGGAGCAGCCGGTCTGGCAGCCGTGCTGTACACGGTGATCGCCTTCGGGATGGTGTAGCCGGCGGGTCGCAGAGACTTCTCGAGGTGCCGCCCGCCGCCTGCCGTGACAACGGCCCCCGCGAGACGTAAACTCGTGGCGGGCGAAACCGACCCCCATCGGGCGGCCGAATGGAGGTGTGGGGAGGACATCAGCCGGCTTTCAGGAGGATCCATTGAGCGAGGGCGCAGCGAAATCGGTGCTCATTCTGGGCGCCTCCAGCGGATTCGGCGAGGCTGCGGCGCGCGAGTTCGCGAGAGCTGGGTACGACATCTTCGGCGTCCACCTCGACCGCCGCGCCGGACTCGAGCGCGTCGAGAAGATCGGGCAGGCCGTCGAAGACGAAGGTGTGGCATCCACCTTCTTCAACGTAAACGCGGCCAGTCCCGAAAAGCGGGAAGCCGTTCTTGATACCATGGCCGGCGCGGTTCCCGAGGGCTCGGTTCGCGTGCTTCTCCATTCGCTGGCATTCGGCACGCTGCGGCCGTTCGTAGGCCCGGATGCGGACGGGGACCTGACGCCGGAGCAGATGGACATGACGCTGACGGTCATGGCCCACACCCTCGTGTACTGGGCGCAGGGACTGGTGAATCGCGCGCTCATGGGCGAGGGAGGGCGCATCTACGCCATGACCAGCTCGGGAGGCGACAGGGTCATGCCCTCCTACGGGGCTGTCTCCGCAGCCAAGGCCGCCCTGGAATCCCATTGTCGGCAGCTGGCCCTGGAGCTGGCTCCACATGGAATCACGGTCAACGCAATCCGCGCTGGGGTCACCGACACGCCGGCGCTGCGCAAGATTCCCGGTGCCGAGCACATGATCGAAGAGGCCCGGCAGCGGAGTCCGTACGGACGCCTCACCACACCGGAGGACGTGGCCCGGTGCATGGTCGCCCTGGCTGCGGAGGGAACCGCCTGGATGACGGGCAACACCATCCGGGTTGACGGCGGGGAAGATTTCGTCGGGTCCATGCCCTCCTGAGAGATGTCGGAATCTCCAGCGCGTTAGCCGCATGGCAAAGAAGAAGAATGACAGCCTGATGAGGGTCGCGACCTATCTGGCGCGCGACCGCGCGAAGCTGCTGCGGGACGAGCTGACCCGTCCGTGGAGACGGGGCCGCCGCACGCCGGAGGCGGAAGCGGGGCGGTGGTTCGGCCTCGGCCTGGCTCTCGGCGCGGCTGCAGTGGGAGCCGGGCTCGCGCTGCTCGTGACTCAGCGGGAGAGCTGATCTCGCCGTGGGCGACCCGCGGACCGGCGGCCGGACCGGCACGGGGCCATCACGGAGCGGACGCAGAGAGGCCGCCCCAGCAGTAGCCGGCGGGCATGAGCCAGCCGGCCCGGGCGGCCCCCAGCGCTACAGCGTCGGGTTCGACGGCTGCCGATTCTCGAATACGGGTGGAGCCTCGACCGCCGGCACGACCGGGTCGATGATCATGATGCGCGCCTCCAGCGGCGGCTCCTCATAACCGGGTAGCTCCGGCGGCGTGACAGCCACTCGTCCGGCGTCCGACCAAGCTTCCGCCGTGTCCGCTTCCAGACCCTGGACCGCGAAGCCGGCCACCAGCAGCAGGGACAGCGTAGCCACCATCCCCAGGATTTCCTTTATCTCGACTCGCCCGATCATTCTTCACCTCCCATGCACACCGCCCGGGCGTTTCCGCTTCGAACCATCGTGTCTCATCTGCTTGGACAGCAGAAACCGCCCGACCGTTGATTGATCCTACGAGCCGGAGGCGCGTTCGGTTTCGCGAGGTGAGTGTGGACCGGGCACCGGGCTCAACGGCCGTCCGCGCCCAAGCACTGACGGACCCGCAAGAATGCGGGCCCGCCGGGCACGATGATGGCGGCGGCCGCTTGATGCCGGCGGCGGTGTCAGGGCACGGCCCGAAGGCCTAGTCCGCGCTAGCCGCGGTGGCGCTGCGCAGGTTGTCAGCCACCGCGTCCCAGCTGACGAGGTTCCAGAACGCCTCGATGTACTCGGGCCGACGATTCTGGTACTTGAGGTAGTAGGCGTGCTCCCACACGTCGAGGCCGAGAACCGGGACGTCGCCCTGCATCAGCGGGCTGTCCTGGTTGGCGGTGGAGAAGACCTTCAGCCCACCGCCGTCGGAGACGGCCAGCCACGCCCACCCGGAGCCGAACCGGGTCGCGGCTGCACCCGAAAACTCGGCACGGAAAGCGTCGAAGGAGCCGAAAGACGCCTCGATCAACTCGGCCAGCATTCCGTCGGGTTCTCCGCCGCCGTCCGGGGCGATCACCCGCCAGAAGAGGGCATGGTTCACGAAGCCGCCACCGTTGTTGCGGACGGCCGTCTGGATTTCGCCGGGGAGGGAGTCGAGCGAGCGCAGCAGCTCCCCCGCGGACGAGCCATGGTACTGTGGGTTGCCCTCCAGGGCCGCGTTGAGCTTGCTCGTGTAACCCGCGTGATGCTTGGAATGATGGATCTCCATCGTCCGGGCATCGAAGTGTGGCTCGAGGGCATCGTACGAGTAGCCCAGCTCCGGCAGCTCGAAGGGATACGGCATGAGGTACTCCTTTGCTCTGGACGCGATCGGTGCGACTTCTAGGCGACCCAAGGTCGTCAACTGGACGGTTTGCAACAAGCCCGGGTGGCTATTCCTCGTCGAGGATCAGAGTGACCTCGATGCGCCGGTTGCGCGCCCGGCCCTTCTCGGTGCCGTTCGGAGCGATGGGCCGGCTTTCGCCAAAGCCCACGGCACTGATGCGGTCCGCGCTCAGTGGCATGTTGGCCAGCAGATACTCCCGAACCGCTATTGCCCGTCGCCTGCTGAGGGACTGGTTCGCGGCGTCGTTGCCGACCGAGTCGGTATGCCCCTCGACCCTGATGGTCGTCTCCGGGAACTGGCGGATGACGCTCTGCACCTTCGTTAGCAGCGAGAAGTCCTCGGGCCGGATCTCCTCCGATCCTGACTGGAACGTCAGTCCCAGCAACCTGATGATCAGCTCATTCTCGCTCAGCAGCACCTCGGCCTCATCCGGCGAGAAGACCGCCCGTGCCTCGACCAGCCTCCGCTCACGCCGCTCCCGCTCCCTGAGCGCGGCCGTGACCGCCGCCCCGCGCTGCTCCAGCTCGGCGAGCGTGGCTTCGAGCGAGTCTACCTGCCGTTCCAGCCGGACGATCGCAGCGGAACGGGCCCAGACGTCCCTCTCGAGGCTAGCGCGATCCTCGTGGAGGCTCCGGATGGCGGCCCTGAGCCGATCCGCCACCGGCCGGTAGCCCTCGGCGAACCGCGCCTCGAGATTCAACTCTTCGGCGATCCGAGCCAGCTGCCACTCCCAGCGGAGCGCCAGAGCCTCGACGGTGAGGCGGTGGTCGTCAACACTGTCCGCGGTGGCCGCCAGGAGAGCCGAGTGTGCGTACTCAACGCTGGCGGCCTCGGCCAGCTCTCGCGCCCCGGCACGCCGATTTCGGTCCCCCAGCAGCACCTCCTCGGCCCGATTCACGAACGAGTCCGCCAGGGCGTAGGTGATCGGTGCCAGCCGGTGTGCCCTCAGGGCGAGGGCCTCCTCACGACGGGCACGAGTCGGTCCCAGAACGGCCATCCTGATGGCATTCAGCTCAGCGACGCGGTATGCGGCCTCCGCCCCGGCGGCTCTTTCCCGTGCCCCGTCGTGGTCGGCCTCCTCGATCCTGCGGCCCGCCTCGCGAGCCGTTCTCTCCGCCTGTGCCCATTCCTCGGCTGCCAACTCCGGTGCTCTCGCCGACACGGCGTCGGCACGGGCCGCGAGAGCCTCCGAGAGGAGGATCCCGCCTGCTTCCTCGAGGCCCTCTGCCTCGTCCAGCTCCTCAAGAGCCTCGTTCAGGCGGCGCGCTACTTCCTCGACCTTCGCACCGCCCTCGTAACGGGCTCGTGCGTCATCGATCCTGTGTGTCGCTCGCTCGAAGTGTCTGGGAGAGATGATGTCCAGATGAGCCTCCCGGGCGCGCGCCAGCCGGCCGGCCGCTTCACCGAGGCGCTGTTCCACGGTCTGGGCACCGGCCCCGACAGGACCGAGCAGCGACAGAACCACGCACGTGCCCAGCGCCGGGAAACCCGCGGTAGGCCGCCAGGTGCCAGGCCTTACCCGCTCGGTGAGCCTCTCGAGCATGTCCGTTCCCCATCTCCGGGTTCAGCCGGTCCGGGCCGCTATGGCCTCCAGCAACTCACGCAGGGTCGTCTCGCCCATGTCCCTCGCGTACCGGCGCCGGGCGTCCTTGTAGATCTCGGAGGAAGGCCTGAGGCCAGCCCGCTTCTCGCCGATAACTAACTCCTGCAGCTCCGCCGGCCGCGGTCCCCAGCGAGCCACCGGCACGAAGTCGTGGTCGAGGACTATCACCACCGGGATCGAACGGCTCCCGTCGGTAACGTACTGATCCATGAGTTCGGGAACTTCGTCCCGCTTCACAATGCGGAGGTCGACGTGTGGCGAGGCCTCGGCCAGCCGGGCGAATATGGGGACCAGGTTAGACGCATCGCCGCACCAGTCTTCGGCCAGAACGAGGAATCTCCAGTCCCGACCCATGGCGGCGAGTCGCTCGGTGGCCCACTCGGGGATCTTCGACTTCCTGTACACACCGGTCCACAGGTCCCGGTGTTTCCGGATCTCCCCGTCGAGGTATCGCCGCCAGGTGAAACCCTCGGCCCAGTAGTTTTCGAGGCCGGCCCGTGTATGCTGAATCGTGCCTGTATCGGACATTTGAAGGTAGCTTTCTCGTTGAAAAACCAGTAGGATGCAAGCGAACGGTGCGGCCGGCACGGATACGCAAGATAGCCGGTCCGCAACCACAAGAAACCCCGCGGAGACCCGTCTCGTTTCCGCTGCCCGGTAAGGCCCTCGCCGACCGCCCGATCGCGGGAATGAGCGCCTCCCGGAGCAACGACTCTTGAACGCACTCTCATCCATGGAGATGGGCACGATGAGCAGCGATAGACCGGGACCGACCGCCGAAGGAGACTTCCGTCCCCCGGAGCCGAGGAACGAGGCCGTACTCGACTACGCGCCGGGCTCCCCCGAGCGGGCGGATCTCAAGAGGAAGCTGGCCGACATGGCCGCAGAGGTAGTGGAGATCCCCATCGTCGTCGGCGGGCGGGACCTCGGCACGGGCGACTTCGGCGAAGTGGTCATGCCTCACGACCACGGCCATGTCCTGGCCCGGTATCATAAGGCGGGGCCGGCGGAGATCCAGAAGGCGATCGACAGCTCGCTCGAGGCGTGGAAGGAATGGTCGAACTGGAGCTGGCAGGACAGGGCTGCGGTGCTCCTGCGGGCGGCCGATCTGCTGGCCGGCGAGTGGAGGAAGGTGCTCAACGCTTCCACCATGCTGGGGCAGAGCAAGACGGCGCATCAGGCAGAGATCGACAGCGCCTGCGAAATCATCGACTTCTGGCGCTTCAACGTCCACTACGCCCGGGAGCTCCACTCCGATCAACCGGCCAGCTCGCGGGGCGTGTGGAACATGACAGACTACCGGCCGCTGGAAGGCTTCGTGTATGCGATCTCACCGTTCAATTTCACGTCCATCGCGGCCAACCTCCCCACAGCACCCGCACTCATGGGCAACGTGGTCATCTGGAAGCCCGCCCGGACCTCTCTGTTCAGCTCGTACTATCTGATGCGCCTGTTCCAGGAGGCTGGCATGCCGCCAGGCGTGATCAACTTCCTGCCCGGCAACTCGGCCCGGATCAGCGAGGCGTTGCTGGCGAGCCCGTACCTGGCCGGCGTCCACTTCACCGGCTCGACCGAGACCTTTCAGCTTCTGTGGAAGATGGTGGCCGAGAACCTGGACAATTACCGATCATATCCGCGGGTCGTGGGCGAGACGGGCGGCAAGAATTTCATCGTGGCACACGGTTCGGCGGACGTCGAGGCCCTCGTCACGGCTATTGTCAGAGGCGGTTTCGAGTACCAGGGGCAGAAGTGCAGCGCCGCATCGCGGGTGTACGTGCCCGATTCCATGTGGCCGGCCGTGAAGAAGCGCCTCGGCGAGATGATGGCCGAGATAAAGACGGGTGCCCCGAGCGACTTCGAGAATTTCGTCTGCGCCGTCATCGACGCAGCGGCCTACCGGTCGATCACCGGGTACATCGACCACGCCCGCAAGTCCGATGAGGCCGAGATAGTCTTCGGCGGCGGCTACTCGGACGACAAGGGGTACTTCATCGAGCCCACCGTGGTCGTGGCGAGTGATCCGAAGTACAAGCTGATGTGCGAAGAGATCTTCGGGCCGGTGGTCACGATCCACGTCTACCCGGCGGACGACTGGTCGCAGACGCTGGGGCTGGTCAATACGACGTCGCCGTACGCCCTCACCGGGGCGGTCTTCGCGAATGACCGGGCTGCAGTTCGCCAGGCGATGGCTTCACTGCGGCACGCCGCCGGCAACTTCTACGTGAACGACAAACCCACCGGTGCCGTGGTCGGCCAACAGCCGTTCGGGGGCGCCAGGGCCAGCGGCACCAACGACAAGGCCGGATCGTACCTGAATCTGGTGCGCTGGATGTCCCCGCGTTCGATCAAGGAGACCTTCATCCCACCGACAGATTTCAAGTATCCTTTCATGCAGGGCGACCTCGGAGACACGGTGGGCGAGCTGGGCCACAAGCTGGGTGAGCAGATGGGCGAGATTCGCGAGCACCTGGAAGTGCTGCGGGGCTCGTTGAAGGGTCGGCTGGAGGGCATCGTGGACCGGGCGCGGGCGGAGGCAGGCACCGCGGAAGCCGGCGGCGAGGCGGGCACGGAAGCCGCCGGCGAAGCCGGCATGGCCGCCGACGGGAACGAAGCGGACGGGGGCTGAACAAAGGTCTGAATCAGCGGAGGAGGTATGGCGCGGTTCACCGACGAGCAGCTTCAACAGAAGGTTCAGGAGGGCTTTATCGTCGAGTCCGAGGCGGACATGACGGAGACGTACAGGAAGGCTCTGATCGGACAGCTCACGGTCCAGGGCGATACGGAGCTGATCAGCGCGCCGGCGTACTGGATGGCGGCGAAGGACGCCCCGTCCACCAATACCATGGTCTCCGCCACGGCGATCATCCAGGACGAGATGGGACACGCCAACATCGCGTACAGGATCCTCCAGGACCTGGGCGTGGACACGGATGAGCTGCTGTACGAGCGTCCGCCGGAGAAGTTCAAGAACCCGTTCGGCTTCGATCAGCCGCTCACCAACTGGGCGGAGCTGGTGACGGCCAACGGCCTGTATGACCGCGCGGGGATCACCCTCCTCAGCGACGTCCACCGCAACACATCATACGGTCCCCTCAAGAGAGCTCTGGTGAAGGTCGGGATGGAGGAGAACTTCCATCTCCGGCACGGCGAGGTATGGATGCGCCGACTGTGCGAGGCGGGCGGCGAAGCCCGCGAGATGGTGCAGCGCGCGGTGGACTGGATGTTCCCCATGGGGGTGGAGTGGTTCGGCCTGCCGGACGACCGCAAGCGCCACAATGCCCAGCTGGACTTCAAGCTCAAGGGAATGACGAACGACGAGCTTCGCGCCACTTGGCTCAAGGCCGTCGTTCCCCTGTGCGAGCAGCTGGGGATCCGGGTGCCGGCCCACTCCAACGAGGAAACGGGGGAGGTAGAGCTGGAATACGAGCTACCCTGCGAGTGGGACGCGGCGGAGGGGCGCTGGCTGCCGGACGAGACCATCACCTGGGACCAGGTGTGGGAGCGCTGGAGGGCCCGCGGTCCGATGAACCAGGCGTTCGTAGAGTCCGTCCGCCGCAGCCGCTTCCAGGTGGAGAGGATGCTGGCGGCATGAGCGCCGGTGCCCTGGACGGGGGAGCATGCCCGGCGTGAGCGCGCCCAGGCTCGTTCGGATCCGCCGGTCGGGCGAGGGACTCCCAGTTCCCGGTCCGGCAGCCGATTCCAGCGCCGATGCAGGGTACGAGTCGGCCCTGGAGCGAGGGGTGGACTTCTCGGCTGTGTTCGCCGAGACCGTCGGCCGGAACCCTGATCTGGTGCTGGAGCTGCCGGATTGGGACTGTCCGCCCAGGGATCTGGAGGAGAGGGTGTGGCGCGCCCTGTACGAGGTGGCCGACCCCGAGTTCCCCGTCTCGCTGGTCGATCTCGGACTGGTGTACGGCATGGAGGTGCAAGCGCCGGGACCCGCGGCCGGCGGGGCGCACGTCACCGTCACCATCACCCTCACCGCGACGGCCTGCCCGTGCATGGAGTTCATCAAGTGGGACATCAGGGAGCGGCTGCTGCAAGAGTCCGGGGTTCGGGCGGTGACGGTGAACATCACCTGGGATCCACCCTGGACCACCGAACGGATCACCGCGCGCGGCCGGGAGGCGCTCCGCCGCGCCGGCGTGGCCATCTGACGAGTGACGTCCCCGGCGGGCCCGCTCGAGTAACGCTGGCGATGGCATCCGACGCTGCGGGCCTAGCGCGTCCGAGGAGAACTGAATGGGTCACCTGAGTGGCGAAACGCTGTTCGAGGTCTTCGCCCGCCAGAAGCGGGAAGATCGCTTCGAGCATATCGGGACGATCTCGGCTCCCAATCCGGCGCTGGCCCGAGCGTACGCGTGGCAGACGTACGATGAGCAGAAGTGGTTCGAGATGGCCGTAGCGCCTCGCGAAGCGTTCGAGGCCGTGAACCGGGACGAGGCCCCGTTCACCCTCAACCCGAAGGTGCAGACGTGACGACTCGGAAGCACGGATACGCGGCCGCCGCCGAGTTGTCGGGGGAGCCGCGAGATGGCCTCGGATCCCTCCTGCTCTCGCTCGCCGACAACAAGCGGCTTCTGGGGATGAGGTACGGTGAGTGGCTCCTGGGGGCTCCGACCCTGGAGGCGGGCATCGCCTGCTCGGCCATGGCGCAGGACGAGTGGGGGCACGGCCGGATCTTGTACGCTATGCTGAAGGACTTCGGGTCCGACCCGACCCGGCTGGAGCACGAAAGGGAATCGGACGAATACCGGAGCAGCGAGTTGCTGGACGATCCGCCGGATGGCTGGCCGCAGCTCATAGCGCTCAACCTGCTGCTGGACACGGCGCTCTCGGTGCAGTTCCAGGCAATGCAGAACAGCCGGTTCGAGCCACTCCATCACAAGGTGAAGAAGCTGTTGGAGGAGGAGCGCTTCCACTTCGAGCACGCGCGCGGCTGGACCGCTCGCCTGGCCCGGGCCGAGGCCGGTCGGGATGCCCTGCACACGGCCCTCGAGCGGGCGTGGGCGGCGTGTCTCCGCTGGTTCGGCTCGCCGGCCGGCGGAGTCATCGGGCGGCTCCATGGCGAGGGGATCGTCGACGCCGATTCCGACGAGCTGCGAGGCCGCTGGCTGGCCCGCGTCGGTCCCGTGGTGCACGACGCCGGCATCGGGCTGGCCGAGCCGGAAGGAGACGGTGCCTGGCGGAGCACCGTGGGGATCGACTGGACGGGCTGGGACGGCGACCGACGCCGGACGGGTCCGGGAGGTCCGAATGCGGAAACCCTGGCGGGGGTGCGAGGCGACAAGAACCGCGCCCTGCTCATGGATTGACGACCGGATGAGCACGCAACCCGGCCGGCCGGGGGCCGCCGACCTCAGGGTTACGCTGCGCAGCAGCGAGCTTCCCGATGCGGTGGAATGCCCGTTCTGCAGCGGTCTCGATACGGAGCAGTTCTCGGCCTTCGGCAGCGCCCTGTCTGTGAGCCAGTACTACTGCCGTGCCTGCCGGACAGTGTTCGAGTACATGAGGCGTAAGAGGGAACGCTAGAAGGGCCCGGCCGGGAGCACCCCGACCGGGCCTTTCGCGACTCTACCCCGAAGCGAATACCCTCGTCGGTCGCGTCGCTCGCGAGGGACTCTACCGCTCGCTCAGTCCGCGGCGTCTCGCGCCACGCTCCCCGGCGGCATGTTCTCGTTCAGGTACCGGGTTAGCTCCGTGTAGAGGTGCTCCCGCGTTCCCGGCCCCTCAAAGATGCCGTGCGATCGACCCGGATACGCCAGCATGGTGAAGTGCTTGTTGTGCTTGATGAGCTCGTTAATGAGCATCTCAGCGTTCTGGTAGTGGACGTTGTCGTCCGCCGTTCCGTGCACGATCAGAAGGTTGCCCTTCAGGTTCTCGGCGAAGCTGATGGGCGAGGCCGCCTCGTAATCCTCGGGGTTCTCCGACGGGAGGCCCATGTAACGTTCCATATAGATCGTGTCGTAGTTCCGGAGATCCGTGAGTGCGGCCACCGCCATGCCGGTGCTGTAAGTCTCCGGGTAACGGAACATGACGTTGAGCGTCACGCCGCCGCCTCCGCTCCAACCCCATATCCCGATCCGTGAGGCGTCCACGTACGGGCGCTCCGCCAGAACCCTCGCCGCCGCTGCCTGATCGGCGCTGTTGAGGCGACCCACCTTCCGGTACTGGGCCTTCCGCCAGTCACGCCCCCGCGGCCCCGGCGTGCCCCGGTTGTCTACGCTGGCCACTATGTACCCCTGCTGGGTCAGCATCAGGTGCCAGAAGTAGTTGCCGAAGTCGAACCGATCCACGACGGTCTGTGAGAAGGGCCCGCTGTACGCGTAGAACAGGACCGGATACTTCCGCGCCGGGTCGAAGTCCGGCGGGTACATGATCCACGCGTCCAGCATCGCTTCGCCGATATCCACCTGGAAGAACTCGACGTCCCCGCGGTCGAGGCGCTCTACCGTCTCCCGCAGCCGCGCGTTGTCTTCCAGGGTCCGTTGCACCCGGTGATCCGGCAGGCTGACCAGCTCCGTCACCGGCGGCGTCCCGTAACTGGACCACGTGTGGATGGCGAAACGCGCTCCCGGCGCTATGGAATAGTTGTGAATGCCGAGCTGGTCGGTCGGCGTAAGGCGTTGCGGCTCGCCGCTACCGTCGAGACGGGCCCTGTACAGGTAGCGCCGGGTAGCCGTCTCGGGCGAGGCGAGCAAATAGACCCAGCCGCTCTCCTCATCGATCTGCTTGACGCTCATGATCTCCCACTCGCCGCGGGTGATCGGCTCGAGCTCTCCACCCTGGCGGGCGATGGTGTACAGATGGCGCCAGCCCGATCGCTCGCTTACCCACGTCATGCGCTCGTCTCCGTCCAGCCACGTCCAGTCGTCGACCGGATCGAGATAGGCCTCGTCGGTCTCGACCAGCAGGGTCCGCATGGCACCCGTCCGGGCGTCGCAGAGCATGACCTTGTTCTCGTTCTGATGGCGGTTCTCGCGCTGGAGAACCACCTCGTCCGAGTTTCCGGACCACTCCATCCGCGACACGTAGTTGTCACGCAGGTCACCGGGCAGGTCACACCAGGCCGCCTCGCCGCCGAGCGAGCTCACCACTCCGACCCTGGCCGCGGAGTTGGGCGTCCCCACCTTGGGGAACTGCACCGGGATCGTATGGGAGTAGATCGAGTCGGTATTTTCGATCATCAGGAAGACGCCTATCCCTTCGGCGTCCAGCTGCCAGAAGGCTACTCGCTCGCCGTCGGGGCTCCATCGCCAGCCGTCCGCCGGCAGGGGCATCCAGAATTCCTCCTCGTACACCCAGTCGAAGTTGCCGTTGATGATCGTGTTGGACCCGTCGAAAGTGAGCTGTGCCACCTCGCCGGAGGCTATGTCTTCGGCGTACAGGTTGTTCCCGCTCACGTAACCCAGCCGCTCGCCGGCCGGGTCGAACTTCGCGTACATCAGGCTCGACTCCCTTCGGTCCTTGCCCATCTGCCGCAGGGAACCGCTCTCGAGGTCGAGCACCCAGTAGTCTCCGCGGGTGTTGAACCGCCACACCCGCTTCGAGTTGGTGTAGATCATCAGCTTCTCGCCGTCGGGCGACCACTCGTAGCCATCAATGGCAAGTGGCTCCGACTGTCCCTCGGGGACGAGCTGGGCGGCCGATACCAGTACCTGCCGTTCCCCCGTCGCCGCATCGTACCTGACTATGTCCCTCCCGGGAACGTCGCTTTCAGATGGCTCGAGGGTGGTGTACGCCGAGCCGTCGCTCAGCCACCGCGCGGGTCCGAATAACTCCCGCCGGAAGTCGTCAGTCCCGTAGATGCGGTCCAGGGTGACGGCGCCAGGGTCCGCTTCCTGAGCCTGCTCCTGCGCCATTGCGGGGGTGGCCCACGCCGCGAGTGCCAGCGTCAGGCCGAGGAGAGCGTTTCTCTTTCGAGTCGCGGATATCATCTGAGTCCTCATATGTTATGGGGTTGACGGGAGCGCTCCTCATCGAGGCGCTCGCCGATAGCCGTTCGATGGGCATGGTCCGATAGCGTAGGCGATCCCGGGGCTCCACCCCGCTCCACTGTTACAGACAGTTCGAGCACCTAACCCGTTTACCGTTGTCCAGCGGCAGTTCCGGTAACCTGGGCTCAGCCGGGCGTGTTTCGCATCGTTACCTGCCTCTGGCTCGGCTGCCTCACGCCTCTCTCTACTTGAAGACGATGGGAAATGTAACGCCTCGGGCGCGGGGCTACAGGCCGGCTGAGTGGCCAGCAGAGCCGGGCCGCCTCGACCCTCCCGCCGCTACAGGCCGAGCAGCTTCAGGAGGTCGTTGAGGACGGCGAAGCTCATGAAGAACAGGACCACCGTGGCGCCTGCCAGGTTTCCGTAGCGGTAGACGCTCCGTGGCAGTGGGCGCCGCAGGAAGCCCTCGGCAAGCAAGAGGGCGAAGTAGCCTCCGTCGAGCACCGGTATCGGGAGGAAGTTGAGAATGGCCAGGTTCAGTGACAGGAAAGCGATGAAAGCGAAGAACTGGTGCCAGTCCATCTGGAACGCCCGCTGGCTCATGCGAATGATCTCCACCGGTCCGCTTAACTCGCGCAGACCCACGGCGCCGGTGACCAGCAGCCTGCCGCTCTGCGCGATCATCCGGGTGTGCCTCTGCAATTCGCTCGCCCCGTAGGCCACCGCGCCGCCGACGTCCGTCCCGTCATGGTCGGTCCCGAGATGTGCGCCAATCCAGCCGAAGCTGCCGCCGGGAATGAAGCCGGGGTCCGGTGGGGGGACCTTTACGTCGAGTCCCTCACCCTCTCTGAGGATCCGCAGCCTGACCGGAGAGGAAGGAGCAGCGGGTGCGGCTTCCAGCCAGTCGTGGAAGCTCGCCACCGGAGCTCCGTCCACGGCTGCGATTCGGTCCCCCGTCCTGAGACCGGCCCGTTCCGCGGGGGAACCGGCCTCGATACGCCCGAGCACCGGAGGCATCGGCGGCAACAGCGACGCCAGCAGCCCCATGCGCGCCTCCTGGTCGTCAGGCACCTCTATCGTCCGTCGTGATCCGTCGACGAACCACAGCGTCTGCTCACCGGGCTCCGCTCCCAGGAGAACGAGCGCGAACTCACCCCAATCCCTGACGTTTCGGCTGCCGAGCCGGAGGATGTCTACGTCGCGCGGAATCCTTTCCCAGCCCGTGGCTCCCGGAGGGAGGTCCTCCTCGAAGACCTCAGCCACCCTCGCCGGTGTCGGAACCGTAGCCCCACCGGTAAGCGCCAGGGAGGTGTAGATGACCGCTGCCAGCACGACGTTGGCCAGAACACCGGCTGCGATCACCGTCATCCGGCGCGAGAGCGGCTGGAAAGCGAAGCCGCCGGGCCATCGGCTCCTGTCCTCCTCGGTCCCCTTCATGCCCATGATGCGCACGTAACCGCCCAGAGGAATGAGAGCGAGTTGGTAGCGCGTCTGACCCACGCGGAATCCGAATAGCGCCGGGCCGAAACCCACGGAGAAGCAGATTACGGGCATCCCCGCCCATTTCGCGGCCAGCAGGTGACCCAGCTCGTGCACCAGGATGAGCCCGTTCGCCACCAGGATGAGCAGAATCGCCACTGTGAGCATCTACACACCTTCGCTGGAGTACGGCCTCGGCTGACGGGGGAGCCCCGTCGAGGGATTCCCCGTCCAGAGAAGGGGTGCAAGTTCCGCGCGGATCTCCGGGACCGCCTCGACTGCGCTCCCGCGAGGAAAGGACACGAGGCCGGTATGGTCCGATTCGGAATCTCGTCGGCTGTGAGACGCAGCAGTATCACTAAATGCCTATGCGACAGTCTAGTACCGTACAGGCAGCCGGCAATCTCTGTGCTTTGACTTTGCGCGCGGTGGTTTTCTTTCGACTGAAGTGAGAGCCGACCAGGCGGGATGCAGAGGGGGGAGCGAGGCTGAAGGTCAGAGGTCGCGGCGTTGCGTCCGCGCAACACCGGCTCCTACGCCCACATCTCCTCGAACATCAGGTATTGTGACTCGGCCATCCCGAGCGACCGGTACGTCGCCTGCGCAGGCGCGTTATCCCGCTCGACATACAGCCGAAGTCCGATGGCTCTCTCCTTCCTGGCCAGATCGCGGACGTGCTCGTGCAGGAGGCGATAGACGCCCTCACGCCGGTACCGCTTCGAGACGTACACGCTCTGCAGCCACCACACGTCTCCGTTCCGCCAGTCACTCCACTCGGCGGTGAGCGCGACCTGACCCACTACCTCGCCGTCGCTCTCCGCCACCAGGTACCGGCCCTTCGCCGGGTCCGCGAGGATCTTCTCCACCCCTTCCGTCAGGACGCTGCGGTCCAGCTCCCGCCCTTCCGTCTCCCGGGCCAGCGCCTGGTTGAACAGGACCACGCGGTCGCGGTCACCGGGCCCGGCCTGTCGAATCACCAGCGACATCGCTTCTCTCCTCCGCTCACGGCAAACGAAGTGTTGACAGGGTGTTCCGGCACCTGACGAACATAGGCTCCCGCCGGTGACGGCGCAGGCCCGTCCGCGCTTGCTTCCGATCTTGCGGGATACCGCACCTACTGGCGTCTCACCACGTCGGCCACGTGGGAGAAGTCCGTATTCGTTGGCAAGGCGACCGACTTGACCCTCCAGAATTGTCTTTATGGAGAACTATTTCTTCCAGTGGCGAGCGAGTCCGATGGCGGTTTCGAGAGCCGGGTCGTGTTTCCCGGCCCCGCGGGGACGTTCTTTCTGGGGTCAGGCCGCAGATCGCTCTTCCACGAGCAGGTATCAGGCACGTGCCTTGCTCTTTCCCCGGGCATGCGTCCCCAGTTCGACAGAGAAAAGCACCACGGAGCCGACAGCGTGGAACGAGTCAAAGAAGCCTGGCGGCGTTTCTGGCATCCGCCCGAGGAATCCATGATCCAGTCTGGAGGGGCGGGAGAAGTGGCGATCGGGTGGACTCGATTGCTGACGACTCTGGCGCTGTTGGCCGTTGCCGTCGCCGGCTACGCCCAGGCTCCCGATACTCTCGAGGCCCGAGTCTATCTGGCCGCTGCCCTGACGGCGGTTCCCGTGTCGATGCTGGTCTTCCTGATAGTGCGGCGAGCGGCGTTCCGGTGGTGGATAGGCTTTGCCACCAGCGTGCTCGACGTATCGCTGGTCAGTGCGGTGCTGGCAGTCTTCCTGTTCATCGGTAGTCCGCACGCCGCGATCAACAACCTGGTCGTCTTCCCTGTCTACTTCCTGGCCTTGGGTGCCACCAGCATGCGCCCGGACCACCGCGCCTGCGCTGTGACCGGTGCCGTCGCCCTGGCGGAGTACACCTTGATAGTCGCAGTCGCGGCCGTCGGTTGGGACCTCAACAGCCTCGCGTACCAGCCGTTCGCCCACGGCGGTTTCAGCACTGGCACCCAGCTGGAGCGTATGCTCGTCCTGGTCGCCATGACGGTGATCAGCACCATGGTCAACCTCCGCATGCGCAAGCCGCACATCCTGTCGGCGGCCGATTCACTCACCGGCCTGATGAACCGACGCACATTCGAGGAGCGATGGGAAGGTGAGGTCGCGCGTGCGCGGCGGTACGGGAGGCCGATCTCGATCGCCGCGATCGACATCGACTACTTTAAGCAGTTCAACGACAATTACGGCCACGTGGTAGGTGATCTGGCCCTCCGTTCGGTCGCCCGCGTGATCCGGAGCCGGGTACGGGCACAGGACTTCGTGGCCCGGCTGGGCGGCGAGGAGTTCGTGGTGGCGCTTCCGGAGACGGCGTGCGCCAGCGCTCTGGCCATGGCCGAGCAGCTGCGGACGGCCGTGGCCGAGAGCTCCGTCCAACTGCCGGGCAGTCGCGCGCCGGTGGGCGTTACGGTCAGCGTCGGGGTGGCGAGCTGGCCGGAGCACGGTGAGGAGATCTCCCGGCTACTGGAGCGCGCCGACGACCGACTGTACGAGGCCAAGCTCGCCGGCCGGGATCAGGTCAAAGGTCCCGTGGCCTCCCCGGCGTCGCTGCCGATGGAGGTCTCCCTCTAGCAGGGTTCTTCGGCAACCTGCCAGAGGCCGGACAGGCGGCCGGCCAGTCAGGCGTCTCGCAGCAGCCAGCGCAGGAGCAACCAGCTCATCCCCAGTGCCGCCCCGATCCACAACACTCCCCACACCAGCGTCGGGACACCTGTCAGCTCGGCCAGCATCCGGGCATCCGAGGGGAGCTGCGGACGGTCAAGAACGTCACTCTTGATGTCGAGGATGGCGTACAGGCAACTGGTGAGGCCGAGGCCGGCGAGTATACGCGAGCTCAGGGCGGGCGAACCGTACCGTGCAGCAGCCAGCAGGAGGGCGCCGGCGCCGAGTCCGAAGGCGAGACCGAAGCCGTTGCGTATGTAGAGCAGGCTGAGCGCGCCGACGGCGACGCCAATTAGCGCCAGCGCCCATCGGGACCAGTTCCCCAGGCGTCTGGCCAGGACCAGCAGGAGCGCCCCCCAGCCGAGGCTGCCCAGGTAGCCGGCGGACAGCGTGAGGAAGGCGCTGCCCCCTCCACAGTAGCAGGCTCCGCCCTGGTCGGCGGTTATGATGATCCTGTCGATGGACCCGCCTGTCGTGACGGCCACCAGCCCGTGACTGATCTCGTGCAGGAGAACCACGAAGATCTTGAGCGGGGCCACCAGCGGGGTGTCCCACAGCAACCACAACAGGGCGAAGAACGCAGCGAACCCGAGCACGAACCGCAGTCGGTTCTTCCTTCCCGCTGTCCGATTTCTCGTTGCCATCCGCACCTTCTTCCCTGCTTGCCGGCTCGCGTCTGCCCGCTGCCTTTCCGGAACAACATATCCGAAGGGACGTCGCGGCCGGTATGGCGGCCCGGTATTATGCCGTCATATAGCTCCCGCGGCCGCTTACGGGCGGTTGGCGGATGCAGGTTCGCCTACCCTCAGAGGGGTGGAAGGGTTGCCACGGTGAGAATCCTCCAGCTGGCCAGCGAGGCGGTGCCGTTCGCGAAGACCGGCGGGTTGGCGGACGTCGTCGGGGCCCTGTGCCGATACCTGGGGTCGCAGGGTCATCGGGTGTGCCTCTTCCTTCCTTTGTACCGCGCCGTCAGGGAGGCCGGCTTCGAGAGCGGACGGGAGGAGGCGAGACTGGAGACGGGCGTCGCCGGAAGCGACGAGGTGGCCATCCGGCGCGGGGAATCTTCCGGACCCGGTGTCGAGGTTCGCTTCGTCGACTCTCCCCGCCTCTTCGACCGGGGGGGGCTGTACGGTGCCAGCGGCGGGGACCACCCCGACAACGCCGAGCGCTTTTCAACCTTCGTGCGGGCCGCGTTGGCGGCAACTGCCCGCTTGGATCTTGACCCGCAGGTCGTCCACTGTCACGACTGGCAGACGGCCCTGTTCCCCGCCTACCAGCGAGCGGACTACAAGGCATCTGGCAACCACGGCTCCGGGCCGAGGCGGCCGCCGGTTCTCCTGACGATCCACAATCTCGCCTACCAGGGCGTCTTTCCGCGCCGGGTCCTGCGGCCCGCCGAGCTGCGGCGCAACCGGGAGGACCTTGCGTTCCACGGCAAGGTGAGCTTTCTGAAAGGCGGACTAACCCTCGCCGATCGGGTTTCGACGGTGAGTCCCACCTACGCGCGTGAAATAGGCACTCCGGCCCTCGGATTCGGGCTCGACGAGGTGATAGGGGCTATCGAGCCGCCGGTCCGGGGAATTCTGAACGGGCTGGATACCGACACCTGGAACCCGGCCACCGACGAACTGATCCCGGCTCGCTTCGACGCGGACGACCTGGCCGGGAAGGCGGCCTGCAAGCGGGAGCTGCAGCATGAGATCGGCCTCCCGGCGGACGACGTTGTTCCGCTGTTCGGGATGGTGTCGCGCCTGGTGGAGCAGAAAGGGCTCGCTCTCATCGGTTCGCTGGCCGACGACATCGGGGCGTGGCCGGCGCAGTTTGTCTTCCTCGGCACAGGGGAGCCTCGGTACGAGAGGCTGCTTCGCCGGCTGGCCGAGGCGAATCCCAATGTCGCCGCGCGTATTGCTTTCTCCGAGAGACTCGCGCATCTCGTCGAGGCGGGAGCGGACTTCTTTCTCATGCCGTCGGCCTTCGAGCCGTGCGGACTCAACCAGATGATCAGCCAACGTTACGGGACGCTGCCCATCGTCCACCGTACCGGAGGACTGGCGGACAGCGTTACGGACGCCTCGTCCGGCGCGCTCGAAAGCGGAACGGCCAGCGGGCTGGTCTTCAAGCGTCACCATGCGGCGGACCTGGCGTCGGCCATCGAGCGGGCCCTGGCCCTCTACCGCCAGCCGCCTGTCCTGGCACGGATGCGGCGGGCAGCCATGGGGCGGGACTTCTCGTGGCACGTCAGCGGCCGGAGGTACGAGGAGCTGTATCGCGAGATGAGAGAACGTGGCTCCCCAACGGGAGGTACAAGCCCATGAGGGGCAATCTGCGGGTACTGGGCCTGGTAATGGCGGGAGGCGAGGGACGGCGCCTGGCGCCGCTCACCGACGAGCGCAGCAAGCCTTCGGTTCCGTTTGGCGGCAGCTATCGCATAGTCGACTTCGTCCTTTCCAACTTTCTGAACTCCGGCATCTACTCGATCTTCGTCCTTGTGCAGTACCGGTCGCAGTCGCTCATTCATCACCTCAGGGAGGGCTGGCGGCTCAGCACTCCGCACCCGGACGACTTCGTCACCGTAGTGCCTCCACAGATGCGGGTCGGCAAGGTCTGGTATCGGGGCACGGCAGATGCCGTGTACCAGAACTTCAACCTCATAAACGACTACCGGCCTGACCTCATCGCTGTCTTCGGCGCGGATCACATCTACCGCATGAACGTGTCCCACATGGTCCGCTTCCATCGCAAGAAGAGGGCGGCCCTGAGCGTGGCCATGCTGCCGGTTCCGGCCGAGGACGCATCGGGATTCGGGGTGTCGCAGGCTGACCCCGATGACACCATCAGGGCATGGAGGGAGAAAACGGCCGACCCTCCCGAGATACCTGGCCAGCCCGGCTGGGCCTACGCGTCGATGGGGAACTACCTCTTCGAGCCCGGTGCCCTGGTGAACGTGCTGCGGCGGGTGATGGATGAACAACTGGAGCCGGATTTCGGCACGACAATCGTCCCGTTGATGGTAGACGACCCCGAGTACCGGGTCTGTGCTTACGACTTCCACCGTAACGTCGTCCCGGGCGTCAGGCCGTACGAGGAGGCCGGCTACTGGCGGGACGTAGGAACACTCCAGGCCTACTGGTCGGCCCACATGGATCTTCTGGGGCCCGAGCCGCGCTTCGACCTCAACAACCGGCTGTGGCCGATTCACTCGCAGGCGTATCACCGGGCCAGCCCCCGCGTCCTGTCGGGGACGGTGGAGGACAGCTCCCTCGGCGTCGGCACCGTGGTCCGCGCCGCCCGGATCGTGCGCTCGATCATCGGCCGCGACACCCTTATCGATGAGGGGGCGGAGATAGTCGACTCGATCATCATGGACCACTGCCGCGTCGGACGTGACGCCAGAGTCCTTAGGGCGATCGTGGATCGCTACAACTTCGTCGAAGACGGGGAAGTAGTGGCCGCGGATACCGCGCCTGCCAGGGAGGGAGCGAGAATCGACGGCGACCTCATCGTGGTTCCGCGAGGCCGAACGCGTCCGCTCTGAAGCGGTTCCGAGACGCCCGCCCGCCGTCCTACGACCTGCCTACAGAAGCACTAGCAACGCCAGCGCGCACACCAGCAGCCCCGCGACCGCCAGCACTGGGAAGCGCCGATCGTGGCGCACCCGGCTGACCGCGAAGATGGCCAGGAACAGGGCCAGAGTGGCGTACACGCCGGCCAAGGCTCCCCTCCACATGGTGCTGTCGGGATACAGGAGGATCGCGGCCCCCGAGACCAGCGTGCCTATGAACAGGATCCTCTCCGTCACCGCTTCTTCCAGGCGCGGCCGCTGGGTGGCGGGAAGACGGCCGGCCAGGGCGGCGACCAACAGCAAGGCGGCCGCCGCCGAGATCGAGATCAGCCAAGCCAGCCTGGCCGGAGAGGGCCCCGGCAGGAAGGCACCCGTGAACGCGGCAAAGATGATCGATATGAGCGAGATCGCCCCCAGGGAGTAGATCCCGAAGGCGATCAGTCGGCCGACTACCCGGTTGGCGAAGAAAGTCCCCGGCGCGTCCCTGCGAAACCTGAGGGATTCAACCGCATCGAGCCCGTTGCGCCCGACTATCCCGGGCGGCCAGCGACCGCCGCGGGCGGCGCGGAGCACCGCATCGGCCTCGGCCCGTACCCCCCGTGCCTCGTCTGCCTCCAAGACACCGTCACGGAGCGCTTCCTCGAAGTCCGCTTCGTCCAGCAGACGGGCCGAGCCCCCGGCCGGCTGCCACACATCCAGGTACAGGTCCGTCATCTGCCAGACCCCGGTCTCCAGCTTCGGCGGCCGGATGAAGTTGGTGTACGTACCCAGGTGCTCTCCCTGGGGGTCGTACACGCTGGCGATTTCGTACGGCCGGCCCGGGAACACGAACCACAGGATCACGCCGCCCGCCTGGAGATCGACCTCCCCTATGCGCAGCGGAGTCGAATCACGTCCGCTAAGCATCAGGCTGATCTTGCAGGTCAGTCCGTCATGCAGGACCTCCTGCGTATAGCGCTCCACCTGGGAAGGCAGCCGCCTGTAGACGACCTGCACGGTCGGAGTTCCGGCGCCGATGGGTCGGGCCGGCACGCTCCGCGCGCGCGATCGCCAGGGTAGGAGCCGTCTAGGGAGAATGGGTGAACGTCTGGTCGCGCTCCGCCATCCCTGCCAGCAGGGGAGCCGGAGAGAATCTCTCGCCGAGGGCTTCCTGGAAGGCGAGCAGGCCCTGGTGAACAGCCGCCGTCCCTTCGCTGTCGGCCCAGCGAAGGAGGCCCCCGCGGAACGGCGGGAATCCCGTTCCCATGATCATGGCCAGGTCCACCTGGTCCGCGCCATCCACGACCTGTTCCGCGAGAGCGTACGCCGCTTCGTTTACCATCAGGTACAGGCAGCGGCGCACCATTTCCCCCGTCTCGGGACCGCCCGCGGCGTCAGCCGCGGCGCCAGCCGCCGCGCCTGCCGGACGGGTTCCCGGCTCCGGGGCCGCGAGCAGGCTCGCCAGGGACGGGTCCGGCTCTTTGCTCTTGCCCCTGTCGTAGAGATAGAAGCCGCGGCCGTTCTTTCGTCCCAGCCGTCCGTCGTCGATCATCCGGTCCAGGAGGCCTGATGGCTCCATGCGCCCGCCGAAGGCGACGGCCAGCTCGCGGCTGGCGTGGCCTGCGATGTCGAGGCCGATCTCGTCCAGCAGGCGGCAGGGGCCCATTGGCATGCCGAAGTCGGTCAGCGCCGCATCGATCTGCCGGATCGTGGCTCCTTCCTCCAGCAGGTGAGCGGCCTCGTTCAGGTACGGACCCAGCAACCGGTTCACCAGGAATCCCGGGCGGTCAGCCACTATCACCGGCGTCTTTCCCATGTCCAGCGCGAACCCGAAGGCCGTGGCCATCGCCTCCGGTGAGGCCCCGTCGGTGCGCACGACCTCCACCAGCGGCATCCTGTGTACCGGGTTGAAGAAGTGGAGCCCTACCACGCGCTCCGGCCGATCCACCGCCGCCGCCATCTCGCCTACCGACAGCGATGACGTGTTGGTCGCCAGAACCGCGGTGTCGTCGACCTTCGCCTCGACCTCCCGCAGGACCTGCTGTTTGACCGGCATCCGCTCGACCACCGCTTCGATCGTGAGGTCGACCTCCTCGAAACCGTCGTACGCGAGGGTTCCAGTGATGAGCGCAAACTTCAGGCTGGCCTGCTCGTTCGTGAACACCCGGGCGCGGGCCGCCTTCTGCAGCAGGGAATTGGCGTGGCGCAAACCCGCATCCAGGGCTCCCTGATCGATGTCCTTGAGGAGAACCCGGGTGTCGTTCGCCGCAATGAGCTCGGCTATCGCCCCACCCATAACGCCCGCGCCGAGGACGGCGGCTCGACCGACCCGCCGCCGGCCATCCAGCGTCTCGGGCGGGAGAGCCCTCTTCGCGTCCTGGGTGAGGAGAAATACCCTCACCAGGTTCCGGGACACCTCCGTCAGCGCCAGCTCACCCAGCACCCGCGCTTCCGCAGCATACGCCTCGTCCGGAGCGAGCCCCCAGCTCTTCTGAATAACCTCGAGGGCCCTCAACGGCGCCGGGTAGAACCCCTTCGTCTCGGCGGCGGTTCGGCGACGGGCCATGCCGAAGAGGATCCTCCTGCCGAGGGCCGTCCCTTCCAGCAGCTTCTGAGTCAAGCTCCTGCGAGCACCTCCCGGCGGCACGTTGCCGGCTATGACGTCAGCCGCGAAGCCCTGCACCTCGGCGCCCAGCCGCTGATGCCCCACGACTCGGTCAACGAGTCCTATAAGCCGAGCGCGCCGTGGACTGGCAGGGCGGCCGGTGAGGATCATCCCCAGCGCGTTCTGGATGCCGCACAATCGTGGCAAGCGCACAGATCCTCCGAAACCCGGGATGATGCCCAGACGCACTTCGGGAAGACCTATCCGGCTCGAGTCACGGTCCGATGCTATGCGATACGCACAGTGGAGTATGAGCTCCGTGCCACCCCCCAGGCAGATCCCGTCCACGACCGCGATGGTGGGGACGCCCAGCCGCTCCAGCCGGCGGAAGACCCTCTGCCCCTCGGCGCTGGCGGCGGTCGCCGCCGCGGCGCTTGGCAGGGAGGCGATCTCGCGCACGTCGGCGCCGGCGATGAAGGTACCCTTCTTACCGCTCCGGATGACCAGCGCCACGAGCTGGCCGTTGGCGATGCGCGACTCCAGCTGCGAGAGCAGACCGTCTAGACGGCGCATGAGGCTAGCAGAGAGGATGTTGACGGAGGATTCGGGCTGGTCGAGCGTGAGCCACCCGACGTGGTCCCGGTCGACCTCCAGAGTGAGGCCTTCCACCGCGGAAGAAGAGTCCTGATCCATTAGGTCAGAAGGTAGCGGCCTGGCCCGCGCCTCTCCGCCCCGATACGCGGGCCGGCTGTCACTTATGGCGGTGTCAGAACCTGACCCGCTCTTCTCCGTTCTCGCTGTTCAGTCGCAGAGTGTCGACCTGGCTCGGATCGATCTCCAGGTTCCAGACTATCTCGCCGCCGGAAACGCGAATTCGGGTGGTTACCCACCAGTCGCCACCCGGCAGCTTACGGGTGACATAGCCGTCCGAGTTCGTGGTGTCCCGGAAGATCTCCCTGCCGAGCTCGGCCAGGAGCTGATCACGCATATCAAAGTACCCCGCGTACGCCTCGTTCTCCCAGGCGTCGCGCACGATCTTGAAGGAGTCGATGCTGGCGTTGATCGTCTCCTGGACCTCCGTGTACTGCTCGAACAGGTCCTTTCGCTCGCGGTCGAGGCGCGACTGCTCGCGGTCGATGTTGTTCCACTCATCGAATCGGCGTCGATACTGCGGATCGCGGCGGTCCATTCGCTCGAGCTGTTCGGAGAGCCGTTGTAGCCTGTCTCGCGCCTCGGCCCAGTCGGCCTCCCGCCCTCGCCACTCCTCGCCGAGCCGCTGGCTCTCCTCGAACGTCGCCTGCATGTCCGCCGAGATGGCCGGCCGCGGCACTTCCGCCTGCGCGTCCAGCAGGTCGAAGACGGAGTCACGGTCGAACGGGTACATGGAGATCTCGATGTTCGACTGTGGGACCGGGCCCTCCGCGCCCTCCACGAGGACCTGCACGGTCAGCGTGGATCCGCCGCAGCCCACCAGGGTGACGCAGGCGCCGGCCACGAGCCGGTTCGAGAGTCGATTGATCCGCATCCGTATCTCCACGTTAGGTGAGTGTGCGACGATCGACGCGAAGCGCGTCCTACTCGTAGACGAGCTCGTCCAGCAGGAATTCCCGCGGGTTCACCTGACGGTCGTCAATGAGGACCTCGTAGTGGAGATGAGGCGCCGTCGCCAGCCCGGTCTTCCCGACTTTGCCAAGCGCGTCACCCCGCTCCACCCTCTGACCTCTCTTTACGCTGATGCTTCCGGCATGGGCGTAGCGCGTTCTGTAGCCGAACCCATGATCCACCTCGACGGTCTTGCCGTAGCCCGATTTGTTGCCGGCGTACGTTACTACACCCCAGGCCGTCGCCAGGATCGCGGTCCCGGCGTAGGCCGATATGTCGATGCCCGGGTGGGGCCGATTGTACTGGAGAACCGGGTGGAACCGGTTGCGGCTGAAGCTGGAGCTGATCCACGACGCCTCCGACCGAACCGGGCGGATGGATGGCCGTGCGAGAAAGATGTCCCGGTGCACCTCCGCCGAATCCGTCGCCTCCTCGATGCTGGATGTGAGCAGCTCGATTCGGCGGAGAAGCTTGTCGACATCGTACGCGGCCGCATACGTCCGCTCGGCCACTGCCGGCGCCACCTCGAAGAACTCCTGCCGCTCTACTCGCTGGGATAGCGGCCCTCCGACGCCCACCGCCCGTACGTCCTCATCGAGGTGCGGGAGTCCGGCAAGCAGGCGGAACTGCTGGTCCTTCGCCGACAGGGCGTCGACGCTCTGAGTCAGGTCGCTCATCTGGACCTGAATCTCGGCCAGGTTCTGCGTCAGGTGTTGGTTCTCGAGCCGTAGCCGGACGAGCTCCACTTCCCGGAGCAGGTCGACACTGAGGCTGGCGATGAAGCCTGCGATCAGCACCAGGAAGGTGCAGGCCGTCAGGGCGGTCATGCGGACAACCCGTCGGGAAAGCCGGAACGTCCGCACCCTGCCGCTGCCTTCCGGCATGAGCTGAACCGTCCAGTGCGCGGGCTTCAAGTTCCCGTTCCTGGAGGATCGGTGCAGAGACATGTATGGCAGGACCCGCTTCTGATGTCAGAATCGGACGCGCCGACCCGGTGCTGTGGGCCAGCGTTTCCTCGATCTCGGTGACTCAGGTTGGCTCGGGCGAGTATGCGGACGCCGAGCGGGACGCGGCAGGTTAAGGCCTCTTTCCTCGGGTTGTCAAGGTGATGTGGGGCCGGGACACTCTTCCGCTTTGCCTTCCCTCGCCCGAGCCACTCACGCTTCCCGCTCGATCCGTGGAAAGAGAACGGACTCCGTCAGCTCGGGCAGCGACGACGGCGCCCACACTTGCAGTCCGTCGAACGAGGGCACCTTTCCCTCGCCTCCCAGCCGGTGCCACATCTCCTCCGCCTTTCCGGGGATGAACGGCGAGAGGGTCACCGAAAGGACGGCCAGCCCGCGCACCAGGCCCGCCAGCGCCGCGTCGAGCGGGCCCGCCGCCTGCGAATCCCTGGCCAGCCGCCACGGCTGCACCGCGTCGATGAAACCGTTTGCCCCTCGTACGATCGACATCGCGGCGGCCAGGCCGTCATGCAGCCGAAGGTCGAGCATACTCTGGTGATAGTCCGATAACGCTACGTCGATCGCGGCGTCGAGCTCCGGCCCACGTCGGTCCGGGACCCGGCCTCCCCGGTATTTGTGCACCATTGACACGGTGCGGTTCAGCAGGTTGCCAAGGTCGTTCGCCAGGTCGGCGTTGTACCGGTCGTCGAACTGCTCCAGAAACGCTTCCACCGACGGGAAATCGCGGTCCCGGTCCCAGGCCGCCTCTCTCAGCAGGACATACCGGAAAGCATCCGTACCGTGCCGCTCCATCAGGGTGGTCAGGTCGAGCAGCTTCGCCTCGGACTTCGAGAGCTTTCCGCCGCCGATCTTCACGAAGCCGTGTGCCCACACCGTCTTCGGAAGCTCCAGCCCCGCGGACATGAGCATCGCCGGCCAGATCACGCAGTGGAATCGAGTGATGTCCTTGCCGATGACGTGAAGGTCGGCAGGCCACCGCCGCGAGTATTCCTCGTCGGGAAAGCCTATGGCTGAGATGTAGTTGGGAAGCGCGTCGAACCAGACGTACACCGTGTGCCCGTCGGCGCCGGGGAAGGGAACGCCCCACGGGACTCGAGCTCGCGACGCCGAGATATCCTCCAGCCCTCCCTCCAGCAGCCGAAGTATCTCGTTCCGTCGGCTCGCCGGCTGCACGAACTCGGGATTCGAGCGGATATGCTCCAGCAGCCGGTCCCGGTAATCCGACAGGCGGAAGAAGTAGTTCTCCTCCTCGGTCCACACGACATCCCTCGACGGGTGGTTCGGACAGCGGCCGTCCACCAGCTCGCTTTCCTTCCGGAAGGCCTCGCACCGCTCGCAGTAGTATCCCTCGTAGTGGTCGAGGTAGATATCTCCGGTCGCCTGGATGCGTCCGATCAGCTCGCGTACCGCGGTACTGTGTCGCACGTCCGTCGTGCGAATGAAGTCGTCGTTTGAGATCTCGAGCCGGTCCCACACCGCCTGCCAGCCGGCGGCCAGTTGATCGACCCACGCCTGCGGTTCCATCTGCCGGCGCTGCGCCTCCTGCGCGACGCTCTGGCCGTGCTCGTCCATGCCGATGACGAAGTGCACGTCGTCGCCGCGCAGGCGTCGATATCGCGCGATGGCGTCGGCGCCGATCTTCTCGTAGGCGTGCCCCACGTGGGGCTCGCCGTTGGAGTAGTCGATGGCCGTTGTGAGGTAGTAGCGGGACACGGTGCGGTCGGGCCGTCAGGTGGAAGTCGAAGGACCGTCTGATCGCGAGTCCTGGCGGCGGTGCTCCCGCCTCCGGTGGGCCGTTTCAGCCTTCAGCTCAGCCAGCGTGAGGGTCCGCCCCGTCCCCTCGCTGTCCCGAAGCGAGATCGTCTCGCGAAAGATATCCCAGCCCGCGACCTCTTCCTCGCCGCGCGACGTATGCAGACGCTTGCCTACCTTCGGGAAGCGCTTCTTGGCCTGCTGGTAGAACGCATGCTCGTAGTGCAGGCAGGACATGAGCCGTCCGCAGGCGCCGGAGATCTGAGCCGGGTTGAGGGACAGGCCCTGGTCCTTCGCCAACTGCAGGGTGACGGGCTCGATCTCCGGGAGCCACAGCCGGCAACACAGCTCGCGACCGCAGCGGCCTATCCCGCCCAGCCGCTTCGCTTCGTCGCGCACACCTATCTGCCGGAGCTCGATACGCGTCTTGAAGGTGCGGGCCATCTCCTTGACCAGCGCCCGGAAGTCCACCCTCTTTTCGGCCGTGAAATAGACGGTGAGCTTGTTGCGATCCCACTGCCACTCGGCCTCGCTCACCTTCATCTTCAGCCGGTGCTTGCTCACCAGCTCGCGCGTGCGGGAGCGAACCTCCGACTCGTTCTCGTCCAGCTTCAGCCGCCGCTCAACGTCCACTGGCGCCGCCAGCCGGATTATCTTCCGGGCGGGCGGGACGACCGGTCCGTGATGCGCGTGGTCGCATCCGCCTTCACAGGAGTGGCCGGCCCCGTCCACCGCACGTCTTACCCATCCAAGGTCCTGACCCCGGTCGGCCTCCACGATCACGTATTCGTTGGCACGCAGGGCCGACTCGCCGCGGAACGTGAAGTAGTCACTGCGTACGCCCTTGAACATGATCTGGGCGATCTGATAGACCCGACTGGGAACCGTGGGTGCAGGTGCGGAGGCGCCCGCCGTGGACGGGGGCCGCGCGCGAGCGGGGATCGGCCTGCTACGGACCGGGCCGGGCGACGCGCGCGTACGTGCCGGCTGAGGGCGCGGCGCATCCCGACCGTCCCCCGGGGGGCGGGCGGGTCTCAGCCCTTCCCGCTCCTTTCCCTGTCGGTCCGGTTCCTCACTCACGCTCGACCTCTTCCCATCTTCCCATGGCGTAGTACTTGTCACGCCGGCGCGCCACCAGGTCCTCCGGTGAAACGCCTTCGAGCTGGTCCAGGTGCCGGATGATCGCCTCCCGCAGCGCCTCCGCAGCAGCCTGCGGGTCGATGTGGGCTCCCCCCGGCGGTTCCGTTATCAGCTCGTCGACTATGCCCGAGTCGCCCAGATCGGCCGCGGTCAGCTTCAGAGCCTCGGCCGCCTCCGCGGCCATGTCCCGGCTGCGCCACAGGATGGCGGCACACCCCTCGGGCGAGATCACCGAGTAGATGGCGTTCTCGAGCATCAGGACCCTGTCGGCCACCGCTATCCCCAGCGCGCCGCCGCTGCCTCCCTCTCCGATGATACAGGCGACGATCGGCACCCGCAGGCCGGCCATGACGAAGAGGTTGCGGGCGATGGCCTCCGCCTGCCCCCGCTCCTCGGCGCCGATGCCGGGATAGGCTCCCTGGGTGTCCACCAACGTTACCACCGGCTTGCCGAACTTCTCGGCCATGCGCATCAGCCTCTCGGCCTTGCGATACCCCTCCGGGTGGGGCGAACCGAAGTTGCGGTGGAGGTTTTCCTTCATGTCTCGGCCCTTCTGGTGGCCGATGACCATGACGCTTCGCCTGTCCAGAGTAGCCCACCCGCCCACGAGGGCCGGGTCATCGCGGAAGCTCCGGTCGCCCTTCAGCTCCACGAAGTTCTCGCACATCATGCGGACGTAGTCCAGAGTGAACGGGCGCTCCTGGTGCCGTGCTAGCTGCACCCGGTCGTACCGCGTCAGCTCGTGCATCGCCTCCGCTTCCGCGACCTCGATCCGCTTCTCCAGCTCCGCCATCTCTTCGCCGACATCGATCCCGCTCTTCTCAGCCAGGCCACGCAGCTCGGCCAGATGCCGGCGCATATCCGTCAAACTCCCTGTGGGTTCCATCTCCATACGTTCACCCGCGCGTCAGGTGTACGCGATCACTTCCCAGCAGGGCCCTAAGCTCCGCCAGCAGACCCGCGCTTGGCGAAACGCGGAGCGTCTCAGAAGCGAGAAGCGGCGGCTCGCTGCCGTTTCCGCCCGCCGGGAGCCACTTGAGGTACAGGGGCCCTTCCCCGGGGGACTCTTCGAGCACCTTCCGGACGCCGGCGAACTCTCCGGGCTGCGCCTCTTCGTCCTGCCGCAGCTCGATACAGATCCCGACCTGCCCGCTGTCGTGCAGCTCCCCGAGCAGGCTGACCGAATCCACAAAGATGGGGGGATTCTCGTCGTCCCGCGAGTTTCCGGAGACCGTGCCCTCGATGAGCACCGGCGCGTCCTCGCTAAGCAGGCCACGTACTCGGGACCATACGTCACCGAAGACGAGGGCCTCCGCCGTGCCGTTGAAGTCTTCGACCGTGAGCCGGCACCACTCCTTTCCCGTGTTCCGCGACACTCTGACGCTCATGCCGGTGACGACGCAGGCGAGCTCAACTCTCCGGTCGCGCAGCCTCTCGAGATTCGAGGTGTTCGCTTCGATGGCCAGTAGTTCCACCAGGTCGCGATACCGCTCCAGCGGGTGGCCGGAGATGTAGAAGCCGAGGACGCTCTTCTCCTCCTTCAGCCGCTGCGCTTCCGTCCACCCCGCGACCGCCGGAAGCTGCTGCTGCGGACGGACCTCCTCCGTGAGGCCGAACAGCGATTCCTGCCCGCTCTCGTGTTCCCGCTGGCGGAGCTGGGCCTCCGACAGTGCCGCGTCCAGGCCTGCCTTCAGCGCAGCCCGCTCCCCGAACTCATCCAGGGCTCCCGCCGCGATGAGGCATTCCAGGACCCGCTTGTTGTTGAGCCTGGTGTCTATGCGCTGACAGAAGTCGAACAGGGCCTTGAATCGCTCCTCTTCCCGCGCTTCGATCATCGAGCGGATGGCCGACTCCCCGACTCCCTTGATGGCCCCCAGACCGAACCGGATCTCGCCGTCGCTGACCACCGTGAATTTGTATCCCGACTCGTTCACGCTCGGCGGCAGGACCTGCAGGCCCGTGCCCCGGGCGGTCGAGATGTAGGACACAACCTTGTCGGTGTTGTCGATGTACGAGCTGAGCAGGGCGGCCATGAACTCCGCCGGGTAGTGAGCCTTCAGCCACGCCGTGCGGTACGAAATGACCGCGTACGCCACCGCGTGCGCCTTTGGGAACCCGTAGCGGCCGAAGGTGCGGATCAGGTCGGCGATCTCATGCGCCTTCCTCTTGGGGACGCCCTTCTCCACCGCACGCTCGCAGAATTCCTCGAGCACCTTCCTGGTGAGCGTCGCGTCCTTCTTGCCCACGGCCTTGCGCAGGACGTCCGCTTCCGCGAGCGAGAATCCGGCCAGCACGTTGGCCACTCTCATCACCTGTTCCTGATAGGTGATCACGCCATACGTCGGCGCCAGCGCCTCGGCCAGCTCGGCGAGCGGATACGTGACCTGCTCGAAGCCCCGCTTGCGCCGGATGAACACGTCCGTCATCCCGCTGTCGAGGGGACCGGGCCGGATCAACGCGTTCACCGCTATCAGGTCGTCGAAACGGTCGCAGCGCATGGCACGGAGCTTCTCGGTCGCCAGCGGCGACTCGAACTGAAAGACGCCCCGGGTGCCTCCCGAAGCGAGCATCTCGTAAACCTTCGGGTCGTCGAGCCCGACGTCGTCCCAGTCCACCGTTACCCCGTGCCGCCGGGCGATCATCTCGGTCGCGTCGTGGATTACCGTTAGCGTGCGAAGGCCGAGGAAGTCCATCTTGAGCATCCCCGCCTTCTCCAGAGCGATCATGTCGAACTGGGTGATGACCGAATCCCCGTTCTTCATGTCGCGGCACACCGGCACGTACTCATCCAGCGGTCCCGGAGCGATTACCACCCCGGCGGCGTGAACGGAAGCGTGCCGGGCGAGTCCCTCGATCTGCATCGCGTAATCGAGGAGTTGCCGGCAGCGCGAGTCATCCCGGTACAGGTCGGCGAGCTCCTTGACCTTGCGGGTCGCCGTCTCCACGCTCAGCGAGTAGCCCGGGCTGCTGGGGATCAGTTTTGCCAGGCGATCCGTCTCCGCCGGGGTGAAGCCCAGCACCCGTCCCACGTCCCGCACTGCCCCGCGCGCCTGCAACGTCCCGAAGGTGATGATCTGGCCCACCGAGTCGGTGCCATACTTCTCCCTGACGTAGTCGATGATCCTGCCGCGCCGCTCGTAACAGAAATCGATATCGATGTCCGGCATCGACACCCGCTCCGGGTTGAGGAAGCGCTCGAACAGGAGGTCGAAGCGGAGCGGATCGACGTCCGTGATGCGGAGGCAGTACGCGACAATGGAACCGGCCGACGACCCCCGCCCGGGGCCCACCGGGATGTCACGCTCGCGGGCGGCGCGGATGAAGTCCCATACGATGAGGAAGTAGCCCGCGTATCCCGTCTCTTCGATGACGCCCAGCTCGTACTCGAGCCTGTGGCGCACCTCTTCGGGAAGTGTCTCGCCGTACCGCTCCCTGGCCCCCTGACCGGTCAGATGGCGCAGTAGGGTCGCATCGTCCTCGAAAGGCTTCGGGAGCGGGAAGCTCGGCAGGTAGTACTTCTGCTCGAACTCCACCTCGCACATTTCGGCTATGCGGAGCGTGTTCTCCACCAGCTCCGGCCGGTTGGGAAACAGCTCCGCCATCTCGGCGGGCGACTTGAAGTAGCTTTCCTCCCCGAAGAAGGCCAGCCGTCCCTCGTCATCCTTCTCGGCGCCGGTGCCGATGCACAGGAGCGTGTCGTGCATGTCGGCGTCTTCTCGCCGCAGATAGTGGGCGTCGTTGGTCACGACCAGCGGAAGCCCCAGCTCATCGGCCAACCTGAAGACGCCGTCGTTGACTTCCGCCTGCCCGGGGATGCCGTGACTCTGCACTTCTAAGAAGTAGCGGCCCGGGAAAGTCCGAGCGTAGAACTCGGCCGCCTGGCGGGCCCGCTCGTACCGGCTCAGCTTCAGGTTCCTGGCGATTTCGCCCGACAGGCAGGCGCTGAGGACGATGAGCCCGTCCGCGTGCTCGGTGAGCAGCTCGTGGTCGATGCGCGGCTTGCGGTAGAAGCCTTCCGTGTAACCGCGGGAGCTGAGGCGGACGAGGTTGCGGTAGCCCTTCAGGTCACCGGCCAGGAGGACCAGGTGCGCGTAGTCCGCCGGGGCATCCGACGGCCTTTGCCGACGCCGTCGATCCCCGTACGAGACGTACGCCTCCATGCCGATGATCGGCTTGAGCCCCTTCTTGCGTGCCAGCTCCTGGAACTCCCACGCGCCGTGCAGGTTGCCGTGGTCGGTGATGGCGAGCGCCGGCATCCCATGCTCGACGGCACGATCGATTAGGGCATCGATCCTGTTGGCCCCGTCCAGCAGGGAGTATTCGCTGTGGCAATGAAGGTGAACGAACGACATTTACCGGGCTTAGAGTTGGTCCGCGGCGGGGCACGCCGGTCGATCGCGGCGGCTCAAGCCCCTGCGCACCGGAACGAATCGAGTATCTCCTCCAGCTGGAGCAGGTATTGCCACTTGCCACGCCTTGGATTCGGCGCGTACAGCCACGCGTCTATGAAGAAGGTGCCGCTGGTGCAGGCGACCGCCCGACCGATGAACAGGCCGGCCGCCGGATAGGCGCCCTCGTCCTGCCATATCCCGCGAACCTCTACTGCCTCGGCCCCGCCGAGCGACAGTCGCCGCTCCGAGCCCTCCTTGGGCTCGAAGCTCTGCGGGACGTTGTACTGCGTCGCAGCGATTGTCTCCCGCCATGCGTACACGTCCTCCCCGGTGACGGAGTCGGCCGGCGGAAGTCTCTGAATCAGGACCGACCGGATCAGCTCGCTCGGAGACGGGTTGTCGTTGCGCAGGACCAGGATGTCCCCCTCCTGCGCCCCCTGCACGTAGACTCGGGGGATCTCGATCGTGACCCCGAAGCGCTCCTCAAGCAGCTCGGAAGTGGCCGTGTCCACTCCGCTCACGAACATCCTCACGTGGACGTACTCGCGGTACCCTTGCTCGAGAAGTGCCACCAGCTCCGGCAGCTGCTCGCGCCACGTTTCCAGCTCGCGGCCCGGTTCGAGTACTACCGCCGTCGCCACCTGGCCCCGGGCCCAAACGTCCCTCGCCTGGAGTATCTCCGGCGGGTCGAAGTCGTCGTGCTTCGCCCGATCCGCGATCTGCTGCAGCCTGGTGTCTCCCGGCGCCGCGAAGACGATTACCTGGCGCCACAGCAGGAGCTGGTTCAATTCGGGAGACTCGGTCCCCACGTGGGTGACGTTGAACTTCTTCTCTTCCCGCGTCGTGAAGACCGTCGGCTCGAGAGTCCGGTACGTGAGGTCCTCCACCTCCACCCACACGGAGTCCGGGGCCACAACTATAAGCGAGTTAGCCTCGCCCATGGCTGACGGACGGCCGCACGCAACCGCAAGGATCACCGCCGTGCACAGAACGGCCGCGGCGGAGGGTCGCATGCCGTGTCCGTGCGAGAGCGGGAGCCGGGTGCGCGGTCCAACGGTCATCACCTCGCCAAACTACCTCTAGCTGTCGACCGGCAGCAACGGCCATCGAAGGGCGGGTCGAACTTGGCTGAAGATAGTGGGTACGCCGGCGGTCGACGCCGGTCTTCAGGGTCCGGCGAGGGACCGCCCCGCCTGTGGCCGGCGAGAGGGTTGACAGGACGGAACTACCTTCATAATAAGGGCGAAACGGCTGTTTCGGCTCCGTTTTCAGGAGGACCTTCCGATGTTGATCGCGACCATGGCGCCTTCGCCTGCAGGGGCGGAGACGGTCCTGTTGTTGGGGCGCTTGGAGGACGAGGAGGAGCGGGAGGAAGACTCGGACGAGCCCGGTCGGCACGATGAGGATTCGGACGAGGACGATTCGGACGAAGACGAGGACTGGGAGGAAGAGTGGGAAGACGAGTGGGGGTCGGAAGAGGAAAGGCACGATCACAGGCGGCCCCCTGACGACTGGTGATCGGCTGGAGGACAGGCTGAAATCGCGCTGCGACCGGGAGAGTCGGGATTCACTCGCCCCTGGGCTCGCAGGCAGACGCTTCGGGACGGGCGAAGCCCGAAGCCGCTTCCGTTGACCGGGGAGGTAACAGGAGGATCCATGTCGCACGCCCCTTTCGCGCACCGCCATACGGGCGACGCAATCGACGAGTTTGACATCCTGGGTCAGTCGGACGACGACTACCAGGAGGCGGTCCTCGGCGATGACGCCGGCGATGACGCCGATGAAGAGGACGACTGGGACGACGACTGGGACGATCTCGACGACCCAGATGAACCGGACGACCCCGACGACGACTGGGACGATCTCGACGATCTCGAGGACGACGACGTTGAGGACGAAGGTCTCGACGGGTAGTTGACGGCTGACGAGGACGGCGACGACTCCTGATAGGGCCCGGGCCCAACCCGCCAGTTGACGCCCGCGACCGACGGACTACCTTGTTCTCACTCGCGAGTCGCCCCCCGGTCGGCTCGCATTGTTTTTCTCCAGACCGGGGCCCGTAGCTCAGCTTGGTTAGAGCGCACGCCTGATAAGCGTGAGGTCGGTGGTTCAAATCCACCCGGGCCCATACCCGGGAAGCCCCGTCCGGCGGGGCTTTCGTGCATCTGGGTGGTGGGTCGTCTCAATCGGTTGAGAGGCGCGGTGACAAAGGCGGTGACAAGAGGGGTAGCCGCTGACCTGCTCCCCGGGTGCTTTCGTTTGCTCGCACGCTTTGTCAGACAGTGTCAGCGTCAGTGCCAACGCCCACTGGCGTCAGCTGCTGCTGACGAGCGGTGGCGCCTCGAAAACAGCCACGATCTGGCGCCCACGAGTGCCAGCTGGCGCCCCGGATCGGCATGGGGTTCAGGAGGTCGCGGGTGCTTCCGCAGCTTGGCGGCTGCAGAAGGCTTCGCACCGAATCCCGCCACCCCGACTGGTTTAAGAGACGGCAGTGATTTCAGACCCGTCAGATCGGTAGCCAGTAACTGGCCTTCACCGCGAAGAAGTTGCGTCCCGGCTCGGCTGGACTATCCAGGAGGTCGCCGAACCCGGCTCCGTCCGGTCCGTTTTCGAACCCGAAGCCACCCCGGTCAAGCTGCCAGACCAGGAAGAGCGTGCTCCCCGGGAGCCATTCCCAGCGCATGACGAGATTGCTCCGGAAGGACAACGCGCGAAAGTCTTCGCGAATGAACGAGAATTGGTCGACGCCGTCCTGCACGGTAATCAGGTGAGGGGCGCTGCCGCTCGACTCGCTGATCGTCGTTCCGCTCGTCCCGTAAAACAGGAGGTCCGTCTCCCGCGGCATCAAGAGCTCGCCGAAGTTCGAATAGGATCCCGTGGCGGCGAACGGCTCGAAGTACCCTTCCAGGCTGAGGTCCGGCGAAAAAGCGTAGTTCACCCTGAATTCGGCCGAAAGCGTATGTCGATCGATCTCGGCGAAGATATAACGGTTTCCAAACGTCTCGGGCCGGCCGCCGGGCTCGGTGGTCACGTACTGACGCGTGTTTACGCTGCGCGTGAAGTTCGGACCCAACGAAAACTGCCAGGCGCCACCGGGCCGGTACTGCAGGTTCACGCCCGTCTGAACGACCCAGCCGTCGATGTCGTCGTTCTCGAAGTAGAGGAGGCCGTTGCCGACGAGCCGTTTGCGGAAGTCGGAGTTTACACTGGCAAAAACGCCGATCTCCGACGGCGTGCCCATGGCCGGCCCGCCACGCGTTTGCGTGTCGCTCGTTCCCCCCTGCCGTATGTCGATCTCCCCGTTAGCGCCCCAAAAGTTCAGGAACGTGAGGCCCCACCGGAACTCGGCCTCGGACGATAGGCGATCCCCGTCGAAGTTCCACTCACCTTCGACCTCGGTCGCGAGGCGCCAGTTGCGAAACGTCCCAACCGTGTTCTCGCTGTACTGCAGGTCGACGCCGCTCCGGATGCGGTCCGCCCGCCCGAGAGCGCCGGCGTCGTTGATGTCGAACTCCGGGGACGTGGCGAGAAACTGCGTCTCAAAGAACCAGTTCTCGCCGTCGCTGTGCTCCAGTTCGACGAGCGCCCGATACCCGGTCATTGAGGTTCGAGTCGGATCGAACTCCACGTGACCCGCGTCGGGCCGCTGGAAGTAGTGTGAGCTGAACTGCTGCACACGTGCGATCGCTTCTGTCGTGCCCGAAATGTGGCTGCCCTGGATGATCCCGGTGAGTTCGGTAAGGCCACCGCGGAACCGGAGCGTCGCGTCTGCGGCAAACGCGTACGCCTCCTTGTTGAGACGACCGGCCAGCGCGTCGCTGTCCGACAAGTCGCGCCTTACACCCGTAAACGCCAGTCCAGCTGTCGACTTGGCGGTGCCGAATTCCTGCAAGCCTCTCAAGACCAACCAGCCGGCCGTCGGTTCGACTAGGGTCTCGCCAAACGTACTGGTTCCTTCGTCGAACGTGGTGGCCGACTCCTCCGACGTCACGGCTCCCAGCGCCGCGATGGACAGGCCGCCCGCCGTCCGGCCCGTAAGTTTCGCGGCACCCAGGATCGTCGTGTTGTCCGGCACGTCGGCGTATGTACCCCCGGCCGAACCGTGCGGTCTCGCCCCGATCCGTCGAGAGAAGAACAGGTCATTCGCCTCGAGCAGCTGCGCGTTCTCCACAAAAAACGGCCGTCGCTCGTCGAAGAACGTGGGGAACGCCGACAGGTTTACTTCCGCGGGATCGGCTTCCACCTGGCCGAAGTCCGGATTGATCGTCGCGTCGAGCGTCAGACCGGATCCGATCCCCATCTTGAAGTCGGCCCCGAAACGTCCGTCGAACGCAGCGCGGTCGGAAAACGGGTTGTCCGGATTCAGCAGTTCATCGCTCGTTACGGCGATCGCCGAAGCCGCGTACGGCACGAACTCGATCGGGCGTCGCGTCTGGACTCCGTTCAGGCCTGCCAGGTCTCCGAACCATGAGGCCCAGCCGTTCTCGTCCTTCGGAACGGATACCCAGAACACGTCTTCGAACCGGGCCGGCGTGTACCGATTCGCATTCACCCCGAACGTGAGTTGATCGGCCTGGTTGAACCGGATCTGCGAGAATGGGATCGCCATCTCCGCGAACCAACCCTCATCCGTGAGCTGTGCATCCGCGACCCAGATCGGATCGTAGGAATAGTCACGATTGAAATCCTGGTCACCCGAGCCGAAGTAATCGACGCGGCCTCCCGCCGCCGTAACCGTGAACGTGTAATACGTCTGGCGATTCTCGTACGAATCGATGGAGATCTTGAGTCGGTCGGACTCTCCATTGTCGTCCCGCCGCGCCAGGTTCGCCCGGATCAGCGACGGGTCCGGGTCGTACATCCTGCCAGCGACGTAGAGGTTCGTCTCGTCATACGCGAACGCGACCTCGGTTCGTACCCTGGGTCGAGCGCCCTCGATCGGCTCCCGCTGCACGAAGTCGAAGATCCAGGCGGCACGTGCCCATATGCTCTCTTCGATCCGGCCGTTGACGTCGACGCTCTCACCCGGTTCAAGTCTCGTGGCCATTGTCGACTTGCCGACGCAGTCCGACAGCGTGCGTCGACAGATTCCCATCTGCTCGGCCCAGTCCTCCGGTACCTCGTCCTGGGTCTGTTGCGCCTGCTGGGCGCTCGCACTGGTCGGCAGCAGCGCCGCCATAACAAGCATCGTAATGGTTGCCGAGCACTTCATTGAGACCTCGGTCCAGCGTTGTCGATGTCGTCTTACGGGCTCAGAACGGGGTCCGCCGGGCTCTCCCACATACATCCCGGCAGTTGTTCCTGCGGGCTATCAGGGGGCCGCCAATTCAGCCGGGCGACTGCCCTAACGTACGCTCTCGCGGAGTTCCTCCAGCTTCTGCACGGCGTTCTGGTTCTCTGGCTCGATCTCGAGCGACTTCTCGTAGTACCGCACGGCCAGCTCGTTCTCACCCGTGTTCATATAGGCCTCGGCCAGGCTGTCGTACACGTTCCAAGACTCGGGGAACTGCTCGACGTTTAGCTGGAAAACCGTGATGGCGGCTTCAATATCGCCCTCGCCCATGATCCGGTAGCCGAGCGCGTTCAGCGGAGGCTCTCCAAAGTCGTAGGCACCACGACCATAGAACCGCTCCCGCAGCTCTCCGTAATGCGCAATCACCGCATCCGCACCGTCGGCCTGGTACACCTCGAAGAGTTCTTCATCCAGCGTCATCGGCCGGGGGCGGCCGCGGTGGCACGTGTGGCACCACATGTTCACGCGATTGCCGCTGGGCTCTATCGTCTTGAGCGTCTCGCCGATGTCGCCCAGCATCTGGAGCATCGCGCGCGCCGTTACCTTCGTCGGCTTGTCGTCGGCGGGGAAGTCGTACGTACCGAGAGGCTGATCCTCCTCTCCGACGTGACAGTGCGAGCACCTGACGCCCAGCGCCCGTGTGAACCCCATCATGACGGCCCGAAGGCTCTGCGCCGGGAACTCCTGCGGGAGCACCTGGAGGTTCTCGGCTCTCTCGGGCCAGTCCCACTGCTGCGCAGCGGAGGGCGTGGCTACCATCAACACACACACCGCCGTCACCAACCCCGTCCGTGGTACCCACATACGACCCTCCTCGCTGAAATGATGCTGCCCACCTACCGGAAACACGTTGTGAGCGCGCAGCGTTGCGACCGGGGACCGCCTGCCAACGCCTTTGCCGCTCTGTGTATCTCACCCTTCAGAAAGCACGGCAGTCAGCCTTCGACGCCCACTCGAAATGGAGAAGACCGGGCCTCATGCCAGTATTCATCAGGCAGATTCGCGTCGCCATCCGTTCGCTCGCTCGCGCAGCAATGGTGACGACCGCGGAGACCGAGGGGCTGAAGGCGGCTAGGCTGCTCGCACGGCGGTGGGCGGGGATGCTATGCTAAAGCCACTCCGAGGCGAGCCGCGCCGCAACCTCTCCTGACGCGACCCGCTAGGGATCTGCTTGTATCATCAAACCGAACCGCAGCCGGCCAATGGATGTCAGAGTGTCCAGAGTCCTGGCTCTTGCGTTGGGCCTTTCTGCTCTCGGCCCGTTGGCTTGCACTCTCGACCGCGACCAGGAGCAACAGGCCGCCGCGGGTGACCCGGTCACCGTCACTGTCCTCATGACCGATGGGACCGCGGAGCTCTCCATGAGCCCCAACTCCGACGGCCCGGCCAAGTTCCTGATGTTTCTCCCGTTGGTGGAATTCGCCCCGGACGGCTCGCTGGAGGGCCGGCTGGCGCACCGCTGGGAGCCGCCGGCGGACTTTACGGAGTGGACCGTCCACCTTAACCCGGAGGTGCGCTGGCACGACGGAATCCCAGTGACGTCAGGCGACATTGCGTTCACCGTAGAGCTGATGACCAACCCGAACGTGGGTTTCCTGAACTACTCTGGCGTCGAGATCGAGATCATCGACGACTCCACGTTCATCTGGCGATCCTCGCGGTTCACTCCAGTAGAGGGCTACGCCACATTCTACCCGAAGCACATCCTCGAGGAGCTGGACCCGGAGGGCTTCTGGGAGTGGGACTTCTGGGCCGCCCCGGTTGGAAACGGTCCGTACCGCTACGTGAGGCACGTCGACGACTTGTTCACGGAACTGGAGGCGAACTCCGACTACTTCGCGGGCCCACCGGCCATCGACCGGGTGATCCTGAAGTACGGGGCGCCTGAGGGAGGAGCGATCCCGGAGCTCCTGGCCGGGAACGTCCAGGCCATCCCCATCAATCCGATGGATGTCCCAGCCCTGGAGGGCGACGACCGCTTCCAGTTCACCTATGGGAGCGAATACGCGAACGACTACTGGCGCATGACCATCTTCTGGAACCACCGGCACCCGATCTTCAAAGATCCGCGGGTACGCCGCGCGGCCACCCTGGCGATCGACCGGGCCGGTCTATTCCCGCTCCTTGACCTGCCGCCCGAGCTTCCGGTGTCCGACGTCATCCTCTCCCGGCGCCTGGTGGGCGAGCTGCCCCCTCCCATCCCGTACGACCCTGACCAAGCCCGCCGGTTGCTGGAGGAGGCAGGTTGGCGCGACACCGACGGGAACGGAATCCGGGAGAGGGACGGTGACGAGCTGGCCTTCACGGCACTCACCGACGCCAGAGTGAGCAACCGGATCGCCGTCATCGTCCAGGACCGGTTACGCGAGGTGGGAATGCGCATGGAGGTCGAGTCCCGTCCCGGGGGGCTCTGGGGCCAGCACTTGAAACCCGGCAATTTCGATGCGGCTGTCCACTGGTGGGCTCCCGGTCGCGATCTGACATTCGGTCCCGACTCGTTCCTCGGATACCGCAACGCACACGTGATCGAGTGTCTCGAAGCGATTAACGCCACATCCGATCCGTCAACCATCGACTCGCTGTACCGGGAGATGTGGCCCGATTTCCAGGCCGATGTTCCCGTCACGTTCCTCCATCCCACGGTCCGAATGTGGGCCAGCGACCGGCGACTCAAGGGCCTGAGCAGCCCGTATCGGGGCGAGGCCGTGCGCTACATGGGCCAGCTGCGGTGGGAGGAGGGGTCGTGAGGCCGCTTTCGCTTGCTCGCACAGCGGCGGGCGGGATGCTAGGTTTGTAGCCGACTGCTGGGCTCGTCAGTTCCCCCTCCTGATGTGTCCGCCTGAGCCGTGCTTCCAGGCCCGGTGTGCCTTTGCATCGTGCTTTGACGCCTCAGTCTGCTACGGCTCACCAAGAAGGAGGGGAACAATGATCGGAATCGGTTTCGGGAGCTTCCTCGTCCTCCTCATCATCAGCGCAGTTGTGTCCGGCATCCTGCACTACGGGTTAAAGTTCTATGTGCGGTCCGGTACCGTTTCCTATCTCTCCAAAGTGGCGATCGGCTGGATCGGCGCATGGCTCGGCTCGCCGGTCCTCGGCCATTGGTGGGAGGGCCTGAACTACGAGCAGGTCTACTACGTCCCTGCCATTCTAGGCTCGCTGGCCATTCTCGTCCTGGTGGTGGACTGCGTGAAGACGTGCGGCGAGATCTGCGTCTGCACGCCCGGTGAGCCGGAGAAGGAGGTCGGCGGATTCTAGCCGACGGCGTAACGGCCCGCCGTCCCCGCCGGAGGCCCAGACGTAGCCTGCTGCCCAGAGCGCCCGGTTCACGGGCGCTTTCCTCGCACGGCGGCGGGCCGGATGGTATAGTCTGAGTTGAGGCTGTGGCCCCAGCACAATGTCGTTTCTTGCCGGACCCCCCTTCCTGGTAGCTGTATCCCCTTGCCCAGGAGGTGTCCTATGAACACCCGGTCCGCAGCGACGGTCCTCGCGTGTCTGCTAGTGTTTGCCGCTTCCTGCCAGCCGCAAGAGGCTG
>JBDHHR010000005.1:0-99234 GCA_039589295.1 Gemmatimonadota bacterium | reverse complement strand
GAGCCACGTCCATGGGGTATCGAGTCCTCAGCGACGTTCATGGGCTCCCGCGGCCGCCGACCTCAAGCGGCGGGAAAGAAGCGGCCATTCATCCGCCCGAAATATTGTCACCTTTTGCGCCCTCCAGAACCGCTATTCTGGCGAGACCTAACTGCTGATTTCTTGGGGCTGTTGTCAGCTACGCCGATACCGGCGTGAGGCTCCGAAAAGGCGCAAGTATGTCGCCTCCTGCAGCGACCGCTTTGGCCGGTTGTTAGCCGGAAGGGTCTTCTGCGGCTTCACGACAGCTCGCTCTCGGGTCGTTCCGATGCTTCACCTGGCGCTTGACCCGGTCGAGAAACCTGTCAATAGCCGCATCCCAATCTTGGCGCTCCCCATCAAGCAAACTCGTTGATTCCTTATCAACCGTTCCCGCGACGGACTGGCCTTTTGGCCGGGCCAGACTCTCCGCTTGCCTCTTCTCCTCGAGCAGTCGTTGGTGCCTTGGCTGCTTGCCCGGCGGAGCCAGTCTGGGATCAAGCCGCTCGAGCACTCTGAGGGCGAAGAGCCCCGCATCTGGTTCCTGCAATGCCCTGAGCAGGGCGACCCGCGCCGCATTCTCCACGCCCGAGAGCCAACGTCGCTTCGCCTCCTGGACAGCTTCCAGCCACAGCACCTCGCGCTCCCAGCGACGGATGGTACGCGACGAACATCCGACGCCTTTGGCCGCCTCCGATTGGGTAGCACCCAACAGCCTCAAGTAGGCGGCAGAAACCTGCCTATCCCAGCTCTTGGGGCGTCGCGAATCATCCTGAGGACCGGACATTGTGGAGCACTCCATATGGGGTTTTCTCAGCCTCTTGGACTGCCCGCTTTGCCCGCTTCCTCCGTCGTGTGAGGGGGCGTCCGTAAGCCTGTGGTTGGCAAAGAGTTCTCCCTTCATTGTGGGCTACTCCACTCAATCGGTTTCCGGCTGTTTCGAAACCGTCTAGTCGGTGTCCCCTTTGGCCGCTTGGGCGAGCCTTGCTCCGTGAGTTCCCGTTGGCAGCCCGTGCTTCTTGTACAGCCGCTTCCGCTTCTTCGGCGGTTTTGGGGGAGTCATACGACACAATCGCGGCACAGCGTGATGCTAAGTTTTTTCATATCACCCTCTTATGACGGCACGTGAGATTCGAAATGCCACGCGCGTACTCCCGAACCACGCACTGCGACACTCCGTTGGTGTGAGTGATAGAGTTTCCTGACGCTGCAGGCCCATATCCGTCATGGCCGAATAGTCGTGCGTGGTGCTCTGGCCGGGGGTATACTGTGTGTAGCGCATCGTCATTCGGATGGTGGCATGGCCTAGCCGCACTTTCAGGGTAGGAAGCGGCATCCCGGCCCTCGCGCAGTAGACGGCGTAAGTGTGCCGTAGGTCGTGCCACCATCAGCTTCTCAGACGCTATGTAGTCGCGCAGAAGCTCCATCGGCTCCCCCATTAGCGGCAGGGTGCGGCGTGCGGCGGTCCGTGCTGGGGGGTTCTCAACTAGCCGATAATCCGGCCTCACGTCGCCTTCCACAGCAGCCAGCCGGGCGCGCTTTCTCAACTTCCTCGCAATGGTGGCTGGCAAATGAAGCTCAGCTACAACGCACGCACCGCCAGCCCCGCCGGTCCCTGGACTGTGCCGTGATTGTGCCGTAACGTGGCACAACTCATGGGTACTCAGGGGAAAACCGGGGGAGGGTCGATCCCCCGGATGTTGGCCTGTGGTGCGCATTGTTGCCCCTGAGTCCCCTCCGCGGATGGGGGTAGTGTGGCCCAAGAAGTGCCACGGGCGGCCGGGGTAACTCCTGGTGCTGCTGCGGCGGGCTGTCCCTCTCGCGGCGCCATCCTTTCATTCGGAGCCTCCTCGGCTCGCTTCGCCGACGCCTGCGGGGTCTCCTCAGGGCTGGCGAGGCCGCGCTCGGGACGCCCGCCGCCACCGCTCGGGGACCGGGACTCGCTCATCGAGCTGTTTCGGCGGCTATCCGCACTCGACATATGAGCCGCCGCACCGAGGTTGCCCGTTCGGCGGCGTGCGTTCTGTCATGAAATTCCATGCGGTGAAACCAAGGAAAGGTAATGGGCCATGAAAGCAGCCGTCATAGAGCAGTTCGGCGAGCCGTTGAAGGTCCACAGCGACTGGAGCGACCCGCAGTGCGGTCCACGAGACGCCATTATCGGAGTGGAGGCGTGCGGGATCTGCCGGTCCGATTACACGCTGTGGCAGGGAGGAATGGAGTGGGTGGGCATCGTGCCCGCGCTGCCGGCCGTGCTGGGCCACGAGTACTGCGGGGTCGTCGAGGAAGTCGGTAGCGAGGTCACCGGCTTCCGGAAGGGCGACCGTGTCGTCAGTCCGTTCTGTCATGCGTGCGGGACGTGCGAGCTGTGTGCTGAGGGCCATCAGAACGTCTGCGCCGACTTACAGATCCCGAGCATGCACTACACAGGCGGATACGCCGGTCACACCAAGGTGGCGAACGCCGACGTCAACCTTGTGAGCCTGCCCGCCGCTATCTCCTTCCCCGAAGCCGCTGGCATGGGCTGCCGTTTCGTGACGTCCTATCACGGCGTGGTGGATCAGGCCGCTGTGAAGGCTGGCGAGTGGGTCGCGGTGTTCGCCTGCGGCGGCGTCGGTCTCGCCGCGGTGAACATCGCCTCCGCGCTCGGTGCCAACGTCATCGCGGTCTCCAGGAGCGAAGGAAAGCTCGATCTGGCCAGGAACCTCGGTGCCGTTCATACGGTGACCGCGGGACCGGATGCCCCCGGCGAGATCGTGGAGCTGACGGGCGGGGGAGTGCACGTTTCGGTGGATGCGCTGGGCGCGGCCGAGACGGCGATTCCGGCGATCATGAGCCTGCGGACCCGCGGCCGCCACCTACGCCTCGGGGGGTCGAACAAGAAGGAGCAAGGCCAGATCAGCCTCCCGGTCGATGTCATCCTGTTTCGCGAGCTGAGCGTGGTCGGCTCGTTCGGTATGCAAGCCGCCCGTTTCCCTGAGATGCTGGGGATGGTCGAGGCGGGGAAGCTGAATCCGGGCCTGCTGGTCGGCGATAAGGTCGATCTGGAGGACGCCGGCGAGGTGCTGGCTTCGATGGCGGGCTACGACACACTGGCCATGTCCGTGATCACGCGGTTCTAGTCGCGCGACGCTCGGTGGCAGCGGAGACCTCGGAGAGTCAGGCGAATTCTATAGCGCTGTTCGAATCAAGTTCATCTCAACGTCTGCAACGCGCATTGTAGCAAATAGTTACGAGGCACTGCGCAACCCAGGGATGGAAGGGCGTTCCGCGGCCGCGTTGAAGGCGTGGTGAATGCCCTCCGTACCGTCCACCCGTGTCCCCTACGATCCGGGAATGGCCGGCGGCCGACCGGCCGCGTGAACGGCTGGCGACGCTGGCGGCTTCGGCCCTGTCCACGAGTGAGCTCCTGGCGATCCTGCTGGGCTCGGGCGGAGCCGGGCGATCGGCGCTCGACTTGGCCGGCGAGGTGCTTATCCGGTTCGAGGGGTCACTGCGCCGTCTGGGAGCCGCCGAGTCGGGCGAGCTGCAGACTATTCCGGGCATCGGGCCGGCCCGCGCCAGCACCGTGGCGGCGGCCTTCGAGTTGGGGCGCCGCATGGAGGCCGAGCCGGCACGGAGAGCTGATCGGGTCAGCGGACCGGGGGACGTGTTCCGGCGGCTCGGGCCCACCCTGCGCGACCGGCGCCAGGAGGAATTCTGGGTCCTGTATCTGGACACCCAGAACCGGGTCCTCAGCGAGCGCCGGATTACCATCGGGCTTCTGAACTCCTCGCTCGTGCATCCGCGGGAGGTATTCGCCCCAGCCATCGCGCTCGCCGCGGCCAGCCTCATCCTCGTGCACAACCATCCCAGTGGCGATCCGGATCCGTCGCCGGAGGACCTGGAGGTTACCTTCCAGCTCGTCGAGAGCGGCAGGCTCATAGGCATCCCCGTGCGCGACCACATCGTGATCGGGGACGGTGCCTACGCCAGCCTCCTGGAGCGCGGACTCATGGCTCCCCCTCCGACTCTCCCGGTCGTGCGAGCCTCGGTGCCGCCACCCTCCAGAAGAGCCGCACCGCTCAGCGGAGCGCACCTCGAGAGGCCTTAGCGGTGCAGCGGGCGGGGGAACCAGGTCGACTTCCTTTGCATGGTATGTCGTTTGCAGCCTATCTTTTGCCGGTGGCCGCCGGCGCGTCAGCCCTTGGTGGGCGGGCAACTCGTGTGGCCGGACGTGTATCAGAGCCTCGGAAAGCCAGGGGAAGGACCGAGATCGGGATGACTCGCGAGTCATCGCAGATCACAGGCACGCAGGAGACTTCCGCTTCCGCAGCGGACTGGGCGCGGTCCATCCTGCCGCCGGAGTTCCTCGAAGCTGTTCAGAGCGGCGAGGAACGGCTCGATCTCGGGCTGCTGGCGCTGGCCTTCCAGTACAGCGCGGAAAAGCACGCAGGCCAGAAGAGGATCTCGGGTGAGGACTACATCACCCACTGCGTGGGGGTGGCCACCATCCTGGGTGAGATCCACCCCGATACGGTAAGCATCGCGGCGGCCATGCTGCACGATGTGGTGGAGGACAGCGGCACGTCCGTCGAGGAGATCAGGCAGGAGTTCGGCTCCGAGATCGCCACCATCGTGGACGGGCTGACCAAGATCTCGAGGGTGCGAATACGCTCCCTGGCCGAGCGGCAGGTGGAGAACTACCGGAAGCTGCTTCTGTCGATGGCGCAGGATGCCCGCGTGATCATCGTCAAGCTGGCGGACCGCTTGCACAACATGCGTACCCTGGAGCACCTGGATCCAGACAAGCGCGAGAGGATTGCGCTCGAGACTAAGGAGATCTACGCGCCGTTGGCCCACCGACTGGGGATGGCCATGGTGCGCTGGGAGCTCGAGGATCTCGCCTTCAAGTTCCTCGAGCCGGAGGAGTATCGTGCCCTGTCCGGCACGGTGGCCGAGAAGCGGAGCGAGCGCGAGGACCTGATCCGACGGATGGTGGGGCCGCTAGCGGCGGAGCTCAGGTCTGCCGGTCTGCAGTGCCGGGTGCAAGGGCGGGCGAAGCATCTGTGGTCGATCTACCGCAAGATGGAGAGGCGCGGCAAACCGTACGAGGAGATCTACGATGTGCTGGCCGTGCGCGTGGTTCTGCCCACGGTACGCGACTGCTATCATGCACTGGGTGTGATCCACAATAAGTGGACGCCGCTCACGGAGCGGTTCCACGACTACATCGCCACCCCCAAGTCCAACCTCTATCAGAGCCTGCACACCACGATCTTCGGGCCGGGCGGGAGGCTGTATGAGATCCAGCTCCGCACCGAGGAGATGCACCGGACGGCCGAGCTCGGGATCGCGGCTCACTGGCGGTACAAGGAGAACCGTCAGGCCGACGAGGTCGACGACAAGCTGACCTGGTTCAGGCAGGTCCTGGAGTGGCAGCAGGAGACACGGGAGCCCGAGGAGTTTCTGGAGTTCCTCCGCATCGATCTCTTTCAGGACGAGATCTTCGTGTTCACTCCCGCTGGGGACGTGAAGCAGCTACCGAGGGATGCGACCCCCATCGACTTCGCCTTCGCCGTGCACACCGAGGTGGGCAGACGGTGCTCCGGGGCCAAGGTCAACGGCCGCATAGCGCCCCTGTCGCGCCCCCTCAAGAACGGCGACACGGTGGAGATCATCACCTCGGACTCGCAGAAGCCGAGCCGGGACTGGCTGGGATTCGTTCAGACGAGTAAGGCACGCCACAAGATCCGCCAGTGGATCCGCCGGGAGGAGCACGAGTCGGCGGTGCGTCTCGGCCGGGACATCCTGTTGCGTGAACTGCGACGCAAGCGGAAGAAGACCGAGGACGATCAATTGGCGGCAGCCGCGGACGCCCTGCACGTCGAAGGGGGCATGGACGGCCTCCACGCCGCGCTGGGCAGGGGCGACGTCGGGATCACGAGAGTGGTGCGGACGCTGTTTCCCGAAGAGGCGCCGGTCCGCGAGAAGGAGGCGCGTCCGCTGTCGAAGTTCGTCAACAGGGTGTGGAGCGGTTCAAAAGGGGTCCGCATCCAGGGGATGGACAACCTCATGGTTCGCTACTCTCAGTGTTGCCAGCCGGTCCCCGGAGACGAGGTGATCGGGTACATCACGGTCGGCCGCGGCATCTCGATCCACCGGAAGGACTGCCACAACATCCTCCGGCTTCCCGAGCTGGAGGAGCGGCGCATAGTCATCGACTGGGACGATGCCGGGTCACAGCGCTTCCTGGTGCGGATCGTGTTGGAGGGGACGGACCGGCACGGCCTGTTCGCGGACATCGCTCGCTCCATCAGCGACACGGGCACGAACATCCAGTCCGCCGACATCCAGGCGGTGGAAGGCGGAATGACGGGGCAGTTCGTGGTCGAGGTGGAGAACCTGGCCCACCTGAAGAAGGTCATGAGACAGATTCGCCGTGTGAAGGGCGTTCTGGCCGTGGAGCGAAAGGAGAGCTTCGGGGACAGCGACCTCACGCTGGAGGTCTGAATCGGGCAGCCTGAAGTCCGTCTCCAGCCGGCGTCAAGGCCTCAGTTCCGCGATCTGCCGGTCAAGCTGGCCGATTTGTGCCTCGATCTCCATCATCCGCGCGATGGTGGCTTCCGCGCCTGGGTCGATCTTGATGATCGCTGCCACCAGGCTGTCCTGCAGTTCCTTGAAGCTGGAGGCCACCGCCGAGTCGGTAAACGCTCTGTCAAGGATCGGTCGCAGGGCCACCTCCACCTCCCGTAGCTCGCCGGCCACCCGCCAGCTCTCCTCGTCGCTCAGCGCAGTGTCAGCTGAGTCGCCCGCCACCCGCAGCACGGGAGCCGACAGGGCGGCCAGGTCGCTCCCGACAGCGGCTGCCCGCTCCAGCAGCTCCTCCGCGCCCGGATCCATTTCGATTATCCGTCGCCGAAGGACGCCGTAGAATTCCTGTTGAACGGCCCTCACGCCCTCCGCGTCCAGGGCTGCGGCCTGGGACTGTCTGATCCCCATCTGAGCGGAGCTGAACCGCAGAAGGAGGCTGTGTCGCTCCTGCTCCAGCCGGCTCAGCCGCGCTTCGCGCTCGGCGGCCGCTTCCGAGCACCCGAGCTGGCCGGCGACCAGCGCCGACAGCAGCACCAGCGAGCCTAGCCTCTGGCGGCTGCCCCCGGGTCCCCCGCCTGCATTTGCGCCAGTCTCCATGGCCGCCTCTTGTTCTCGTTCAGCCGAGGCATCAACGTGATCGGCGACCCGAGTCGCGTCAAGCAGGTGCTGTTCGAACGTCGATTGACCTCGAGGCCGGAGCCAAGGTGAAGCGTTTTCAGCTCGAGCTTCCTTTTGAGCCGACGGGAGACCAACCCGAGGCGATCGTCGAGCTTGTGGCCGGCATCCGGGCGGGCGAAAGACGGCAGACGCTTCTCGGGGTGACCGGAAGCGGAAAGACGGTCACCGTCGCCGGGGTGATCGCCGAGGCCGGGCTGCCGACCCTGGTCATGAGTCACAACAAGACGCTGGCGGCACAGCTGTACGGGGAACTCAGGCGGTTCTTTCCCCAGAACGCGGTCGAGTACTTCATCTCCTATTATGACTACTACCAGCCCGAGGCGTACGTGCCGGCTACCGACACGTTCATCGAGAAGGACGCGTCGATCAACGAGGACATCGACAGGCTGCGTCTGCGGGCCACCTCCTCCCTGGTCGAACGGCCGGACGTGATCGTGGTGGCGTCCGTGTCGTCCATCTATGGTCTGGGTGATCCCCGGGTGTACCGGTCCCAGATGCTGACGATCGCGCGAGGGCAGCGGCTCGCACGGCGCGATATCCTCGCCGGTCTGGTGCAGATCCAGTACCGACGGAACGATCTCGATTTCCGGCGGGGTACGTTCCGCGTGCGCGGGGACGTCATCGAGGTCCTGCCTGCGTACGAGGAGCAGGCCGTCAGAATCGAGCTTTTCGGCGACACCGTCGAGAGGATTACCAAGATCGATCCGTTGACCGGGCGCTCCATCGCCTCCCTGCAGCAGGCGGCGGTTTACCCGGCTACCCATTACGCCATAGAGCCGAATCGCCTGGAGCGAGCCATAGACGCGATCCTCACGGAGCTGGAGGAGCGGCTGGTCGAGCTGCGGACGGACGGCAGACTGCTGGAGGCTCAGCGGATCGAGACCCGCACGCGCTTCGACGTCGAGATGCTCCGGGAGATAGGCGTCTGCCCGGGGATCGAGAACTACTCCCGCTACTTGGACGGCCGGCAGCCGGGCGAGCGGCCATACTGCCTTCTGGACTACTTCCCGGACGAGTTCCTGGTCATTGTCGACGAATCGCACGTGACGGTGCCTCAGATCGGAGCGATGTACAAGGGCGACCGCAGCCGCAAGATGACCCTGGTGGAGTACGGGTTCCGCCTTCCGTCGGCTCTGGACAACCGGCCGCTGAGCTTCCAGGAATGGGAGGAGAGCACCCCGCAGGCGCTGTTCATCAGCGCCACGCCCGCCGACTACGAGCTGGAGCGAAGCGGTGGAGTGGTGGTCGAGCAGTTGATCCGGCCCACCGGCCTGCTCGATCCGCGCGTGGAGATACGTCCCGTTGCCACCCAGGTCGACGATCTCCTGGAAGAGATACGCGTCAGGACGGCGCGATCGGAACGGGTGCTCGTTACCACCCTGACGAAACGCATGGCGGAAGACCTGTCGGATTTCCTCGTTTCGCGCGGCGTCCGGGTGCGCTACATGCACAGTGACATAGGCTCCATCGAGCGCGTCGAGATACTGCGGGCGCTTCGCCTCGGAGGGTTCGATGTTCTGGTGGGCATCAACCTGCTGCGCGAGGGCCTCGATCTCCCGGAGGTCTCGCTGGTGGCCATCCTGGATGCGGACAAGGAGGGCTTCCTGCGCTCGGAGACGTCCCTCGTCCAGACCATCGGCCGGGCGGCACGCAACATTAACGGCACGGCGATTCTGTACGCCGACCGTATCACGGGCTCCATGGAACGGGCCATAGCGGAGACGTCGCGCAGGCGGGAAGCGCAGGCGGCGTACAACGAGCAGCACGGGATAACACCGCGATCCATAGAGAAGTCGGTCGAAGAGATCCGCTTCACCACCGCCGTGGCCGACGCGCGCGCGGCGGTCGCCACCGGGGTGCACGAGGCGGCGGGCGGGTATCGCGTGGATCCGGAGGAGCTCGTCCGGCGGCTCGAGAGGGAGATGCGGGCGGCCGCGCAGGATCTCGATTTCGAGCGTGCCGCGCGTCTGCGCGATCAACTGTTCGAGGTGAAGGTGGAAATGGAGACGGGCCGGGGGACGCGGGGCAGGCAACCCTCGAAGCTGAGCGCGTTGCGGCCCGTCGGACCCCGGAAGCCGCGGTGAGCGAGTCCCCTTCGCTCACGGAGCGGGAGCTCTGCGCCTGGGCGCGCGTGGTAGGCCGCCTGGCAGCCGCTGGGGGCCGCTTCGTATGCCTGTACGGAGAGCTGGGAGCAGGCAAATCGACCCTGGTGAGGGCCGCCTTGCGGGGGGCCGGCGTCGAGGGGTCTATACCGAGCCCGACGTTCACCCTCATCAACAGGCACGTGGGGCGTCAGGGGACCGCTCTGTACCACGCCGACCTGTACCGCCTGCACGACCCGGCTGAGCTGACCGACATCGGCTGGTCCGAGCTGCTTGATACCGGGCGCGCGGTGTTTGTGGAGTGGGCAGACAGGGTGCCTGCGCAGCTGCCAACGGAACGGTGGGACATCCACCTGTCTTTCGTTTCCGATCCGGAGCGACGCCGGCTGAAGTCGCGCGCCGTGGGGAACGCGCCGGCTCTCCCCTCCGTCGTGGAATCAGAACCATGTTGACTCTGGCCATCGACACGAGCACCAGGATCGGGAGCGTGGCTCTTGCCGACCACGACGGTCTGGTGGCGGAAAGCCTGCTTCCGGTGCGAGCGACCCACTCGGAGACCGTCCTGCCGGAGATAGAGCGGCTGCTCAGCTCCGGTTCGGCTGGCCCGTCCGACCTGGAAGCGGTCGTGGTAGGGTCTGGCCCGGGATCATTCACGGGCGTGCGGATCGCGGCGTCCCTCGCCAAGGGCATCTCGTTCGCGCTCGACGCGCGACTGTACGCGTATTCAAGCCTGGCAGCCATCGCGGCGGGGACGGGTATCGCCGGCAGCGTATGCGCCGTGCTGGACGCCCGCCGCGGGCAGCTCTACGCCGCAGGATACGACCTGGCAGCCGGATTCCGAGAGCTGTTCGCCCCCCGGGCCGCGTCGCTCGCGGACCTGCTGGAGCAGATCGGCCCGGTCGGGGACTGGTGTTTCGCCGGTCTGCTGCCCGCGGAGCTCGAGGAGGGCATCGAGGCGTCCGGCGGACGGGTCCTGCCGCGACACCTCGGCGTGCCTCGTGCCTCCTCGCTGCTCTGGCTCGCCGGTATCACTCCGGACACCGGCGCCATCCCGGACCGCCGTGCGTGGGAGCCCGAGTACGTTCGCCTGCCCGCAGCTCAAAGGGTCATCCCCTCCTGAGCCCATGTCAGAGCCGATCCACGGAGCGCCCCTGGTCCTGAGAGCGATGCGCCTCTCCGACCTGCCGGAGGTGCTGCTCATCGAGCGGCGGTCCTTCGCCACTCCGTGGGCGGAGGGAAACTTTAGCGGTCTCATGCGCCGTCCGAGTGCCACCCTCATCGTGGCCGAGCTGGATGAGGCAGTTGCGGGCTACGCCGTTCTGTGGTTCGCGGCTGACGAAGGCGAGCTGGGGAACCTGGCGATTCTCCCCGAGCTCCGGCGCCGGGGACTGGGCAGGAGACTCCTGGATCGAGCTATCGAAGAGGCCACGGGCCGCGGGGCTCGGCGTCTCTTTCTCGAGGTAAGGGAGAGTAACGGCGGGGCCAGGCGTCTGTACGAGGCCGCCGGTTTCCAGTTAGATGGAGTGCGCCGCGGATACTACACCGCGCCCACGGAAGATGCGGTTCTGATGAGCCTTCAAGTGCAGAATGAGGCTCGTTGACAGCGATTCACGCGGCCTTCTATGTTCGAGGTCGACAACCCTGCAGCCCGGCTCAGCACGCGGCTTGCTCGCTCGCTCGACCGGGTCTGTAATGTACGCGCAGCCATTGCGAGGACGGAATGTCACGATCCCTGAACCGGGCTCAACTGATAGGCAACCTGGGGGCAGACCCGGAGATTCGGAGTACGCCCTCGGGAACCCGTGTCGCCACGCTGTCGGTGGCGACCAGCAGACGCTGGACGGATCGCGGTGGCCAGCAGCAGGAGAAGACCGAGTGGCATAGGGTCATCTGCTGGGATGCGCTGGCGGAGATCTGTGAAAGCTATCTGAAGAGAGGCGACCGCGTCTACGTGGAAGGTCGGATCGAGTACCGGCAGTGGGAAGGGCAGGACGGACAGACCCGCTACACCACGGAGATTCGCGCGCGCGAGATGATCATGCTCGGAGGCCGTGGGGAGGCCGCCCAGCGGGGACCGCCGGAGAGGGCGGCACCTCCTCAGGACGACTACTCGGACTTTACGAGCGAATCCCTCGCAGGCGAAGACGATCTTCCCTTCTGAGGAGGGACAAATGAAGAGGTCGGCTCAGGCTCGAGCGCCAGGCGTGGTCGTGTCTCTGGTACTGGCCGCTGCGACTTCGGCGGTCGGACAGGAGACACAGGTCACGCACGACGTGCGGGCCGGTGACACCCTGTGGGACCTGGCCGGCCGGTATCTGGCGGCTCCTTACCAGTGGCCCGAGATATTCGAGCTGAACCCGGACGTCGTAGAGGATCCGCACTGGATATTCCCCGGCGAGACCTTGCGAATTCCGGGCCGCTTGGGCCAGGTGGGGAAGGGCGAGCCCGGCTTCGTCGCCCCGGATGCCGAGGAGGCTCCGCCGCAGGTCGTCGAAGCCGACAGGCATGTGTCGCGAGCAGCCCGGCGGCCACAGGCGGAACCGTCCGGAGCGTATCCCGCGGGGTCTGTGTTCCGTCAGCCGCGTCGGAGTGTGCCGACGGAGGGTGAGCTGCACCTCAGTGCGGCTGTTCCGCTGGCCGTAGTCTCTCCCAGCGACTTCTACCGGGCGGCGGTGATGGCTGGCAGGGAAGCGTACCCCGTTCAAGGCCGGACGGCGAGGGTAGTGGAGGAGAATCCGCTGGACCTCAACCTTCCACCGGCGGCGCGGCTCAACGACGAGGTGGTCGTCAGCCTCGGTGGGTTGCTCGTCGAGGAGGGCGACGTTCTGCGCGCGGTGCGGTGGGGCAGGATCATAGAGAATCAGGCCCGTGTGCTGTCGTCGATGGCGTTGCTGAACGTGTCCCGGGTCGACGGCGACAGCGCACGGGCTGCCGTGACGGCCATCTTCGACGACTATCAGGTCGGCGATCCGGTGATCCTGGCGGAGACTTACGCGTTGGATCCGGAGGCCAGGCCGGAGCCGATCGACGGAGGACTCGTGACCCGGATCGTCGACTTCGTGGTGCCGCAGACGGTGCTCGGACCGGGCGAGATGGCGTTTCTGGATGCAGGGACGGCCTCCGGGGTCACGATCGGCGATGAATTCGTCGCCTTCTCGAACACCGAACGGTTTCCAGGTTCCGCCGACGTGAAGGATGGCCTGTGCACCCTGCGCGTTCTGCGCGTGACACAGGCCACCGCGACGGTGATGGTGATAGCCGTGCGGGATCCCGGGATGCGTCCGGGCATGGCGGTTCGGTTGGTGCGTCGGATGCCTTCCGGGACGGGCGGCTGAGCCTCGGCCGCCCGTGAGGCAGTTCGTCAGCAGAGCGTCCCGCCTTTCCATGGCGGGGCGCTTCTTACATCGGGGCGTCTTTCGGAGCTGGACCGGGAGGAATAGAATCCCCGCGGTTTCACAGACCTCCCGGGCATGGACAAAGGGACGGCATGAGCACTGCGAAGGGGAGCGTCCTCGTCACCGGTGGTGCGGGGTTCATCGGATCGCACGTCTGCGGCGCGTATGTCGATGCCGGATGGTCGGTGACCGCCCTGGATGACCTGAGCTCCGGAAGCCGCGAGAACGTGCCTGACGGGGTGGAGCTGATCGAGGCCGACGTTCGATCGGTGGAGGCGGCCGAGCTGATGGAGGAACGCTGCTTCGACATCGTCAACCACCACGCGGCACAGATAGACGTGCGTGTCTCGGTGGAACGCCCGGACCACGACGCGTCCGTCAACATCCAGGGGCTGTTGAACCTCCTGGAGGCGGCCCGTGCGAGCTCCGTTCGGCGGTTCGTGTTCGTCTCCTCGGGAGGAGTGGTGTACGGTGAGCCGGACGAGCTGCCGGTCCCCGAGATCGCTCCCAAGGCTCCGCTCTCGCCGTACGGGGTTAGCAAGCTCGCGGGCGAGCACTACCTGTACTTCTACAACAAGGTCCACGGATTGGAGGCGGTGACGCTCCGGTATTCGAACGTATACGGGCCGCGGCAGGATCCGCATGGGGAGGCGGGTGTGGTGGCGATCTTCTCCCGTCGGCTGCTGGAGAACCGGCCGCTGATCATCTACGGCGACGGGGAACAGACGCGCGACTACGTGTATGTGGGTGATGTCGCACGGGCGAACTTGCTGGCTTCCGAGGCTCCGCTGGTGGACCCGACGTGCATCGACGACGTGGCGTTCAACGTGGGGACCGGCAAGGAGACGACGGTGAGCGATCTGGCGGAAGTCCTCATGGAAGTCTCGGGACGGAGCTGCGAAGTCGAGTGGGCTGAGGCCAGGCCCGGTGAGCTTTCCAGGAGCTCCCTGGACGCCGGGAAGCTGGCCGTGCTCGGCTGGCAGTCGGAGCATGACCTGGCCCGGGGATTAACGCTGACCTTCGCTCACATCGCCGGCCAGGCATGATGACGTCCGTGGTGCCCGTGTCGGGCCTCTTCGCCATCCAGCAACAGGTCCAGGCCCCGTACGCGAATCCGTGGGACCTGGTCCTCGCCGCCACGCCCGTAACGAAGATCATCCTGATCGTGCTGGCGGCGTTCTCGCTGGTCTCCTGGATCTTCATCTTCTGGAAGTGGGCGGAGTTTCGTCGCGTCCGTCAGCACGGCGATCAATTCGTGAACAGCATAGAGGCTGCGACCGGGCTGCGTGACGTGTACCAGATGCTCACGCGGCTGGAGGAATCCGCGTATACGCGTGTGTTCCGGCGCGGGGTCAACTTCTTCACCGAGCTCAGGCCGACGGCGCTGCGAGACGAGGCCGGCACGGCGGCGGGGCTGTCGTCCGCGCAGCTGGACACACTTCGCCTGGTTCTGGAGAAGGAGCTGGCCGGGGAACGGGACGACCTCGCCCACGGCCTGCCGTGGCTGGCGATCATCGGCTCCGTCAGTCCGCTGCTTGGCCTGATGGGCACCGTGGTGGGTGTGATGAACTCCTTTATCGGCATCACGGCGCAGGGCTCCGCGAGCATAGCCGCCGTGGCGCCGGGGATCGCGGAAGCTCTCGTCACGACGGTGGTGGGACTGGGGGTAGCTATTCCCGCGGTGATCGCCTACAACCACTACGCGGCGAAACTGGGGCTGTTCACCGGAGAGCTGGAGGGCTTCGCCAGCGAATTCATCGGAACGCTGGCGCGGGAGGGCAGGGTATGATAGGCGGAAGGCTCGGAGGCGGTCCCGAGGGTGGCCTGCCCGTGCGCGCGGAGATCAACGTTACGAGCCTGGTGGACGTCGCGTTCACGCTCCTCGTCATCTTCATGATCACGGCGCCCATCCTCCAGGGCGGTGTGGAGGTAGCGGTACCCAAGGCCCCGGCCGCCCCGCTCCAGGTGAGCGAGGGCCTGGTGATTACCGTGGACCGGGGCGGGCAGATCTACGTGGATGACGACGCCTTCACCCGGGATGAGTTCGCGGCGACGATCGTCCAGCTGGTGGAGCGGCGGGGCGGACCCACCGTGTACGTCAAAGGGGACGCCGAGGTGTCGTACGGGGCGGTCCTGTGGGTGATAGGCAAGCTGAAGCAGGCACAGATAGATGCCGTGAGTCTAGTGGCCGAGCCCGAGATCGAACGCTGATCTCGGGGAACTGACCGGAAGCGAGGATTCGAACGGTGGCCGATCGGACGCGCGAGCGGAATAGGCTCCCCCCGTGGGTCGTGATCGCATCCACTATGCTGCACGCGGTGGCGGGTCTCCTGCTCATAGCCGCGTCGGCCTCTATGGCACCGCGGGTCCTTCCCGCTCAGACCTTTCGGGTGCGCCTGGTGGCGGCCGCCGACGAGACGGCGCCGATGCGTCTCAGGCCGCAGCCGGCGAAGGTGGCCGAGGAGGAAAACCGCCCCCCGCCTCCCGAGCCGACCGCGGATCCGCTTCCACAGACCGAAGTGCCGACGGTTGTGGAAGAACAACCGCCCGTCCCGCCGTCGAAGGAACCGGCGCGCGCTCCGGAGGAAGGCGACGAGGCGATCAACGTGCAGCTCGAGGGGGCGAGCTTTGTCGATCCGGGGTACCTGGCCAACATCATCCGGCAGGTAAACCGCTATTGGCGACCCCCCACCGGAAACCGTCACCTACGCGCCGAGGTGGTATTCGTGATCGAGAGAGACGGCTCGGTGAGCAGCATGGAGTGGGTGCAGCGATCCGGCGACCTGACGTTCGACCTCGAAGCGCGTGGTGCGGTAGAGGCGGCGGGTAACGCGGGAGCGTTCGGACCGCTTCCGGAAGCGTGGACCCGCGACCAGTTGCGCGTATCGTTCTTCTTCGATCCCAGCACACTGTGAGGATGATGGGGAGAAAGCTCGTTCTCGCCGGCCTGGCCGTCCTGGCAGCCGGCCCTATGACAATCGGCGTGGCCGGAGCGCAGGAGCCGGGCGACGTGCGGGTCGGGATCACTTATACGCCGGGGTATCTACCGGGCTTGGTCATGACCGGTGTGGAGAATGACGACGTCCTGGCCTCTCTGGCCGCCCGTGTAGACAGCGTCGTTCGGCGGGATCTCGACTACAGCGACCGCTTCGAGATCATAAATGTGCCCGATTCCCTGCGTGCCCAGACACGGATCAACTACGGTCTGTGGAATCAACTGGGCGCGGTGTGGCTCGTGGCGAGCGAGCTCTCGGGGAGCGAAGGTTTTCCGGTCCTGCGAGTCAGCCTGCACGATGTCGTGTTCGGCGAGCTGAAGGAAGTGCAGGCGTTCGCTCTGCCGCGACCCGGGTCGGACGAGTTCCGCATGGCGGTCCATCGCGTGGCTGACGAGATCGTCCGCTGGGCCACCGGTGATCCTGGAATCGCGGCGACGCGCATCGCCTTCCGGCGCAGGCTGCCTGGCGGCGGATCGGACATCTTCCTTGTCGACAGCGACGGAAAGGGGTTGCGCCGGCTCACCTTCGAGTCACGCTCCGACCCGAACGCCATAGTGCTCTCGCCTGCACTCTCGCCCGATGGCACGCACCTGCTGTACGTCTCCTACTTGAGCGGTGCACCGGCCGTTTATGAGAGGAATCTGAGTACGGGTCAGGTGCGCACTATCTCGGCCGAACCCGGCCTCAACGCGACGCCGGTATACTCGCCGGACGGCCGCCGGATCCTGCTGGCGCGGACGGTCGACGAGCACACGGAGCTCTTCGAACTCCAGCGCGAGCCGTTGTGCTGCGCGCGGCGCGTCACCTTTACCTCGGTCGGGGAGACCATCGGAGCGGGGTACGCCCCGGGCGGGCGACGCATAGTCATCACATCCTCGCCGCTGGGCCTGCCTCACATTTACGTGCTGGGCATAGAAGGCGGCAATCCGTCTCTGATCAGCCGGTATGTATTCGGCGAGAGGGGCTACGCCTCGTCGCCCGACTGGTCTCCACAGGGAAGCCGGATCGCCTATCAGGCCTGGACCGACAACTGGTTTCAGATCATGACCGTCAACCCGGACGGCGGCGACAGGCGAGCCATGACGTCGCGCGGAAGCAACGAGGACCCGAGCTGGGCGCCGGACGGACGGCACCTGGTATTCGCTGGTACACTGGGCGGCTACCATGCGCTGTGGATTATCGACACTGTGAGCGGCCGCCTCCGCAGCCTGGTGGTCAACCACCTCGACGAACTGCCGGACTGGTCCGCGCGGCTCTCCGCCGGGCCTTGAGAGCCAGGTCGGAGTGATCGAGCCGAGCGACGCATCGACCTGCCCAGAGAGCGCTGCGTACCGCCAATCAGTTCTTGGCAACGATCCACGCCGGAGATAACTTGTAACGGTTCCAGCGGAAACGCGTCCGCGGGACGAGGATTCTCGTCCCGACCAGCACGTCGCGAGTCATCGACGAAAAAGGAGCGTCCAAATGCGACTCAACGGTAGGATCGCCGCCCTCACGGTCCTGATCGCCATGGGAGCCGTCGCCTGTGGCGGTACCCCGCCCCCCGAGCCACCGCCGGTCGTGGAAGAGGCGCCGCCTCAGCCCGATGCCGACAGCCTGGCAGCAGTGCTGGCCGCAGAGCGCGAAGCAGCGGCAGCCCAGCTCTGTCAAGAGGCGCAGGCAGCGATGGCCGCCGGCAACTACGAGCGGGCCCGCGGCCTGTACCGTCAGGCGATGAGCGAGTACGACGGGACAGAGTGCGCCAACAGCGCGGGCGCGATGATCGAGCGCATCGACGCGATCCAGACCATCCGCGAGCGGGTCCACTTCGAGTTCGACAAATCGCGGATCACGGACGAGGCGGCCGCGGTCCTCCAGCGGAAGGCAGCTGTGCTCGAGGCTTATCCGGCTCTGAGACTGACCCTCGAGGGACACTGCGACGAGCGCGGCTCACTGGAGTACAACCAGGCGCTCGGCCAGCGCCGGTCGGAGTCGGCCAAGCGCTACTTGGTGAGCCTGGGAATCTCGGAGGAGATGTTCCGAACCGTCAGCTTCGGTGAGGAGCGGCCGATCGCTCAGGGTTCGAATGAAGATGCCTGGGCGCAGAACAGGCGATCCGAGTTCGTCATAGAGAACATGGACGCTCTTTGATCGGCAGACCGGCTTGCCTGGCTCTCATCCTCATCACGGGAGCGGGTTGCTCCACCAAGAGCGACGTGGTCAACCTGAGGACCACGATACTCGCCGAGATGGATGCCGACCGCGCCCAGAGGGACAGCCTTATCGTCGAGATTCGGCAGCTCAGAGCGGTGCTGCTGGACAGCCTCAACGTCCAGCAGCGCCGTGGCATATCGGGCCGTGTCGATCTGCAGCGTCAGATCGAGGATCTGAACGTCGCCCTGGCTCAGCTGATCGAGCTGACCGGAGAAACGCAGCGCCAGCTGTCCCTGCTTCGGGAGAGCGGATCAGGCGGGTCCCATTCGGGGCCGGTCGGCGGGCAGGATGCAGCCGGCGGGGGTGAAGTCGGCGCGCTGGCGGCGAACCCGACCGGAGGCGACGGTGCCGGTCAGGGTCAGCAGCTGTACGAGGCGGCCCTCAGGCAGTTCCGGCGAGAGTCGTACGCGACGGCCCGGGCCGGGTTCGAAGAGTTCCTGGGCCGCTTTCCAAACCATGAGTTGGCTCCCGATGCGCAGTACTTCATGGCGGAGACGTTCGCCAACTCCGAGGATCCCGAGGCGGCGCTCGCCGAGTACGCCCGGATCCTAGAGCTGTATCCCAATTCGCGGCGGGCGCCCACGGCTCTCTACAAGAGCGGCGTCATAGAGCTGCAGCGTGGCAATGTCGACGACGCGCGGACCTTCTTCACGAGGGTCGTTCAGGGCTACCCGAACAGCGACGAAGTCGAGTTAGCCCGGCGGGAACTGGCCCGGCTGGGCGGCTGAACGACCTGGCCCGGGGCTTGCGTCCGACAACGGGTAGATTTGCCCGAAGGAGGAGGACGCGTGCGCTGCCCGGCATGTGATCACGTTGAAGATCGTGTCGTTGACTCGCGGCTCAGCCGCGGTGGGCGGGCTATCCGTCGTCGCCGCGAGTGCCTGGCCTGCGGGGGCCGCTTCACCACCTACGAGCACGTCGAGCACGAGCCCCTCACCGTCCGTAAGAGCTCCGAAGCTATAGAGCCGTACGACAGGGCGAAGCTGCTTCGGAGCATCGGGATCGCCTGTGCCAAGCGGCCCGTATCTCTAGCGGCCATCGAAGAGATCGTCGACCGGATCGAGGAGGAGCTCGAGGCGGCCGACGAGAGGGAAGTCGGCAGCCAGAAGATCGGCGAGCTGGTGATGCGGCACCTTCAGACCATCGACCAGGTAGCCTATGTTCGTTTCGCCTCGGTGTACCGGAACTTCCAGGATACCACGGAGTTCATGGAGGAGGTGAGGGAACTGGTGCACAAGGCGCGCTACCACGCCCGAGGGCAGCAGGAATTGTTCCCGTCCACGGACGAATCAGGTTAGATCGGCATGGGCCGGGACAGGGCGGAGATGCCGTTCCTCGACCACCTCGAGGAACTCCGCTGGCGAGTGATCTGGAGCCTCCTCGCTCTGGTCATCCTCTCAGTCGCCGGCTTCTTCATCGTCACGCAGCTAGACGTGATCGGGATACTGCAGCGCCCGATCCGGCAGGTCATGCCAGACCGAAACCTGCTGTACACCAGCCCCACGACGCCGGTGATCGTCACCTTCAAGCTGGCCTTCGTGGTGGGTTTCGTGCTCGCCCTGCCGCTCCTGGCGTATCACGCTTGGGCCTTCTTTTCTCCCGCCCTCTACGAGCACGAGCGCCGTTTCGTCGTCCCGGCCATCGCCGTCGGTTTCGTCCTCTTCCTGGCCGGCATCGCCATGGCCTACTTTCTCGTGCTGCCGCTCGGTCTGCGGTTCCTTCTGGGCTTCCAGGCGGAGAGCCTCAGCCCGATCATCACCGTCGATGAATACCTGCGCTTCGCTACCCGGTTGATTCTGGCATTCGGCCTCATCTTCGAGATGCCGGTAGCACTCGTCCTGCTGAGCACGCTGGGCCTCGTGACTCCGGCCTTCCTGAGGAAATACCGACGCCACGCGCTCGTGGTTCTGGCGACGGCCTCGGCACTCCTCACGCCCGCCGACGTGGGCACGATGCTAATGCTGCTCGCACCGATGGTGCTCCTGTACGAGTTCTCCATCTGGCTGGTGCGTCTCGTCTCGCGCAGCGACCACCAACTGTGGGCGGCGCGCCGCGAGGCACGACGGGGGGACGCTACCGCTGCGGCAGACAACCCCGTTGGGGCAGGCGGGGAGGAGTAGAGGGCCTTGAGGAAGCACCGCAGGCCGGTGCCGAAGGGCGTACTGGTCCTGGGGGCGCTCTTCACTATCCTCGGCGACGGCGCGGTGACACTGGCCCAAGAGCCCGTACCGAAGGGGCGTCCGGGAGCCGTCCGGGACACTATGCGCAAGCGGCTTCCTGACGAGCAGGGCTTCCGGAGACCCGACCTGGAGGAACTCCAGTTTCCCGATGACACCCTGTTTCCGCCGGACACCACGCCTCGCATAGATATCGGGGCGCGCCGGGAGGCCCTGACGGAAGGGGGCTTTCCTCAGCGCGACTCTCTCTTCCGGGCCCTGCAGGAGCGGGCCGGCTTCTTCGTCATCGAATACCGGGGGCGGGAAGTGCGTCTCGATTTGCGCGAGGAGACCATCGGATTGTCGGGGGAAGCACAGGTGAACCGCGCCAGCGAGGTTCTCACCGCCGACTCGATCAGCTATCTGGGGCCGGTGCGCTTCATGATGGCGAGGCGGAACATCGAGCTGGTGGGCGCGGACCAGAAGGAGGTCCTCAGCGACTCGGTCCTGTACTACGATATGGGCTCCCGCAAGGGGACGGTCTATAACGCCGAAACCCACTTCATGAACCGGGGAACCAACTGGAGGGTGATCGGCGATGTGATCCCGAAGGCGCAGGACACGGTGTACGCCAAACACAGCTCCTTCACCTCGTGCGAGATCGAGGAGCCGCACTACTCCTTCAAGGCTGGTCGCCTGAAGCTGGTGAACCAGAACGTGATCGTCGCGTGGCCGGTAGTGCTCTACGTGAGCAACGTACCGATCCTGTGGATGCCGTTCTTCGCCTCGGACATCCGGCCGGGTCGTCGCAGCGGCATTCTGCCGCCGCGCTTCGGGTTCAACGACGTCGTTCAGACGTCCAGCGGAGCGCGGCGGAACGTCACGGATGTAGGCTACTACTGGGCGATCAGCCCGTTCATGGACGCCCAGGCGACTCTGGACTGGTTCAGCGGAAACTACACGCGCATAAACGCTGCCTTCCGCTACAGGTTCCTGAAGAAGTTCATCCGCGGCAGCGTCATCTATGGACACAGCTTTGCCAGCGACGGACGAAACCTCACCCTGAACTGGGATCACAACCAGGAGCTGGGGTTGAACACGACGCTGAGGACCTCTGCCCGCTACGTCCAGAACACCCGGCTCCTGCAGGACCAGACTTTTGATCCGCGCAACCAGACGCAGACGATCGACTCGGACGCGGGGCTCCGCCACCGGTTTTCCTTCGCCGACATCTCGCTCAGCGCACGCCGTCGCCAGTTCCTTACCCAGGGAAGTCGGACGGAACTGACGCTTCCCTCGATGAACGTGTCCTTCTCTCCGGTGACCCTGTTACCGGCACCGCGGACCCGCCAGGGTCTGCTCAACAACATCACGCTCAGCGGATCCGGCAACTTCAGCCGGCGGACGAGCAGCCAGGACTTGGCGGACGACCAGACCACCACTGCGGCGACGGTTTCCACCGGTATCCGGTTGCGCGACTTCAACGTGTCGAGCTCTGCTCGCCTGAACGACCTGAGCACCACGCCCGAGGATTCGCTGGGGATGGAGCTGCCCGCCGAGACGCAGACGACCATATCGTGGTCCACCCGGGCGGATTATCAGATCAAGCTGATGGGGTCGACGACGCTCAGGCCGTCGGTGAGCCTGGACGGAGCCCAGTTTCGATCGATCGGCACCGGAGGCGATTTCGTATCGGCCCCGACCCGCGCCAGCGTCGGTGCCACCCTGTCGACCGACGTGTACGGATTCTACCCGGGCTTCGGACCGTTCAGCCGGGTGCGGCACAAGGTATCCCCGGGCTTTAGCTGGGCGTACGCGCCTCAAGTCGCGGTAGACTCGACGCTCGCCGCTATCCCGGGGTTCCCAGCGGGAAGCGGTGCGGCCCGCAATACCCTCACCTTCACTCTCCGCCAGACGTTCGAGGCCAAGGTCAAGCGGTCCGCGAGGGAGGAAGAGACGGACGTGCCGGCCCAGGGCGCAACTGAAACGCTCGAGGGCGCGGCAGAGCCGCCCGGACAGCCCGGTGACTCCGTTGGCGTCAGCATGGCGGCTCCGGAATCGGCCGCGGACACGGTCGGAACGCCCGCCCCGGGTGGCGCCCGTGCGGCGCGGCCCGTCACTGGGCGCGGGCCCGATGCCGTCCGGCCCGTCCAGCGACAGCCCGACGAGCGCATCATTACGATCCTGGCGATCAACACGTCGGCGTTTCGGTGGGATTTCGAGCGGGCGAAGCTGGGCGAGCCTACTCTCGTAACCGATGAGGTGAGCAACAGCGTCACCTCCGATCTGCTCCGCGGCCTCAGCATCAACATGACGCACGACCTGTTCGAGGGAAGCGGATCGGACAGGAAGTTCAAACCGTTCCTCAAGGGTCTGGCGGCCAGCTTCCGCCTGCGCTCAGGCACGGGGCTCCGCGACCTCTTCGGGCTGGGCGAACCACGTCGGCGGCAGCAACCGCAACCGGCGCAGCGCCTCGATTCGCGCTACCGTCTGAGCGAGTTCGAGAGCGAGAACCAGGTCGACCCGTTCGAGAGTCCGGAGGCGGGCCCGTGGGACCTCACGCTCAGGTACTCCATAGTCCGGGCCAGGCAGGGCGAGCCCGGCCTGGAGAATCAGACGATCGACGGAACCCTGGCGTTCCACCCCACCCCTAAGTGGTCCGTGCGCTGGTCTACCCAGTACAACTTCACCGACGGAGAGTTCGGGCGGCACCTCATCACCCTTGACCGGGATCTGCACCGCTGGCGGGCCTCGTTCCAGTTCGCCCGCTCGCCCAACGGCAATGTCATCTTTCAGGTTGCCGTGGCGCTGCGTGACGCTCCCGAGGTGCACGCCGATTACAATCAGCGGACGGTTCCCTCCTCCAGGTAGGCCGCCGATACCGCGCCGGCCGGATCCGGCCGCCTGCGCCGCTTGAGGCAGCCGCCGGGCTGGCCGGATTCTTGATAGAGAAGACCACCAATGAGCCACGCGGCAGCGGACGAGGGCTGGATTCCTCACACTGGTCGGCACCGCCGGCCGGCCGACGGATGCCCCTGCTGCGAAAAGCTTGCGAAGTCGGACAAAGAGTGCACCGGACGGGCTCCAGGAGCTGCGACCGGGGTAGGCCCAGCCAACAGGCCGATCGAACGATATGACGCAACTACAAAAGGTCAAGCACGAGGCACGCCGTGCCGAGCAGCGCTCGAACTGGCCCCTCGCCATCGAGCTCTATAAGGACGCGATCCGGCTCGACGAGAGGTCGGGCGGGTCCGCATCCGACATCGCCATCTACAACCGCATCGGGGACCTGTACCTCCGGCAGGGAGACACGGCGGCCGCGGTTGACTACTACGAACAGGCGGTGGACCGTTATGCCAGTCATGACCTCAAGACCAGTGCCATAGCGCTCTGCAACAAAATCCTGCGAATCGCTCCGGACGACGACGAGGTCTACCGAAAGCTCGGACGGCTGCACGCCTCCAACGGACTGCTGGCCGAAGCCCGCGGCTCGTTCCTCGAATTCGCGGGGCGGATGCAACACAAGGGAGAGATCACCGAGGCGCTGGAGGCGGTACAGGAGTTCGTGAACCTGACCGGAGACGAGGAGATACGCGTCGTCTTCGCCGAGCGGCTTCTGGCAGGCGAAATGTCCGCCGAGGCTGCCGCCCAGCTTCGCCTCGTGTACGAGGCGCGCGCTGCCCGCGGTGCCAATGCGGAGGCGATCCGGAGCCGTATCCTGGAGATCGACCCGGGGGCCGATCCACGAGCTGACAGCGACCCGGGAATCGCCTCCACCCCAGAGCCCCGTCGCAACAGCTCGTCGACGGCCGCCGCCGGCCAGGAGCGATCCCCCACGAAATCCGTGGTCGCCCCGCCAGATACCGAACCGACTGCTGGCGACACCGTGCGCCTTTCCCAGCTGGTCCTGAACGATCTTGGAGATGAGGCTGAGTCGCTGCGCTTCGTTCCTGAAGTCACCCGGTCAGAGCCCGCGGCGCCGGCCGACTACCGCGGCGCGGAACTGAGTGAAGATATGACCGCGATTCTGACTCGTTTTCGCGCGCAGGTGAGCGAGATCGTCGAGGACACCGATTACACGGTGCACTACGATCTCGGCGTGGCCTACCTCGGAATGGGTCTTCTGGACGAGGCCATAGGCGAGTTCCAGCTCTCGATTCAGAGTCCCACGATGCTTGCCCCAGCTCACGCCTTGCTGGGTGAATGCCTGTCAGCTAGACAGGCGGGTGGAGAAGTGGATCCATCCGCTGCCGACGACAGGGGCGTCTCCGATCTCGACCTGCTGTCTCCGGCCGACGAGCTCCTGCAGGACAGGGCCGAGGGTGGGGAGTCGCTTCAGCTGGAGGAGCCGACAGAGCCGGAGCCCGCCGCCGAGTCCAGCGATAGTCGCCCGGAGCTGGAGACGATGGAGCCGACCGAGGAGGAGCAGGCCGAGGAACTAGCCGGGCTCCTGTTCAAGGCCCGTCTCGCCCAGTACCGCTCGCGCCAGGCGCAGGCGGAGAGCCGCACGGACCACGCGGCGCATCTCGAGCTGGGGCTGGCATACCTGCGCATGGGGCTGCTCGCCGAGGCTACGCGTGATCTGGACGTCGCGGCCGCCGGCCCGCGGGCGATCAGCGGGAAGGCGCTCGAGGCCCTCAATAAGATCGCCGAAGATCCCGATGAAGATCCTGATATTCGCGTGTCCGCGTTGCGCTCGCTGGCCGGGCATGGCAGGAGGGACCAGGCTCTCGAAGCAGCTCTGGAGCTGCACGGGATGCTCGCCCCCGATGAGCCGCTCAGGGAGGCCGTTCTGGAGCTGATTCGGGCGATCGATCCTGCCTCGGACGCGGCACAGCCCGCGTCGGAGGCCGGAACCGCTGAGCCGATGGCGGTGGATCAGGCCGAAGACCCGATCGCGGAGACGGACCAGATTCTGGCGGGGATCGAGGACTTTGAAGACGACCTCGAACCAAAGTCGTATAGCCCGTCGGACGCCCCGACGGGACCCGCAAGCGATGCCGTCGAGGACAGTCCGCACGAGGTAACGCCCGGAGCCGCGGTCGGGCAGGATCCGGAGGTGCTGTTCGAGGAGGGGCTGGCCAGCCTGGCTGCCGGTCGACCCGAACAGGCCAGTGAACAGCTGTACGGAGCTCTGGAACTCTTCGAGCAGCAGCGCCAGATTCCGCGCGCGGTCGCGGTGGTCGACAGGCTTCTGGAGCTGAAACCGAACGACGTCGTCCTGCACCACCAGAAGGCCGAGTACGCGATCATGTCCAACGACAGGGTCGTGCTGATCCAATCCTACCTGGATCTGGCGGCCTGCCTGCGCCGCCAGAACGCACCGCGGGCCGCCCGCACCGTGTACGGCCGCGTCCTCGACGTCGATCCCGGCCACGGGGGCGCGCGGGCCGGCATCTCCGAACTGGACGAGGAGGAGGTCAGACGGGAGGGCCAGAGTGCTCGCCGAGCCCCTGTCGCCAGCGGGGCGGCAGACGTGGAAACTGCTTCCGACGTATGCGTCCCGAGGGAGACCTCTACCGGGCATGAGACCCGGCCCCCGGACGCGGCCAGAGAGCCGAGCCAGGACTTCGACACGATGTTGAGCGAGCTGCGCACCCACACTCACGAGGGCACGCCCGTAGACTTCACTTCCCACTACGAGCTCGGTGTCGCCTTCGCCCAGATGGCAATGTGGGAGGAGGCCGCCCGGGAGCTGCAGGCCGCGGTCAGGGGCCTGGAGGACCCGCTGCCGGCGTACGAGCTGCTGGGTGAGTGCCTGATCGCCCTCGAGAAGTATGGGGTTGCCGAGAGGGTCCTGGCAGTGGCCGAGGCGCTCCCGACCGGCGATGATGTCGAGAAACTGGGCATCCTGTACTTCCTTGGCCTCGCGTGTCTTCTCGGTGGCGATGCTTCGACCGGCCGCGAGTACCTGGAGCGCGTCTGCACCGTCGATATCGGTTACCGCGACGCGGCGGCGCGGTTGTCCTCTCTCTCCGAGTGACGGTATAATCCCAGCACTCGTGGAGCCTCCCTGGGAGGCTTCAAGCTCCCGTCGCAAAGTGTTACCCGGGGAGGGGAATGCTCGAAGCAGCACTGCCGACGCTTCAGTCCCTCCAGGCGCCCGTCGTTGACCGGCTGGCCGCCGTAGAGCGAACTCTGGCAGACATGGTCGAGGCGGACTTCGGGGCGGTCAACGAGGTGAGCGAGTACCTGCTTACCGCCCGCGGCAAGCTACTCCGACCGACGCTGCTGCTGCTGGCAAACGAGGTAGGTGGTGCTCCCGCCGGTGAGGCCGTAACACTGGCCGCGATCGTCGAGCTGATGCACGTGGCCACGCTGGTGCACGACGACGCGGTCGATCATTCTCCCGAGCGCCGTGGCATGCCGACGATCAACTCGCGCTGGAGCCACCAGGTGGCCGTGATCATGGGAGACTACCTCTATTCTCGGGCCCTGGTGGAGGTGACCCGACTGGGTAACGTAGAGGCGATCGCCCTGCTGGCTAATGCCTCCAACGCGATGTCCATTGGGGAGATGCGCCAGCTCGCTACCCACGACGCGCTCCACACTACCGAGGATGATTACCACCTTCTGTGCGAGTGCAAGACGGCGTCGTTGATGTCGGCGGCATGTGAGCTCGGGGCACTCGTCGGCCGAGCGCGTCACCAGGCAGCGCTGGCTGGTTACGGAAGGGAATTGGGGATGACCTTCCAGATCGTCGACGATCTTCTCGACTACACGGTACCGGGGAGCATCACGGGCAAGCCGAGCGGACTCGATCTTCGGGAGCACAAGGTTACGCTGCCGCTCATTGCGGCGCTGCCCCGGCTGAACGAATCGGAGCGCGCGACCGTCGAGGATCTCTTCCGTGATCTGCGGCCCCGAGAGGACGGGATCGCCGCGGTGATCGAGATGGTCGACCGTGTCGGGGGCCTCGAGTACGCCGCCGGTAGAGCTCGCGAGTACGCCGCGAGAGCCAGGGGATACCTGATGGGACTGCCTGACGAGCCTTCGGTCCGACTGCTGGAGCTTACGGTCGACTTCGTCCTGGAGCGTCAGAGGTGACTATGGATTTCGGGGGCCGACGCCGACCCGGTGCAAAACGCGTAGCACTCATCGTAGCGGGGGGCATGTTGCTGGGGGCGCTCCTGACGGAGCTGATGGCCCTAGTGCTGCCGCCCAGTGCTGCCCGGGAGTTCTTCGTGACCACCGTGGCCGCCTCGCTGGGTCCGCTGACGGTGGATCTGCTGGTGGTGGCCGTTACTCTGGGGCCACTCGTGCTGCGTTTGAACATTCTCAGCGTGGTAGGGATACTACTTCTTGCCTGGTTCGCTCGGTCCTTGTTGTAATCGATCCCACGCACGGAAGGTGCGACCATGTTCGGACTCGGGATGTGGGAAGTCCTCATCATCCTCTTCATCGTCCTTCTTCTATTCGGCGCGAAGCGGTTGCCAGAGATCGGAGGGTCGCTGGGTAAGGGAATCCGAGAGTTCAAGGGCTCTCTGACCGACGTACAGGAGGAGCTGAAGGAAATCGGCGCCGGCGACGCGCAGCCCACCGCCCGCCAGGCCGAGGCCGACTCGAGAAGGGACGAGGACCCGCCGCTGCGGGATGCAGCCGAAGAAGAGCCCGGTGAGGAGGCGCAGGGGACGGAGCGGACCTAGCGTCGGCCGTGCGCTACGGGCGTGCGGCTGCGTCCCGAGGAAGTCCGGCCGCTAAGCGTCCTGCGCCTGCCTGTTCAGGCGATCGCGCCTGTCCACGATATCGGCCGTCTCTCGCAGCCCCTGCACCCACCGGCTGGAGTTCAGCTGGCCGGCCTGAAACATGAGCTGCGCCCTGATCTGCTCCTTCACGGCCATGAAGAGCTCGGGATCCGCCTCGGATCTCTCGTCCACGCGGAGAATGACAATCACTTCGCCCGCGTCGGCCGGGTCGGCGAGTTCACCCACCGGCGTGCCGAACGCCGCCCCCACCGCCTCTGTGTCGCGGCCGAGTCCGTCCACGAACTGCAGGCGGGTGAAAGGACCTGCCGTAGCCACCGGCCAGCCGAGAGCCGCTCCCGCCTCCTCCAGTGAGGACGCGGCCCTCACGTCATCCATCGCTCTCCGGGCCAGGTCCAGCGCGCGCCGGCTCCGGGCCTCACGGAGCAGCGTCTGTCTGATCTGGCCCTCGACTTCCTCGAACCCGAAAGTGCCGCCCTCGGTTCTACCAGTGACCTCCGCGACGTGGTAGCCTGTCGCGTTACGGAAGAACTCGCTCACTTCGTCGAACGGTGTCGTCGGATCGAGTGCCCAGTCCACAGCTACGCCTAGTGCCCCCGCCCCCGGGACGAAGTCGAAGCCGTCCGTGAGCGTCACTCCGGTGCTTATGGGAATGCCCAGGGAGTCGGCGGCAGTCTGCAGACCGTCGATCAGCGCTATTCCTTCAAGCTCGTCCATGCGATCGAAGATCTCGTCCTCGCTCTCGAACGTGAGCCGGATGGGAAACAGAATGTGTTGAACCGTAGCCGTATCCCCCGTACGCTCAGAGACCTTGAGCAGATGGAAACCCTGCGTCGACTCGACCGGCTCCGAGACATCGCCGACCGCCAGAGAGGCCGCTGCTGCCTCCAGCGGTGCCACGAGCTGACCCGGGCCGAAGCGCCCGAGTTCGCCTCCCGCCGCGGCCGTCGCGGGATCGGCGGAGTTGCCCGCCGCGGCGTCCTCGAAGCTGGTGCCCCCCGCCATGATCTCCCGACGCACGGAATCCGCGAGGGCCCTTGCCGCAGCCGTGTCACGGTCCGACGGAACGGTCGATAAGCTGACCAGGCTGACGGTGGCCGTAGCCGGCCGCTCGAAGTCGTCCAGGTGGTCGCGGTAGTAACTGCGCATCTCGCTGTCCGCGTCCTGGACCTCGTCGTCAGCCACTGCGTCCGCCGGATCCACGGTCAGGAACGTGACGGTCGCGGTCTCGTTGCGGTCTCTGAACTCCGACCACACCCGTGCCTCGGACACCGCGCTCACCTGCACCAGCTGCTGGGTGAGGCGACTCCGCGGAAGAGCCCGCCGATAGTAAGTCTCGATCTGGAGGAGGAGCGCCTCGTCCACACTGGGATCGGAGAAGAAGCGCTGGTATTTTTCGTAGTCGAAGCGACCATCGGTCTGGAACGCCGGATGCTGCATCAGGTCGGGCGGAGGGTTCACGCGGAAGGCCTGGCGGACCTCGGAATCGGTAACGCGGATTCCGAGGCGCTCTATCTCCTGCTCGATAAGGACGTTGTTGATCAGGCCATCCCAGGCGCCACGCTCGACCTGACGGACTTCCTCGTCGCTGAGGGGCGCATCCGATCCGCTCCGAGCCAGCTCCAACGCGAACTCCAGCTCGGAGCTCCAGCGGGTATAGCGGATCTCCTGCCCGTTCACCAGCGCGATCACCGGATTCAGGCCCACGGCCGCCCCGGTGTCGCGGCTCTGCACCCAATCGAAAACCAGCCAGGCGGCGAAAGCCACTGCCAGGCCGAGCATGATCCACTTCGTGTTGGCTCGAATCGCGCGCATCATCATACGCGACCCACCCCTCCTTCCCAGTGTTGCCACAAGCCTTCCGACGGGTGTCGCGTGCGCCGGGACCAGGCCCAAAACGAGCGAAAAACCTACTCCATCCGGGGTTGTGCGGCAATGTGACCGGACCCCTCCGTGATTGACACATTTCGGCGTTTCCGGGTAACTTTCAACCTTCGCCCGTCGGCACCCCGGTAATCCCCTGCGCGGTACGGAAGCATGAGTCCGGACTCTCGAGCGAGTGACGAGATTCGCCGATTCGCGGCGCAATACAGCCACAACCCGGACAGCTTGGTGTTCGCGCGCCTGGCAGACGCCTACCGCAAGGCGGGAGATCCCGACAAGGCACTGCAACTTCTCGAGCAGGGGCTCCGCCGCCACCCGGACTACCTCAGCGCACACATTGTCCGGGCGCGCGCTTTCCGCGACCTCGGACGGCACGACGAAGCTGTGCTGGCGTTTCAGGCAGTTCTGGAGCTGGACGGGCAGAACCTGGTTGCCGTGCAGGGACTCGCCGCGTTGGCAGCGGAGCGAGATCACCTTCACGAGTCCAAGCACTGGTACGAGCTGATCACGCAGATCGATCCGATGAACCTCGAGGCCGCGGAGAATCTCCGGAGGGTGGAAGAACAGCTCGGAGCCGCAGCAGGCGCGGGGGTCAGCCCGGATCTGCTGGAATCAGATGTCGAAACGGAGTCCGTGGCTGCCGAGGAATCGGTAGCCAGCGAGCCGTCATCGGCAGCCGGAGCCGAGCCAGATCGAGAGCAGGCTGGCGAGGCCGGACCGGAGGACCGCTTCCGGTGGCACGAAGAGCGACCGACGGCCGGCGCGGACGACGGAAACGAGGACGCCGATCTGATGACCCGTACCATGGCGGATCTGTACGCGCGACAGGGGCTTTACGACCAGGCTGTGGCGATATACGAGGAGTTGCTCACGGATCGCCCCGATGACAGCCAACTTCTCGCAGGCCTGCGGGCCCTCAGGGAAGAGGTGTCCGAGCGCCGAGCAGCGCCGGCTGCGGCTGAGGCCGAGCTCGAGTGGGACGAGACGATCGAGCGCGACATCGAGCCGGACGAGCCCGAGACGGCCATGGTGGAAGAGCTCCGCCAGATCCTCCGTGCGGGAGAGGAACTCGCCGCGGCGGCGCCGGAGGGCACAGCCGGTCCTGCGGAGACCGGAAATGTCCTGGAAACATGGCTCAGGCGGCTCAAGAAGTGAATAAGCGAGCATCGGAGCCGGCCCTGAGAATAGGGGTATTGCACGGGCCGAATCTCAACCGGTTGGGGGAGCGCGAGCCCGAGCTGTACGGCCGTGCCTCCCTGCCGGAGATCGATCTGATGGTCTCGGAGGCGGCCGCCGACCTCGGGGCGGACACCCTGAGCTTCCAGTCCAATCGCGAAGGGGAACTCGTCGATTGGATCCAGGGCACCACCTCTTCGGTCGACGGATGGGTAGTGAACGCGGGCGCCTACACGCACACCAGCGTGGCGCTGCGGGACGCACTCACCGGTAGCGGCCTTCCCTTCGTGGAAATCCACCTGACGAACGTGCATGCCCGGGAGCCTTTCCGGCGCCGATCCCTGCTGGCTGACGTCGCGATCGGGGTCATCTCGGGCTTCGGGAGCAGCAGCTACCTTCTGGGCCTTCACGCTCTCGTCGAGCACCTCCGCCCCAGCCGGTGACCGAGCCCGCGGGCGGCACAGGGGAGTTCCACGTATCACGGCTCCGCCGGGTCAGGGACCGTCTGCACGACGATCGCCTGGACGGCCTCCTGGTGAGTAATCTGGCCAACCTCAGGTACCTGTGCGGCTTCAGCGGCTCCAGCGGCCTGCTTCTCGTCGAGCCGGGAGCGGCCACCCTCATCACGGATTTTCGCTACCAGACTCAGGTGGCGATGGAGGTGAGGGAAGGGATCTCCGTCTCCATAGCCGCCGAGGACCTGTTCGCGGAGCTGGCGGTTCTCCTCAGGGAAACGGGAGGCGGGCGGCGGTTGGGCTTCGAGGAGGGCAACCTCACCGTCCGTGAGCGGCGAGAGCTCGGCGAAGCGTGTGGTGGAGTGGTCTGGGAACCGGCAGGCGGTCTAGTGGATTCCTTGCGGGCGGAAAAGGATCCGGTCGAGGCCGGCTGCATCGAGTGGGCGGTCGGGGTGGCGGAGGAGGCCCTATCCCGGGTTCTGCCAAACGTCCGGACAGGGATCACCGAGCTCGTTCTCGCGGCCGAACTGGACTACCACCTGCGCCTGGCGGGCTCGGAGTCGTCTCCCTTCGATACGATAGTGGCTTCAGGACCGCGAAGCGCGCTGCCACACGCCCGTCCCGGGGAGCACCAGCTCGAGGGCGGTGACCTCGTGCTGTTCGACTTCGGTGCCACGGTCGATGGCTACTGCTCGGATATCACACGTACGTTCACGGTGGGCCGGGCAGCCCCGTGGCAGCGGGACATGCACGCGGCAGTAAGAGAGGCGGCGGAGCTGGCGATCCGGGCCGTGGGGCCGGGCGTTCCGGCGCGCGAAGTCGACCGTGCTGCCCGGGACGTTCTCGAAGAGGCCGGTTTCGGCGCCTGTTTCGGACACGGAACGGGTCACGGCGTGGGCCTCGAGGTGCATGAGATGCCGCGCATCAACCGCAGGTCGCGGGAGGAGCTGAAGGTCGGAAACGTGGTCACGATAGAGCCCGGTGTGTATCTTCCCGGCCGGGGTGGAGTTCGGCTGGAGGAGGTCGTTCTCGTGGAGAACGGTGGCCATCGAGTCCTCTCGAGCTTTTCCCGAGAGCTGGCACCGCTGTAAGCGGCGGGTGGCGTTACCCGTATCCGGCAGCCCCCTTGTACCCGAGGAGCGATGGCAGACACCTCTGATTTTCGCAACGGAATGGTGATCGAGATCAATCGGACCCTGTACGCGATCACCTATTTCCAGCACGTCAAGCCCGGGAAGGGCGGCGCCTTCGTACGTACCAAGCTCAAGTCCGTCCTCGGCGGGGCCGTGATCGACAAGACGTTCCGGGCCGGCGAGAAGGTCACGGAGGTCCGCGTGGTCCGGCGGCCGATCCAGTATTCCTACACGGACGGCCACCTGTACTATTTCATGGACATGGAGTCGTACGAGATGATCCCGCTCTCCGCGCAGGTGGTGGGCGCGGATCAGCTCGCATATCTGCAGGAGAACCTGGAGTGCGAAGGCCTCACCCGTGAGGGAGAAGTGCTGGCGGTGGAACTGCCGCAGTTTGTAGAGCTGGAGGTTGTTGAAACGGATCCGGGAGTCCGGGGCGACACGGCACAGGGCGGCACCAAGCCCGCGAAACTTGCCCCCGGAGCGGTCGTCCAAGTTCCCCTGTTCATCGAGACAGGTGAAGTAATCAAGGTGGACAGGACGATCGACAAATACCTCGAGCGAGTGAACAGATGATCGATCTCGAGTGGGTACGGCGTCTCATAGACATGGTTAACGAGTCGGAGATCGACTCGCTGGAGATCTCGCGGTTAGGTACCCGGGTTCGAGTTTCGAAGTCTCCCATAGTCAACATCGTGCAGGGAGCCGCTCCGGCGGCGTCCGGCACGACCGCCTCGCTGGGCCTGGTGCCGGATAATCCGATGGCGGTCCCGTCGGAAGCAGGGGTTGTGGAGGAGCCCGAACACGCAGCAGGGCTCTCTCTGATCACCTCTCCCATGGTCGGCACATTCTATCGGGCGCCGGCGCCGGATGCTCCACCCTACGTGGAAATCGGCGATCAGGTGCAGAAGGGCCAGACCGTGTGCATTCTCGAGGCAATGAAGCTCATGAACGAGTTGGAGTCCGAAGTGTCGGGTAAGATCCGCGAGATCTGCGTGGAGAACGCCGAGCCGGTGGAGTACGGACAGGTACTCTACCGCGTCGAACCCGACTGACCTCGCGCGACTGTGTTCGAGAAGATCCTCATCGCCAACCGCGGCGAGATAGCGCTGCGGGTCATTCGCGCGTGCCGCGAACTGGGTATCCGCACTGTGGCCGTTTACTCCCAGGCGGACAGGGACTCCCTTCACGTTCGCTTCTCGGACGAGGACATCTGCGTCGGTGCCGCTCCCAGCCGCGAGAGCTACCTGAACATCCCGCGCATCATCGCCGCCGCCGAAATCACGGGGGCCACGGCCATCCATCCAGGTTACGGGTTTCTGGCTGAGAACGCCGATTTCGCGGAGATCTGCGAGCGGTCGGGCATCGTCTTCATCGGCCCGACGGCGGAGCAGATCCGCCGCATGGGCGACAAAGCGGAAGCTCGCCGGACGATGATCGAGGCCGGGGTGCCCGTTGTGCCGGGATCGGCGGGCGCCGTGGAGTCCGAGGAGGAGGCGCGCTCCGAGGCTGCACGGATCGGCTACCCGGTGATGATCAAGGCCGCCGCCGGCGGCGGGGGGAAGGGCATGCGTGTGGCCGGCTCGGAGGACGAGCTGGCCTCCACTTTCACCATGGCCCGCAACGAAGCGGCCGCCGCGTTCAACGACCCCCGCGTGTATCTGGAGCGATACGTGCAGCGGCCGCGGCACGTGGAGGTTCAGGTACTGGGCGACCAGCACGGTAACCTGAGCCATCTGGGCGAACGCGACTGCTCCATCCAGCGACGGCACCAGAAGTTGATCGAGGAGGCGCCGAGCCCGGCAATCGACGCCGGGACGAGGGCCGCCATGGGGGCAGCCGCCATCAAGGCGGGAAAGGCTATCGGGTACTCGAACGCGGGCACCGTGGAGTTCCTGCTGGCGGATGATCACAGTTTCTACTTCATGGAAATGAACACCCGGATCCAGGTGGAGCATCCCGTCACCGAGGCCGTGACGCACATGGACCTGGTGAAGGAACAGATCCGTTCCGCAGCCGGGGAGCGGCTCAGGATCAACGGGCCGCCGGAGCTGTTGGGTCACGCCATCGAGTGTCGGGTGAACGCCGAGGATCCGGAGCACGATTTCCGGCCGTCTCCGGGCACCATCACCGCCTTCCACGCTCCCGGCGGGCCCGGGATACGCATAGACACGCACGTGTACGCCGGGTACACGGTCCCCCCCCACTACGATTCGCTGCTCGGCAAGCTGGTGGCGCACGGGAACACGCGAGAGGAGGCGCTGGGGAGAGCATACCAGGGGCTGGAGGAGTTCATCATCGAGGGTGTACACACCACCATCCCGTTCCTGCGGCAGGTGTTACACCATCCGGACTTCGTGGCAGGGGAGTTCGACACCCAATTTCTGGAACGGCTGCGGGGCGAGTGATCATGGCTTCGGCCGTCGGACGGAGCGCGTTTTGAAAGAGCGGCAGCGGGTCGAGGCCATGGGCGTCGGGCTCATCGCCCTCGGAACCCTGATCTCGCTGGCGGTCATTCCGCCGACCATTCAGGGCGCCGGCGCGGCTGGCAATCTCATCGGGCCGGCGGGCGAAGTTCTCCACCTCGGTCTCTCGACCATCTTCGGGGTGACCGCTGTGCTGGTAGGAGTGCCGGCCTTTGTCTGGGGAGTCCGATGTTTCGGAATGGTGGACCGGCAGACAGCAATTCGCTGGTCGATCCTCTCCGGCGGGGCTCTCCTGCTGGTTCCTGCAGCATGGTGGCTTCTGAGCACCTCGGTGTCCGGAGGCAGAAGCGCCGCGGGTTGGCTGGGCAGGTCCGCGGGAGGCCTCCTGCACTCAGCCTTCGGTTCCTTGGGGTCGCAGCTGATAGTGGTTGCGCTCGTACTGAGTCTGGCTGTGCTGACGCTCGGCTGGTCACCGGCTCGCACGGCCGGGGGCGCGCTCATGGGACTGGGCCGGGCCTTCTCAGCCTTGAGCAGGTGGCTTCGCCCCGCCTTCGAGCGGGTTCGGTCGGTTCTGCCTAACGGCCGGGCCGTCGGCGAGGAATCGGAACTCTCTCTGTGGGAGCGAAAGGCCGACGAGCAGGAGCCTAGGGCAGAGACGATCGAGGAACGGGAAGCCAAGCTGGACGACTTCGCAGAGAAGGAGACGGCGAAGGCTGAGGACAGATCGCCGGACGACCTCCCCGACAGCGGTGACACATCGCAGGACGCTCTCCCTCCGCTGCAGCTGCTCACGCTTCCCGCTCATACCGGACCGGGCCTCGGCAGCCGGGAGCTGGAGCGCCTTGGTCAGATCGTGGTCGACAAGCTGCGCACCTTCAGGGTGGAGGGTCGCATCGGAGGATGGACCACCGGGCCCGTAGTCACCCAATTCGAGGTCATCCCCGCCGAGGGGGTAAAAGTAGGCCAGATAGCGGCCCTCGCGGACGATCTGGCACTGGCCCTCAAAGCGCCCTCGGTGCGGATCGTGGCTCCCCTCCCGGGCAAGGGAGCGGTGGGTGTGGAAGTGCCAAACCCTGAGCCCGAGATCGTCCATCTCCGGGAGATCCTGGAAGCGCCGGAATACGAGCGGTCACGCGCGGTCCTGCCGCTGGCCCTCGGAAGAGACCTGGACGGCAATCCGTACTGCGCGGATCTGGCCAGCATGCCCCACCTGCTGATCGCCGGTGCCACCGGCTCTGGGAAGTCGGTCTGTATCAACACGATCGTCACCAGCCTCATCTACCGTTACCCGCCGCGGGACCTGCGTCTGTTGATGGTGGATCCCAAGATGGTGGAGCTGGTGGTGTATAACGACCTGCCTCACCTGCGGCACCCGGTGGTGACCGACAACCAAGACGCGGCAGCCGTACTACGCTGGGCCGTGTTCGAGATGAGCCGGCGCTACAGTCTCCTGTCAGCCAACTCCTGCCGTAACCTCCACGAGCTCAACGCACGGATCGACCGCAGCGACGGGGTGGTGATGCCTGCGGCCCGCGGCGGTGGGGAATACACGCAGGGGCGGATCCCGTTCATCGTACTGGTGATCGACGAGCTGGCCGACCTGATTATGACGGTGCAATCGGAGGTGGAGACACCTTTGGCTCTCCTGGCTCAGAAGGCCCGGGCGGTAGGCATGCACATGGTGGTGGCCACCCAGAGGCCCTCGGTCAACGTCGTAACCGGCCTCATCAAGGCCAACTTCCCGAGCCGGATGGCGTTTCGCGTCGCCTCCAAGATCGACAGCCGCACAATCCTGGACCAGAACGGGGCCGAGAGCCTGCTGGGTAACGGCGACATGCTGTTCCTGCCGCCCGCCGAGTCGGATCCGCACCGAGTACAGGGCGCGTTCATCGCCACCGCGGAGACCGAGCGCCTGATCGAGTGGTACCGGGAACAGGCGGAGAGGCGTAGGGAGACGGAGGCGGCGCGGGAAGCGGATATCCTGGATGAAGTCCGCGCGCTGGAGCTGGAGGATACCCAGGTCGACCTGGTCGATCAGGCGCTTGCCGACTGGGATCCCTACTTCCTGAAGGCGGCCGAGATAGTGATCAATAACAGCTCGGGCTCGACCAGCCTTCTCCAGCGCCGGCTCAAGATCGGATACGGCCGCGCGGCCCGCATAATAGACCAGCTGCACACGGCCGGAGTCCTGGGTCCGCCGGACGGGTCACGTCCGCGCGAAGTGCTGATGACGCACGAGCAGGTCGACGGCCTCCTGCACGGTGAGGAGCTCTAGGCGAGCCTGAATCCAGCCAGCCGCGCCGCGCGGCCGATCAGGAACGAGCCCAGGCAAGGCGTGTATTGGCAGGCTAGACCGGCTTCCCGCGTCCTCTGTAACAAGATCGGGGTGCATTTGAGACACGTCTGCAGCCTGGCCCTTCGGGCCCTCGTCCCTTGCATCCTCGCCCTCCCGCCGCCGGTCGCTGCGCAGGAGAACCCCGCGAGCCCGCCGGATGTAGAGGAACTTTTGAGCAGGGCGCGGCAGGTATATAGCGGCCTGGGCTCGCTGCGGGCGGAGTTCGAGCAGACCATCGAGGTGCCGCTGCTGGCTCGCAGCCGCACCGGCACGGGCGCCTGGTACCACAAGGGCCGAGGGCGTTTCAAGATGGACTTCGCCGATCCCGCCGGCGACGTGATCGTGGCGGACGGAACGCACCTGTGGCTGTACTATCCCAGCACGCACCCCGGCCAGGTCATACGATCGGCGATCGAGGCCAGCGTCACCGGGTCCGGCATGGTGGACTTGCAGGGACGCATCTTCGAGGAGGCCAGCGAGGGATACGCGTCGCAGCTCGAAGGCTCCGAGGAGGTCAAGGGACAGTCCGCGTGGCTGGTCTCGCTGACCCCTATCGGGGACTCGCCCTACCGACAGGTGCGTGTTTGGATCGACGCCGAGAGTTACCTGGTCAGGAAGTTCGAGATCGTAGAGGACAACGAGACGGTGCGGACCGTCGTGCTGTGGAACCTGGTACCGAACGGATCGATAGCCGATTCCGTATTCCGATTCGTCCCACCGCCCGGCGCAGATGTCTTCGAGGGCTAAGCCTGCCACACCCATCCCTGACGAACCGGGCGAGGTGAGGCTCGGACTCGTCAGCCTTGGCTGCGATAAGAACACGGTCGACTCGGAACGTCTTCTGGCCACGCTCGCCGCCCGCGGCGCCGCGCGTACCGGCGATCTGGCGGCGGCCGATGTCATCATCGTCAATACCTGCGGGTTCATCGACGCCGCCAAGGAGGAGTCCATCGAGACGCTCCTGCAGGTGGCCCGTCTCAAGAAGGAAGGTCACTGCCGGGCCGTGGTAGCGCTGGGTTGCCTGGTCGAGCAGTACCGCGCCGAGCTCGAGCCCGCGCTACCCGAAGTGGATCTGTTCGTGGGACTTCGGGACGTTCACCGCCTGCTGCCCGAGCTGGAGAGGCGCGGCCTGATCGGGAGCGGTATGCGGGAGCACCCCGGGGTCCGGCTGCCCCTGTCCGATCGGCGTCACGTCAGGTACCTGAAGGTCAGCGAGGGTTGCGATCACGGCTGCGCGTTCTGTGCGATCCCCCTGTGGCGGGGCCGGCACCGCTCATTCGAGGTTGACCCCCTCGTTGCGGAGGCGCAGCGGCTGGAGGCCCAGGGGGTCGTCGAACTGAACCTCGTCGCCCAGGACCTGGCCCATTACGGCCGCGAGTTCAGAGACGGCACCGATCTGGTGACCCTGCTCGGGCGCCTCCTGCAGGAAACGGACATTCCGTGGTTCCGACTTCTGTACATTTATTCCGCCGGCCTCCGGCAACCGCTGGTGGCGCTCATGGCCAGTGAGCCCCGCATAGTCCCTTACATCGACATGCCCATCCAGCACGCCGCCGATCCGGTGCTGGAGCTCATGAGGCGTCCGGAGAGACAGCACACGCTCCGGGCCAGGATCCGCGGGCTTCGCGAGTCGATTCCGGATCTCACCTTGCGCACGACTGTTCTGGTGGGCTTCCCCGGTGAGACGGAGGAGGATTACCGCGCCCTGCTAGACTTCCTCGAGGAGGTGACCTTCGATCGGTTGGGCGCCTTCGCCTTCTCGCCGCAGGAGGGTACGCCTGCGGCCGCCATGGAGCATGGCAGGCTTCCGGCGGGTTTGGCCGAGGAGCGCCTGGAAGAGCTTATCGAGGTGCAGCGGGCCATCAGCGCCGAGCGGCTGGGGCGAGAGGTGGGCCGTCGGCACGATATACTCGTCGAGCGGATCGGAAGCCATCCCAGCGGCCGCACCCGCGGTCAGGCCGACGACGTCGACGGAGAGACGCAACTTGGTTCGAGCCTGCCTCTTGCCCCGGGCATGCTCGTGGAGGCCGAGATAACGACCTCGCACGACTACGACCTGGAGGCGACCGTGCTGCGCGAGCTGCGGGCGCCTCCCCGAGCGACTGCAGCCCAGGTTCCGACCCCATCTCGTATGCGTCGCTCGCTGCCCGTGGCTCCGCTCGGTCTCGACACGGGCTGGGGCCGGTGATCGAATGCCTGCCATGATCGTCCGCCTCCCGAGACCCTGCCCCGGGCTCTTGTTGACGGTGGCGGTGGCCTTCAGCGCATGCCACGCGGTTTCCACCAGCAGGACACCTGCCCGACCGGCTGCCTCTTCCGAGGGTCGGCTTCCGCCTTTCTCCGGAGAGGATTCTGAGGAGCGGGCGCTACCCGATCGCTTTAGGGAGCCGGAGATACTCGTCGGTATCCTGGTGGGCGTTGACACGGTAACCGTCTCCTCACCGGCGGGCCTGCGGATCAGGGATGCAGTAACTGGAGGACTCCTTGGCGTTGCCGATGGACCGCGGGTGCTCCCGGTGGGACGACACGGTTGGTCGGTGAAAGTAGGGGGCGCCGACGACACGGTGCCGCCCGCTGCCGGGGTGCGCTTCGAGGCGCGGGAGGAGGCACCGGTGTTCATCGACGGGAGGCCATACCGGGGTTCAGTGGAGGTCCGGGCCGTCGAGAGTTCGGGCGTGACCGCCATCAACGCGCTCCCGCTGGAAGAATACCTGCTGGGCGTCGTGCCGCTGGAAATAGGTCCGCGCGATCCGGCGGAGTTGGCGGCCGTCAAGGCCCAGGCGGTCGCCGCCCGCACGTATACCATCGCTCACCTGGGAGGCCATCGGGAGATGGGCTTCGATCTGTACGGCAGCGTGGAAGATCAGGTATACGGGGGCATGCTGGCCGAGAGGGATCAGGCGACGAGGGCTATCCGTGAGACGGCGGGGCACATCCTGGTCCATGAAGGGAGACCGATCCGAGCCTTCTACCACTCGACGTGTGGCGGACGAACGGCCGCCGTGGATGAAGTGCTGGATCGCCAGCCAGCTCCGTATCTCCGCTCGGTTTCCGACCGTGCGCCTGACGGCACTGACTTCTGCTCGACGTCGCCGCGCTACCGCTGGACGGCCACGTTCGGACCCGAGGAGCTGAACGGACGGGTGCGGGAGGAGCTGGGACGCAAGTTCGGGGTTCAAGGGTCGGAGCTGGGAGAACTGGAGGACCTGGAGGTCGTGGAACGCACGGAGAGCGGTCGCGTGCGGGAGCTCGCCTTCCACGGATCCAGCTTCGAGCTCGTCCTGTCGCGGCTGGACATCAGGCTCGCGCTGCGGGACGCCGACGGTCGCATCCTGAACTCGACGCGATTCGAGGTGACCAGGTCCCCCGACGGTCTGGTCGAGCTCGTGGGGCGAGGCTATGGTCACGGGGCCGGGATGTGTCAGTGGGGCGCCATCGGAAGGGCCCGGGCCGGCCACAGTTACGATCGGATCCTGCAAGTCTACTATCCGGGAACCGAGCTGGTCCGCGTGTACTAGGGATACTCTATAGGGAGGCAGTGGGATGAGGATGCTCGACAGGGGAACCAGCAACCGCCGTTTTGCCTGCGGACGAGACGCGTCACGCTGGATGCTGTCGCTGCTGGCCGCGCTGGCCGTGCTGACCACCGGCACTCGTGGCGCGGCCGCCCAGGGCCTGGAGGAGTACGACTACGCCAACCTCGGCTTCAGGGCCATCGGCGTAGACGTGTTGTACGCGGATGCATCGCAGGGCGAGGGAGCGGTAGGCATCGGCGCCCGCATCGACCTGGGGTTTCTGGGGCCGTATATCAGGGTCGTTCCCCGTTTCGCCTTCTGGAACGCCGACGTCGATGAGAACGCAGTGGACGAGCTCGAGCGCCAGATCGAAACGGTCTCGGGCCTCGCGGAAGGATCCGTGAACTTGGGGAGCATCGAGCGCGATTACTGGGTGCTCGCGACGGACCTCCAGTGGACCCTGCCGGACTCGTACATAAGGCCCTACATCGGGCTGGGGGTGGACGTCTACATACTGGACGACTCCGGCACGGCTACCCAGGGGACGTTTCTCGATGATGCGGTGATCACCGCCGGTCTTTCCGGCGTGGCGGGCCTGGAGATCGATTTCAGCAGCGTCTGGCGGGTCTACGGCGATGTGCGGGGCGCGCTGGTCACCGATGCCAGCAACCTGGCGTTCTCTCTCGGCGTCGCCTACCGGCTGGGTGGTCGCCTGTGAGCCGGATGGCGAGGACCGTTCGCATAGCGGTGCTGGGCGTCGGAAGCGTAGGCCAGGTCATACACCTCCCCATCCTGAACCGCCTGTCAGACGTCGAAGTGGTAGGGCTGGTCGATCCACAACGGGAGAAGGCTCAGACCATCGCCGAGCGCTTCGGCGTTCCCAGGGTGGCCGGTTCGCTGGACGAGCTGGCGGCTGAGACAGACCTGGAGGCCGTGCTCGTCTGTTCACCGAACCACGCACACGAGGAGGGCGTGCTGGGGGCGCTGGAGCACGGCTGCCACGTTCTGTGTGAGAGGCCGCTCACCACGTCCAGCGATTCGGCCGCTCGCGTTGTCGAAGCCGCCCGCCGGGCCCAGCGCCACCTCATGGTCGCCATGAACCAGCGATTCCGCTATGACCTGCGCGCCATAAAGCATTTCGTAGCCAGCGGGGAGCTGGGTGACGTCTTCTACGTGCGGAGCACGTGGCTGAACAGGCGGGCGCGCCGGCCGCGCCGCGGGTGGCGACGTGACGCGCAACTGTCGGGTGGGGGGGTTCTGATGGACCTGGGAGCGCAGGCGATAGACACGGCTCTGTGGATCCTCGACTATCCGGAGGTGGAGAGGGTCAGTGCCCGCCTTCACGGTGCCGGGGACGTGGAGGCATCCGCGGCGGTCCAGCTTGCCCTGGCGACCGGTGCGACGGCCACAGTCGAAGTTACCTGGGAGCTCGTCCACGAGCGGGATCGTCACGTGCTTTACGCCCTGGGCACGGAAGGGTCCGCTCGCTCGACCCCGTTCCAGGTGCAGCGGACCACGGAATCGGGGATCGTGGACGTTACCCCTGACATGGACTGGCCGCCGGCAGAGCTGTATGCGGACTCGTACCGGCAGGAATGGGCCGAATTCCTCCGCCACGCACGCGGCGAGAAGCCACCGGAGGTGCCGGATGATCAGGTCCGGCTGATTCGGGTAGTCGAAGCGTGCTACCGCTCGGCTTCCGAAGGGCGCGAAATGGAGACGTGAGCCTTCCGCAGGTCGTCGGGGTCCGGCGCGGACGAGGCTGGATCCTGGCCAGCGCTCTTCTCCTCGGACTCGCCCACCCACCGTTTCATCTCCTCTTTCCTTCCTTCACCGCTCTCGTTCCGTTCGGCGTGTGGCTCGGGAGGCTCCCGCCCGACGCGGGAGGGCAGGCCGAAGCCCTGCGCGGCGGGTTCCTTCTGGGATTGATATACCAGTCCCTGGTCCTCCACTGGCTCTTGGTGAGCCTGCTTTTCTACACGTGGTGGGCGATCTTCGCGTTTCTCGTACCAGTGCTGAGTCTGGCCGTACTTGTCGCGTTGGGAACAGTCGCGATGCACCAGGCTCGCATCCGGCTCCGGTGGCCACTGTGGCTGGCGCTTCCCGTCTTCTGGACGGCGGCCGAGTGGGTGCCGGCCCACCTCGGTCCGTTGTCGTTTCCGTGGATGGGCCTGGGAAACACTCTGACCTCCTTTCCCTGGCTTGTCGGTGCCGCGGATATAGTCGGCTCCCGCGGTCTGACCTTCTGGCTGGCATTGTCCAACGGCCTCCTGGCGGCGGGGACTCTCGCGCTCCTGTCCGCACGCACCGCCAGGCGCCGGATCGGCCGGCTGGCATGTAAGTGGACTGCCACCGGGGCGGTGGTCCTTCTTCTTCCACCGGCATACTCGCTATACCGGTGGCGCGCCCTGGATATCCGGAGCGCGGCCGAGGTGATCCTCGTACAGCCCAACATCCCGGAGGACCTCAAGCTGCAGGTCGACGAGGCAAACCGTCGCGTCGTGACGAGGGTGGAGCTGCTTCTGCGCCCGGGTGCCGCCGGAGACGCGACCGCCGACCTGATCCTGCTTCCCGAAACGACGCTGCAGGCCTGGATCGAGCCCGTCCCCTCGCTGGGATGGCCTGGCCACCCTACGTACGGTCCCTGGGTCGAGTCGCTTGCTCGGCGCCTGGGGGCCGCCCTGCTGATAGGGGCTTGGGGATTGGAGGACCGCGGCGACGGGACGCCCCGCACGTTCAACTCGGCGCTGTTCTTCTCGCCCGCGGGAGCTGGCCTCGGACGGTACGACAAGCGCCGCCTCGTGCCCGGGGTCGAGAGGGCACCGCTTACCATGCCCGGCTGGATGCGGCAGCCGGGTTCTTCGGGGGGATTCGCGGTCGGCGTCTGGACGGAGCCGTTCGAGCTGGCGGAGGCGCGGTTCGGAGTTCTGATCTGCTACGAGGCCATCTATCAGCAGCTCTCCCGTCGCCACCGGGCGGCGGGGGCGGACTTCCTCGTCAATATAAGCAACGATGCATGGTTCGGGCGGGCGGAGCCGTGGTGGAGTCGGACAGCCGGTCTGGTCCAGCATCCCTCACACCTGGTTATGCGGGCTATCGAGAATCGGGTGGGCATAGCCCGCGCGGCGAATACCGGCATCTCAGGCGTCATAGATCCTCTCGGGCGTTGGCAGCGATCGACGCGACTCTTCGAGGCCACGGCCGTCCCGGTAAGGGTGCAGACGACGGACCGCCTCACACTGTTCACGCGCCTGGGTGACGTGGTCGGTTGGCTCAGCGCGCTGTCCGCTGCAGCAGCCATATTAACCGCCGGGCTGCGCGGGCCTGATGCTACCGGCGATGGCCGCGTCGCGGCAGTCGATCGTGCGGGCGACGGCTGAAGACGAACGCGCCACGGGCAACTCTCTTCTTGCGGAACCCCAGGAGGTGCAACAACTCGATAGCCAGCCAGCGGGCCACGCGGCGGTCGACGATGAGGGTTTCCGGACGCCGGCGGGCGCGATGAATACCGGGGAGCCAGTGGGCGATGGCGTCCATGCGCAGGCGTCGCAGGACCGACGAGACGCGCAGCCAAGCCGCGCTTATCTCTCGCACGATGAAGAAGCCGTCGTCTCCCAGTTCCTGGTACAACGGCAAGAAGACGCGTCCCGCCTCCGGGGCCCTCACCGGCCCATCCCTGTCGGTGGCCAGGATCTCGCCCTCGAGCACGGGTTGAAGATTCCGGTAACCCGGGCGCATGCGGAATCCGTCCGTTTCGTTGACTCCCCTGCGATAACGCACCTCGAAGACGCCTGGCAACGCTCCGTACGCTTGCCTGAGCTCCCTCCGCATGGCTCGCACCCAGGGGACATCCCGCTCCCGCACGTTGCCGGACGCCATCAGGGCCATCCACAGCGCCCGCTCATGGTTATCGATGGAGGCCGGATCCTCGTGCTGTCCGGCCTCGATTCCCAGGGTGACCGGACCTCTCTCGTTGACGAACTCCAGGAGCGCTCCTTCTATCTGCTCCTCGATCCCCAGGACGAGCGGGAGGCCTATGCGCCGGGCGAAGGCTCTGTTGTGCAGGGTGTCTCCCAGGGTGACAAACGGGGCGCTGTCGGCAGAGGTGGTGTGCAGATCCACTACGTAGATCTCGTCGCCATTCCGATCGAGAGTATCTGCCATGACCGCCATCAACTCCAGCTGCTCGCGGTCCTCGGTCCCCGGTCTCGAGGCGGATCTCGCGCGCGCTATCTGTCGCCGGGTCCACGCGCGGTTGAGGTCGCGGTCGACGAAGCGCCGGCCGAGCCTCAGCGCTTCGAGATTCCCCGCCAGGGCCAGCAACTCCCCCCGGAATGGCGGGTGGGAGTCTTCGAGCCTGGCCAGCAGGCGGCGCAGGGCCAGAACGCCGGCCGGCTCGTTGCCGTGAAGTCCGCCCACACACACCAGCGTCGGGCCCGGCGCGTACCCGCCGAAGAGCCCGATCAGGCGTTTGGGCCCCTCCCGGGCGCCTCTCAGGGGCGCCTGCGCATCGGCGACGGCACGGACGCTGTGGCTCACTCCCGAAGCTTCTCCTCCAGCAGTTGGCCCGCGATGCGCATGAAGTCATGCTCGGTCACGATTCCGACCAGCCTTCCCTCCCGCACCACCGGCAGGCAGCTAATGCCGTGCTGTCTCATCTTCTCGATGGCTTCGATGGTCGACGTCTCTGGTGAGGCGGTTATGAGCTCACGCTGCATGAGATCGCTCACCGGGATCGGGCCCTCCGCCCGGCGCGCCTCGTCGCTGGCCAGGAAGCGCATGAGAGGCCTCTGGGACATCAGCCCCACGAGCCGGTGCTCGTGGTCTTCGACAGGCACATGGTGAATCCTATGCCAGTCCATCAAGTTGGCGACCAGATCGATGGGCTCCTCCTCGTTCACCGTGACCAGGTCGGTACACATGTACTGCTCGACGCGCTGAAAGCTGGGCTTCCAGCCCCCGGACTCGTCCAACCCGGCCTCGCTCCAATGGTGCACGGGCTGACCCTCGGCCTGGCGGCTGACGGTGGCGGCTACCAGCGCCGCCATCCGCTCCTCCAGCGTCCCATCCTCCCCCATCGAAGCGAGCGAGCCCAGCTGCCAGTGAGCACCGGTGCGACGCGAGCCGACCCGCGCCTCGATGGTCCCCAGATAGCGGTCGATATCCTGGCCGTCTATGGCGCTCGCTTCCAGACCTCTCCGGGCGAACGGCAAGAGCCGCCGGCAAATCAATTCCTGCGCAGTGAGAGTCTCGCCGTCCAGCCACGTCATCTGGGCGTCCAGGCCGTGGCGCGCGGCCGCGACGAAGTTGGTGCGCACCGTGTGGAAGGCTATCGTCTCCCGCACGTCGTCCACTTCGTTCGCCAGCCCGGCCACCACACCGAACCAGAAGGCCGCGTTCGAGATCTCGTCCAGTACCGTAGGTCCCGATGGCAGCACCCGGTTCTCGATTCGCAGGTGCGCTACTCCGTCCGCAACACCGTAACACGCTCGATTCCAGCGGTAGACAGTGCTGTTGAAGAGCTGAAGAGCCTGCAGGGTCGGGACCCGTCCCTCCTCCATGGCCTCGAAGGGATCCTCGTCGATCTCCCGTCCCAGCAACACCTTGAAACGCGAGATGTCGGCCTTGAACACCTCCAGAACCGATTCGTCGACCCACTCCCGCCCGAAGCTCACCCGCGGCGACAGGTCACGCACCTCCGGCATGGCGGCTCGCGTGTCGATGGATTGCTGGAACACAGCGATCCGGGTCTCGTGCCACAGGCGGCGTCCCAGCATGAGCGGTGAGTTGACGGCTGCGGCGAGGACCGGCGCGCTGGCCGTCATCGCGATGTTGTAAAGATTGGCGAACTCTTCGGGGCCGACCTGGAAATGAGCCTGGAAGCTGGCGTTAGCTGCCTCAAGCATAACCGAATCGTGCGTGACGCGCAGATCGTCGGTCCCCTTGATGCGGAGATCGTACGGACCTCCCCGCAAACGGGTCAGCGCGTCGTTCAGCGCGTAATACCTGTTCGCCGGGAAGATGTTGTCTATACTCAGGTCTGATTTCCGCAACGTCGGGAGGATACCGATCAGGACGATGTTCGCCCCGAGCTGAGCCACCGCCTCGCGCACAGTCTCCAGCAGAGCGTCCACATCCTGCTCCATGCGCCGGAGGCAGTCACCGCCGAAGATGAGCGGATCGAGGTTGCACTCGAGGTTGAACCGGCCGATCTCACTGGTGACGCGAGGATCGTCGACGAGCTCGAGCGCCTCGACCGCCACAGGGGCCGCCCGCCACATGTCGTCTACCAGGAAGAGTTCCTGCTCGAGACCTACGCGCCGCACCCCGGACTCGATGGCGCCTGTGGCCAGCAACTGCTCCAGAGCGCGCACGTCGCGAAGGAGAGCCTGCGTGAAGAGGCGGAGTCCCGCCCCGTCCACTTCCAGGCGTACTTCCTTCTCACCCAAGATGCCTCCCGGAAGGTGATCTCACTCTAATCGGCCGCGCCGGAGGGAATCCAAATGAATAAGGGAATAAGGTTGCCTCACGAGGGGGAGGGGACAAGTGCCGTATCCTCTGCCGAAGCGTCTCGGTCCGGTTCGTGGGTTTCCCCGGATACCTCCGGCTCTGGTCTCAGGATGAACGTCCTGGTTTCGCCGCCGGGAAGCTCGGGCATGGCGAATCGCAGTCCCCATTCGGTTCGGGCATAGGGCAGCTGCCGCTCGCTGTCGAACGGCACGAGCGACGCCAGGGCGTCGCCGTACACTTCGATCCAGCCCCCGGCCAACCCGTCTCCGCTCAGCACCCGAACCTGCAACGAGTCGGGATCCGACTCCGGCAGGTTCAGCACGACCCCGTCACGGGCCAGCCACCATCGCGCGATTTCCTCGCCCGTGGCCAGCCACCAGTTCCCCGGCTGGCTGCGCGCGCTGTCGATTACCTCCCCGACGACGCCCACCCGATCCGGTGTTCCGCCGATCTGCGTGTGCAGGGCGAGGTAAGCTATTCCTCCGAGGGGACCTAGCTTACGCATCCCCTGCAGGTACGCGTCCCGGAGTCGGCGGGTGCGGCGGGCTCCTTCCTGCACCAGGACGTTGTAATCGTCATCGACAAGACGCGGGAGGAGAACCACGGGCCCGGCCGGCGTCGTGTAAACCTCCGGAGCCGCGGAGCGAGCGTCGTTGACCGCGGCGATGTACTCGCCACCCACCTCGCGCCATGCCCGAAGCGTGTTCTCATCGAACCGTTCCTCCGGCGGGCGCAGTCCTACCGGCGGCCGGCCGGACCAGCGGCGCAGCTGGCTCCAGCTCCGGCGCAGCCTCAGCGTCTGCTCGCCCAGAGGGAGCCCCGCGGTGGGATAGTGATCCGCGGTCTGGCTGCCGATCTCCCCGGCTCCGAGCAGAGAGTCCGCAACGTCGGGATTCTCCTGAGCTAGCTCTGATACGACAAAGAACGAGGCCCGAGCGGCCTTCTCTCGCAGCAAAGCGGCGAGGTAAGCCGCGTTGGCGAATCCGGACTCGACGTCCTGGCCTATGAGCAGCGCGGCCTGTCTTCCCGCCGGCCACGGGGACACCTCGGCCATGAGCACGCCGGCGGCCCATCGCGTGCCGTTGCGCAGAACCTGACTGAGGAGAGCTTCGTTGCGATCGCCTGCGCCCTGTCCCGTGCGGAAGCCGAACCACGCCACCCGGCCTCGGCCTTCACCGTCGGCCTTTCGCAGCACCGCAGCCGCGTCAGGCGAGGGCTTCCCCTCGGGCGAGACTGGATTCAGGGCCCAATCCGACCAGTAGGCGCGCGGCCCTGTCGTCAGCAAGCCCAGGCGGGCGTCCGGGTGCAGCTCCACCCGGGTACCGGGCGCCAGTCCGGCCGATAGCGGCAGCCCCGCGGGGAGTGTGAAGAACAGGGACTGCTCCGCCGGCCGCTCCAGCACATCGATGGACCCGGTAAGCGATTGAACTACGTTCCAGCCCCGCCACTCACACTTCTCGTCGCGGGCGCCCGTCGCCCGGTCGATCACCAGGCTGCCCCCCGCTTCGACATGGCTGCTCAGAGCGTCGACCTCCATCTGAGCCAGGCAGATCGCGTCGGGGGCGACCAGAAGAGCGCCTGGGGGCAGCTCCGCCATTTCCGCGGCTGACGCTATGCGTCGCACGCTGCCAAGTTCCTCCAGCATGGTCTCCCACCTCCGGATTGTCGCCGGGTAGAATGAACTATCCGGGAAGAAGCCGGCGCTTGCCCGGGAGACGAGGAGCGCGGAAACCGTGCCTGCGGGACTCACTGCCATCGGACCGGTCTGCTCCCCCGGAAGCGGCGGCGACTCGGTCACGCCGGCCGCCTGCCGCGCTAGACTGCGGACGTCGACGTTCTCCCACAGGGCCACCGCGGCGGCTATCACGCCGCCTGCCAGGATACCCAGCAGCGCCAGGCCGCTCAGCCAGTGAACTGCAGCGCGGGCGCGCGGTACCGGCTCCGATCTCGGCGGCATTACGGTCAGACCTCCTCAGCCCGCCCCCGCTCGGGCAGATGCCGCACGAAGTACCACGTTCCGAACGCCTCCTCCACCTCTGATTCCGGCCGCCGCGACCTCCGCAGCTTGTACGCCAGATAGGTGATGACACCCAGCACGATGGTAACCAGGATCGTCACCACGATGATCATGATCAACAGGTCGACGATGCTCATATGGCACTCTCCTCAACGCCGCTCCCCACGGGGACGCGCCGCAGCTTGTCCCACTCCATGCCGAAGCGGAAGAACTCCTCGACCGAGGCGAACGCCTTGGTCACGTCCAGAAACAGAATGAAAAAGAAGCGGTAAACGATGGCCAGCGGAACGAGCGACAGAGACTCCTCCTCCATCGAGACGGTCACCAGCGCCGCCACCAGGTCCAGCAGGGTGAGGAGGATCCACCAGTACAACAGGAGCTCCCCGCGGCCGAACAGAAGCGCGACTAAGGCGAAGAACAGGTGAGCGTAGACGTTCATTATCGGCCAGATGATTGCCTCGAACACCATCTCCGTGCCCGACAGCCACAGCGGGAAGTCGGGGACAGGGCGCCACAGGAGCCCTTTGCGCTTCCGGACAGCCTGCAGGATACCTCGGGTCCAGCGGTAGCGTTGCTGAACCAGGTCGATGAAACGTTCGGGCGCCTGCGTCCAGGCGATCGCCTGATCCTCGTAGACTATCTTCCACCCTTCGGTGATCAGCTTCAGCGTCAGGTCCGCGTCCTCCGCAAAGGTGTCGGTATCGTAGTCGCCGACGTCGGTCAGCGCCTCGCGACGGAAAACGCCCACCGGTCCCGGCACTATGTTCACCGCGGCTATGAAGCCCTGGGCGCGGCGCGGCATGTTGAGTCCCTCGATGTACTCCAGCGCCTGCAGTCGGGTCAGCAGCCCGTGGCGGTTCTCCACCTTGACGTTTCCCGCCACGGCGCCGACCGACGGATCGCGGAAGTGTGGAACGGACGTTCGCAGAAGCTGCGGTTCTACTATCGAATCGGCATCCATGCACAGGATGAACGGGTAACGGGCGTTGTGGATGCCCAGGTTCAGGGCAGTCGCCTTTCCCCCGTTGGGCTTGGAGAAGACCCGCACCTCCACTCCCTCGTGGAGGCCCTCCTTGGCGCCCGCTATCGCGAGCGTCCCGTCGCCCGAACCGTCGTCCACCACGATCACCTCGTACAGCGGGTAGTCCAGCCGCAGAAGGCTGTCGATGGCGCGGCCGATGACCGTGGCCTCGTTGTAAGCCGGTACTACCACCGAGACCGGCGGCAGCTCGACATCAGACACATCTCCCCGGATCCCCCTCTCCTGGTGCTGCAGGTATCCGAACCACAGGAGGGTGAAGTAACGGATCAGCAGGATCCCGAGGAAGATCACCAGGGAAATCAGGAGAAGCTGGATGACGAACACCCGTAGCCGGTCCGGCGAACGCACCAGCCAAATGAAGAACAGAGATGTGAGCGCGATCGCGGTTGCGATCACCAGCAGGGGGCCCAGGTGCCTCAGTCGGCTCGCCATCTTCTACGGCCTCACGAGCAGCTTCAGGTCGAGCCCGAGCGAGCTGTAATCCCTCTCCCGTCCCCGGCGGTAGAAGGCTCTCAGCTCGAAGTCCTGCCTCCGGCCAGTTTGCGACAGCTTCCCCTCGACCGCAAACTGTGGCAGCCACACCGTACCGGTCGCGCTGCGTTCGTCCATCAGGGCAGCGCCTCCCGTCAGCATGACGCCGTACCCCCAGCCCAGTTCGGGCCGTTCCCGCAGGCCCAGCGACAACGTCGTCGCCCAGAAGGAAGCCGGGTCCCAGTAGATCCCTCGCAGCGCGCTGCGAGGGGCCGCGTCGGTGTATGACAGGTAGCTTGAGCTCAGCTCTCCGACGACCCGGCGCGAGACATTCCATCCCAGCGTGAGCCGCCCGCCCCACCGTATGTTGTTCGCCTCCGTATGGGTCAGAACGGCCACATCCGCGGTACCGCCCACGCTCCATCGCTCGCCCAGCGAGCGGAACAGGGACACGAAGAGTCGGTCGGCTCGTACCGGCTGCTGCACGCTCTCCAGGGTGGCCGTGAGCGGGTACGCGGGTGCGTGCTCCAGCGTTCCGAGGAGGCCGAATCCCCCCGCATCGGGCACTTCGACGTCCAGGCCGAAACTCGGCTCGAGGCCGAATCCTCGCAGGTACTGTACTCCGGCTCGAAGGGCCGTGCGGATGGTCGCCTCACGCCACCAGTGGATGAGCTCGGCCTCTGTGTAAGGGCCATCGTCGGTGGTCTCGACGCCGGAAACATCCAGTCCCTCCAGCCACCGGTAGCCGGTTGCCACCCGGAGAGCCGAACTGCTGCGTGGGAAGGCTAACCTCGCGTCCGCCTCCAGCTCGAATCTCCGATACTCATCCGAGTCGCCGTAGGCGCTCGCCCGTGGCCCGTAGCCCCGCCGCTCGCGAGCCGCGACGATGCGCTCCCGCTGCAATCCGAGGTCCGCGGCACCCGCCAGCGCCCGCGGGTCTGCCGGATCCAGGACGAGGGCCCGGCGGTAGGCACCGGCCGCGGCGGGTCTTTCCCCGCTCCAGCGATAAACATCGCCGAGCAGGCTCCAGGCCTCTGCCCGGTTCGGACTGGTCTCCAGGAGCCTGAGGAGGATGAGCCGGGCCTCCTCGTTCCGCTCGGTCCACGTGTGCAGCAGCGCCAGCCGGTACTCCAGCTCGGGGGAAAGACCGAAGCGCCCATCGTACGCGATGAGCTCGTCCCTGGCGCCCTCCAGGTCCCCGAGCCGCCGCTGCTGAAAGTCTATCCATTCCAGCCACAGTACGGCGTCTCCTGAATCCGCCTGCAGGGCTTCCCGGTAGAGCTCGGCGGCCAACTGCAGCTCGCCGGCTGCCGCCGCACGCCTCGCTCGAGCCAGCGGTGATTGGTCCACCGGCTCGGGTTCCGGCTCGACAGGAGCAAGCAGAGTCACCAGCTCGGCGTCGAGCGCGTCGGCTTCCATCCGGCTCTCGGCCTCGGGGGAGATAGCAGCCAGAACGGATCGCGCTTCCTCGAGCCTGTCGGTCCAGTACAGGACCCGCGCCAGCTCGAGGCGGTACACATCCTCCGTCGGCCGCAGCCGGATTAGCGCGCGGAACTCGGCCTCCGCCTCCCGGTAGCGCTCCGACCACATGAGCGCCTGCGCCAACTCGTACCTGAGATCCGCATCGTCCGGGTACCTGTCGACAAGCGTCCGGTAGATCTCGACCGCCTCGCTCAACTCGCCCGCATCACGAATGAAGCGGGCGAGAGCCAGGCCGTCCTGGAGCTCGCCAGGTTCGTCGGCCAGCCGCCCGAGGGCCTCGCTCGCCCGCTGCCGGTCGCCGGTCCCGGCCAGGGTCCTGGCTCGTTCCCGCCGGACTCCGAGGTCTCCCGGGTGGACGGCCAGGTAATCCTCCATGCGGGCCAGTGCCTCGTGATAGCGGCCGACACGCAGAAGGGGCGTGAGTTCACTCCATAACGCTTCGGCCGGGCCGATCGCTGGCGCGACGGGACGCGGCGGCGGAGGAGGAGGCTCCACCACCGGCGAGCGCGCCGGAGGCCCGAACCCGAGGGTGGACGCCGGGAAGGAGATACCGGATTCGCGAAGGCCGGCCTGGAGGACGAAGCGCTCCGGCAGGACGATGAGAACCAGAAACCCCGTCAGAGCCAGGAGCAGGGTCGTGATGCCGGTGTACACGACCCAGTAGGGGAATCTCCTTCGCCTCCTGACCGTCGATCTCTCCATGCGGGGCGTGCCCTCTACGCTGCGCGGTCCCCGGCCCGCCTACCCGGGGAGGAGCGCCCGAATCCGCTCTGCGTCGTCTGGGCTGGCCAGGATCTCGGTCTCGAGCTCCACGCCCTCGCCCAGTTGTTCGGCCAGAGCCGCACGCACCCGTCCGAGGAACCCTTCAGCGTGCCCGGCTCGGGCCTCCTGGAGCACGATTCCGAATCCATCGTCCAGCGCCCCGACCACATCGCCCGCCTCCACCCGGATGCTCTCGCGCAGGGCCTCGCTCGTCCCCTGCGGAAGAGCGCCGGCCAGCCCGACAAACGTGAAGAAACCGAACTCCTTCGATGCCAGCCGTTCGTTCACGATCGCCGCGAAGGCTTTTCGCGACAGGAGCTCATCGACGGGATCCGGCGTCCGGATACTCCCCCCGTCTTGATCAACGGCCCGCGGTCGCTCACCTGCGCACGTCGCCGCCCGCCGGATTCTCGACTCCATCTCCCGGATGTTCACTTCGTTCGTCAGGACGTCGTCGGCGCCGGCTTCTATGGCGCGGGCCCGATCGACCGAGCGCAATCGTTCGCCGGACACCAGGACGAGAGCCGCGCTGGTCATGGGACGGACGGTTTGGCAGATCTGCAGAGCTTCTTCCGTTCGGGCGCGATCGATGGAAATGCATAGCATGCCGAACGGCTCACCCTGCAGGCGAGAGACCATCTCCAGAGGGTCCTTTGCCTCCGTCACCGTATACGTCCGGCGGAGCCAGCCCTCGACGTCGGGTGGTGGTCCGGCTGCCAGCCGCATCAGCAGGAGCCTGTCCTCGGCTGCCGCCGCCGTGTCGCCACGGCGCCGGCCGATCCGGCCCGTAGGAGCTACGAAGCCGGCGCCCGGCATCAGCTCCAGCGTAATGGGCCCGGTGCTCTCCAACGGCGGGTGAATCCGGTAGATAGCCAGCTCGTGCAGCCCGCCCGCCAGTCGAGCCAAGTGAAACACGCCTGTCGCGCGCTGCAGCACCCACTCGGTAGAGGGTCCGGGGGACTCCTTCAGGTCGCCAACCAGCGTGGCCATGGTGGTGGCGCCCAGACCGTCGGCCCACTGGAGAAACTGGTGCGCCATGGCCGTACCCGCCCGCGTTTCCCACAGCAGCATGCCCGGATCGACGCCGAGGCGCGTCACCTCCCCGTCCAGCAGTCGATCGAGCTCGGCGAACGCCTCTCCGGGATCCGGGGCGTGCAGGATCCGCCGCGGATACTCGCCGCGGAACCCGGCCAGTACCAGCGCGTCGCTCTTCCAGGCCTTCTCGAGTTCCAGTCCCCAGTGGTCGGCCTGCTCGAAGACCTCCGCCGGCTCGTAGCCGCTGAGCAGGGCCACCCGTTCGCCGTGCCCCACTCCCTCGGCGAGGTACTGCAGAATGAAGGCGAGCTTGCCCGAGCCGGGCATTCCCGCGAGGAGATACACTCCGCCTGAGCGAAGGTCGCCCAGGCGCTCGTCGAACGGGCCGATTCCGGTGCATGTACTCACTTGCCGATCCCGCTCCGCAGTAGACGTAGCTTACCGTTACCCCGATGGGGCAATCGACGTGCCACTACAGACGACCCGGCCGGCCCGCGGGACGGCCGTGTCGTCGTGGCTTATCTACACGGCCGCAGCCAACGAACACCAGGCCGGCCCGTCCTCCGGAACGCGGCTCAGTGCACGCCCCCCATCATCTTCCTGATCCACCGCGCGGCCAGGAAGAACAGCACTCCGGCCACACCCACCGTGATGGCGACGGTGAAGAAGAGCTGCGGCAGCGGCATGCGCTCGAACTGTCCGGCCACCAGGCCCGCCACCAGGTTGCCCAGGGCGGTACCCATGAACCAGGTGCCCATCATCTGTCCGACGAACCGCGGCGGCGAGAGCTTGGTGATGCTGCTCAGGCCTACGGGGCTGAGGCACAGCTCGCCGCAGGTATGCAGGAAGTAGGTGGAAACCAACCAACCCGGGCTCACCAAGTTGCCGTCGGTCGCGTACGTGGCGCCCCACGCGATAACCAGGAAGCCCACGCCCAGAAGAACCAGACCCAGCCCGAACTTCACCGGCAATGACGGCTCCCGCCCGATGTTGTTCGTGGCGACCCACAACCAGCCGAACACCGGCGCGAGGGCGATGATGAACAGGGGGTTGATCGCCTGAAGCCAACTCGCCGGCGCCTCCCACCCGAGCACCGTCCGGTCCGTCAGCCGTTCGGCGAACAGGTTCAGTGACGACGCGGCCTGCTCGAAACCGGCCCAGAATATGGCCGCACCGAGGAACAGCAGGAAGATCAACACGACCCGCCGCTTCTCCACGGACACCATGTGACCGAAGGCCAGGACCGAGGCAAAGAACAGCACGGCTATGGCCAGAATGATCACGCCGGTTGCCTGCGCCGCGCCTTCTAGGGTGATGTTGAGCACGCCGCGGCTGCCGAGCAGGTACAGGACGAGGGCGATGATCACTGCCAGCAGGACCCCCAGCATGGCCTGGCGGACCGCCTGTCCGCGGGTAGCCCGGGCCTCCTCCCGGAATTTGCCGGCCTCTCCCAGGAAGCCCCAGCCGAGCCTGTACTGGATCAGCCCCAGTACCATGCCCACGCCCGCCGCCGCGAACCCGAGGTGCCAGTTAATGTTCTCGCCCAGGTAGCCGCAGATGAGAGGCGCGACTAAGGCGCCGACGTTGATCCCCATATAGAAGATCGAGAAACCGGCATCACGCCGCGCGCCACCCTCGGGATATAACTCGCCGACGATGGTGCTCACGTTGGGCTTGAGCAACCCGGTGCCGAGCACGATCAGGATGAGACCGAGGTAAAAGGTCGCCATCCCCGGCGTGGCGATGCTGAAGTTCCCCGCCGCTATGAGGACGCCGCCGGCGACGACCGAATTCCGCTGACCCATCAGCCGGTCGGCTACCCAGCCACCCGGGAGAGCGAAGAGGTACACAGATGCCGTGTACAGTCCGTATATGGCCGCCGCGGTGGCGGTCGTCATGCCGAGCCCGCCGGTCGCGACGGCCGCGGTCATGAAGAGGATGAGGATTCCCCGACCGCCGTAGAAGCTGAACCGTTCCCACATCTCGGTGAAGAAGAGGGTGGCCAGACCCCGCGGATGGCCGAAGAAGCTCTTGTCGCTCGGTTGGATGGAGGCCGGTGAGGGTGGAGGAGTCCCTGACGAGTCGCTCATTTGGTCTCAGCCTTGCTGTCGGGTCGGAGCGGCCCACGACGGGAGCAGACCTCACCCGCCGGGCCCCGCGAAACGAAGCTCACAATATCGGCCGCCGCGGCACACCCGAGCAAGGCGGCAGTTCTCGGCAGTTCTCGGGGCCGGCCGTCGTCTACGGCGGTGAGGGCACCTCGGCGGCTTCGAGAAAGCGCTCCGCCACAGACGGCCAGTCGTACCGGCGCCAGCGTCGCCGCCCGCCCAGCGACAGCCTCTCCCGAAGGACCTCGTCGCGCAGGACGCTCAGGATGGCTGACGCCAGCGCCTCCGGATCATCCGGGGAAACCAGCAGTGCCACCTCCCCGTGCGGTGCAACTTCCGGGACGGCGGCCGCGTCGGCTGCGACGATCGGCAGTCCCGCCGCCATCGCCTCGAGTAACACGATGCCGAATCCCTCCTGGCGTGACGGAAGGCAGAACAGGTCCGCCGAGGAGTACTCCCGCTGCAACTCCTCGCGGCTCTCCAGAGACCCCAGGAACACGGCGCCGTTGCCTTTCAGGCCGAGGCTGGAGGCCAGCCGCCTGAGGGTTGGAAGCTCGGGGCCATCTCCAACCACCCTCAGGGTCACCCCGGGAATCTCTGACCGTACGAGGGCCACGGCTCGAAGAAGGGCGCGGGTGTTCTTCCGCCGGTACTGACGAGCGACGCTGAGGATGACCGGTCCGGCCTTCGGACGCGGTTGCGGCAGCCGTTCCCAGGCATCTACGTCTATGCCCTCGGGAACGATGCGGACCTTCTCGGCCTGAAGGTCGTACCGGCGAACGGCGGCCCGTCGACTGTGCTCGCTGGTTACCAGCACCCGATCGGCCCGCCTGGCATTGCGCTGCTCCAGCCGGGAGAGAAAAGCGAAGCGCGCCTTGTTCCAGCCGGCCTCAACGCTCAGCTCGTCGGCCATGACGCCCTTGAGCGCAACCACATATCGACGGTCCGGGGAGCGGCCGAGAAAGCACCCATCGTAGTCGAATCCCACCAGCAGGTCGGCGTGACGCCCGTCGAGGCGCCGGCCGAGGCCGAGGTTGAAGAGCACGCGGGTAAGGTCGAGGAACGGCGTCGTCCAGCGGGGGCGGACGGTTCTCACCTGGTGTCCCAGCGCCGCCAGACCTGTGACCAGGCCGGCGATGGCCACCGCCGATCCACTACCCCGGGGCCGGTCGGTGAGCCAGGAGTCGAGAAACAGGATCTCCAGGCCCCCCGGGCTCTGAGCACTGCGCTGATTCAACGGCCCCTGCAGTCCTGTCAACGACCTCTACAGCCTGTCGATCTTCGCAGCGAGGATGAAATCGCTCTCGGTGAGGCCGTCTATCTTGTGCGTCCAGATCTCGATGCGGACCTTCCCCCAGGTGAGTGCAATGTCCGGGTGGTGTCCTTCCTGCTCCGCCAGTTCGCCCACCCGGTTCGTGAAGTCGAGCGCGGCGCGGAAGTCGCGGAAGTCGAAACTCTTCACGAGGTGGTGCCCGTCAACGACGTCCCAGCCACCCCCGAGCTCGTCGTGGAGCTCAGCGAGCTCCGACCCGTGCAGCGGAGGGACGCCGCCGCGGCACGGTACGCAGTGTCCGTCCGCCAGTCTTCCCTCGCTCAAGACTTCCTCCTTCCGCGCTGCCGGAAGCCCGGCGTGCCGCTGCCTGACTTCTCGACCTCACTCTCGCTCACGAGTCCGCAGGCGTCGTTCCGGCGCCCGGGTCGTCGTCGCGCTGATCGCCGGCCACCATCGTTCGCTCCTTTCCCCCGCCGGGAACAAGCGCCACCTGGTTGCGCCCCATTTGTTTGGCCGCGTAGAGCGCCAGGTCCGCCAGCCGCATGAGCGACTTGGGGTCTTCACCCTCGTCGGGGAAGAAGGCGATTCCAATGGACGCGGTCAGACCGAAGGGCAGAGTCGGGTCTTCGCTGAGGACCAGGCCCTGAATGCGATCCCGCAGTCGCTCGGCGATGGTGAGAGCCAGCTCACGGCCCGGCTTGAGCAGCAGGATCGCGAACTCCTCCCCTCCGATTCGCGCCGTGTGATCACTCTCCCGCACCGCCTCTTGCAGAACGTCGGCGACGAGCTGGAGGCAGCGGTCGCCCACCTGGTGCCCGAACCGGTCGTTCACGGACTTGAAGTGGTCCAGGTCCAGTAAGAACAACGCCAGACGCTCGCCGTATCGCCGGGCCCGGACCACAGCTTCGTCCAGCTGCTGCGTGAAGTGCCGCCTGTTGTGGAGGCCGGTGAGCGAGTCCATGATGGCCAGCCGTCGGGTCTCCTGCAGAAGCTGCTCGCTTCGTATGACCTGGGCGGCCTGACGTGCGATCACCGTCAGCGTCTGGATGTCCTCCCGGCCGAAGGCATCGGGTTCCACCGCCTCCGCGTTCAGCACGCCGATGATGCCGCCGTCGGCGATCAGCGGGACGGCGACCTCGCTTCTGGCGCCGGGGACTCCAGGGATGTACTCATCCTCCGCGAGCTCACGAATATCGCTTACCACCTGAGTCTCGCCGGTCTGGGCACACCGTCCGGTCACCCCGTGCCCCAGCGGGATCTCCAGATACCGCGCGGCGACCCCGTAGCCCTGCCCCGCTTCCACCCGAAGAACCCCTCTCTCCTCGTCGATCAGTAGAACTGCCGACTGACCCTGCGGGATGACCTCGCCGGCTATCTCGAGCATGGAATTGAGCGTGACGCCTAGGTTGCCACCCTCGCTGGCAAGGCTGCTGATCCTGTACAGAGCGCCCAGCTGGTCGAGTCGCTGCTTCAGCGCCACGCGGGTGCGAAAGGCCAGGATCGCCAAGGCGGCCTGAGCGCCCAGGACGGTCAGGAACATCTCGTGCTCGGCGGTGAAGGCGTCCGGCCGCTCGGATTCGACGTTGATGACACCGGCCACCTGGTTGCCGACTATGAGCGGCACAGCCAGGTTCGATCGCGCCTCGGCCAGCCCTTCCCGGTAGCGCGGGTCAAGGGAGACGTCACCGACCCGGACCGACTGCCGGTGCAGCGCCGCCCAGCCCGAGATTCCCTCTCCCAGTCCCAGGGAGATCCCGCGCATCGCATCCGCCCGGTCTCCGTAGCCCTTCAGGTACTCTATCGTGAGTCGCTCCGTCCGCTCGTCCAGGAGCATAAGGGCGCAATGCTCGAACCCGATCAGCCGCTGTGCCCGGTTCACCACCTCCCGCAGGAGTTCGGTGAGGCTTCCCTGCAGCCCGATGGCCCGGGTGCCTTCGTACAGGTACCCCAGACCGCTCACCTGACCAGGCTTGTCATCGTTCATGCTACCAACGACTTGCCGAACGCCTTGACCGTGAGTACGGGGCAGGTCGCCCTTCTGACCACCTTCTCCGTAACGCTGCCCAGAAGCATGTGCGCTACCCCTGTCAGGCCATGCGTAGCGATGACCAGAAGGCCGCACTCGAGTTCGCTCGCGAGCTCGAGTATGCCAGTCACCGCGTGACCCTCCCGCAGGTGCACCGTGAGCTCCGCTTCGGGACCGGGCGCCTCGCTGGCGAAGGCGTCGAGCGCCTCCCTGACGTTTCCCTCCACCGCCTTGAAACCGGGGAAGTCCAGGGTCGCGTCACCGATGTAGATCTCCGGGTGGATCGGACGCTCGAAGACGTGCAGCACGTTCAGCCGGGCTCCGTAGGCGGCGCAGATCTCTTTGGCATGCGAGACTGCCTGCCGGGCATGCGCGGAGAAGTCCACCGGAACCAGTACGTCCGTGAGCGGAGGCACCGGCACGTCTCCCGAGTGGCCTCGAATCGTGAGAACGGGGGCCCGGGAAAGGCGTACGACCTCCTCGGTCACGCTTCCAAGGAGTGCGTGCCCGAGACCTCGCCGTCCGTGAGTGCTCATGACGACGAGGTCGGCGTCCACTTCCTCCGCGTACTCCAGGATCGTCGGTGCCGCCGATATGCCCCTGCGCTGCGCCCGCACTACCTCGATGTCTGTCGCCTCTCGCTCCTCCAGTCGGCTAGACATGCGGCTCTCCGCTATTTCCTCGAGCCGCTGCCGCACCTCCTCGGCGTCTGGGAAATGGTGCGCCGGGTCGTTCGGATCATCGGCGTGCAACACCACCGCGTGGAGCATGTGCAGAGTCGCCCGGTGCTTCTCCGCCACCTTGAGGGCCGTGTCCAGCGCCACGTCGGCCAACGGGGAGAAGTCGGTCGGGAGCAGGATCCTCTGCAGTTGGAGCATGGTACTACTCCCGGGACCCATAGGTTACCTGTAGCTCCACCCGCTCCTCGTCGCGCACGACGACGACCGCGGCCGTCTGGCCCGGCTCCGCTTCCTGCAGAACGGTCATGAAGTCGTTGATGTCGCGGATTTCCATGTCGTCGATCTGGACTATGAGGTCTCCCCTCCGCAGCCCGCCCTGCTCGGCCGGGCTGCCCGGCCGCACGGCAGAGAGAAGCAGGCCCGGCTTCCCCTCCGGCGAGCCCGCGTAGTCGGGAATGGTCCCGAGCCGGGCGCGTCCTCCCATGCGACGTGGCGGCGGAGCCTCGGCGGTCTTCACCAGAGTCAGACCCGCTTCACGTGAGGCGAGCTCGGTCGCCGCATCCGAGACCAGCCAGGCGATGCGCACCGCTCCCTCGGCATCGATCGAGCGGGCGTCGTCGCCCGGGCGATGGTAGTCCTCGTGGGCGCCCGTGAAGAAGTGCAGAACCGGGATGTCTACCTCGAAGAAGGCGCTCTGGTCCGACGATCCGAAGCCGTCCCCGCCGATTACGCACTCGAGCCCGTAGCGCCCGCACAAGGGCGCGACCAGGTCCTTCCATTCTTCCGCGGAGTCACCGCCGAGCACCTGCAGCCGTTCGTCGCGCAGCCTCCCCACCATGTCCATGTTCAGCATGGCCACCACATCCTCGATCGATCCGACTCCGGACGGAGAGCGCACGAAGGCCCGCGAGCCTATCAGTCCCCTCTCCTCGGCCGAGAACGCTATGAGATAAACGTCTCTCCGGAGTTCGTGTCGTCGTGCTTCCAGAACACGACTTACTTCCAGCAGGGCCGCAGTTCCCGACCCGTTGTCATCGGCTCCGTTGTGGATCGCTCTGACGTCCGGTTCCAGTGAGCCCTCGCCGCCGTACCCCAGATGATCGTAGTGGGCCCCGATGACGACCGCTCCCGGAAGCCTGTCGGGCGCTTCCCCCGACACCCTGCCCACCACGTTGAAGGCGTAGTGCCACCTTGGCTCCGCATGCGGATTGTCCTTCGATCCGCTGACCGGCACGGCGAATACGTACCGGTAGCCGCCGTCCCGGCCCGCAGGCTCCAGACCGATGGCCTCGAAACGGGCCTCGAGCCAGGCTCCGGCCTGCGCGAGACCATCGGAACCAAGGCCGCGGCCCTCCCGTTCGTCCGCTGCCAGCCACCCGACGTCTTGCCGGTATCGTTCCGCCGCCACGGCGACCGTGCCGGCGATGGACCCGCCTTCATCGGCGCGCTGGGCTCGCGCTTCCGAGGCGAGCAGTAGTCCCAGCGCCAGGCCCGCGACCGACAAGGTCAGCCCCCGGAGTGTGCCACGCCCGTCCGACTCCCATGTCACTCGCCTCATGAAGACCTCACCGCTGCCTTGACCGCCTCATAATCCGGCTCGACACCCGGATCCTCGGTAACCCAGCTGTACACGATCGTGCCTGTTTCGTCGATAACGAAGACCGAGCGCTTGGCGACGCCCTCCAGGCCGGATAGGCTCCGGCAGAGGACGTCGTACTGACTGGCCACCCGTCGGTTGAAATCCGAGAGAATGAGGAAGGGGATGTTCTCCTCCGTTCGGAACTTTTCGGTGACGAACGGGCTGTCGACCGAGATCGCGAACACGTTCGCCTGCAGCTCGCTCCACTCCCCCCAGGCGCCGCCGATCGTGCACATCTCCGTTGTGCACACCGGGCTGAATGCGAGGGGGAAGAAGAGAAGCACTACTTTCTCCTTGCCGATCAGCGCTCCGACATCGACTTGATTGCCGGGTTCGCTGGGCAGCGTGAACCCCGGCGCCCTATCGCCAACCATGAGTGACATGCTCATTCCTCCGCTTGTTGAGCGGTTGAAGACACTTGACCGTCAACGGCGCGTCCGGCTCGCGTTCTCAGAACGCCCCGCCCCCGCCCCCGCCGAAACCACCGCCGGAGAAGCCTCCGCCCCCTCCGCCGCCGAACCCGGATCCTCCCGAGCTCCTCGGAGAGGATGACATCGCGGCCGTCGCCCTGCCGGTCATCCCGGACAGGTCGCCTACGAAGCTGGTCGGGTGGAAACCGTGGTAGGTCGTGCCCCGGTACCAGGCGGGCGCTTCCGTGTAGACGCCCGCGAAAGCGTCGGCCCATGTCTTCTCGACCCCGAGGGCCATGGCGTACGGTAGGAAGCGCTCGAACATCTCCGGTCCGGTGACCATTCGCCTGTAACGGTCGGATTCCACACGTTGCAGGAACTCTTCGAAACCCAGCACCTCCTCCAGGACACGCGTGCCCGAGATGGTCCGTGCCGGCATCACTATCCCGAAGCCGATGACCACGGCAGCGCTCAGAATCCCCGCGAGGACCACGGGTACCTGAGATGTGCCTGCCCCGGCGGCCATGAAGGTTCCGGGAACGATGATGATCGGCGCCAGGACTACACCGAACCCTATCCACCGCTGCATCACCTTGTCCGGTCGCTTGCGGTAGTGGCGACTTCCCATCAGCTCCTGAAAGATCCCTTTCTTGATTCCTGGGAGCTCCTTGTAGAAGCTGTTCTCCAGGTCCGAGGTCGGGACTCGCTCACCCTTGAAGCCCGAGAACATGCCGTCGAGCAACCGGACCTCGTGGCGCTTGAGATCCTGCCACTGAGAGCGATCCCGCTGGAGCTCGAACACGTAGTCCTTCTCCTTGATCAACCCGAAGAGCTTCTCCTCCTCCGTTTCCTCGATGATCAGATAGCCTCGGACCGCCAGGTCGACGATCATCGCCGTGACATCGCGCATATCGGGCCGGTTGTCCACGAGAACCCCGACTTCGGAAGGCGTCATGCCATCCGGCGGCTCGTACCGGGCCGCGACAGGCCGCCGCTCGGGGTCACGTCCGCTGGCTGACCACACCCGGTACATCACCAGGAAGGCCAGGACCGGCAGCAACAGGGGCCAGTTGGCGCCCAGGAACCAGCCGATCTTCCTGGCCATGGAGGGCCTGCGGATCACATGTTCGGGTTCCGCGCCGCTCGTCCACGAGTCCCAGGCCACGGCGATGGTCAGTCCCTCGTGGATCCCCAGCCCACGGCGCGATCGCACTTCGACTACGTGGTCGCGAGCGGTAACCTCGACTGCTTCCTCAGCCGAGCCGTACGCGCCTGTGAAGGCCCTGGCACGTACGCCGGTCACGATCGCCGGAAGCCGGACGCGGGCGCCGCTCGCCTCGATGCTTACCGGCCACTCGTCTCCGGTCACATTCCAGTACAGCTCATCCCACTCGACGTCGTCTTCCTCGAAGAAGCGCAGGGCGTTGCGCGCACGGTACCGGATCACGACGGTACGCGTGGTATCGCTGGCGCCGGGCACCCAGATCTTGATCTTCCGGTAATGACCCGACCGGCTCACCTCGTGACGAAGCGGCCTCCCGCTCCCGTCCTCGACGCCCTGCACCTCTAGCCGCAGCGTGTAGTTGAGGTCGGCTCGGGTGCGGTACTGGACCGGTATCTCGCGGAAGATCCCGTTGTAAGACCCGGTGAACCGCACCCTGATCGTCTCGGCTACGTCGACGGTTCCGCTTCGGTACACCCGGATGTCGCTGTGAAAGCTCTCTATCACCCAGGAGCGCGCTGGGTAAGCCCCACCCGCGGCTGCCGGAAGAAGGCCGGCGAGGCCAAGCGAGGCAACAGCTGCGAGGGCCCCCTTCTTCAGGTGGCCTCGTCGCCGAAGCTGACCTTCGGCGCCTCCCGCTCCGCCTCCTCGACCAGCTCGAAGAACTCTTCCTTCTGGAAGCGGAAGGCGTTGGCGACGAGGTTGGATGGGAACTGGTCGACCTTGGTGTTGTAATCCCGCACGACCGCATTGTAGTAGCGGCGGGCGTTCTGAATGGCCGTTTCGATCTCGTTGAGGGTACCCTGCAGCTGCGTGAAGCTCTCCACCGCCCGCAGCTGCGGGTAAGCCTCGGACAGAGCGAAGAGGGATTTCAACGCCCCCGTCAGGATGCCTTCGGCCTGTGCCTTCTCTACCGGGCCCGATGCCGACATGGCCCGGTTTCTCGCCTCGACGACGGCCTCCAGGGTTTCCCTTTCGTGGCCGGCGTAACCCTTTACCGTCTCCACTATGTTGGGAATGAGGTCGTAGCGCCGTTTCAACTGGACATCGACGTCCGCCCACGCGCCCTCGGCCCGCACCCGCAGCTTGACCAGCGAGTTGTACATGACGATGGCGCCGACGGCCAGGACGATCAGGATGATGAGGAACCAGCTCAAGGCACCCTCCCGGAAAGGGTCTGTGCAGCTTCACCGTCGCAGAATAGACGTGCCTCCGACCGGTGTAAAGCGGGTCGCCGAAGCCGTCAACCGGTGAGTCGACGTCCCACCGCCCGGGCGATTACCCGGAGCCTGTCGGACCACGGGAGGCGGCCGAGGTTCGTACGCACTACGCCCCTCGTGAAGTGAGTCTTGCGGGAGTAGTCGATGGTCACGTCGACGGCTACCGGCGTTCCCTCCTCAAGTCGGCAGCCGACCGTCTCCACCACCCTCTCGATGTGCTCGTCAGCGCCGAGCTCGAGACACTCGAGCCCCATCCCCCGACACAGCGCCTCCAGCTCGTAGTCGGGCAGCATGCTGCACACCCTGCGGGCGAACACGGTGTCCTGGAACTGCGAGATCTGAGCCAGCTCGCGATCCCGCAGAACAAGGAAAGCCACCCGCAGGCCCAGCTGGCGCGCCGTCAGCATCTCCAAGCCCGTCATGAGAAAGGCTCCGTCGCCCACCAGGGCGGCCACCGGCGCTTCCGGGCACCCGAGGGCAGCTCCGATACCGGCCGGCACCGCGTAGCCCATGCAAGAGAAATCGACCGGAGCCAGGAAACGGTTCGGCCTCTCGAGTCGAAGCGACTCGGCGGCCAGAAACGTCCCGTTGCCGCTGTCCGTCGCGAACACGGCCTCGGGACCCAGTCGCTCCTGCAGCGCCTCCAGCAGTCGCGCCGGAGTGACCCCGCCGGCGCCCGTCGGCTGGAGCGCCTCCGCCCGAACGCGCTCCCGTCCCTCACAAATGGCTCGGCGTAGCTCCAGGTCCGGCGATCCGGCGTCCCTTCCGGCGACCTCTAGCTGCTCCACGAGCTTGGCCACCAGAGCGCTGGCATCGGCGACGACTCCCACCACCGCCGGATAGTTCCGCCCGACGACAGCCGGATCGATATCGACGTGCACCAGAGGGTCCGGCGGTCGGGCGCCGTAACTTCCGGTGCCGACCTCGCTGAAGCGGCAGCCAATGGCCAGAGTGGCCCCGCATTCGTTCGCGATCCGTCGCGCGAACCGTGGCGCGGCTTCGCCGAATCCCGGCCACAGGGCCAGAGGATGTGATTCGGGAAACACGCCCTTGCCTTGAAGCGTCGTCGTAACGGGCGACTCCAGCAGCTCCGCGAGCCTCACCAGGTCCGGGCCGGCGCCGGCCGCTCCGAAGCCGAGGTAGAGCAGAGGGCGCGGGGTTCGCAGGAGGAGGGCCACCGCTCGCTCGAGGTCGGGCTCCCAGGTGGCCGGTGGCGGAGGACCTGGAACGCCCGTTGGACCTGCGGCTGGCGCCTCCCCCGGATCGTGGCGCGGTCGCAGGTAAAGGTTGGCGGGGATCTCGACCATCACCGGGCCCGGGGCACCGGAGCGCGCCAGCGCACAGGCCCGTCGGATGAGCGGATAGATGTCCTCCCCGCGGGTCGGCCGGAATGTTCCCTTGGTGATCGGCCGTGCCATGGCCAGCTGGTCCACGTCGTGAAGCTGGTAGCCCATCCCGATGTCCCGCCGGATCCCGCACCCGAGTACCAGCATCGGCACGTTGTCCATGAACGCCTCGGCGATGCCCGACATCGCGTGGGTCAGGCCCGCCCCGGGAACGACATTGACACATCCGAGCCTTCCCGACGCCCTCCACAGGCCGTCCGCCATGAACGACGCGCTCTGCTCGTCAGTGACGAGCACCGGCTCGACCTCCTCCGCCGACGCGAGGCGGTCGTACAACTCGATGTTGTGAGTGCCGGGGATTCCGAAGGCATACGGAATGGCTTCGTCTTCCAGGGCGCGGACAACCGCATCCGCTCCTGTGAAGTCGCCCGCCGGGCTCATGCGGAGCTCGATCCTGCCGCTGTCTCCAGCAGCTCCCCTGCATCGTGAAGGACGGCTTCAGCGGCCCGGCCGGAGAGCGCCATGACCGTCAGGTATGGATTGATCTCCAGACTGTCCGGGAACAGGCTGGAGTCGGCCACCCGGAGCCACGGGACGCCGTGCACCCGCCCCCAGGCGTCCGTTACGGAGTTTGCGGGCGCTGATCCCATCGCGCAGCCTCCCATGAGGTGCGCCGCTGATATGGAGGTCTTGCCCGGCTTGAAATGGCCCGGGCCGACCCGTTGGTCGAGGAGGTGAGCCTCATCTCGGTTCAGAAGAGGTGGATCGGCCAGTGGCGCGTGGACGCGGACCGCTCCCGCGGCGAAGAAGACGCGGGCGGCCGCACGGGTCGCCGCCGCCAGGGAGCCGCGGACCTCTTCGGTGAACCGGTAATGGACCCGCGGCCGTCCACCGCGGTCGACGGTAATCCGGTTTCCCGGTACCGCCCTGTCGCAGGCGAGGACCAGTATCATCTGGAGGCGGGTGAAAGCCCGCATGAATCGGCTGTGGTCCGCGCCGAAGCCCGTCAAGCTCTTCGCCGTCACGAACGGGAAGTACATGCAGGTTTCCAGGACGAAGCCCTCCTCGGAGGCCCGGTCGCAGTAGAAGCTCTTCGGGTGGCCTACGTCGTTGCTGATCTCCCGCTCGTGCTCGGCCACCAGGATGAGGGCGGGGTGACACGTGAAGGCTTCCCCCAGCCTGGGAAGAGTGCGCCCGTAACCCGATCGGAGGAGAAGCGCCGGGCTGCCAATGGCGCCGCCCGCCGCGACGACGATCCCCGCGCTCAATCGGTACTCGCCTGGCGGCCATGGACCGCTCGCGCCCTTCTCGCCAGGCTCCGGCTCGGTGACGCGCACCACCAGAGCTCTGTTCTCTACCCGCAGCACCTCAGCCCGGGTGACCACCTCGACGCCGAGCCGTTCCGCCTCCGGGAGCTGCACCCTGTCCGTTCCCTGTTTGGCCTGGTTCGGGCAACCCAGGTTGCACAGGCTCGATCCACGGCAGCCCCGGACGTTCACCGGGAACTGTCGTGCGCAGAGCCCCGACCGCTCACAGCCCTCGACGAAGAGCCGGTTGTTGTCGTTGATCTCGTCTGGATCCAGGAGGTGGACATTGTTCTGGCCGGCGTACTTCCGACTCCGTCGCTCGATGTCGGCATGCTCCAGTCCCGGAACGCTCCACCTCTCGATGATGCGCGCGGGGGCAATCAGAGACGTGCCCGTATACACGGCGGTGGAGCCGCCGTAGGCACGGCCGAGAGCCAGGGTCAGCGTGCCCTCCTCCGTGAGGAAGCCGCCACCGCTCTCATACAGCGCCTCCGCCATCTCCACCTCGCGCCCCGTGAACTCGTCATCGCTCAGGCGAGCTCCCTGCTCGAGCACGACCACCCGCCGACCCTGGGCTGCCAGCGGCGCCAGTTCGCGAGCCGCGGTCCCTCCACCGGCCCCGGAGCCCACGATGGCCACGTCGCAGCGCGTTTCGATCACGACAGTTTCCGCCCTGTCCGGCGAGCCTCCCAACCGCGCCGGTCAGCCCGATAGCCTATCTCCCGGGAGGCGGTCGCCCGCCCGTAGATGCCGAGGAAGGCCAGAGTGCGCAGACCCCAGACGCCGCGGCGCAGGATGAGGATCGGGGAGTCCTGCAGTCGCGACACGATACGATGGCGGGCGTCCGCCTCCAGGGCAGATAGACGGCGGCCGAAGCGGAGAAGGCTGAAAAGGTCCAGCGCTCGCAGGAGAAGCCGTACCTGTCGTCGGACCGCCCTCGGCCGATGGTCGAGCATACCCTCCACCAGACTCTCGACTTCAGCCCACGATCCTTCGTCCAGTTCCTTCGCTTCCGGAACGAAGGTCACGGTGAGCGCCCGGAAGGGAGCGCGGACAGGCGCGAGGACGGAATCGCTCAAGAGTCGATCTCCTGCGTCCGCTCAGGATGCCTGCAGGCGGTAGAGGCGCCCGTCGGCGGAAAGGACGTACAGCTCTCCGTCGGAATCCTCGCCGAACGAGGTCACGTCCCCGATGGCGCGGACGTTCCACTGCCGCCGGGCGGTGGCCGCCCCGTTCTCGTACAGGAAGCTCCGCAGCCACCCCTGGCAATGGTCCGAATAGAAATAGTGCCCGCGGACCTCCGGAATCGCGCTTCCCCGGTATACCAGGCCCCCGGTCACCGAGCAGCCCTCGGAGTGGTCGTACTCCAGCACAGGGAGAACCAGATCTTGCCCTTCGCAGGCGCCGCCGCCGAAGCACTCCGAGCCCTCCATGATGGCCCACCCGAAGTTGAGGCCCCCCTCGCCGGCGGGCACGACATCCACCTCCTCGATCCGATCCTGGCCCACATCGGCCACGTAGAGCAGTCCCCGGGTCCGGTCGAAAGCGATGCGCCAGGGATTACGTAAGCCCCAGGCCCAGATCTCCGGCCTGAACGAAGCGCTCCCGGCGTATGGATTGTCCGGGGGGATGGCGTAGGGGTCCCCGCCGTCCACGTCCAGCCGCAGCAACGCGCCCAGCATGGTTTCGCGGTTCTGACCGTGGCCCTGCGGATCGCCTCCGCTTCCGCCGTCTCCCATGGCGACGTACAGCATTCCGTCGGCGCCGAAGAGGATGTGACCGCCATTGTGGTTGGAGAACGGCTGCTGCACCTCGAGGATGAGGTGGCCCGATCCCGGATCCGCTACGTCGCCGTCGGCCATGATCGAGTAGCGCTCGACCCGGGTCGCACCGTTCGCCGCGGTGTAGTTGACGAAGAAGGTTCCGTTCGAGGCGTATCCGGGGTGAAATGCGAGGCTCAGCAGACCTCTCTCGCTGCCGGTCCGAACTCGGTCGCGGATATCGAGGAATGGCACGCCGAGGACGTTCCCCGCCCGGACGATGCGGATGACCCCTGCCTGCTCCGCCACGAACAGGCGCGGGTCGCCGACCGGCGAAGTAGCGTGCACGGGACTCTCGAGCCCGCTGGCCACCAGCGTGAGCTGTAACGCTACGGGTTCCGATCCCTCATCGGGTTGCGTCCCCGGGCCGCTGGCCGATTCGGGAGAACCGCCGCAGGCCCACACCACCAGTGCCAGCACGAGTGCAACGACGTCCACGTCACCTCCCCTACCTTGTCTCACGGCCCGGCCAGGAGCGTCTCGAGCCGGTCCCTGGGTACCGCACCAGTCTGCCGCGCGACCTCCTCACCGCCTCGGAAGACTATCAGCGTTGGAATCCCCCGGATTCCGAGACGTGCCGAAACGCCCGGATGCGCATCCGTATCCAGTTTCGCCACCAGGGCCTCCCCGACATGGTCGCTCGCGAACTCGTCCAGGAGCGGTGCCATGATCTTGCACGGGCCGCACCAGTCGGCGTAGAAATCCACCAGCACCTGAACTTCCGCATCCGTCACGATCCGATCCAGGTCCTCGCCCGTGATCTTCACCGGTCTGTCCAGGAGGAAAGGCCGGCCGCATTCACCACACTTCGGCCGATCCGCCGCCCGGCTGGCGCCCAGCCTGTTGAGAGTGAGGCAGAAAGCACAGCGAAGCGTAATGAACCTGTCTTCCGAGCTCGTTTCTCGTTCGTTCATGCGATATGCTCTTACGGCCATGTGCCCGTCACTGAATCCCCACCGAATTACTCCCCGCGGTCCCCGGTGTGCCCGAGCGCCGCCCCCTCGATTTGCGCAGTGCGCTCACCACGAATCGGACAGCCTCGGACTCGGCCCAGAACAGGTGCCTGAGCGGCGGTTTCCCCGCAACGTAGCCCACGTGCCCGCCCCGGGAGGTGAACGCCGGGACGAGGTGCTGGTTCTGCGCCACATCCCTGCTGGGGAGCGAGCCCTCCGGCAGGAAGGGATCGTCCGCCGACTGCACCAGAAGGGTGGGCACTCCCACGTCCCTCAGAAAACCGGCCGAGCTGCATCGGCGGTAGTAGTCATCGGCGCCGTCGAAGCCATGGAGGGGAGCCGTCACAGCCTCGTCAAATTCGCGGAGGGTGGTTGACCGCCGCACCGCAGAGACCTCGATGTCTTCGGGGAACAGCCGTGCCTTGGCCTGTGCCTTGGCCCGCAACGAGCGCAGGAAGTAGAGGCCATACAGCCGTCCCAGCCCTGCCTCCAGTCGGCGGGCGCTGGCCGAAAGGTCGAAAGGTACGGACACCGCCGCGGCCGCCTCCAGCCGGACGGGCGGGTCAGCCGCCCGCTCTCCGAGAAACTTCAGCAACACGTTCCCCCCGATCGAGAAGCCGATGATTCCGTACGGGGCGTCCGGGAATCGCCCCTCCAGCTTCCGGAGGACGAAGGCCAGGTCGCCGGTCTCGCCCGAGTGGTATGATCGGGGTAGGCGGTTGAGCTCGCCGCTGCAGGAGCGGAAGTTGAGGGCCACCGCCACTACATCACGGGCGGCCAGTGAGCGGGCGGCTTGCAGCATGTACCCAGAAGACGAGCTACCCTCCAGGCCGTGCAGGAGCAGCACGAACGGTCTGGCCGGCAGGATGCCGGTCGTCGAGTCGTGCCTGGCCTCGGTCTCATTCGCGGCCGGCAGAGCGAAATCCAGGTCGAGAAAGTCGCCGTCAGGCAACTCGATCCGCTCTCGCCGGTACGGGCAAGTCGCTCGGCTGCGCAGCAGACGTCCCGCGATCGTCTGGACGTTCGCTCCGCGAAGCCACCACGGAGGGCTGAATCCCCCCACCTCCGCCGGGAATCCCCCAGGTCGTGCGGATGTGTTGCGTGCTCTCATCCGTTGCCTCAACGTGCCGTGACCGGGACTACGAGCGGCGGAAGCTGCTGCCATGAGGGTACGACGGGCAAGGAGAGAGGATTCCCTGGACATGGATGAGGCGCCACCGGCCCAGCTACTGAGTCACCGGACGGTGTCCGGCGCGGAGACCGAGCCGACCGGCTGGGTGTTCTTCCTGCACGGGTTTCTGGGAGCCGGCCGGAACTGGGCGTCGGTCGCTCGGGGCATGGTTCGAAGTCGTTCCGACTGGGGAGCCGTGCTGGTGGATCTGAGGCTTCACGGACTCTCGGAGGGCTTTCGGAGGCCTCACACGGTAGCCAACTGCGGCCGCGACGTCTCCGCTCTCGTCCGGGCCATGGATCCCGCCCGGCACGTCATCCTGGGTCATTCCTTCGGCGGAAAGGTAGCCCTGTCGTCGGCCCGTATCTCGCCGGCCGGGCTCCGACAGGTCTGGGCGATCGACAGCACTCCCGCACCCGGGCGCACAGCCGCCGGTGCCAGCGATATTCTTGCGCTCCTGCGGCGGTTGCCGCGCCAGTTTCGTGATCGGCGTGCAGCCGTACACCGGCTTCAGGAAGGTGGCTTCGACCGGACAGTCGCCGAGTGGATGGCCACCAATCTCACGCGCACGCCGGATGGCTATGGGTGGCGGTTCTCCATAACCGACATGGAGGAGTTGCTGGCCGATTACTTTCGTGATGACGAATGGCCGGTCGTGGAGGCCCCCCCACCCGGTCTGGAGCTCATCTTCATCCGTGCGGGACGCGACTCGATTCTCGACGACCGATCGGCATCCCGCCTCGCGCGGATGCAACGCTCCGACCGCCGCGTTCGCCTGGTAACCCTGCCCGGAGGCCACTGGCTGAACATGGATAATCCGAAGGGGCTCCTGGATCTCCTGCGCACCGGACTTCCGCGCATGTGACCCGTACCTCCAGCGAACAGGGCGGCAGCGTCCCTACCGGAACGCTTCCTGCCAGCTTCCGCTGCGCGCGACAAGGCGGCCGTCGTCACGGCGAACGACCAGGATTCCGACGGTGCGCCTGGCCCTCCCCCGTCCCGACGGCCTGGTGGGACGCCCTTCGACCTCGACCCGGAAGAGGTCGGTCAGGCTGTCGACACGCAGCAGGAGATCCACGGTAACGACCGCAGCGCCGGCTTCCAGGCTGTAGATGCGGCTCGTGGGCGGCGAAGCTCCTCCCGTGTCGGCGAGGAGAGTCGCCAGACCGGCCTCCGCCAGATACAGGGCCCGCACGGAGGTCAGGTGGCTCCGTCCTACGGCCAGCTCGAAGCGGGCGGCGAGAAAGGTACCCGTAGCCAGAAGGAAGAGGGCGGCCAGAACCACCAGGCTGGCGAGCAGCGCGAATCCCGAGTCCACCTCCCGCCCCGCACCCTGGCGGCTTGCGCTCACGACTCTCCTCCTTGAACCGGCTGCCGGCCGCCTCCTGTGACGCCCGTCGGTCACCGGTCGAATGCTCGCCCAGGCCGCTCATCGAGGCCTCAACTGCCGCCGCAGACCTTTTGCCAGCCGGCTGGGATATTTGCGACGCGAGTTCCGGCCGGACAACGCTCACGCCTGAACCTGTCCGATGCAGTACCGACGAGTTAACTGCCTGTCACAACAGAAAATACACTATCAACGACGGCGTCGCTGCGGTTGCTGGCAGCCGCCTTGCCCTTTACGGCCGGGGGAGAGGAAGAGTCGGGAGGTCGTCCGTTGCCGAGGAGGCGCGGCTGGAAAGGAGCTGGGGGCCGATGCAGTACAGCGCCACAACCGAAGCCCTGCTGCAAGCCATAAAGAGCGACGTGCGCAAGCGGGTTGACGCGATCGTCGACTACGCGGAGCGGGCCGTAACGATGCTGTCTTCCGAGGCCGAAGTCGATCAGGTCCTCGAACAGGCTCTGCTCAGGGTGGAGGAGACCTTGACCGAGGCGGCGCGTGCCATGGCACGGGAGATTCACCGGGAGCGAACGGCTTAGGCGCGCATTGATCTTGTTGTCCGCCGGTGTTATCGATGATCTTACGTCGGTGTCGCTCCGTCCGCGGCGGTGGCTCGAAACGAAGCATTTCTCCAAGAGCGAAATGTTTTTCGAGTTCGCGCGCCCGTCACGACGATTCCGACGGAGTCAACATATTATCACTAATGGACTTGCGCACGATTCGGCAGATTACTTGGGTGTGGCAGCGATTTTGCCTTCCTGCATAGACCATCGAGGGCGTCTGACCGGCGCGGGACGGACGGGTCGGTGGACGCGATTCTCCGGTCCGGCGTCAGGCTACACTCTGGGCACAGTGGTTGTATGCAGGAGGAAGACGAGACCGCCCGGCGCGGGCGGCAAGGCAGCAAGGTGGGTGGAGGCGGCGCGCCGCAGGCGGAGAAGCGGATCCCGTTTTCCGGGAACGGCAGTTCACTAATCCCGACGGAGCCTCGCATGCAGGAGGAGTCGAAAGGCCAGCCGACCTGGCTCGACAGAGTCAAGGAACAGGCTGAGACGGAACGGGCGCAGCAGGCGGAGCCGGTCTGGGAACCGGAACGTACTTCTCGGCCCCGGGGGTGGGACGGCGAGGGAATGGACAGCCCGTTCGCCACCTTCGATCTCGATGGACAGGCGGACGCCGGACCGACCATGGCGCCGATCGCCGGGGAAAAGCACTTGGCCGCAGATGCTCCCCATCCAGCCCGACTTCCGGAGGCCGAGGGAAGGGGTCTGGAGGAGAACGTGGGCCTCTCGGTCGAACAGCTCCGAGCAGCCGCCCTGCAGATGGCTCGACGTGACGCGCAGGCAGGCCTCCCGGTGCAGGATGCAGAGGGCCTCTCGGAGTCCGAACGGGAGTTGCGCGATCGCTGCGCGGCGCTATTCGGGAACTGGCAGGGCCGGGAAAGGAGCCGGCTGAACGACCTCGTTTCGGAGACCGAGAGTAAGGTAACGCGTACGCTCGGCGGCATCGCCCTGGATGTGGATAGGTTCGAGCGGATCACCAGCGAGCTGTATCGCCTGAAGAAGCGATGGGAAGCCAGCCGCAGCATGGTCCAGGCGGCGCTGGATGAGCAGTCGAAGGAAGAGGAGGAGGAGGAGCAGGACGGGTCACGATCGTTCAAGACCCGGTGGTACGCTCTGGCCATCGGATTCCTCGGACTGGTGGAGTTTCTGGCCAACGCCCCGGTGTTCGGCGCGCTCCTTCCCCGCGATCCGCTTACCGAGCAGCAGCTGCGTTTCGTCTCCGAGACGAGCGAGGGCTGGCTGGCCGGAGGGATGAGGGTGGTGTCGCAGTTCATACTGCGGCCGGACGCCGCCCTGCTGGCGGCGGGCGTTGTGACCTTCCTCTGCGTGCTGGCCCACTTCTTCGGGCATTCGCTCCGTTCCCTGCTGGTGACCAATTCGACGAGCCGGGCCGGCGAGACCGTCGGCCAGCGATCGCCGCTGGAGTTCGTTGTGCCGATGATCCTTTCCGGGATAGGTCTGGCCCTGGTTCTCGGGGTCCTGTTCGAGGCGCGCGTTACGCTTGGAGAGGTCTCGTCCCAGCGGTTCGCGCAGGACAGTGTTAAGATCGAGGAACTGCGGCGCACGGCGAGCTGGCTCCGGGTGGACGGAAATCTCGTGGCCGCCAACGAGCAGGCCAACCGGGCGGATGACATGGAAGCCCTGGCCACGGAACAGCGCGAGTATGCCGCCTCGATGAGCGGCCTGAGCTTCCCTATCCTCCTGCTCAACACCACGCTGGTGCTGGTGGCGCTCACTGCGGCCTACTTCCACCAGCGGGATCGAAGGCGTGACAGGTTCAACGAGAGACCCTATGAGGCGCAGCGAAGAACCCTGGTGGAGATGGGCGACGCTGCGCAGGAGAGGGTGACCGACGCGATGGGTTCGGTCGTTCGCCATGTCAGGGATCTGAAAAGCCTGCTTGGAGAGCGTCCCCTCAAGGAGGCGCCCGCCTTGGCACACCAACTGGAAGCCACCCTCGCCGCTTACCGGGCGGAGAACGGCCGTCTGCGCGAGCTGGATCCAAGGCAGATAGCGGCGTTCCGCGAGCCGGTGTCGCTGACGCTCGAGGTGGCGGAAGAGGAAACGCGAGAGCTGCTGATGCGGGCACCAGGAGACTACGAGGCTGAACGGCAGCGCCTGGCGGAGAGATTCGAGGACACACGGGCCAACTTCACCGGAGAGGCCACGGCATGGTGAGGTTCGCGATGAGGGTGGCGGCCTTGACGCTGACAGTCCCCCTGTTCCTCACCACGGCTTGTGATACACAGGAGGGAACCGCCGCAGGAGGGGAGGGCGAGGGTGGGGTACTGAAGAGGTCTCGTCCGCAGCTCGTGGTCTTCGTTTACGATCGCTCGACCAGCATCTCCAATCACCAGCTCGAGATCGCCCGGCAGCTCACCAACGACCGGATCCGCAAGCTGAATCATGGCGATCGAATCGCGGCGCATCAGCTTCTCCAGCTCTCGCTGGAAGAACCGCCCCTGCGGTGGTCAGAGACGGTACCCAACCGACAGTGGACCGACCAGTCGGTGTCTCGCGACTCGATCCTGAGGGCGCGATTCCTGAAGGATGCTCAGGATTTCCTGGTCTCCTTCGCCGATACGATGGACCGCGAGAACATCGACGGAACGGACATTCTCTCGACACTGCACGACGTGGCGGCAGACGTGAGGGCGGTGCCCGGCCGTGACGCCACTCTGTACATGTTCTCCGACATGCTTCAGTCGAACCGGACCATCGACATGGAGGGTCTTCGCCGTATGCCGCCGGCCGGGTGGGTGCAGGCGGAGAGCGCCAAGGGGACGCTGCCCGATCTCACGGGCATGTGTGTGGTAGTGGTTGGCGCCCGGGTGGACACGGACGCCTCGCAGCGCGTTAAGGGATTCTGGGACGAGTACTTCGAGGCCACCCGCGCCACCCTTCTGGACCGCAACTACAACCTCCGCCCGGTGGAACTTCCGGAGCAGGCCTGCATCTAGAGTACGGCGATGTGCCCCGCCGGCCGTCGTGATGTCGGCCGTCCGGGGGTGCGGACAGCTTCATCCGGCTTTTCCTGCCCCTCAGAACGGCTTGGTGATGGCCAGCAGCGCGGCCGCGGCTCCCAGCAGCGGGCCGACAACCCACAGCGCGCGGGCCAGATGCGGTCTGCGGTACGGGAGCGCCAGGCTGGCCCCCACCAGCAGCCAGATTCCCAGTTTCGCCCAGGCCCAACCCGGAACCCCTCCTGCCAGGGCCTCCGATTGGGCGAGCCAGCCGAATCCGGCAACGATGATGAGCAGCAACCCGATACCGTATGAAGCGCTCACCAGGCGGCGTGCCGAGTTGCTTTCCTTCGTGCCTCCGTTCATCGCGTGCAGGCTTAGAGCTCCGAGGGAGACGAATACGACGAGCACGCCGAACAGGTGTACTACCTTGTAGACGGCAGGTGATAGCATCGGTTCTCCTCGTCAGTTGGTAAGCCGGCTGCCCGGTCCGGCGGGGCTCCTCGCAGCGCCCCGTCAACCTTCGTCCAGTTCGAGAGCCGCCGAGTTTATGCAATAACGCTGCCCTGTGGGTTTCGGTCCATCCTCGAATACGTGGCCGAGGTGCGCGTCGCAATTGGAGCACAGCACCTCGGTTCGTACCATGGAAAGGTTCCGGTCTGTCTCGGTGCGCACGCTGCCGGCTTCCACGGGTCGGAAGAAGCTCGGCCATCCGCTCCTTGAATCGAACTTGGCATCTGAGTGGAAAAGCTCGCTGTGGCAGCATACGCAGCAGTACACGCCCTCTTCCATCACGTGCAGGTAGCGTCCCGTAAACGGAGCCTCGGTCCCCTTTCGCCGCGTGATGCGGTACTGCTCAGGTGTCAGCCTCTCACGCCAATAGGCGTCCGAGAGGCCGGCTTTCTTAGATCTCGGGCCCGTCCGATGCATGTTCTGTCCTCGCGCAGAGTACCGGGGCGCTGGCCGACGCCGGCCTACCCCGCCACCTTAGAATCTTCGTTCGGTGAGGGGAAGGGGAGGGTATGCTCAAGGAGGCTGATCGATGAGTCGATTGAGCGCTGTGCTCGCGGTTGCGCGTGCACCGTTTCTAGCCCTCCCGGTGGCCCTGGTGGCGGCCGGTGCCTCAGCCGCGGCGTACGACGGATCCTTCGACTGGCGTGCAACCGGCCTGGCGCTCATCGGGCTGCTGGCGATGCACGTGGCGGTCAACGCGCTCAACGAGATAAGCGACCTGCACACGGGGATCGACCTCAGGACCCGGCGGACTCCTTTCAGCGGAGGCTCGGGCACGCTTCCGGGCGGTGAGCTGACGGTGCGGGCCGCGAAGGGACTCGCAGCCGGTTCGGCGGTGACGGGAGCCGTCATTGGGGTCTACTTCCTTGCCACGGTGGGGCTGCAACTGCTCCCCATCCTGGTGCTGGGCGCACTCTGCGTCCTGCTGTACACTGACGTGCTCACGCGCCTGGGCGTGGGTGAGGTCTCGGCCGGCCTGGGTCTGGGTGGTCTGCCGGTTCTGGGCACGGCGCTGGTGCAGGGCGGCGGGCTCGGCCTGGCGGCCGCCGCAGCCGCCGTTCCCGCCACCCTTATGACCTTCGACCTCCTTCTCCTCAACGAGTTTCCGGACGAAGAGGCGGATCGACACGGCGGCAGGCGCCACCTGGTGATCCGGTTGGGACGACAGCGGGCGGCATCTCTCTACGCTGTCGCGGCGCTGGCCACGCCCGTTTGGATAGTAGCGGCGGTTCTGGTAGAGGTCTTTCCCCCGAGTGCGCTGCTGGGAGTGCTCCCGTCGATGGCGCTGCGAAGGCCTCTGGGCTGGGTGTTTAGATCCCCCGCAGAGCGGGTTCCGGTGCCGGCCCTGGCGGCCAACGTCCAATGGAACCTGTCCACAGGCTTCCTGCTGGCGGCGGGCCTGGCTGCGGGGGCTTGGCTGGGGCTCTAGTCGGCCCGCTCTTCGCTCAGGCCGGGCAATTCGAGTCGCATTCCTGCAAAGAGTCACGCCCGGGGGCTCCCCCGGGCAAATGTGGAAAACCGAGTAACTAGAGACAGGTACTCATCTTACGCAAACGCGCGCCCGTGGTCGTGTTCCTGCCCCATCTCATGCGCACGGATTGAATCCCGCATCGGGACAAGATGACCCGGACGCACGCTGTGCAGGAGGAAACGTATGAGACAGGTGCCGGGATCGCTAGCTCGTTACGCCGGATTCGCCGGCTGGGGAGTGGCCGGCCTGTCGGCGCTGGTGGTGGGCCTCGAACTGGCCCGCCAGGCGGCCGGCCTGTGGGGGGTGGTGGCGGCCTCGGCCGTACTGCCATTGACTCTGGCGGCCGCACCGTGGTACGCCCTTGTGGTCTGGAAGACCTGGCTGCCGCTGGCATTGGTGTACGGAGGCGGCACGTTGGCCACTGCCCTGGTTCTGGCCTCCAATCCTACATCTTGATGTCCAGCAGCTCTATCTCGAAGATCAGCGTCGCGTTGGGCGGAATGGGTCCTCGCCCCCGCGCCCCGTAAGCGAGGTGCGGCGGGATTACCAGGCGCCTCTTGCCTCCGATGCGCATGCCCGCGATCCCTTCTTCCCACCCACGGATAACCTGCTCCGCACCCAGCTGGAAGTCGAAAGGCTGGTTGCGGTCCAGGCTGCCGTCGAACTTCTCACCGTTGGGCAGCCAGCCGGTGTAGTGAACGTACAGAACGTGCCCCGCTCGGGCCCCCAGCCCTCGTCCGTCCTCCAGATCCTGGATGTACAGGCCGGATGCGGTGCTCCGCATGGCGCTCAAATCGATGCCGAGCTCCTCCGCGAACTCCTCCGGAACAGCGGATTCGTGCACTTCCGCCACACCGGCCCGTGCCCCCGCGTCGGCAACCTCGGACTCGCGGGATTCCGTACGGCCGGCATCGCCCCGGCCGCACGACGCGATCGCCATTGGCAGGGCAATGAGCACGATCCGCCTTTTCACCGTTGCACCTTCACTCGGTAGTGGTCCGGGCGCCGAGCTGGCTGTCGACCATGAGAAGAGCCGGGCCCTCCTCTCCGAACATCTTCATGCGCTGCACTATCTCGTCGATAGTGGCTTCCTCTTCGACCTGCTCGGTAATGAACCACTGGAGCATCACCGCCGCCGGATGATCTGCTTCCTCCACCGCGACGTCGTAGAGCTGGTTGATTCGCGAGGTGACGAAACGCTCGTGTTCCAGAGACTTCTCCATTACCTGAAGGGGCGATCCGTACTCGACGGGCGGTCGGTCGATGGCCTGCAGCTCCACCCGGCCGCCCCTTTCGAGCAGGAAGTTGTAGAATCGCATGGCGTGATCCACTTCCTCCTCCGCCTGCATTCGCATCCAGTGCGCGAAACCGGACAGGTTGCGGTCGGAACAGTAGGCGGACATGGCCATGTACATGTAGGCCGAGTACAGCTCGTACTTGATCTGCTCGTTGAACTCTTCTTGAAGTCGCTGGGTGATCATGACGTTTCGCTATCTGGTGGTCCGTTCTCGAGCTCAGGAGGGAGCGGTCGCGGCCTCCATTTGCGCCGCTTCCGCGGCACCTGAACAACCTGCAGGCTCATTGACGGTCGGGCAACCAGGCCCGTCGGTGGCCGAGCGAATCAACTCTCGATCCACACGGTCTTGATGTTGAGGAACTCCCGCAGGCCGAAGATGCCCAGCTCACGCCCATGGCCGGAGGATTTCACCCCACCGAACGGAAGGCGCGGATCCGAGGCCACCATGCCGTTGACGAAGACCGATCCGGCTTCCAGTTCGGCCACGAACATCTGCGACTCGGCATCCGAGGCGGTCCACGCCGCAGCACCGAGGCCGAAGTCCGTGTCGTTGGCCACCCGTACGGCGTCCTCAGCCGACGACACACGGAAGAGGGCCGCCACCGGACCGAAGAGCTCCTCCCGGTGTGCGGGGGATCCGGCTGGCACCTCCGTGAGAACGGTGGGTGGATAGAAGTACCCCGGGCCTTCCGGAAGCACTCCTCCGAGGAGCACGCGTGCCCCGGCCCGGACAGTTTCCTGCACCTGCCGGTGCAGCTCGTCGCGGATCGCCTGCGTAGCCAGGGGACCCACATCCGTCGCCGGGTCGAGGGGGTCGCCCACCCGAAGCTCCGCCATGCCGGAGACGAACAGCCGCTCGAACACGTCGGCGACCTCCTCATGGACGAGGAAACGCTTCGCCGCGATGCACGACTGTCCGTTGTTGATGACCCGGGCCCTGACGGCGGTTCGAGCGGCGGCGGCCAGGTCGGCGCTGGGCATGACGATGAAGGGGTCGCTGCCTCCAAGTTCCAGCACCGTCTTCTTCAGATTCTCTCCTGCCGTGCGGGCGACCGCGCGTCCTGCCGGCTCGCTGCCCGTCAGAGTGACCGCGGCCACACGCCGGTCCTCCAGCACACCCTGGACCCGCCCGGAACTGATGAGAAGGGTCTGGAACACGCCCCGGTGGAGCCCGGCGTCGGCCAGCAGCCTCTCCATCTCGAGCGCACACCCCGGCACGTTGGAGGCATGCTTGAGGAGCCCGACGTTACCGGCCATCAGGGCAGGGGCGGCGAAGCGAAAGACCTGCCAGAAGGGGAAGTTCCACGGCATAATGGCGAATACCACACCCAGAGGTTCGTACCGTACCCAGCTGCGCCGGGCGCTCGTCTCCACCTGCTCGTCCGCCAGAAAGGAGGGTCCGTGCTCCGCGTAGTAACGGCATACCAGGGCGCACTTCTCGACCTCGGCTACCGCTGCACCGATCGGTTTGCCCATCTCACGGGCCATTAGCTCGCCCAGATCCTCTCTCCTCCGGACGAGTAGCTCGGCGGCGCGCAGCAGGGTTGAAGCCCGCTCGTCGACGGGGCTCAGCCGGTACGAGCGGTAGGAGTCCACAGCTCTCTCCAGTGCCTGTTCGACCTCCTCGGGGGTATGCTCGTCGTAGGACTGGATGAGCTCCCCGGTGGCCGGATAGCGGCTAACGATAGGCATCGGCTCTTTCCCTCGCTGGCGGGTGTCTCCCGGCCGATCTGGTTTTCCTGGTCAGTCGGCGGCGTGCCGCCTCGTCGGCTCGGGTTTCGTCCGTGAAACCAGCCATCCGGCGGCGGCTTACGGGAGCGGGGGAAAGATAACAGGACCATGCAACCGAGGAGACAGTGCCTTTGCCCTGGCTCACAGCCCTTGCCATCGCTGCCCTCCAGCTCGGAACCGTGGTCCGCGCTAATCAGTCGGCGTGTGCCGACACCATCCCGGCAGATACCTACGCCGACCCCGGCGCACACCGCTTGATCGAACGTGCACGCGCGGCACGGGGATCCGAGGCGGAGGGCCTCGATGGATACGAGGTGCTGCTCCATGAGAGGTTGTATGTCGGACTCGGCGTGGCCCGCGTCCGCCGCGAGCGAGTGCACATCTACCTCGACGGCCTCCTCTTGGAGACCCCGAGGACGTTCCGGAACCGGCAGGGCCCGGCTCCGGCGGCCGCCTACCGACTCTGGCCCGCGGGGCCTCGTATCCAGATATTGCTGAGATGGTCCGTCGGCCACGCTCGGCCGCCACACGCCGCAGCACTCAGGGAGCGATCGAGATGAGCGTGATCTCCCCGATACAGGTCAAGATCTGTTGCGTGCAGTCACCTGAAGAGGCCCGGTTGGCGCTGCAGTTCGGCGCCGCCGCGGTCGGAATGGTGTCCGGGATGCCCAGCGGGCCGGGCGAGATAGGTCTCGACCGCATCGCGGGAATCGTGGCGTCCGTGCCGAGCGCGGTCGGCACCTTCCTGCTGACGAGCGGGACCGAGGTCGCCGCGCTCGTGGAGAAGCAGCGGAGCACGGGGGTGAATACGCTCCAGTTGTGGGACCGGCTGGCGTCTGACGACTACGATCACTTGCGCCGTGCGCTTCCGGGCGTCTCGCTCGTCCAGGTGATTCACGTCAGGGACTCGATGGCCGAGGTAGAAGCCCGGGAGATTGCCCCGAGGGTAGACGCCGTTGTGCTCGACTCCGGGAACCCCGCAGTCCCGCACAGGTGGGTTTCCGGAACCGGCCAGACGCACGACTGGACGATCAGTCAGCGGATCGTGGAGGAACTCGATCGGCCCGTGCTTCTCGCCGGCGGGTTGACATCGCACAACGTGGCCGACGCGATCAGGCTCGTCAGACCGTACGGTGTGGACACGTGCACAGGCGTGCGGACTGACGACCGTCTGGACAAATCGAAGCTGGTCGCCTTTCTCGAGTCTGTGCAGCGGGTCTCTCCGTGAACGATCGGATCAGGAGCCGCGGGTCACCAGTCCTACCAGGTCGGGGAGGATCTCGCCGGACCTGCCGAAGATGCTAACATTCGCCGCCCTGGAAATGGGCGTGGGCTCGAGGTTGATCTCTACGATCCGCGCTCCACGGCGGCGAGCCAGAGCAGCGAAGGAAGAGGCAGGCTCCACCACCCCCGACGTCCCGACGACCAGCATGAGGCTGCACCCGGCGATCGCCTGCCCGGCCGCCGCCAGCGCATCTTCCGGCAGCGCCTCCCCGAACCATACGACGGCCGGACGGAGGAGATCGCCGCAGCGCGGACATTCCGGCAGCGGGCTGGTGCTCGCCTCGAGCATGGGGCAGCGGTACGGGCAGGTCCGGCAGCGAGCGGTACGAAGACTGCCATGGAGCTCGATCACCTCACGGCTCCCGGCCGCCGTGTGCAGTCCGTCCACGTTCTGGGTGATCAGCCAGAAGCGCTCGGCCCACCTGCCCAGCGCCGCGAGGGCGAAATGACCGGCGTTGGGCTCCACTCCGTCAAGCCTCTCCATGCGCCAGCGGTAGAAATCCCACACCTGCTCGGGGTCCCGCCGGAACGCCAGAGGAGTGGCCAAGTCTTCCGCCCGCCGGCCCCGCCACAGGCCGCCGGCGCCGCGGAAGGTCGGAACGCCGCTCTCAGCCGACACGCCGGCGCCCGTGAGCACGGCGATATTCCTGGCGGTCCGGACAAGGCCCGCTGCCGCGGCGAGGGGACCGATGCCCGACCGGGCCGTCTCGCTTCTGCCCTCGTGCATCCCTTTCTCCCGATCACGACCTCTTCCGGGAGGACTATCCGGAGGCCTGCGCCCCGTCATGGGGAGTCGACCGCGTACACCCGCCGGGCAAGGTAGCCTGCGGTGAGGACGCTCGTCATCCTTAATCCAGTTGCCGGAGGCGGGCTTGACCAGACCGCCTTTCGCACCCGTGTGGAGAAGGCTCTCCAGGCGGAGATCAAGACGACCGCCGCGCCTGGCCATGCCTCGCGCTTGGCGGTGGACGCGGTGGAGGCGGGTTACGAACGCATCGTGGTAGCGGGTGGCGATGGCACTGTCAACGAAGTTGTCGGTGGGCTGGCGGCCTCGTCGGCGTCGGTCGAGGTCGGTCTGCTGCCCATTGGCACAGGGAACGATCTGGCCCGCTCTGTGGGGATTCCCCTGGAGCTCACCGAAGCCCTGAAGGTCGTGCGCCGCGGCCTGACTCGCAGGGTGGACCTGATTAGGGCGACGACGCTCGCCGGCGACGTCCGCTGCGCGGCGACCTTCGTGGCGAACGCCGCCGTTGGAGGGTTCTGCGGCCGCATCTCCGAGCGAATGGATGGAGGGCTCCGCCGCCGCTGGCGCGCCCTCGCCTACATCCGTGCCGCCGTCTCCGAACTGGCGGAGATCCGCCCTTACCGGACCCGGCTGGTGATCGATCAGGGAGAAGCCCTGGATGAAGACGCGTACATGGTGATCGTGGCCAACGGCCGTTTCGCCGGTGGACGGATTCCCTTCGCTCCCTCCGCCCGACTGGACGACGGTCTTCTGGATCTGGTGGTGATCCGCGCGGTTGCCTGGCCGCATCTGGCGACTCTCGTCCCTCGCCTGCTTGTGGGGCGGCACACCGATTCCCGTCATGTCCTCCACCGTCAGGCCCGGGAAGTCACCGTCGAATCCACTCCGGGAATGTGGCTCAACGTGGACGGAGAGACGTGGCATGAAGGGGCCGCGAAGTTCCGGATACAGCCCGCAGCGCTCCTGTGCATAGCTTCCTGAGCGGGCAACGCGTGCCTGCCCTCCGCTGTCCAAGCTTACGAGACGGCTGCGAGAAAAGTCGGCGCCGGCCGCACCTCGGGTGTGGTTTGGTTGGGAGTGAATGGCAACAGGAGCAATGGGAGAATGAATACCGCGTTGAAACTGACTCTCGGCTTGGTCGGGCTAGGCCTGGTGGCCGGGGTGGCCGGCTCTCTGCGGGCGCAGGAGAAGCCGGAGCCGCGTGTGCGAGCCCTTGCCTCGGGGCACGGCGGCTATCTGGGCGTTTACATCTCCGATGTCGACCGCGAGGTGGTCGAGCGGCTCGGACTGGGTGAGGAGCACGGCGTCCTGATTCAGGACGTGGCGGAAGAAGGCCCGGCCACAGACGCGGGCCTTCAGGAGGATGACGTTATCGTCTCCTTGAACGGGGAGAGAATCGAGAGCGCCGCCCAGCTGCGGCGGATCCTCAATGAGACGCCGCCCGGTCGCGATGTGAGCCTGGACCTCATCCGTGACGGATCCCAGCGGACGATATCTCTCGAGCTGGGTGAGCGCCGCTCCCTTGCCCGAGTGTACGACTTCCGTTCCGACCGGGGCGAGCATTTCGGCGAGGAACTGCGCGAGCGGCTCGAGAGGCAGCGGGACAACATGCAGGACATGAGGATCCGGATGCGTGGCGCACCGGACGTTCACACCTTCATGGCCTTCGGCGGGCGGGGCCGCCTCGGGGTAAGCATCCAGAGTCTCGGTGACCAGCTAGGTGAGTACTTCGGTCTCGGCGACCGTACCGGAGTGCTCGTGACATCGGTGGCCGAGGAGTCAGCCGCGGCGAAGGCGGGCTTGAAGGCCGGCGACGTAGTACTGGCGATCGACGGCGACGACGTCGAGGACCCCCGTGACCTGATGCGGCTGGTGCGCAGGGCAGAGGCGGGGCCCGTGGCCCTCCGCGTTCTACGTGACAAGCGCGAGCGGACGTTCACCGTGGAACTCCCCGACTCGAAGCTCGACACCTGGAGGTCGGAGGAGGGGGACGTGCAGGGATTCTACTTCGGCCCGGACCTGGACGTGGACATCGAAGGGTTGCCGGACTTCCACCTGAGTATCCCGATGCCGGACCTGGAGCCGGTATGGGAGACCCTGAGGGCGGTGCAGGAGGTTCCCGCCGTCTCGATCTGACGGAGCCACAGGCATTGTATGCCGGGGCGGGCGGCCGGGAGTGACCGGCCGCCCGCCTGTCGCTCGGGTGTGTGTCACAGCGGCGTTAACGCCCCTGTCGCTGTTGCCAGCGCAGACCGCGGAGCCGAGTATCTCCGCATGGCGAGAGGAAACGACCCGCGCGACTCGATCACACCGGACGCCTTCTCGGTAGCTCCGGACCTCCTCGGACTGCCGCTGGCGAGGCCATGGCGCCGCGCCGCCGCCATGCTCATCGACCTCGCCGCCATCGGACTTCTGGCCAACGCTCGCGGCATCCTTTTCGCCGTCGTTGCCAGCGTCTTCCTTTTCTGGATCGCCTTTCGCGGACGCAAGGCGAATGTCACCAGCAAGCTGGCCCGGGGCACGCTGGGCTGCTTGGGCGCGACGATCCTGTTCGTGAGCATCACCGTGTTCTGGGCCTCGACCGTGATGAATGAGGAGACGGTGCTCTTCGAGACCGGCGGAGCTGGAGGGCAGGGGGTTGCCGTCACTCTGGGCGGCATATCCGACTTCACGGCGTTGCTTGGAGCAGCGGATTCCGCCGAAGCGGCCGCGGCGGCCGAGCGGATGGTTGGACGCCTGGCCGACCAGGGAATCTCGGCCGAGCAGATGAGGGCCGTCCTTGACGACGCGACGGAGAGCGGAGACGAGTCGGTCACCCGCGCCATCCGGCGGGCGATCGTGGCGGCCGACACGGCAGCCGCCGCGCCGGTCCCCATGCAACTCGACTCTCTTCTGTCGGCCTACAACGCCGCTCGATTAGCGGGCGACAGCGCAGCGGAGGCGGGGCTTGGCCCGACCCTCGGGGTGCGACTTGCAAGGGACGAGATGGCGGAGCGGGAGGACCGGATCATTCGGCTGACGACCCGCAACGAAGGGCTGGTGGCGGAGCTGCAGCGTACCGAGCAGGCACTGGAGGAGGAGCGCAACAAGGGGATTCTGCAGACGATCCTGGGCTTCCTGGACGAGCTTGGCCTCGGAATCGGCTGGTCGGGACTCTACTTCACGTTGCTGACCGGTCTGTTTCGGGGGCGGACTCCCGGCAAGCGGCTGTTGGGGATCCGCGTCCTGCGCCTGGACGGGAGTCCGATCAGCTACTGGGTCGCGTTCGAGCGTTTCGGAGGCTACGCGGCCTCGCTGTTCACTGGCCTCGAGGGATTCCTCCGGATTCTGTGGGACCGGAACCGTCAGTGCCTGGAGGACAAGCTGGCGGAAACGGTCGTTATCCGGGAGACGCGCGACGTCAAGGCGAAACTGGCGGCCAACGCGGCGGCGCGTTCCGTGTCAGCCGAGCCGTGGTCCGCGGGGGGCGACGCCCGGGGCTAGCACCCACGCGCACACGTGCGGGCCGTCGTGGTCGCCGAGAGCCGCCCGCGGCACCGAGGGAGGAATCGTATGCAGCTGGAGTTCTGGGGGGCGGCGCGCGAAGTCACGGGCTCGATGCACCTGCTTCGGGTCGGCGGCCGCCAGCTCCTGCTGGACTGCGGCCTATATCAGGGCCGACGCAAACAAGCGTTCGAGCGCAATCGGACCCTTCCGTTCGACGCCGGCCGGATCGATGCGGTGATCCTCTCACACGCTCATATCGACCATGCCGGCAACCTGCCCACCCTGGTGAAGAGCGGATTCCGTGGACGGATCTACGCGACCTCGGCGACTCGCGATCTGTGCTTGCACATGCTGGTGGACGCGGCTCATATCCAGAAGGCGGACGTCCGGTACGTGAACCGCCGTCGCCGCAGACAGGGGAAACGGTCTTTCGAGCCGCTGTACCTCATCGGCGATGCGCGCAAGGCGCTTCGCCGCTTCCGAGCCGTGGACTATCGTCGGGCCTTCGAACCGATACCCGGCGTTCGCGCGCACTTTCGCGATGCCGGTCATATCCTGGGGTCGGCATCGGTGGTGCTGGACATCGGAGAGGCTGGCCGCACTCGTCGGCTGGTGTTCAGCGGAGATATCGGTCGGAGGGGCCTTCCGATCCTGCGCGATCCGGAGATAGCGGATGGCGCCGACTTCGTCATAATGGAGAGCACGTACGGGGACCGGGACCATGCCCCGGCCAGCAAGGCCCGAGAGTACCTTCGGGATTGTGCCATCTCCACCTACGAGTCCGGAGGGAAACTGCTGATCCCCGCCTTCGCGCTCGGGCGAACGCAGGAGGTAGTGTACCGCCTGAACCAGCTCTGGGAGGAAGGCAGCCTTCCGCCGATCGACGTGTTCGTGGACAGCCCCCTGGCGATAAACATCACCGACGTGTACGGCAAACACCCCGAGTGCTTCGACGAGGAGATGATCGAGACGCTGGAGACGGATTCCGACGGGGATCCCCTGGGGTTCACGCGCCTCAAGTATGTAAGACGAGTGGAGGAGTCGAAGGCGCTCAACACCAGGCGGGGCCCGGCCGTCATCGTAAGCGCTTCGGGCATGTGCGAGGCGGGACGGATTCTCCATCACCTCCGGAACCACTTGGGGAAACCGTCGACAACCGTTCTCTTCGTGGGGTACCAGGCCCAGCACACGTTGGGGCGCCGGCTCATCGAAGGGAGGAATCCCGTCTCGATCCTCGGGGGTGAAGTACATGTCCGGGCGCGCGTCGAGCGGGCCGACAGCTACAGCGCCCACGCCGACCGCCGGGGACTCACGGAGTGGGCGGAGCGGACTCGCCGGGCGGGGCGGGTGCAGCGCTTCTTCATAGTGCACGGCGAGGAGAGCAGCGCACGGACTCTCGCAGCCGGCCTCCGGCGGGGCGGAACGGCCGAGGTGGTAGTACCGGAGCGGGGGCAGACTTTCGAGCTCTAGCTACCTCACAGCGCTCATCAGGCGCCCTCGATAGCCCACTCGTCCAGGTTGCGGCGAATGACACTGACGGCTTGGTCGACCGTGTCCACGCACACCGGAATGTCAAGGTCCTCCGGATTGGCGAGGCTCGCCCCATCGCCGATCCAGTGCTGCCTGCCCCACTCCACCAGCTCTCGCCACATCCCGCCGACCATGATGAGTGGGCGTCTCTGCAGGTGACCGACCTGACAAAGCTGCCACACCATGAGCGCCTCGAGCGAGGTGCCGATTCCGCCTCGCATCACCACGAACGCGCTCGAGAGCTGCACGAAGTGGTGGAGCCGCGAGAAGAATGTCCCGTGATGGTACAGTTTCTCGACAAAGGGGTTCGCGCCCTGTTCGTGGGGCAGATCCACGTTGAGGCCGATGGAGTACGTGCGGTTCTGGACATCACCGACCTTCTCTCCCTCGTTGGCCGCCTGCATGAGCCCCGGGCCGCCTCCGGTGATGATATCACAACCCATGGATGCCAGCTCCTGCGCCAGCCGGCGGACCTCCGAGTAGAGCTCGTCACCGGCATGCATGCGCGAGGAGCCGAAGACCGTCACCCGGTAGTACGTAGGGCGGGGGGGCATCACCGCCGCCAGTCCATCAACGACTCCCCACAGCTCCCTGAGTGACCGTTCCATCGCCTTGTACATCCGGCGTGAATCCTCCTGCGAGAGCGCGGGCGTCGCTATTCTCAGCGCTCCCTGCTTGCCGTGGCCGCTTACTATGCTGGTCGTCTGGTCCGGGGGCGTGCCTGACTCGTCCATCTTTCGCTGGAAACCTCCTGTGGGTCATCTCCGATCTTCACCCACAGATCTAGCTCACTCAGGCCGCGACGTACAGAAGCTCGCCGGACAAGAGCCCACACCGGACAAGAGTCCACACCGGACCAAGCTCTCCCGGGTGCCCGGTGAGATCCCTCGCGCTATCTTTCGTTCAGCCAACCCCCGAGGAGCTCGATGGACGCCGACTGCCCATTCTGCACAGCGCCGTCCGACCGCGTCTGGATCGACGCCGACCTGGCCTGGGCCACCCACGACATGTACCCCGCGGCGGAGGGCCACTCGCTCGTCCTGCCGCGGCGCCACGTAGCCAGCATCTTCGACCTTTCCAGCGAGGAGCGGGAGGCCGTCTGGCAGCTCGTGGCGGTGGTCAGGGAGCGTCTTCGCCGCCGCTACGGTCCTGACTCCTTCACGGTGGGAATCAACGACGGCGTCGCCGCGGGTCAAACGATTCTGCATGCCCATGTTCACATCATCCCGCGTCACCTGGGCGACGTACCGGATCCGACCGGAGGGCTGCGCGGAATCCTTCCGCACAAGGCGCGCTACTGGGAGACCTGATCCGCGGCGTCGGCCCTGTTTTCGGCGCTTGCTGGGCTGCGAACAGAGGTGTCCAGGGGACCTTCTCCCACGGCTTGTACCGGTTTCTATACCGCTATATGATGAGCTGTTATCTATACTGACCTGAACCTCGCGATTCAGAGGAGTGACCTATGAGACGGGTTTACTCCCTCTTCAGCACCTCGGTCGGCAAGAAAGTCGCGATGGCCGTCTCGGGGGCGCTCTTCGTCCTGTATGTCATCGCCCACATGCTGGGCAATTTGAAGGTATACCTGGGGCGCGAGACATTTAACCATTACGCGGAAGGTCTGCGCGAGTTCGGCGCCCCCTTTCTCGGGCACGGCCAGTTCCTGTGGATCGCCCGCATCGTCCTTATCCTCGCCCTCGTCCTCCACGTCTACTTCGCGTACCAGCTCAGCGTCATGAGCTGGACGGCGCGAGGCTCGGTGTACGGGTCGAAGTACAGGAAGCGAGAGCACCTGGAGTTCCACTATGCCTCGCGGACGATGCGGTGGGGAGGGGTGGTGCTGCTCCTGTTCCTGACCTACCACATCCTCCACCTCACCACCGGCACCCTGCACCCCGATTTCGTACCGGGCGACGCGTATCACAACTTCGTAGCCGGTTTCCAGGTACTGCCGGTATCCGTCGCGTACACGGCCGCCATGATCGCCCTCGGTTTCCACCTGTACCACGGAACCTGGAGCGCCTTTCACACGCTCGGATGGGAGGGCTCACCGGGAGACCGGTTACGACGGTCGATCGCGCTCGGGATCGCCCTGGTGGTCCTGGTGGGGAATCTGTCCTTCCCGGTGGCGGTGCTCAGCGGGATTGTCCAGTGATAAGGGAGGGAGACATGGAGCTGCGCTCGAAGATCCCCTCCGGCCCGATAGAGGGAAAGTGGGAGCAGCACCGCTTCGAGATGAAGCTGGTGAACCCCGCGAACAAGAGGAAATACAACGTCATCGTGGTCGGCTCGGGCCTCGCGGGAGCGTCCGCGGCCGCCACCCTGGGCGAGCTCGGCTACGACGTGAGCTGTTTCACATACCATGACAGCCCGAGAAGAGCTCACAGCATCGCCGCACAGGGCGGGATCAACGCCGCAAAAAACTACCAGGGAGACGGTGACAGCGTCTTCCGCCTGTTCTACGACACGGTGAAGGGCGGCGACTTTCGGGCGCGCGAGGCGAACGTGTACCGGTTGTCGGAGATCAGCCTCGCGATCATCGACCAGTGCGTTGCCCAGGGCGTGCCGTTCGCGCGCGAGTACGGAGGCCTGCTGGCCAACCGATCGTTCGGTGGCGCTCAGGTCTCCCGCACTTTCTACGCACGGGGACAGACGGGCCAGCAGCTACTGCTGGGGGCATACCAAGCCCTCATGCGGCAGGTCCATGAGGGCGGGGTGAAGCTGTACAGCCAGCACGAGATGCTGGATGTGGTGGTGGTGGACGGTCAGGCCCGCGGGATAGTGACGCGCGACCTCGAGACGGGGAAGATAGAGACCCACCTGGCGGATGCGGTGGCCCTTGGGACCGGAGGGTACTCGAGGGTCTTCTTTCTGTCCACCAACGCGATGAAGTGCAACGTGACCGCTGTGTGGAGGGCGTACAAACGGGGCGCCGGCTTCGCCAATCCGTGCTTCACCCAGATCCACCCCACCTGTATCCCGGTGGCCGGTGACTTTCAGTCGAAGCTCACCCTGATGAGCGAGTCGCTGAGGAACGACGGACGCATCTGGGTGCCGAGAGAGGTCGGCGACGCGCGACCGGCTGGGGAGATCCCTGATGAGGAGCGGGACTACTATCTGGAGCGCATGTACCCGGCGTTCGGAAACCTCGTTCCTCGCGACCTCGCCTCACGTCGCGCCAAGGACATGGCCGACGAGGGAAGAGGCGTGGGCGAGTCCGCATTGGGAGTCTACCTCGACTTCGCCGACGCCATTCGCCGCCTGGGCAAGGACGTGATCGAAACCCGGTACGGCAACCTGTTCGAGATGTACGAGCGGATCACGGGGGATGATCCCTACCGGGTCCCGATGCGCATCTATCCGGCACCTCACTACACGATGGGCGGCCTGTGGGTGGACTACAATCTGATGACCACCGTTCCGGGCCTGTACGCAATCGGCGAGGCGAACTTCTCCGATCACGGAGCCAACCGCCTCGGCGCCAGTGCCCTGATGCAGGGCCTCGCGGACGGGTACTTCGTCCTCCCGTACACTATCGCCGACTACCTGGCCCAGGCGAAGCTGGACGAGATCCCCGAAGACCACGTCGAAGTAAGAGGCGCCGTGGAGGACGTCGAAGGTCGGATCGAGAGGCTTCTTGCTTTGAATGGAGGGCGAACTGTCGATTCGATCCACCGCGAGTTGGGGCGGATCATGTGGCACCACTGCGGCATGTCCCGTAACGCGACCGGGTTGCGGCAAGCGCTGGACGAGATCCCGCCCCTGCGGGAGGAATTCTGGGAGAACGCCACGGTCGTCGGCGACGGCGGATCGCTCAACCAGAACCTCGAGCGAGCCGGTCGGGTGGCCGACTTCCTGGAACTCGGCGAGCTGATGTGCCTCGACGCGCTGATCCGCGAGGAGTCGAGCGGCGGCCACTTCCGGGAGGAACACCAGACACCGGAAGGGGAGGCGCAGCGCGACGACGAGGGCTTCATGCACGCTACGGTGTGGGAGTACACGGGGCCCGACAGTACGCCGCGGGAGCATCGGGAGCCCCTGGAGTTCGAGCACGTTCCTCCGACTCAGCGGAGCTACAAGTAGAATGAGACTCAAGCTTCACGTCTGGCGGCAGACGGCTCCGTCCGAGCGGGGGCGGTTCGTGGTGTACGAGACGGAGGCGAACGAGCACATGTCCTTCCTCGAGATGCTCGACGTCGTAAACGAGGGTCTGGAGGAGAAGGGAGAGGAGCCCATCGCCTTCGACTCCGACTGCCGCGAGGGCATCTGCGGCGCCTGCGGGATGGTAATAAACGGACGGCCCCACGGGCCTTGGAAGAGAACTAGCGCCTGCCAGCTCCATATGAGGGAGTATCTGGAAGGCGACGAGATCTGGATCGAGCCGTGGCGGGCGGAGGGCTTCCCGATCGTTCGAGACCTCGTTGTCGACCGGAGCGCTTTCGACCGGATCATTGCGGCCGGCGGCTACATCTCGGTTCGCACGGGCAGCGCGCCGGATGCCAACGCGATCCCGGTACGCCAGGAAGACGCCGAGCGCTCCATGGACGCCGCCGCCTGCATCGGCTGCGGAGCCTGCGTGGCAGCCTGCCCGAACGCCTCGGCCATGTTGTTCACCGCAGCCAAGGTGGCGCAGCTCAACCTCCTTCCGCAGGGACAGCCGGAGCGGCACGATCGAGTGCTGAACATGATTCTGGCGATGGAAGAAGAGAAGTTCGGCAACTGCACGAACCACGGGGCCTGCGAGAACGCTTGCCCGAAGGAGATCAGCGTGGACTTCATCGCCATGCTGAACCGCGACTATATCCGCTCCTTCCGGCGGGTGAGTTAGCAGGCGACCGAGCTCGTCGCTCCGGATACACCAAAGAGATGGAGCCTGATGATGGGTTTCTGCGATACGCAGCTCGCACGCCTGGAACCTCTGTGGGACCGGATGCTGGAGCACCCGTTCCTGCTACAAACGCGCGACGGGACGATCCCGCACGAGACGTTCGCCAGCTGGATGCGCCAGGACTACGTGTTCGTCGAGGCGGCCATTCCGTTCCTGGCGGCCCTCATACCCAAGGGGCCGGCCAGCCACTGGGAGCCGATGACCCAGGCCATCGCCGCGCTGATCAGGGAGCTTCGTCTGTTCGAGGAGCGCGCTGCCGCCATCGGCGTGTGGCTGAAGGGAACCCAGCCCTCCTTCACGACGCATGCTTACATACAGTTTCTCCTGGCCACGGCCCAGAACGCGTCCTATGAAGAGGCATACACCGTTCTGTACGCTGCCGAGAAGGCGTATCACGATTCGTGGAAGGTCGTGAAGCAGGGCCTGGATCGCGCATCCCCGTGGTGGCCGTTCGTCGAGAACTGGGCCGGCCCGCAGTTCTCCGCCTACGTGGCCTACCTAGAGACCGAGCTGGACGGGCTGGCGGCCGAGGCGGGGCCGGAGTTGCTGGACCGGATGGTGGAGGCGTTCGAAACGACCGTGCGGTACGAGATCGCCTTCTGGGAGATGGCCATGACAGGCGACAACTGGCCCGGCATTCCATCCGCCGCCGGAGACGAGTGAGATGCAGTTCACGGACCTGTTGTATCGCGAGGCCCGCGATATCTGGGACGCGCAGCTTGCACATCCGTTCGTGAGGGGACTCTCCGACGGGAGCCTCGATCCGGCGATCTTCGAGCGCTGGGTTCGGCAGGACTACCTGTACCTGATCGAGTTCTCCCGCATCTTCGCCTGGGGGGCGGCGAAGGCTGATCGACTCGAGACCATGAGCTGGTTCGCGGTCGCCCTGGACCTCACGCTGAATACCGAGATGGAGCTGCATCGCCGGTACGCCCAACGCTTCGGCATCTCCGCGCAGGAGCTGGAGGACGAGACCATGTGGCCTACCACCCGCGCGTACACCGACTTTCTGGTCCGCACGGCCTCGGACGGCGATCTGGCAGACCTGCTGGCAGCGCTCCTCCCGTGCGCGTGGGGGTACGTCTACGTCGCCCGGGCTCTGGCTGCGTCTCCACTGCCAGCCGACGAGCGCTACGCGGATTGGATCGGCCAATACGCGTCGGAAGAGTTCTCGCAGGCCGCCGAGTGGCTCAAAGGAGAGATGAATCGGGTCGCGGAAGGCATCGGTCCCCGGAAGCGGGCGAAGCTCGTCTCGCTCTTCGTTCTATCCAGCAGATACGAATGGCAGTTCTGGGATATGTGCTGGCGAGGCGAGGAGTGGAGGGTCTAGCAGCGACCTGCCAGGGGCTTCGACGCGACCGTCATTCCCGCCGCGGTCCCGGGTTGGCCAGCAGCAGCTGGGTCCACAAGCCATCGAGAGAGCCCACCCCGTGGTGCGTGAACGCACAGTTCTCGAGGTTGCGGCGATGGCCCGGGCTGTCCAGCCATAGCTCCATCACCGATGCGGCCCCGGCAGGCGTAAGCGCCAGGTTCTCGCTCACCGGTCCGCTCCAAGTAACACCGCCCGCCAGGAGGCGCTCCAGGAAGGAGGTCCCCTCGGGGTCCTGGTGATCCAAGTAGCGGCGCTCCGCCATGTCGCTGCTGTGCCTCCGCGCTACGGTCGCCGACGCCTCGTGCCACTCGAGGGGACGACACCCGACCTCCTGTCGGTGGGCGTTGACGAGGGTGTGCAGCTCCCTCAATCCGGGGTCCGTCGGGGCCTCTCCCGCCGGCTGCGCGCTGGCTGGAGCCCCCCACAGCCACGCCGCGAGAGCTGCCAGGAACATGGCTTCCGTGCGGGGCATCCGATCTCCGTTCCTGAATAGTCCGTTCGCCTCTGCCGTCTCGACTGTACCTGCGGCGCGCCACGCGGTTCCGGACTCGGGTGCCGGCGCTCCAGATCCCGGCGGGCTGCTCAGTCGTGGTGCGGGTAGAGCTCTCCCGCCTTCTCGGAAGCGGTGATGATACCGCGGATGAGGGCCGAGCTGAAGCCGCGGTTCTCCATCTCGTTGAGGCCGTAGATGGTGCAGCCCTTCGGAGTGGTTACCTTGTCGATCTCCAGCTCGGGATGGTTGCCCTGGCTCAGCAGGAGATCTGCCGCGCCTTTTGCGGTTTGCGCCGCCAGGGAAATGGCTTCGTTCGCATGGAAGCCGATCTCGATGCCTCCCTGCGAGGCGGCGCGGATGGCTCGCAGGAAGAAGGCGATGCCGCAGGCGCACAGCGCTGTCGCGGGCACCATCTGCTCCTCCTGAATGAGCATCGTCCTCCCCATGCTCTCGAAGATGGCTTCGGCGACGCGCACCTCCGGCAGTGAGATCTCATCGGATGCCAGGCAGGTCATCGACTCCCCGATGGCGATGCCGATATTGGGCATGGCCCGCAGCACCGGAGTGTCCTGTCCCAGAAAGCGTCGCATCTCGGCGATGCTGACCCCGGACACGGTCGAGATTACGACCGGCCGACCTGCTCGGATGGTGCTCGACACCTCTTCGAGCACTCCGTCCAGTTGCTGCGGCTGCACGCAGAGCATGACCACATCGGAATTCTCCACCGCTGCGCAGTTGTCGGCGCTCACCGCGAACCCCTGATCGGCGAGGAACTCGATGAGCTCCGGGCGGCGGCGGGTGACGGCGATACTGCCGGCGTGGAACCCGCCGGTGGCTGCAAGCCCCTGGGCGATGCAGACGCCGAGATTGCCGCCCCCGAGGATGGCTACCGTTGCAGGCTGGTTCATGGGTACGCCTCGCAGATGACTGTGGCCAGCGTGCGCGGCCTTTCCGATCAAGCGCCGAGCGGCCGGCATTACAGCCGCCCCGGCCGGCCGCCATTACAACCGCCCCGGCCGGCCTGGCGCTCAGTGGGAAAGACGAACCACCAGGTCGCTGGCCACCCGCTGAAAGACGGCCTGCAGCTCCCTCGCCGAGGGAGCGAAGTATGACCGACCCTGGGGCTGGTCGGGGTTCACGATGCCGTGCTCGTTGGCCAGTCTCACCAGGTAGTCCAGATCGGGTTGCTGGAGTTCCGGCGCGCTCGGGCTCCCGAGCCCGATCGTGTACACGTACACCCCATCGCCGCGAATTCGGTCCGCCCACTTCATCCCGTTCTGCTTGGCGATCAGCCGCGCGACCGGCCCGTGCGGCGGCTCGCCGCCTTCCGTCCACTCGCTGCAGTTCTCGGTCCAGGCACAGCCGTCGGCTGCCGTATAACGGTCCATCGGGATTTGGTCTGGCTTGTTGTAATAGCCGCCCAGCGTATTCCCGGTGGGGTCAGAGTCGTCCATGCTCATGATCCGATCCAGCCCTCCCACAGGCCCCCTCAAGGCAGTCGGCCTGCCGTCCGTGAAGAAGACGACGACCTTGGCGCTTCTCTCTCTCACCTCGGGTCCCGTGATCAGGCCGTGCGCGAGCCGCAGGCCTTCACCGGTGTTCGTCCAGCCGGCCGACCGCATCCGGTCTATGATGAAGCGGATGTCGGCGGCGAAGTGATGCTGCAACGGGTAGCGGTTCTCGGCGCGCGTCGCGAATGACACCAGGCCGAGCTTGTCGAGCCCGCCGTCGAAGAAGTCGACGAAGTCCTTGGCTGCTTCCTGAAGGTCATCCCAGACTCCGACGACTCCCAGCGACCCGGACTCGTCGATCACCAGCACCAGGTCCACCGGCTTCACGACGGCAGTGGCGCTGGCGGTCACAAGTACCTCCGGTTGGCCCACCAGGTGCATGAGCACCGTGCGCATCGGCTGCCGAGCCGTCGTGGTCACCGTGGGTTCCCCGTCGTCCGTGGCGCCGAATTGCAACTTCAGGCGCATGCCGTCGACTCCGTCCTTGACACCGTTCGCCTCGGCCACCGCCAGCGCCTGCTGCCTGGCCACCGGCCTGCCCAGGCGCAGGGAGCGGGCACCTGTAAGTGCTGCAGCGTCCACGGCCCGCGAGAGGCGGGACCTCACGATATACGCTCGCCCCGAGTCGATCGCGAGACCGGACATGGCGAGCAGGAACACCATGCCGCCGGCGACCATGAGCAGGACAGCCCCACGGCTGCCGGTTACGTTACGAGTCGCACTTGTCACAGCGCTTGTCAGACCGACTCGTCGAGACACATTGCCACTCATGGCACACCTATCGTTCGGGTCACCGAATCTGGGAGCTGGACCGACTAGAAGACCGCCCTGTCGTACAGCTCGAGGGGGAACAGAGACGTGACGAAGCGGGGCAGGGGGGTAATAGTCTGGTAGTCGTAGAACAGCTCGACGGCGTAGTGAATGCTCCCTCTCTCGAACCCGAGCGGAACGAAGTCCTTCGCGATCGCCCCCTCGGACCCCAGCCGACTCCTGCCTTCGAATCCCGGCGCCACGACTTGCCGCGAGATAACAGGAGCCGCGTCATCGATCTCGATGCGGGACACGATCACACCGCCCCGCCGCCGCAACTCGACGTCGGACGCGTTCCGCAGCACCACGGTGAGAACCGTATCCAGTCCTGTGCCGCGGGCCGCTATGTTGGCGCCCTCCCGTCCGACCCTCGACAGCGAGTGCGAGACGCTCAGCGCCCGGCCGAACTCCACCAGTCCCAGCGAGATGAGCAGCAGGATCGGCATGACGAGCGCAAGCTCTACAATCGCCTGCCCGCTGCGGTCACGCGGAAGCCTGGCTCTACGGATTGAACGGTTCATTCTTCATCGCCGTCGTCACGGTGAAGTCGGTCGGTGGCAGAATGTCTCCCAGCCCCGGAAGCCAGTACTGGTAGCGAAGCGAGGCGCTCACGCTCACCACTGCCCCGGGCCCTCCCCCGTCCGCGGGCTCGATCTCCACATCGCGCACCTCTACGGCGAGATTGGCCGCATGTTGCTCGAGCATTATTCGGATCGACTCGACCCGCTCCAGCGCCTGGCCGGTCTCGGGATCGGTGAGCACATTACCGGTGACCGCGTAGCGGGCGGCTTCCGCGACTGCGTGGCTCATGCTGAGGCGTGCGTAGAACTGGTGTCCGAACTCGAATACCGAGAAGAAGAACATGAGGAGGATCGGGAGGGTGAGCGCCAGCTCCACCAGCCCGGCGCCGTTGCTGTCGCGCAACACCCGGACTGCCGACCGCTTTCTCTGCGCGACACCTCGGGGTGTCGCGTTAGGGGCCCGGCGAAGCCGGGCACCGGAAGAAGTTATCCACATCGCCTGTGACCTCCTGATTAGCCCCGCCTATCAGGTTTCACCTAAGCGTGTGGGCGCAGATTGAAAGCGAAAGGACTGGCAGTATAACACATTCTGGCGCGAAGGCAACTTTGACTCGGCCCGCGGGCGGCAGCCGGGGGCCCAGCGAATCACCGCTCGCGTCGTGGGATGGGCCGGCGACCTGGAGAATGACGTCCTTCGCGCAGCCTTGCGTCGGATGTCGCACCGGGTCGGTGTCTCAGGTGTCTGTTGCAGCGATCACACACCTCGACGCCTTGCAGCGGGCCGAAGTGGCGATCAAGAAGCGCCGCCTCGAAGCGCACCGGCCAGGTTTCTTCAGACGGCGGCCTCCTGCAGCTGCAGCTCCGCGTCTTCTTCGCTGACGATGCGGCCGTCGAAGAGGTGGATGGTGCGCTCGGCGTACCTGGAGTACCTGGGGTCGTGGGTGACCATGAGGATGGTGGACAGGATGAGGGGATCGCCCACCACCGCCCGGGCGGCGGCCACCCGCTGCTGCTGCCCGCCGGAGAGCTGCGACGGATAGTGGTCCATGCGGTGGCTCATGCCCACCCGCTCCAGGGCCCGGTTCACCCGCCCCTTGCGCTCGGGGACGGCCATGCCGCGGTAGGGCAGCTCCACGTTCTCGTACACCGTCAGGTCGCCGATGAGATTGAAGGCCTGGAAGATGAACCCGATATGGCGGTTGCGGACCCGGGCCCGCTCGGAGGCCGACAGGCTGTCCACCGGCTCGCCGTCCAGCCAGTACGCGCCCTCGGTGGGGGTGTCCAGCAGCCCCACCAGCGACAGGAGGGTGGACTTGCCGCACCCGGACGGACCCATGACCTCCGCGAACTCGCCGTCCGTGATCTCCAGATGCACGTCCGACAGGGCGTGCGTCTCCATCTCGTCAGTCAGGAAAACCTTCCTGATACCTTCCAACCGGATCAGCG
>JBDHHR010000004.1:0-103461 GCA_039589295.1 Gemmatimonadota bacterium | reverse complement strand
CTTTGAAGCGCTGGGTGACAACCTGCTGGAGGACATCAGCCGGTACTACGGGCTGGCGGTCGCCCTCGACCAGGGAAGGGCCGCGTGCTCGGAGCTGCAGGCGGCATATGTCGCGGTGGAGGACGACTGGATCGCCTACATCGTGCAGGGGAGGGCCCTGTGGACGGGACGGCTTCCGGAAGACCTGACCCAGCGGGATGAGCGGCTCTACGCGGGGGTCCAGGATGTGGAGCGAGAGTTCTCCCGCTCCGGATGCGCGCGCCCGTGAAGATTCAGGCCCGGGCCTCCCCCTAGGTGGACAGGTCAAGGCGTCTCGCAGCCGGGGCGGTGTTCGCCGGCGGCTGCCTCTTCAGTCTCACTCTAGGTTCCCCCTTGGCGGCTCAGGACAGGCCGCGCGCCCGCGAAGCAGGAATAATCATCGGCGACCTCCCTCCGGGACCGCTCGACGCTATCACTGACGTGGCCGGCGTCATGGTCGGCCTCCTTACGGGGGCTCGATCATGATAGTGTTGGCGACAGACGCGCCGCTCTCCCAGCGGAACCTGCGGCGACTCGCTGAGCGGACCTCCCACGGGGTCGCCCGCACCGGGTCGAGCATGGCGCACGGTTCGGGTGATTACGCCATCGCTCTCAGCACCGATCGCGGACCTGCAGCGAAGCTCGAGGGGGCCCTGATGACGGTCCTGTTCGGCGCTGCGATGGAGGCGACGGAAGAGGCCGTGCTGAACTCGCTGTTCGCGGCTACCACGACGGTTGGCTTCCGCGGGCGAGTTGTGCGGGCTCTTCCGGTGGACGAGGTGCTGCAGCTGTTGCGGAGCGCCGAGCGCTAGCGCCGAGCGGCGTCGGAGCCCTGCGAGGTCTCGCGACGTGCCCGGTCGATCACCTCTCGCACCCGATCTCGAAGATGGGCGACCTCTCGCACGGCGAGTCCTTCCACGGAGACCGGCTCCAGAATCCTCACCACGGCATCGGCCCGGCCAAAGGATGCCGAGCCCTTCTCGAGAGCCTGGCGCGTTCCCGACACGGCCAGCGGCAACACGGGCCGCCGGCTCTCGATCGCCAGCCGGAACGCTCCGTTGCGGAACGGAAGCATCTCCTCGCTTCGAGACCGCGTCCCCTCGGGGAATATGATCACCGAGACACCCCGGTCGAGCCACTCCCGCAGCCGCTGGTAAGCCTTGACCCTGCTCTCCGCGTCGTCACGGCGTACCCCCACGTCGCCGGCGAGCCTCATCATGAAACCGATGAACGGCACACGGAAGTTCGATTGCTTCGACAGCCATTTCATCTCCCACGGCAGCGTCCCGAGGAGCAGAACGTCGGCAAGCGACTGGTGATTCGACACTACCACGAAGGGGTGCGAGCGTCGCGGAGGCGGGTTCCCGATAATCGTGAGGTGCCAGAGAGGGTTCAACGCGATGAGCACTCGCGAGCCCCAGCGGAACATGCGGCCGGTCACACGCCGGCCGGGGTCCCACCAGGCCGTGGCCAGGAAGGCCGCGAGGACGATGGGAGTCCACAGAGCGGCCAGAGTCATCCAGACTATCCAGATGCCGGCGTTCACCAGAACCCGGGACAAGAGCCCTCTCCCTCCTGAGTCTCTCCCACTCACGGCAGCGGTCGAACCCGCCGCGGACCCACCGCTGGACACCAATAGCGGGAGGGATCATCTTGGTCGCCCGTTGACGCACACCGCAAGACAGGACGCCTCTCCATGACTGCGAACGGCACCGATGTTCTGATCCCGGCAGCTGCCCAGCCGCGGCTTCCTCGCGAGCGTTTCATCGTGCGGGAAGCACCCGGTGGGGAGGCGGTGCCCATGGACGTCCTGTTCGTGGGAGGAGGCCCGGCCGGTCTGGCGGGGGCCATCGAGCTGGCCCGGCTCCTCCGGCAGGATGCCGAGTCGGGGAGCGGGAGCCTCGGCGAGCTGGAGATCGGCGTCCTCGAGAAGGCGGAGACGCTGGGGGAGCACTGCCTGTCAGGAGCCGTCGTGAACCCGGCGCCGTTCCGGGAGCTCTTTCCCGACATGTCTGTGGGGGAGCTGCCATTCCGCAGGGAAGTGAGTTCGGATCGCTTCTACCTGCTCACGGAGACCGGGAAGATACGGTTGCCGACGCCGCCTCCAATGCGCAATGGGGGAAACCACGTGGCGTCCATCTGCGAGATCGTACGCTGGCTGGGCGCGCGGGCGCAGGAGTTGGGTGTAAATGTGTTTACGGGTTTTCCGGCCGACAGCCTCCTCATGCAGGGGGATGGGGTAATCGGCGTTCGCACGACCGCGACCGGGCTCGATCGCTCCGGTCGACCGGCCAGCGGATACGTGCCCCCCACGGATCTCACGGCACGGGTCACGGTGCTGGCGGAAGGCGCGCGGGGACCGCTCACGCAGGCGTACCTGGCGGAGCAGGGAATCGGCTCCGAGAATCCGCAGATTTACGCGCTGGGCGTGAAGGAGCTGTGGCAGGTCGAGGACCCGCCGGACGTTGTGATGCATACGCTTGGTTATCCTCTACCGCGTGACGCCTTCGGCGGAGCCTGGCTGTACTCGATGGGGAATGGGCTCGTGTCGTTGGGTCTGGTGGTGGGTCTCGACTACCGGCAGACCGCCCTGGACGTGCATGAGCTTCTGCAGCGCCTGAAGTCGCACCCTTTGGTTAGTGCCGTACTGCGCGGTGGCGAGATGGTCGAGTGGGGAGCCCGGACGATCCCCGAAGGCGGGCACTACTCCCTTCCGGAACGCCTGCACGGGGACGGGGTCCTGATCGCGGGTGACGCAGCCGGACTCGTCGACGTGCCTTCCCTGAAGGGGATTCACTACGCCATGTACTCGGGGATGTTCGCCGCGCGAGCCACCTACCGGGCCCTGAAGGCGGGCGACGTCTCGAGCGACTTCCTTTCCGCCTACGACGCAGCGATTCGTGACAGCGTAGTCGGCAACGACCTGTACCGCCGCCGAAACATGCGCACCGCCTTCAAGTCGGGCTTCTACGCCGGGGGCCTGAAGTCGTTGCTGGCCATCCTCACGGGAGGGCGCCTGCCGGGCCGCCGGATAGCGGTGGACGAGGACGCCGCGGAGCCGAGACTGGTGACGCCCTCCGTAGGCTTCTCACCGGACGGCAGGTATACCTTCGGCAAGCTGGATGCCGTTTTCCGTTCGGGGAACACGACCCGGGACGACATCCCGTCTCATCTGATTCCCGGAGACAGTGTGAGCCGCGAGCTCGGCCAATTCTACCAGCATATGTGTCCGGCGGGCGTATACGAGTGGGCCGAGAACGGTCTCGTGGTCAACGCGCCCAACTGCATCGACTGCAAGGCCACCGACGTCCTCGGCCCTCGCTGGACACCCCGCGAGGGAGGCAGCGGCCCGTCGTACAAACGGATGTAGCTCCTCTCGCGTCAGTTTCCGCCGGTTCCCAGGATCTCGGCCAGAAGCTCCCCGGTCTGGTAGACGCTTCGGAGAGCCTCGGTAATCCCGGCCGTGTGCACCGATACGGTGCGGCCGCTCGGCGCCACGAACAGGAACTCGTTGGGGAACGCCTCGACGTTGCCGTCGAACGCTACTCCTACGATCCGCGCGTCTCGATCGATGACCGGGCTGCCGCTGTTGCCGCCCGTTATGTCGTTGGTCGATACGAAGTTGATCGGGATGCTCATGTCGACCTCATCCCGTGCCTTTTCGAATGCCGGCGCCAGCTTCCACGGCATCTCGTTGCCGAACTCGGCCGCCCGCGCATAGAGGCCGTACAGAGTGGTCTGGGCCGGCGCGTAGGTTCCGTTATACTCGTAACGCTTCACCTCGCCGTCCGTGATTCGGAGCGTGAACGTCGCATCTGGCGGAAGGTCCGTGCCGTACACGGCGAACAGGGCCTTGGCGAATCGCTCTGTCTGGATATCCTGCGCCGTGGTTAGCCGACCCCACTCTCTCAGGGCGGGCCGACGCATGGTGATCATCCGACGTGCAAGGGTTACGAGCGGATCTTCGAGTGCACCGAGGCTTGTTGCACTTCCCTCCATGAGCCGGGCCCGGTATTCCGCGTCGCCTACGCGAGTGGCTCCCACGAGCCGGCGAGCTGCGTCGTAAGGAGTCTCACCAGCCCGGATAGCGGCTACGAGCGGGTCGTTCACCGGGAGCCAGCCCTGGGCGATGGCGAGGCGACCGGCCAGCATGCCGACCGACTGATCCTCGAGAAGCGGACCCGGTTCCCGTAGCTGCGCCTCGATCTGCGCCAGATTATCGCCGCGGAACTGGTTCGGGCGCTGTCCTTCCGGCACCGCCATCGCCTCGATGTAGCGCACGAATCGGCCGGCCAGCTGGAGGTGAGCGGAGGGGACTATCTCGTCCGGGTCGTACAGGTACAGCTTCGGATACAGACGCGCCTTGGCGGTGTGAATCACCTCGAGCTCGTCCCACACGTCTCCGTACTGCGCGGCTAGCTGTGGATCCTGTTCCACTTTCTGCCGGAACTCATTCTCCCACCGGATCTTGTGGGCCGTCAGCCCCAGATCGCGGAGGCCTTTGAGCTGACCACGGAACAGCTTCTGGCTGTTCTCGTACCGGAGGGTGGTGTTCTTCAACGCGCGGCCCCGCGCCGGGTCCTTCTCGGCGATCGCATGCAGAACGTCGACTCGGGAGTCAAAGAAGTCGACCAGGGTCGGGTGGCGGGCCTCGCGCTGGTAGAGGTACTCGGAGACGGAGATCTGGCGGCTCGTCGAACCTGGATTCCCGGTCACGAACACCAGCTCTCCTTCCTGCGCACCCTCCGGATCCCACTTGAAGTAGTGCGGAGTGCGGGCCGGTGTTACTCCGTCATCCTCGTACGCGCGCACGAACGTGATGTCCAGGTCGTAGCGCGGGTATGTGAAGTTGTCCGGATCCCCTCCGAAGAACCCGGCCTGCGTCTCCGGCGCGAAGGCCAGCTTCACCGTCGAGTAGCGCCTGAACTTGTAGAGCTTGTACTGGCCGCCGTGGAATAGCGAGACCACCTGGCAGCCGAGACCGGTCTCGGCCTCGCACTGCTGGTCGAGCTCGGTGCGGATCCGCTGCTGGGCGCTGGCGACCGCGGCGGCGTCCATCCCGGGCTGCGCGGCGGCGTGCACCGGCGCCGTGATGTCCTCGATCTCGATGAGCTGGTCGAGATAGAGATTGGGGCACAGCTTCTCGTCATTGCGCGTGGGAGCGTAGAAGCCGTCCATCAGGTAATCGCTCTCTTCCGTCGACACGGCATCGATGCAGTCACGGGCGCAGTGATTATTGGTGATCACCAGCCCGTTCGGAGATACGAAGGATGCCGAACACACCTGACCGTACCGAACGGAGGCCAGCCGCACGTGCTCCAGCCACTCGGCGCTAGGGCGGAAGCCGTACGTCTCCTCCCAGTAGTCGAGGGGCGGGTTCTCGAACGTCCACATGGTCCCCATCTCGGTCCCGGTCAGCTCAACGTCCTCGGCCGCCGTCACGGCCGCTTCCGGAGGTCGGAGTACCTCCAGCAGTTGCGGTGGAGCGTGGGGAGTAAGGTCCGCTCCGGTCATTAGGGGAGACGGCGCCGCCACCTCCTCCTGGCTGCCGGCAGAGGCGCACGCGGCCGTCGCGAGCAAAGCCAGGATCGGGGCTAGTCGTCGCACATCGCCTGATAACATCGGTCACTCCGTCTCAGAAGTCGCAAGGAATCGGAAACATGGCCACGGTACTGCAAACAACGCGCCCGGAAGGAGTCGGTGAACAGTGTCCAGCGGGGCCCGGGAACGCGGGCCGGCCGGAGCTGGCCGCGGCGGCACGGGTTCCGTCCCCTCGCCGCACTGTATGTCCAAGCAGTCCCTAGCCTTCCAGCATCTGTCGAAGAACGGCCTGAAGAATCCCCCCGTCGCGGTAGTACCCAACCTCGACCTCGGTGTCGAGGCGCGCCAGGCACTCGAACTGCACGACGGTCCCATCGGAGCGTGTCACCGTGACCGATGCAGTGGATGCCGGCGCCAGCCCGTCGGCCATCCCCTCGATGTCGTATACCTCCGTTCCATCGAGTTCGAGACTGTGGCTGGTCCGACTCTCCAGGAACTGTAAAGGCAACACCCCCATGCCGATCAGGTTGCTCCGGTGGATGCGCTCGTATCCTTCCGCGATCACGGCGCGCACTCCCAGCAGGCGCGGCCCCTTCGCCGCCCAGTCACGAGACGAGCCAGTTCCGTATTCCTTACCCGCCAGCACGATGAGCGGCACGCCTTCCTCCGCATACTGCATCGCGGCATCGTAGATCGACATCTGCTCGCCATCCGGGAAGTGTGCCGTATAGCCGCCTTCCACCCCCGGCACGAGCCGGTTCCGCAGCCGGACATTGGCGAACGTTCCGCGCATCAGCACTTCGTGGTTCCCGCGACGGGATCCGTAGGAGTTGAACTCCTGTGGGGTTACCCCCTTGTGCATGAGATATTGGCCGGCCGGCGAGTTCTGAGCGATGGCGCCCGCCGGGGAAATATGGTCGGTCGTCACCGAATCACCGAGCCAGGCCAGAATCCTGGCCCCGCGGATGTCACCGGGCGGCTCCGGCTCGCGGCCCATTCCCGCGAAGAACGGCGGCTGACGGACGTACGTCGACTCCCGATCCCACTCGTACTGGTCTCCCTCCGGGACCGGGAGAGCCCGCCATTTTTCGTCGCCGACGTAGACATCGGCATACTGGGCGCGGAAGTGCTCGGTCTTCACAGCCTCTCCGACCGCCGCACGGATTGCCTGCTGCGACGGCCACAGGTCGCGCAGGTAAACGTCATCCCCGTTTCGGTCCTGGCCGATGGGCTCGGTGTGCAGGTCGATGTCCATCCGGCCTGCGAGCGCATATGCGACTACGAGGGGTGGGGAAGCCAGGTAGTTTCCCCTGGTGCTCGGGTTGATTCGGCCCTCGAAGTTTCGGTTGCCCGACAGTACGGCGCACACGACGAGGTCCTCCGTGAGTATCGCATCCACGATGGGCGGGGCGAGCGGGCCGCTGTTTCCGATGCACGTGGTGCAGCCGTATCCGACCAGGTGGAAGCCGAGCTTCTCGAGGTACGGCATGAGGCCCGCGTCCGTCAGGTACTCGGTCACGACCTTTGATCCGGGGGCCAGGCTGGTCTTCACCCACGGCTTTCGTTCCAGACCTCGCTTGACCGCTTCGCGTGCCAGCAGCCCTGCGCCGACCATCACGTTCGGGTTTGAGGTGTTGGTGCAGCTGGTGATAGCGGCGATCACTACGGCTCCGTCACGCAGCTCGAACTCGACGGGATCACCTTCGGGCGTTTCCCAGGCCACCTGAGCTCTCCGAGCCGCGGGTGCCGCCACTGCTGTGGAGCCCGCCGCCCCGACCGTTGAAGCGGTTGCCCCCGATCCCGACAGCCCCGACCCGCCGTCGAGGTCGCCGTCTCGCATGTCGCGCAGCCACCCGAGAAAGCTCTCCTTCGCCCGTGTCAGGATTATTCGCTGCTGTGGCAGCTTCGGTCCCGCCAGACTCGGTTCGATAGAGGCCAGGTCGAGCTCCAGCCTGTCCGTATAGTCGGCTTCGGGTCCTCCTGGCGTGTGGAAGAGACCCTGCTCCCTTGCATACGCCTCCACCAGGGCCACGTGCTTCTCCGGGCGCCCGGTGAACCGCAGGTATGCGAGTGTCTCGGGGTCTATGGGAAAGATCGCGCACGTGGAGCCGAACTCGGGTGACATGTTCCCAATGGTGGCCCGGTCGGCCAGGGACAGGGAATCGAGGCCCTCACCAAAGAACTCCACGTACTTACCCACGACTCCCTGCGCGCGCAGCATTTCCGTCACCCGAAGCACGGCGTCCGTGGCCGTGGCACCCTCGGGCAGCTCGCCGCGGAGGCGGAATCCGACGACTTCCGGGACCAGAAAACTGATGGGCTGCCCGAGCATCGCCGCCTCGGCCTCGATGCCACCGACCCCCCACCCCAGCACGCCGAGACCATTGACCATGGTAGTGTGGCTGTCCGTGCCGACGAGGGTGTCGGGGTAGGCCAGGCGCTCTCCCGGCGCTTGCACGTCGAACACTACGCGGGCCAGGTACTCGATGTTCACTTGATGTACGATGCCGGTGTCCGGAGGCACTACTTTGAAGTTCTCGAACGCCTCCTTCCCCCAGCGCAGGAACGCATAGCGCTCGCGGTTCCGCTCGAATTCCTTCTCGGCGTTGATTAAGAAGGAGGCCAGCCTGCCGAAGGAGTCCACCTGTACGGAATGGTCTATCACCAGCTCGGACGGCATCAGCGGATTGATTCTGGCGGGATCGCCGCCCAGCTCCTTCATCGCGTCCCGCATGGCGGCGAGGTCCACCACGGCAGGCACTCCGGTGAAGTCCTGCAGGAGCACCCGAGCCGGCATGAACGAGATCTCCCTCTCTGAAGCAGGATCCCAGCGTGCGAGCGCCTGAATATCGTCCGCCGTCACCGACACGCCATCCTCGTGACGAAGCAGATTCTCGAGCAGCAGCTTGATCGAGTATGGCAGGCGGTCGATGCGGCCGATGCCCTGCCGTGCGAGCTCCAGTATGTCGTAAATGACCGCTGTCGAGCCGTCGGGAAGTGAGAACTCGCGACGGGATCCGAACGAGTCGATGCTGTCCATGCGTGCCGACGTCATATGATACCACCCGGTTTGCCGTGCCTGTGAGGCAATGGCCTCGCGGTCAGCGCCCTGATACCCCGCTAAGGGCAATTACCCAGCTTAGGGCAATATGGAACAGGCCTGTAGCGGCGTCGAGTGGATCGAGACCGGTCCGGAAGTGTCTGGCACAATGAACCGGGCCCATCGATATTGGCTGCGCGCCTCCAGGCCGGCGGCGCCCAGAGGGAGCATCACACTACAGAGGCCGAATGACTGAACCCTACCGAGCCGGGCACCGGGGAAGGTTGTTCCACTTCTTCTGGCCGCTTACGCGGTACGTTGTGGCGCACCTGACGGCCATCTTCCTGGCGATCCTGTTCTTCATCCTCAATCATTCCACAGTCATCGGCCGTCGCAACTTGCCTCGCCGGCGAAACACGCTGCTACTGTCGAATCACCAGTCGATGATCGACAGTTTCATCGTCGGGCACGCCGCTTACTTCGGTCCGTCCATAGTCAAGCCGTTCCTGGTGCCCTGGAACCCGGCTGCCGAGGAGAACTTCTTCCGAAACAGGTTCCTGGCCTGGTGGGCCGACCAGTGGAAATGCATCCCGGTAAGACCCGGGCGGAGGGATCTGAAGGCCCTGCACATGATGATCCGCGCCTTGCGCGGCGGAACGATGATATTGTTTCCCGAGGGAACTCGCAGCCGTACCGGACGGATCGGAGAGGGGCGTCCCGGGGCCGGTCTGGTTATACTGGCCAACCGCCCGGTCGTGGTGCCCGTAACCATCGATGGGATGCGTGACGTGTTGCCGGTCGGCAGCGCTTTCCCCAGACTCTTCAAGCGTGTGTACGTGGTGTTCGGAAGGCCCATCGAATACTCTGAGTTCGCCGCGCGGCGCCGATCGAAGGAGACGGCCCAGCAGCTGGTGGACAAGGTTATCAGGGTGCTGCGGGAGCAGCTCGAATGGACTCGCCGGGCACGGGTGGGAGAAGTTTCCAAGGGGGAACTCCAGCAATGGCTCGATCGGGACGAGGTGGAAACGAAGAGATGAAGAGTGGTAGCAGGGTTGCGGCCGTCGTAGCGGTGCTGACACTGACGGCTGCATGTGGAGGTTCGGACCCTCGTGTGAGTCTGTACACCTCGGCGGGAGACATAGTGATCGGGCTGTGCCCGGAGCAGGCTCCCCTGACGGTGGAGAACTTCCTGGCATACGTGGGGGAAGCGCATTACGACGGACTCGTATTCCACCGCGTGATGCAGGGGTTCATGATACAGGCCGGCGGCTACGGAGCCGAACTCGCGCCGCGCGAACCAACCCGGCCTCCGGTCCGGAACGAGTCGCGGAACGGAGTGGCCAATCTACGTGGCACGATCGCCATGGCGCGCACGGGAGCGCCGCACAGCGCCCAGGCTCAGTTCTTCATCAACCACGCCGACAACCCGGCGTTAGACTACGAAGGACAGGGGCCCGGCACCTGGGGCTACGCGGTGTTCGGAAGAGTGCTGGAGGGACTCAGCGTGGTGGATGCCATCGCCGCCACTCCCAGCCGGGCGGTGAGCCCGGCCTTCCAGAACTTTCCCCTGCAGCCGATCTTCATTGACAGCATCAGGGTCCTGGGCTCGTGGCAGGCCGGAGCATGTCTGCCGGAAGGGCCGCGTGAGCCGGCTTCATCTGGCTCACGCGATCGTTGATTCGAGGTTGCGATGCACATCCTGATAACAGTCATCCTCGTTGCGCTGATATCCGGCCTCGGCGCCGGCTTCGCGTTCGGTTGCCGGCTTCCCGAGCTCGACGGGCCCGACACGCGCTGAGGCCGGGCTGCTGCCTCAACGATCCTTCGCTGACAGTATCCGCTCGATCATCTCCTGATCATCCGGGAGGAGCTCGGCCCTGGCCAGCCTCGGCACCAGCTCCCGCCACTCCGCGCGAAGCCTGAACGCCTCTGCAAACAGCGGCAGGGACTCGTCGACCCGGTCGACGGTGGCCAGCGAACCGGTGTGCGCGGCGGTGCGGCCGCTGGCGTCCACCACGCCGACCTGTCGAACCTCCGGATGCGGGTCGGCCGCGATCAGGCCGGCCAGTGCCTCGGCGGCGCTCTTTCCCGAGCGCATGAGGGCCAGTCCGTTAGCCCCGTAGCCGGGGTCGATGAAGGACTGTGTGGCAACCGCGCCAACGCCGCTTTCCGCCCACGGAACGACAGAGCCCACCGAGAACCAGTGTGATTGGACCGCCACGCCCAGTTGACCGGTGCCCGGATCCTGCGCCACGATCGAGTACGTATTGGCCGGTCGCGCAGGCCGCGTGCGCTGCTGGGCCGCCGAGACGCAGGGGGCTGTCAGTATTGTTGACACGGCTAGTGATAGGCGGAATGCCGAGGTCGGTCTGGCGTTCATCGTTGCCTCCAGCAGGAGTCATGCGGGGCACCTCCCCGCTCAGCCCGATGCGCGGGAGGTGATGGTTCACTCGCACCAGTCTACAGCAGCGGGGGCGCGAAAGAAAAGGCTGCAACCGGGCCGTCACGGACGCCCCACGCCGGGCTCCCGTAACAAAAAGTGTATTAACCTGATATAAGCATCGAGATGATGTAATGTATTAGGCAGTTCCGGCAGGTAGACATCACTCCCCGGAATCGGTATATTAATATGCTTAAGTCGGTGACGCCTACAACCTCGAGGTGTGCATGACCAGACATTTTCGCGATGACAGCGGGAGACGGTGGAAGGCCTGGCGCGCATCTCGCGATGTCTTCTGGCCGGATCCCGACGGAAAACCATCTTCGCAGGACAGGGACACTGTGATTTTTGTCTGCTTTTCAGATCCGGCGCAGCCGCAGAGGCGCGTGAGGCTTCCCTCGGGCTCGTTCGAGGCCCTGAGCGCAGATGATCTCAAGCACCAGTTTCTGGTGGCGGAACCGGACCCGGCCATTCGCTAGACGGGTCGGCCGCTCGAACCCAGGATCGAGCATGGGGCGTAACTCCGGCTGAGACCGGGCGTTGCGCCCCTTTCTAGTAAGGGGGAACCGCGCGCGGGGGATCAATGGGAGAGAACAGTACCGAGAACGGACTCGCCGGGGTCGTGGCGGCGCGCTCGGCGCTCAGCCATATCGACGGCGAAGCCGGGCGTCTATGGTACCGTGGCTATGATATACATCCTCTGGCACGGAACGGTTCGTATCTGGAAGCGCTGTACCTGCTGTGGTACGACGTCCTTCCTTCCCGTGCGGAGCTGATCGCGTTCGAAGGACTGATCGCCGGTCAGCGCTCACTACCCGCGGAACTGTTCCACGTATTCCGCACGCTCCCCGCCGAGGCGCCTCCGATGACGGCGCTGCGAACAGCGGTGTCTGTGCTGGGTCAGCTCGACCCCGAGGCGGAAGACAATTCCCACGAGGCGAACCTCAGGAAGGCCGGCCGGTTGGTGGCCCAGCTGCCCGCCGTGGTAGCGGCGTCTCACCGTATCCGGCAGGGACTAGATCCGATCGCGCCCGATCCGGAGCTGTCCCACGCCGCCAACTTCCTTTACATGTTGGGCGGCGAGAAGCCGGTAGACGCGGCGACTCGGGCCCTGGACACGTCGCTGCTGCTGTATTTGGAGCACGGCTTGAACGCCTCGACATTCACGTGCCGGGTCGTCGCATCCACGCTGGCGGACCTTCATGCGGCGATAACCGCCGGGTTAGCGGCGCTCAAAGGACCTCTTCACGGAGGGGCTAACGAGAGAGCGATGGACATGCTTCTCGAGATCGGCGAGATCGAAGGCGTAGACGCGTTCGTCACCCGGACGCTGGCCGAGAAGAGAAGAATCATGGGCTTCGGACACCGCGTGTACCGCACTGAGGACCCGCGGGCCACTCACCTTCGACGGATGTCGGACGAGCTCAGCCGGGAATCCGGCGACAGCCGCCTGCATGAACTGTCCGGTTGCCTGGAGCAGACGATGCTCGAGAGGAAGGGCTTGTACTGCAACGTCGATTTCTACTGCGCCACGGTATATTACGCACTGGCTCTACCGAAGGATCTTTACACCCCGCTGTTCGCCATGGGCCGGACCGGCGGCTGGGCCGCGCACGTAATGGAACAGCATATGCACAATCGGCTCATCAGACCTCGCGCGGAGTACACCGGGACGCTAGATCGGCCGTACGTGCCCATCGACGGTCGCTGAACATAGAACGCAAGAGATCAAGCCGAGGCCATCATGGGAGCTGAATACAAATGCGCGAGAGTTCCGGAAGACGGTGAGCCAATCGTCGTCACGGAAGAGGGCCGCCAGGTTCCGGACAACCCGATCATCCCGTTCATCGAAGGCGATGGAATGGGCCCGGACATCTGGGCCGCCGCCGTGCGTGTGTTCGACGCGGCGGTTGCCGCCGCTTACGGAGGAGAACGAAAGATCAGGTGGATGGAGGTCTACGCCGGCGAGAAGGGTCAGAACCTGACCGGCGAGTGGCTCCCGGAAGAGACTCTCCAGGCCGTGGCGGAATTCTCGGTCGCGATCAAGGGTCCGCTCACCACTCCGGTTGGCGGTGGGATCCGCTCGCTGAACGTGACCCTCCGGCAGGAGCTCGACCTGTACGCCTGCGTCAGGCCCAGCCGCTGGATCCGGGGTACGCCCTCTCCGGTACGGGAGCCGGAGAAGCTGGATGTCCTGATATACAGGGAGAACACCGAGGACGTGTACGCTGGCATCGAGTGGGCCGCCGGGACGCGGGAGGCAGAGCGAGTCCGCTCGTTCCTGAACGAGGAGATGGGCTGCGCGATTCGCGGGGGGAGTGGAATCGGAATCAAGCCGATCTCGGAGTTCGGCACGAAGCGCCTTGTCAGAATGTGCATCCGAGACGCGATGGCTGCGGGAGCCAGCTCGGTGACATTGGTTCACAAGGGCAACATCATGAAGTACACCGAGGGGGCGTTTCGTGAGTGGGGCTACGAGGTGGCGCGTGACGAGTTCGGCGACTCAACGCTTACCGAGACGGAGCTATGGAGCGCTCACGACGGCAAGCAACCCGAAGGTAAGATCGTCATCAAGGACCGGATCGCCGACCAGATGTTCCAGCAGGTCCTCCTGCGTCCTGCCGAGTATGACTACATAGCGCTGCCCAATCTGAACGGTGACTATCTGTCGGATGCGTGCGCGGCCCAGGTCGGAGGGTTGGGTATGGCTCCCGGTGCGAACATCGGTGACGATGCGGCTCTGTTCGAGGCAACCCATGGAACAGCTCCCAAGTATGCCGGGATGGATAAGGTGAATCCCACATCTCTCATCCTCTCGGGCGTCATGATGTTCGAGCACATGGGCTGGGACGAGGCGGCCTCCGACCTTCTCGCCGGGATAGAGCGAACGGTCGGCCAGAAGTACGTCACCTATGACCTGGAGCGTCAGATGGACGGCGCCACGCTGGCAAAGACATCCCAGTTCGGAGACCGGATCATCGAGAACATGACTGTCCGGTAAGCCGCGTACGTGGGTGTTCAGGTTTCTCGGCAGTCTGGTACACGGATCCACTCGGGCCGGGCGGCAAGGCACCGCGAGCGACGCCTCCCGTCGGCCGATTCCGGCCTGCTGCTGGTCGCCGCGGTCCTGGCCTTCCCGGTGCAGGGCTTGCCACAGGAACCTACGGATCCGCGCCCTGCTATTCCCGCTGATTCAGCGGCCGCGGACGAGGCGGCTGCCGGTGGACCGGCCGTCGGACCGCTTCCCGGAGAGCTTACGGGCACGCTGCAGGACTCTGCCGCTGCCGACCGCCCGTTCCCCCACCTGATTCCAGAACTGCAGGTGCCGTCCGAAGGCCACGCGGCCCCCATGTACGAATGGGACAGGGAGACGATCCTCGCCTCGAATGCGCTGACCCTCCTGGATCTTCTCACCGAAGTCGTGCCCGGTCTGACGGCAGTACGGGCCACCTGGTTCGGTGGACCGCATCACGTGCTCGCGGGAGCGTTCGGTCCGGGTTTTGTCAGCGTCTCTGTCGACGGTAGAGAGCTGACGCCCCTGGAGGCCGGCCAGGTGGACCTGACGCGCATCGCCCTGGCCTATGTGGACGGGGTTCGGGTGCGAAGACGTGCTGACGGATGGACGGCAGAGCTCACCACCGTTCATCGTTCGTCCGCGCCCGCGTACTCGCGGATTACGGGCGGCACCGGAGACCCGGGTCTGAGCCGCCTCCGGCTGGTCTATACTAACAGCGCGGGGCGCCACTTCAATGTCGCTGCGTCAGCGGATCTGCTGAACACCGCCAGCGAGACACCGGAGGACGACTTCGATTTCTGGGGCAATATCGAGTGGATTCCCGGGGAAGGGAACGCCGGCGTTGAGCTTCATTTCGACGCCGAGAGTCTGAATCGCACAGTCTTCGGACCGGCCGACATCAACCGGACCGAACTGTTCCTGCGCGGTCGAGGTAACTTGATGCCGGGACTGCAGGCCCAGGGGTTCGTCGGATCAACCGAGCTGAAGTTGGACGATGAGAAGGTACGGGACACGAACAACGCCGGTTTCCGCCTGACCGGCTCGGGTGAGTGGGGGTGGTTCCGCGCCGGGATGGACGTGTGGGACGACGATATCTTTCCTCAGGTCGACGTCAACGGCGAAGCGGGATTCCAACTCACGCCGTGGCTAGCTTTGGAGGCCGGTGGCCGAATGACGGGGTGGGACGGGTTCACTACGGCGGAAGCGCGAGGCGGAATCGCGCTCACGCGCCTGCCTCTGCAAGGGTCGTTCACGGTGCAGGGTGCCTCGGGCCGACGCGGCGTAACCTATCCGGCGCGCGGCACCACCGACTCACTGTCGTTCGACGCGGCCGCCGGAACCCTGGGGATGCCGATCGGTCCGTTCCGCATCTCGGAGCGGGTCGAGTACCAGTCCGTCAACCGGCAGCTCCCGTTCGGGGCGATCTTCGATCTGGAGCAGCCGGCAGGAGATGGGTTGGAACTGCTGGCGTTCGAGACCGGCGTTTCGGGGCCTATTCTGCCGCTGGGGATGATCTTGGGTGGCGTGGCGCCCTTGAGGATAAGAGGATTCTGGCGCTACACCTCCATCCTCTCGGACGGCACCCCAGCATATCTGCCCGAGAGCATAGTTCGCGGAGAGCTGTTCTTCCACGACGAATTCCTCGATGGCAACCTGGAGTTGAGAATGGCGGTCCGCCTTGATCGCCGGGATGCGATGTTCAGCGCCGCGAATCCAGCGGGCCCTCCGGCCGGGGGGGAGCCCCTGATTGCTGTTCCAGCCTATACGTTCTTCGACTGGGACCTGATGGTCCGCGTCCTGGATGTGCGCATCTACTGGAGGTTCGAGAACATGACGGGGCAGGCGGCACAGGACCAACCGGGCCTGGTGTTCCCCAGCCGACGCTCGGTGTTCGGAGTGAAGTGGGAGTTCCTGAACTGAGACGTTCCATGTCGTCGGCCGGTGCAGTAGAAGTCTTTGTAGAATATAATGTTAAATGAAATGGATGTAAGTGTCGCTATAGGTCCTCGCCGTTGACGCTGAGGCCGGGTCCAGCCTATACTACATATTCTCTATGATACGCAGCATGACGGGGTTCGGGGCCGCCTCCCACGCAGGCGGGGCGGGAACGCTGAGCGTTGAACTGCGCTCGGTGAACTCGAGGCATCTGAAGCAGAATCTCAGGATTCCGACCGGCACCGAGCGATGGGAAGAGCCGCTGCGGGAAGCCGTGACCAGGAACATTCGGCGGGGGCACGTGGACGTGACAGTGCGGTTCGAGGCGCCGCCCGAGGCGGCCGGCTCCGCCGGGAGCGGCTCCTCGTACCGGCTGGACGGCGATCGCGTGGAGGCTTATCTGAAGGCTCTTCGGACGCTCAAGGAGCGGCACGATCTGCCCGGTGAGATCGATATGGGGCTGATCGGTCACTGTGATCGTCTCATGGTGGAGGAGTCGCCCGACCCTCTCGAGTCGGTGGCAGTCGAGACGCTCGTTCAGGTGGTCGAAAGGGCGGCGGCCCAGCTCGTCGAGATGCGGCAGCGTGAGGGCCAGCGACTGGCGACGGATATACAGGGGAGGTTGGGGGCGCTAGGCCGTCACCTTGATGCGGTGCAAGAACGGGCTCCCGCGAGGCTGCTCGAGGAACGGGACAGGCTTCGCCGCTCGGTCGCGGAACTAGCGGACGGAGTAGATGTAGACGAGGACCGGCTGGCCAGGGAAATCGCGATCCTGGCGGATCGCTGGGACATCTCGGAGGAGTTGGTACGGGCACGCTCGCATGTGGAGGCGTTCGGCGAGTTGCTGGCCGGACCGGACGTGGAGCCGGTTGGTAAACGACTGGGATTCTTGGGACAGGAGCTACTGCGCGAGATCAACACCATAGGCTCGAAGGCCAACGACACGGAGATATCCCGCTACATCGTTGAGGCCAAGAACGAGCTCGAGTCGTTGCGCGAGCAGATCGAGAACGTGGAGTAGCGGGGTGAAGGAGAGCGGGCGCTCGGGGCGGTCGTTTCCCCTGGTTCTGGCCGGACCGTCGGGGGGCGGTAAGACGAGTGTCCGACAGGAACTGCTGGAGCGTCGAGACGACATGCTGTTCTCGGTGTCGGCAACCACAAGGACCCCGCGCCCCGGTGAGCGAGACGGAGTCGATTACCGGTTCCTGTCTCGAGAACGCTTCGAGGAGCTGGTCACGGCCGGAGAGTTTCTGGAATGGGCCGAGGTGCACGGCGAGCTGTACGGCACGCCCGGCGAGAACCTCCGACAAGCCCGGTTGGCGGACGAGCACCTCCTGCTGGATATCGACGTGCAGGGGGTGAGACAGCTCCGCAAAGTGGTACCGGAGGTGGTCACCGTCTTCATGCTGCCCCCTAGCCTGGAACGCCTGCTGGAGAGGTTGCGGGGGAGGGGGAGTGAGGATGCGGAGGCGACTCGCCGCCGTATGCGAACCGCTCAGTCCGAGCTCGCGGCCGTGCCCGAGTTCGGTTACGTGGTCGTGAACGACGTCCTGGAAGACACCGTGAATTCGGTCGAGGCCATCATTTCGGCCGAGAAGAGCAGGGTAGGGCGCCCCGACGCGGCGTTGGAAGAGCAGGCCCGGGGCCTGAGCGAATCATTGAACCGGCTGCTGGCGGAGCCGGCATCACGTATGGAGAAGGTAAAGAGATGAAGGTATTCGCACCTGAGGACCTGGCACCGCATGCTTCGGACAAGTACCTGGGCGTACTGGTCGCGGCGAAGTACGCGCGGGAGCTGAACGCCCTGCCGCTCGAGCGTTCCCCTTACAGTGCGGAGAAGCTGACCACGATGGCCCTGTCGGCCCTGTCGTCCGGCCAGCTCGAATATCGCCTGGTCAAGATGCGCACAGCGACGATGCAGTAGTGCGACCTTTCGACGAACGCCGGGTCCTGCTGGTGGTGTCGGGTGGGATCGCCGCATACAAGAGCGCGATCCTCCTGCGGCGGCTGAGAGGTTGTGGGGCCCTGGTTGACGTCGTGATGACTGCCGCTGCCCAGAAGTTGGTGGGGTCGGCCACCTTCGAGGCGTTGGCCGGGCGACCGGTTCACTGTGATCTGTGGGAGCGCCCGCTGGCACACATAGAACTGGGGCTCGAGGCGGATCTGGCCGTCGTCGCGCCTGCCACGGCCAACCTCCTGGCCCGCATGGCCGGGGGTCTGGCGGACGATCTGGCGACGTCGAGTCTGCTGGCGGCGGCTTGCCCGATCCTCGTCTGCCCTGCCATGAATGTTCGGATGTGGGAAAACCCGGCGACGCAGTCGAACGTCGACCGACTGCGGGGGTGGGGCGTGCATATACTAGGTCCCGAGCATGGGGAACTCGCCGAGGGGGAGCTGGGTGTAGGCCGCATGGTCGAGCCGGAGGCGATCCTGGCGGCGGCGGCACGTCTTCTGGAGGCCCCTTCGCCTCTTGCGGGCCGCAAGGTCGTGGTGACTGCCGGGCCGACCAGAGAACCCCTGGACCCGGTGCGCTACATTGGCAACCGCTCGTCCGGACGCATGGGATTCGCTCTCGCCTCATCCGCCTGGCGCCGCGGCGCCGAGGTGGTGCTCATTGCGGGGCCGTCGTCGGTCGAGCCTCCGCACGGTCCTCGCATCGTCCGAGCCGAGCGCAGCTGCGACATGCTCGACGCACTCATGAGCGAGCTGCCAACCGCGTCGGTGCTTCTGATGGCTGCTGCCGTATCTGATTTCCGAGCGGCCGAGCTCGCGACCAGCAAGATCAAGAAACTTGGGGGGGGCGGGCTCGAGCTGCGGCTCGAGTCGGGACCGGACCTGCTGGAGGAGACCCTCACCCTGCGACAGGAGCGTGGCATTCTGACCCTCGGCTTCGCGCTGGAGACGGATGCCGCCCTGGAGAACGCCCGCCTGAAGCTGGAAGCGAAAGGGATGGATCTCGTCGCGCTCAACGAAGCAGGCCGGCCGGACTCCGGCTTTGACGTCCCCACCAACCAGGTCACTCTGATAGACGGCTCCGGAACGGTGGAGGAGCTCCCCCTCATGTCGAAGGAAGAAGTGGCGGACCGCATTCTGGATCGATTGGAAGACAGGCTTCGTGACTGACGCCGGAGACCTCTTGCGGCGGCACCTCCGTTTTCGTGACGGGCTCGGAGACCCGGAAGTGTTCCTCCCGGCCGGCGCCCGTCGACCCACCCTCGAGTTGGCACGGAAACTGGCTGCCGCTGGACGCCAGACGCCCGCGACCCCGGTCCCGGAACGCGGCGATGTGGGGGGCGGTGGGCAAGAACGACGGGTTTCGGAACCGCCACAGTCGGATCCCGAGCTGCTGCGTCTCTCGAAGCAGGGAACGGCTGAGGAGATACTGGCCTTGCCTGACCTGACCGCTCTGCGAGCGGTGGCGTCCGGGTGCCGGCGCTGCGCCCTGCATCGCACGCGGACGAACGTCGTCTTCGCCGATGGCTCTCCGAACGCCCGGGTCCTGTGCGTCGGAGAAGCGCCCGGACAACGCGAGGACGCGACGGGGCTTCCCTTTGTAGGCCCGGCGGGCAAGCTCATGGACCGCCTCCTGCTGAGCGTCGGGCTCCCGCGCCACGAGGTCTTCATTTGCAACGTGCTCAAGTGCCGCCCACCGGGGAATCGGAATCCGCTGCAGGATGAGATCGAGAGCTGCTCACCTTTCCTTCTTCGGCAGGTGGAGCTGGTGCGTCCTGGAGTAATCGTCGCCTTCGGGACGTTCGCCGCGCAGACCCTGCTGGGCTCGCGCGCCTCGCTGGGGCGCCTTCGCGGGAGAGTCCATCTGTACCGGGGATATCCGCTGGTCGTTACATACCATCCGGCGGCGCTGCTCCGGAATCCGGTCTGGACGCGCCCGACCTGGGAGGACCTGCAACTGGTCAGGCGCGTCGCGGACGGGGAGCAGACGACTCCCGCCTCCCCCGGGGCTCCGGCTCCCGCTACAGCCGCCGCCGGGTCCGATCCGAACCTCCAGCTGAGTCTGAGTGACCAATGATGGCCGAAATGTCAGCCCTGCTCCCCGACAGAACTACCGTTTCCGGTCGCCAGCCGCCGTGGTCGGAGGAGGCCGAGATCTCTGTGATCGCCGCCATGCTAATCGATGGGGACGCGGTGGCGAGGGCCGTCGAGATGGTCGACGACGGAGCTTTCTACCGTGAAGCGAACCGACGGATCTACCGGGCCATGATCCGCCTGTACTCGAGGGGCGAGGTCATCGACGTTGTAACGCTGTCGGATGAGCTGAAGTCGGCCGGTGAGCTCGAGGGGGCCGGAGGCATGCCCTACCTGGCGCAGCTGGTGGATGCAGTCCCCACGGCGGCGAACATCGAGTACCACTGCCGAATCCTCAAGGACAAGGCGGTCCTGCGTCAACTGATAGAGGCCTCCACGGAGATCATTCAGGACGCTTACGGAGCCCCGGCTGGTGAAGTGGACGACACCCTCGATCTTGCGGAACAGAGGATCTTCCAGATCGCCCAGGCGTCACAGCGGCAGGGATTCGTATGGATAAAGGAGATCCTGTGGCCCACCTTCGAACGCATCGAAGAGCTTCAGCGAAGCCCAGGATCCCTGACGGGCGTTCCGAGTGGCTTTCATGACCTCGACAACCTCACTGCGGGCTTCCAGAAGTCGGATCTGGTAGTTGTGGCGGGCCGGCCATCAATGGGGAAGACGGCGCTGGCCATGAACATCGCGCAGCACGCGGCGATCGATAACGAGGTACCGGTGGCGATCTTCTCCCTCGAGATGTCGAAGGAGTCGCTGGTGCAGCGGCTCCTGTGCGCGGAAGGAAGGGTGGACTCCGGGAGACTCCGACGTGGTCGGCTGCAGGATGACGAGTACGCACGGCTGGCCACGGCCGCGGGTCATCTGAACACGGCGCCGGTCTGGATCGACGACTCGCCGGCCATCACCGCGCTGGAGATTCGGGCGAAGGCGCGTCGCCTGGCGGCCGAGGTGAACCTGGGAATGGTCATCGTCGACTACATGCAGTTGATGACGGGTCCCAGGAATGTTGAGAACCGGCAGCAGGAGATCAGCGCCATCTCCAGAGCCCTCAAGGCAGTGGCCAAGGAACTGGAGTTGCCCGTTGTTGCACTCTCGCAGCTCTCACGGGCGCCCGAGCAGCGGACGGACAGACGCCCGGTTCTGGCTGACCTGAGGGAGTCAGGCGCGATCGAGCAGGATGCAGACCTCGTTCTGTTCATCTTCCGTGAGGAGGTATATCGCAAGAAGGAAGAGGAGAGAGTCGATGAGGGAGGGGAATCGATAGAGGGGAAGGCAGAGCTGATCATCGGCAAGCAGCGGAACGGCCCGACCGGAGTCGTACCGCTCTACTTCCACAAACGCTACACGCTGTTCGAATCGGTGGCTGTGCAGAAGGAGATGCCCTGACCGGGACGGAGCTGCCGAGTGCGCCGCGAGTTCGTTTGACGGTCGGATGAACGCGGCGTGACAGCCTGCCAACTGGCCACCATTTCAACAGCCGCTCCTCACCGGCGATCCGGCGTATGACGAGAACGAAGACGGTGTACTTCTGCCGCGAGTGCGGGACAGAGAGCCTCCGCTGGGAGGGGAAGTGTCCGACGTGCGGCGAGTGGAACTCGCTCGTCGAGGCGCCTGACCTGGGTGCCGTTCACCGACGGAGTAGGCCTGGACAAGGAGCCGGAGCGGCCGTACCGGAATCCCTGGCTCTGATCGAGCCACAACCCGGCGCGAGACTACGTACGCGATTCGGCGAGGTCGATCGCGTTCTCGGCGGCGGGCTAGTTCCGGGGTCCCTGCTTCTGCTTGGCGGGGTGCCCGGGATCGGCAAGTCGACGTTGCTCCTGCAGCTGGTGGCGCGCCTCCAGCAGGCGGGGCGGAGCGTCCTGTACGTGTCCGGTGAGGAGTCGCGGGAGCAGGTGAGCATGCGGGCGGAACGCCTCGGCGAGGCCGCTCGGGAAGTCACCTTCCTGCCAACCACCCGGGTGGGAGATATCCTGCACGTCGCCGAACAAGTGCAGCCACAGGTGTTGTGCGTGGACTCGATCCAGGCAATCTGGAGCGATCGCCTTTCGTCGTCGGCCGGGGGAGTTGCTCAGGTACGGGAGTGTGCGTCCCTGCTGCAGGCCTACGCCAAGGCGGCCGGCGTGGCAGCCTTCTTCGTCGGTCATGTTACGAAGGGCGGGTTGTTGGCGGGTCCCCGCACTCTGGAGCATCTGGTGGACGTTGTCCTGCACTTCGAGGGACAGAGATCGGCAGAGCATCGATTGCTGCGAGGGTCGAAGAACCGCTTCGGCAGCGTCGACGAACTGGCGGCGTTCCGAATGACCGACAGGGGCCTGCAACCCCTGGACGATACGTCGGCGTTGTTTCTCTCGGACCGTCCGGAGGGAGTGAGCGGCTCTGCGCTGGCGGTCCCCATGCACGGCACCAGGCCCCTGGTGGCAGAGGTACAGGCGCTGTCAGCCCACGCGCGGTTCTCGTCGCCGCAGCGCATCACCACGGGCCTTCAGCCACGACGCCTGGCCATCCTGCTGGCGGTTCTGGAGCGGCGTGCAGGACTCAGCCTCGGCGACACGGATGTGTTCGTGAGCGTGGTGGGAGGTCTCCGACTGACCGATCCTGCAGCCGATCTCGCAGTGATTGCTGCACTGGCTTCGGCCGGTCGCGACCTTCCGCTTCCCGAAGGGACGGCGTTCGTGGGCGAGGTGGGCCTGGGCGGGGAGTTGCGAGGTGTGGCGCATGCTGAGGCGCGGACGAGGACTGCAGCGCGTGCCGGCATGAGCACGATCATCCTGCCGGCAGTCATGAAGAGCGGCCTGCGGTCCTTGCCGGGCACCGCCTTTGTCGGGCACGTGCGAGAAGTAGTCGAGATGCTGGAAGCTCCATGAGCGCCGCGGCCGTAATCGTTGCCGGAGGCCGGGGGACGCGACTGGGGAAAGGCCCGCCGAAGCAGTTTCGACTCCTGGGAGGAAAGCCGCTGCTGCTGTGGAGTTGCCGAGCCTTGCGAGCTCACAGGCAAGTCAGTGAGCTGGTAGTGGTCGTGCCGCCGGAGGTAGCGGAGCGTGTGCCGGAGTGGCTCGCCGCCGGAGCGACCCGAGTCGTCCCGGGCGGTGCCACCCGTAGGGAGTCGGTCTCTCGGGGGATCGAGGCAGTTGTCTCAGATGTGCGCTGCATTCTGGTACACGACGCCGCCAGGCCGTTCGTGAGCGCCGCTCTGACCGGGCGTGTACTCAGGGCGGCGACTGACATGGCCGCCATACCGGTGCTGCCGGTGCCGGATACGGTGAAGGAAATTGCGGTGGACGGCCTTATCGTGGGGACGGTTGACCGTGACCGCCTTCGCTGCGCACAGACACCGCAGGCATTCCCAGCCGACCTGATTCGAGAGCTTCATGGATCGGCCGGGGAGGAGGGAGTGGGTGCTCCTGACGACGCATTCCTGTGCGAGCGCCGGGGGCTGCCGGTGCAGGCTGTCGAGGGGGACCCGAACAATTTGAAGATCACCACGCCGGCCGATTTCGCGTTGGCCGAGTGGATGGTTGCCACGGGACGCGTGCGAATGGAAGACAGCCCGGATCCGAGCGGTGGCGCGATATAGGGAGGTTCCCGCCTTGGGCGGTGCCGTGGCGGAGGCGGCGTTGGCCGGGGTCGCGGCCCTGGAGGCGGGTGGCCTGCTCGCCCACCCGACAAGCACGGTGTACGGCATCGGCGGGCCGTCCACGAAGAGGGCCGACGTGGCGATAGGCGCGCTGAAACGCCGGCCGGCGGATCAACCGCTGCTTCGCCTGGTGCCCGACGCGGTCGCTGTCCCGCGCCTGTTCCCGGGCGCACGCTGGCCGCGAGAATGCGAGCGCCTGGCGGCGGTGTTCTGGCCGGGGCCGCTGACTCTGATCATCGACGACGGTTCGCTGCACGGACTGGCGGTCAGGGCGGAGTCACATCCTCTATTACGTGCCATACTCAGCCGCTGGGATGGCTCCCTCAGCTCCACGAGTCTCAACCCGTCCGGGTCGCCGCCGGCAGTTAGCCCGCGAGAGGCGCGCCAGACGCTGGAGGGCTTCCCGAACACTGATCTGCCGATAACCTTCCTGGCTGCCGGACCGCTGCAGGGGCCACCGGCGTCGACTCTGGTGTCTCTCCGGAGCGGCGATGTCAGGGTCGTCCGGGAGGGAGCGATCGGTGCTGCGGAAATCGAGGCCTGCCTTGGTGAGAGCCTGCGCGCGTGATCCGAAGACTGTTGTTCGTGTGTACCGGGAACACTTGTCGGAGCCCGCTGGCCGAGGCTCTGGCGCGTTCGGAGGGGCGGTCGAGAGAGTGCCGGGACGTGGAGGCCGCCTCGGCCGGGACCTTTGCCGCCGACGGCGATCCGGCGTCAGGCTTGGCGGTCAGGGTCGCTCGACGCCGTGGACTGGATCTGAGCGGGCACCGCTCGCGGCCGCTCACTGCCGAGCTGGTTACCGCGGCTGACTTAGTCGTCTGCATGACGCAGGCCCACCTGGACGCCGTTCGCTTCCTCGTCCCCGAAGCGAGGGCCAGCCTGTCCACGGACTACCTTCCATCCGAGCACGCGTCCGCATCTCTCGGAGTGCCCGACCCTATGGGCGGCACCGAGGCGGAGTACGAGAAGACGGCGGACATTCTCTCCGAGTGCGTGAGAGGACTCTTCGACCGGTTTCATGACTCGCCCGCCCCGGGCATGGGATGCAACAATGAGTGATGGCGGATCCGGAGCTTCGCGCCTGCCGCCGGCGGGCGCGAAGGCTGAACGATCACTCTTTGGGCTGATCGGCGATCCGGTAGCTCACTCCGTGTCACCGGATATCTACCGGGCCGCATTCCCCGTGCTGGGACTGGCGGCTAGGTACGTCACCGTGCCGGTTCCCGCGGAAGCTCCCGAGGGGCTGGAGCCCGCCATGCGACGGCTCGCCGCCAGCGGCGGGGGGAACGTTACGCTCCCGCACAAGGAGGATGCCGCGCTGGCGCTGGACTGCTGGACGGAGGTCGTGGCGAGCTCTGGCGCGTGCAACTGCTTCTGGCAGGACGAGGCCGGCAGGTTGAGCGGCGACAATACCGACGTTCAAGGATTCCTGGCTGCGGCGGCGGAACTGCCCGGCCTGGATCTCCTCGGATCGCGGGTCCTGCTGCTGGGAGCTGGCGGGGCCGCGCGAGCGGTGGCGGTTGGCTGTGTCATGGCAGGGGCCGCCGCGATCGACGTGCTGAACCGGACTGAGGCGGAGGCCCTCCGCCTGGCGGCTGAAGTAGACGGAGGCTCTACGGTGATGCGCGTGCTGGGTGCCGTGGGTGACTCCGTCGTATACGATCTCGCTGTGAACGCCACCAGCCTGGGCCTCTCCCCGGACGACCGACTTCCCCTGAAGCTGGGCGGAAAGCGGGTGCACCATGTCATTGACCTCGTCTATGGCGCCGGCGGCACCGCCTGGACCAGGCACGCCGCCGGCCTCGGCATTCCCGCCCGGGACGGGCTGTCCGCTCTGGTGCACCAGGCACTACTGGCGGTCCGCAGGTGGTTTCCCACCCTGGGCATTCCGGTCGGCCTGGCCACCGTAATGCGGGCGGCGGCCGAGCGGTCCCTGCAGGCGAAGCGCAGTTGAAGGCACTCGCCAGGGCTGCCATGGGGAGAGCAACCGAGCTCCTCGACGTGGTCATACCGGCCGGCTGCGCCGTATGTGGTGCCGCGGTGGCCGGCGAACTGCCTCCCCTGTGCGGCGTTTGCAGGAGCCGTCTTCCGGCCGTCAACCCGCCCTGGTGTCCGCGTTGCGGTGCCACACGCTTCGGCGACTTCGCCTCCGCGGGACTCTGTCCCGAGTGCGAGACTTGGCCTCGGGTTCTTCACCGGGCAGCGGCCCCTTTCCGCCACGCACCCCCCGCCGCCGATCTGGTGCACGGCCTGAAGTACAGAGGCTGGACCGCGCTGGGCTCGCTGATGGGCAGTGCCATGAGCAACGCGGCGCGCCGAGTTACGGAGGGCCGGCACGTCGTCCTTGTACCGGTTCCGCTGGCGCCGGCCCGCCTGCGGGAGAGAGGCTTCAATCATGCGCTTCTTCTCGCGAGAGGGCTGTCCACCGCCACCGGCTGGCCGGTCAGGGAACTGCTCCTGCGGCGGCGTATGGGGCCCGCGCAGGTCTCTCTCCGACGGCGTGAGAGAGAGCGCCGGGTCCGAGAGCTGTACGCTGTGAGCAAGTCCATTTGCGGTCGGGATGCTATGGAAGCCGGTTCCGGATCCGCCCGGAGCCTCGGCTGCCTGGTGGTCGATGATGTGCTGACCACGGGTTCCACGGCCGCGGCCTGCGCCGATGTGCTGAGCGCAGCTGGTTTCGATTGCCTTGGTGCCGTGAGTTTCTCACGAGCCCTGCCACGGGCGGAGGAAGAAGAGTAGCACGGGTCTTGTCTCCCGGCCCCGACGGGTGCAAGGTATGGCTCAACCGCCGAGGGTGCCCTTCGCACGGCGACTCCCAGCCGCCGGGCCGGCGGATGATCAACGGGGAACACCAGAGACGGGAGTGCGGATATGTCGGTCAGGATAGCAATCAACGGGTTTGGCAGGATCGGCCGCAACATCCTGCGGGTGGCTCTTCAGGAGGGGATGGGAGACCTCGACCTGGTGGCCATCAACGACCTCACCGATGCGGAGACGCTGGGACACCTCTTCAAGTTCGACTCCGTGCACGGCCGGTACAGCGGTGACGTGACGGTGGATGGAGAGGCTCTGATAATAGACGGCGAGCGTTTCGATGTGCTCTCGCAGCGAGACCCGGCGCAACTCCCGTGGGAGGAGCTGGGAGTAGACGTCGTTTTCGAGGGTACGGGCCTGTTCCGAAAGCGTGCGGATGCCAAAAAGCACCTGGCGGCAGGAGCGAAGAAGGTAATCATCACGGCTCCCGCGCCCGACCCGGATGTGACTCTGGTTCTGGGGGTGAACAGCGGCGACTACGATCCCGCAGAGCATCACATCGTCTCCAATGCGAGTTGCACCACCAATTGCGTAGCGCCCGTCGTCAAGGTGCTGGCGGATCAATTCGGCTTCGAGAACGGGCTGATGACCACGGTCCACAGCTACACGAACGATCAGCGCATCCTCGATTTGCCTCACAAGGATCTCCGGAGGGCACGGGCCGCGGCCGTGTCAATCATTCCGACCACCACCGGAGCGGCGAAGGCGACCGGTCTGGTGATTCCCAGCGTCAGCGGCAAGCTGGACGGAATGGCCATGCGGGTACCCACGCCGAACGTCTCCATCGTCGATCTCGTAGCGAACGTAGGCAGAGAGACCTCGGCGGAGGAGGTCAATGATGCGTACCGGAGAGCAGCGGACGGAGAGCTGGCCGGGATCCTGGCGTACGAAGAGGCCCCCCTCGTGTCGGTGGACTACATAGGCAACCCGCACAGCTCGATCGTCGACGGCCCGTCCACTGCGGTCATCGATGGACGACTGGTGAAGGTCATTGCCTGGTACGACAACGAATGGGGCTACTCCAGCCGCTGCGTGGATCTCGTGCGCTACATCGGAGAGCGTCTGGCCTAGTGCGGAAGAGTCTTCGAGACCTCTCACCGGAGGCGCTGGAGGAACACAGGGTTCTCGTCCGTGTCGATTACAACGTACCTCTCGACGATGACGGGCGGGTGCGAGATGCCACACGCGTCGAGGCCACGATTCCCACTATTCGGCATCTCCTGGCCGCTGGAGGCCGGCCGGTTCTGATTTCCCACCTCGGCAGACCCGGAGGGCGGGTTGACCCGAAGTACTCTCTGGCTCCGGTCGCTCCCGTTCTCGAGAAGCGGCTGGGCTCCCCCGCCGCGTTCATCGGGTCGACCGATACGGAAGAGGCGGCGCAAGCGACCCGCGCCATGCCGCATGGCTCGGTGCTCGTGCTGGAGAACACCCGGTTCCTCGCTGGCGAGACAAGGAACGATCCCGAACTTGCCCGCCGCTTGGCCGCTCTCGGAGACCTGTTCGTGAACGACGCGTTCGGGAGCACTCATCGTGCTCACGCCTCGGTGGTCGGCGTCACCCGATACCTGCGACCTGCCGTGGCCGGACTGCTGGTCGAGGCAGAATTGTACGCTCTCGGAAGACTCCGCGCGGTGCCGCAGAGACCGTTCGTGGTGGCGCTGGGTGGGGCGAAGATCGGCGATAAGATAGGGCTTCTGGAAGCGTTCCTCGAGAGTGCGGACCAGCTGATAATCGGAGGCGCGATGGCCAATACCTTCCTCGCTGCGGAGGGCTGTGAGCTGGGCGCTTCCCTGGTCGAGCCCGCGGCCCTGGAGGTTGCGCGTGACCTCCTGACCCGCTCCGGCGGGAAACTGCGCCTGCCCCGCGACCTGTTGGTGGCCGAGGTGGATGCCCCGGACGCCGGGGACGCGGTGACCGTGCCGGCCGACGGGATACCCGGCGGGATGGCAGCACTCGACATAGGCCCCGTGACGCGGAGAGAGTTCTCTCAGGTCGTGCGGGAGGCCGGTACTGTCTTCTGGAACGGGCCGATGGGTCTGTTCGAGCGTCGGGGCTTTGAGGAGGGTACCTTCGCACTGGCGTCCGCTGCCGCGGACGCCACCGCCGCAGGCGCTTTCACCGTCGTGGGTGGCGGAGACTCGGCCAGCGCGATCAGGCAGGCCGGGCTCGCCGAGGCCGTTTCGCATGTGTCCACGGGTGGCGGGGCGGCCCTGGAGTTTCTGGCGGAAGGAACCCTGCCGGGCGTGGAGGCATTGGACGAGGCGTGAACGGGATACGGATGCCGCTTTTCGCGGCCAACTGGAAGATGCACAAGGGTCCGCAGGAGACGGCGGAATACATGGAGCGGTTTGCCCGCCTGTATCAGCCGCATGCCGACCGCCGGGTGATCTTCTTCCCGCCTGCAATCAGCGTACAGGCCTTGCGGGAGGCGGCCGGTCGGAGGAAGGATTTGGAGTTCGGCGTCCAGGACGTGCACCAGGATGCTGCCGGGGCTCATACGGGTGCGATCTCGGTGCAGATGGCGGTTAGTGCCGGTGCGGGCTGGGCGATGGCGGGCCACTCGGAGCGACGTCGCGAATTCGGCGATGACGACTGGCTCGTGGGCCGGAAGACGACGCGGATCCTGGAGGCAGGTCTGCGGCCGATCCTATGCGTCGGCGAGACGCTCGAGGAACGGGAACGTGGAGAGCTGGGAACCGTGCTGGCCCGTCAGGCGGAGAGCGTGGTCTCGAGCCTGGATGATGAAGGGCGTAATAGCCTGACTTATGCCTACGAGCCCGTGTGGGCGATCGGTACCGGCAGGAATGCCTCGCCGGACGACGCAGCTGAGGCGCACGCCATCCTGCGCTTGGTGATCACCCGACTGGCAGGAGAGAACGCAGGTTCCGCGGCGACCATCCTGTATGGTGGCAGCGTGCAGCGGGACAACATCGAGAGCCTGATGGCGGCCCAGGGGGTGGACGGCGTACTGGTCGGTGGAGCGAGCCTGGACCCCGAGGCCTTCGCCGTCATCTGCGACTGCCCGGTAGCGTGACGGGCTGGCGCCGGCCGCGGCCACCGCGGGCGCCGCCAGGTCATTGACGCGGCGGGGGTCGTCGCCTAGCTTTATAGGGTGGTGCGGGCAGTGGCGGCCCGCATCTTTTTTGTCCTATCGGAAGGGAACGAATGTTTACGTTTCTGGTCGCCATCATCAGCGTCCTGGCGCTTCTCCTGATTCTGATCATCCTTCTTCAGTCGGGAAAGGGTGGAGGCCTCGCTGCCGAGTTCGGCGGCGCGTCATCCTCCACGGACTCGGTCATCGGAGGCCGCCAGGCGGCGACCGTCCTCACCAAAGCCACTTGGGTCGGAGGCGGCTCCTTTCTCTTCCTTGCGGTTGTACTGGCGATACTGTCGGCACGCTCGACGGAAACGCCCGAGTCCATCCTGCGAAGCGAGTTCGGGCAGCAGCCGGCGACGGCGCCGACCTCGGTCCTCGAGTCCGAGGCTCCTGGTGACCTGTCGGGCCAGGAAGGAACGGCGGCCGAGACCGGGGAGCCAGAGCCGGCCGACAGTCCGGGAGAGACTGACCAGAACTGAGCCAGGCGGGGTCCTACGCCGGGGTTGGTGACGGGTCGGGACGGAAGGGTTGGTCCGGAGGCGTATCCAGGAAGTCCGCGTATTTCCCCCGGTCGATCTGTTCCCGCACCCATTCGTCGAAGCCGGATTCTACGAGCGTGGCCTTACCCTTGCCCGATCTGGCAGTTCGTACTGCCAGGTCGTTCGCGTACTCGTTCTTCGGATGGTTCGCATGACCGCGAACCCATCGCCATTCAACCGTATGACGGGCGCTGATCTCCACCAGTAGCCGCCACAACTCGATACTCTCGACGGTCCCTCCTTTCCGCCGCCAGCCTCGACGCACCCAGCTGTGGACCCACTCCTTCATTCCCGTGACCAGGTACTTGCTGTCGGAGGTAAGAACGACCTTGCAGGGCCGGCGAAGGGCCGAAAGTCCTATGATGCCTGACTGGAGCGCCATTCGGTTGTTGGTCGTGTCGGGCTCGTAGTGGCAGAAGTCCCTACGGTACCAGCCGGTGCGCGAATCGAACCGTTCGAGCAGGCCCGCGGCCGCACCGGGTCGTGGCGCCTCCCGCGACTGGTTGCCGAGGCAGGATTCGTCAGCGTAGATATAGACCAGTTGTTCGTCCATGAGCGCACGCGCGGCATTCGTCGTATGACTGAGGACCAATTGGAGCCTGGTAGTGACGCTCGCGCAAGATCCCAACGGGTACCTGCTCCTGGAGGACGGAAGGCGCTTCTCCGGAAGTCTGTCGGGTAGCGGCGAGGCCGGTGCCGGGGAGGTCGTTTTCACCACCAACCTGACTGGCTACCAGGAGGTCCTGACGGATCCCTCCTTCGCGGGCCAGATCGTCGTAATGACCGCGCCCATGATAGGTAACTACGGCGTGTCGCCGGGGGACGTCCAATCTCGTCGCCCCTGGGTCGCGGGCTTCGTCGTGCGCGAGCTCGCGCGCGCCACTACTGGCTGGAGGGCCGAGGGAGGGCTGGCGGACTACCTGGCCGCGCACCGTATCCCGTGCCTCGTTGGACTGGATACGCGGGCGGTGACACGTCACATCCGCGAACTGGGCGCCATGCGTGCGGTGATCGCGCCTGCCGGCTGGAGCGAGGAGCGCGCCCGCGAGCGGTTGCTGTCAGAGCCGAGCATGCAGGGCCGGGATCTGGCCAGTGGCGTGAGCACCGCTCGGCCGTACAGAGTTCCGGCGGTTGGGGAACGGCGAGGCCGGGTAGTATGCCTCGACTACGGGGTGAAACGAAGGAGCCTGGATCTGATCGCCGAGGCCGGCTACGCAGTCCTGGTGGTTCCTGCCTCAACTGCGCCGCAGGCCATCCTCGAGGCAAGGCCATCGGGTGTCTTCGTCTCGAACGGCCCGGGCGATCCGGCGGCCGTTCCAGGGGCGGCCGACAAGCTGCTCGCGCTCAGCGACGCGGGCATCCCGCTGTTCGGAATCTGCCTCGGCTGCCAGTTGATAGCTCGGGCTTTCGGCGGGGGAACGGTCAAGCTTCCGTACGGCCACCGCGGTGGAAACCACCCGGTGAGCGACCTCGACCGCGGGACGGTAGAGATCACCTCGCAGAACCATGGCTTCGCAGTGGTCGGCGATGACGCTTCGGTAACAGGCGTTCCTGACCTCCGGGTGACCCACAGAAGCCTCAACGACGGGACGATAGAAGGGATCTGCCACCGGGAACGACCGGTCTTCGCCGTTCAGTATCACCCGGAATCGGCGCCCGGTCCGCACGACAGCCGCTACCTGTTCGATCGGTTCGTGGCTGCTATGACCGCAACTTCCGCAGTTCCAACCGGTTGACAGGTCTCACCAGCGGGCTGTACTTTCACGGAAGCCGACGCGCGGGACCCATCCCCCCGGGGTCCGCGCAATCCTACTTTCTCCACCGGGGAGGATCCCTCCTCCGTACGAGGGGGATTATGGCTGTGCGGCGTCGCTCTACGGTTCTCAGCATCGGCCTGTTACTGGGTTTTTTCGCCATCGGGGCGATCGTTGTCGGTCGTCTTCTGGTCGGTGCGTACGTGCCGCTGGTATCGGAGTCCAAGGTCGCCATTCTTCCGATCACGGGGATCATAGAATCCGACCGCGCCATCCTGCGACACCTGGAGAAGTACCGGGAGGATCAGGCGGTGAGGGCCTTCGTGATTGAGATCCGCTCGCCCGGAGGCGTGGTCGGGCCCGCCCAGAGCATTTACCGGGAGCTGGAACGCCTGCGAGAAACGGATGAGCGGCCGGTCGTTGCCTGGATAGGGGAAATCGGCGCGTCCGGCGGCTATTACGTGGCCCTGGCGTGCGACTCGATAATGGCCCTCCCGGGATCGATCACCGGCTCCATCGGAGTCATTATGGAGTTCCCGTATGCGCGGGAGTTGCTGCGCAAGGTCGGTCTGGACCTCCAGGTGGTGAAGAGCGGCGAGCACAAGGATATGGGATCTCCCGTGCGAGAGCTCACGGAGGAAGATCGCAGGATCCTGCAGGAGGTTGTCGACGACGTGTACGGACAGTTCGTGACCGCGGTAGAGAAGAACCGCGGCATGGGCCGGGAGGAGGTCATCGCCCTGGCCGACGGACGCATCTTCTCGGGCGAGAGGGCCGTCGAGCTCGGCCTGGTCGACCGATTGGGGACGCTGCCCGAGGCGATCTCGACGGCGGGGCGCATGGCCGGGCTCGGCGACCGACCCAAGACGGTGCGTCCAACGGAGCGGCGGGTCGGAGTGCTGGACCTGTTGAGAGGCATCGAAGAGTCTCGGGCCCTTACCTGGGCACGGTCGCTGCTGTCGGGTAAGGGGCGAACGCCGAGCCTGAGGTATCAGTGGCCGTAGTGGTACCGGCCGGCGGGAGGTCGGCTAACCATCAACTGGCGGAGAGGGAGCTAAGTCATGACGAAGGCAGACCTCGTTGAACAGGTGTACCAGGCCATCGGACCAGGCGTCACCAAGAAGGACTGCGGAGCCGTGGTCGATGCCCTTCTGAACGCGGTGAGGCAAGCGCTCGCCAACGGCGAGCACATCGAGATCCGAGGGTTCGGCACGTTCAAGGTTCGCCGCCGCCGGCCGAGAATGGCGAGAAACCCGAGGACGGGGGACTCCGTGGAAGTTCCGGCGCGAGCAGTACCGGTATTCAAGCCCTCGCGTCTCTTCAAGACGCAAGTCGACGAGAGCTTCTAAGACAGGCTCGGCGGTGTAGACGTTCCGCCCCGCCGGCTCTACCCTCTGAGCTGCGCGTTGATGCGGGCAACGCCCTCCGCCAGCACTGCGTCGTCAACGGAGTAGTTCAGCCTGAGAAAGCCAGGTGTGCCGAACGATTCGCCCGGAACGCACGCCACTCCCGCTTCCAGGAGAAGGACCTCCGCAACGACTGCCGAGTTCCTCGTGTCAGTTAACCTGGGGTATACGTAGATGGCACCGTCGGGCTCGGCCGCCTGCAGCCCCGGGACATCGCGAAGGGCTTCCACGGCGAAGCGCCGTCTCCGATCCAGAATCTCCTTGAAGCCGTCTATGATGAGCTCTCGATCCGGGGCCGTCAGCACGCCCAAAGCAGCGTACTGAGACGGCCCGGCGGCCGCCGAAGTGGTCTGGCTCTGGAGGGCACTAGCCTCCCGAATCAACTCGGCAGGGCCAACGGCGAAGCCGATGCGCCAGCCGGGCATGGAAAAAGTCTTGGAGACTCCGTCCAGAAGCACGACGCGTTCCGAACGCTCCGGAATGTCGAAGACCGACGGGGCCGCAGCGCCGTGGTAATACAACCGGCGGTATATCTCATCCGAGACGACCCACACGCCGTGCCGTTCTGCCCACGCGCAGATCTCGGCAAGGAGCTCCACGTCGTAGACGCCGCCGCTCGGATTGGCCGGTGAGTTAAGAAAGAGTCCCCGGGTATGCCGGGTACGCAAGCGCTCCAGCTGGTCGGGATCCAGTCGGAATCCGTCTTGCCAACGTGTCGGCACCGTTACGGGCGTCCCACCCGCCAACTCGACGGTCGCGAGGTAGGTCGGCCAGTACGGAGCAGGAATCAGCACCTCGTCGCCTTCCTCGAAAAGGCAGAACGAGAGGTTGAAGAGGGCCTGCTTCACTCCAGCGCTTACGAGGACACAGCCGGCATCCCCCGACGGGTGTGACGTGGTGTCGGCCAGATAGCGGACCGCCGCCTCACGTAGCTCCGGGATTCCCTGCGTCGGGGGGTAGCCCGTGCCGCGTCCGCTCCGGATGGATTCCATGGCGGCGTCCACGGCCGTACCGGGCGTGCGGAAGGAGGGCTCGCCGGCCGACAGGTCTATTACCGAACGTCCTTCCGCCTGCAGCTGCTTCGCCCTGGCGCGCAGGGCCAGGGTCGCCGATGGTACCAGTGAAGCGACGTTCTGGGAAAAGCGCACGCTGCCTCCCCGTGGCGGTGATTGTAGGAGATGCGTCCGTCGGCTATTCTTCGGATACAGCAGCCGCCCCGCAGGTGCCGCGGCCCCTGCATCGGGCGGCCTTTTCCGGCGGATCATACCTGAAGCGTCCGGAAGACGTCAAGAACTACACATTCTGAGATTCCATGACCAGCGAGACCATAACGAGGGCCAGCCCGGAGCGCGTCCTGGAAGAGGCGAGACGTTTCTTCACCGCCGAGGACTCGATATCACCGGCGACTATCCTGGACGAGAGCGGTTCGCATGTTACGCTCGGCACTTTCAGGAATCGCCTGGCGGTGGCAGCGTTCCTCGACCCTGAGGGCAGGGGGACGCGGGTTCGCGTTGGTACGCTTCGACGTCACGATTCGGTCGGCAAGTTCCTCAGGTACATCGAGACGGCTGACGCCGTCGGAGGGGGAGACTACTCGAAGTGAATGGGTCGGAGTTCCCCGTACGGGTCCTGCTGTTCGGCCATTTGCGCGAGCTGATGGGAGTTTCCGAGCTGAGTGTCACGCTGGCTTCCGGCAGCGTCGTCGGTGAACTCGTGGAGAGGGTGGTGCGGGACTCGCCGCTGGAGGCCCTGTCGTCGGGCATGCTGGCGATCTCGGTGAACCGTCGTTATGTCCGCTCCGACCATGCGCTGCGGCCCGGCGACGAGGTCGCCCTGATTCCTCCGGTAGCCGGAGGCTGAGGGACGATGGCCTCGACGGAACGTGGGAGGTCGGGAGAAGAGACGCTCGCCAGCTCTTCCGTGGTGGTCGCGGCCGTGACCGACAACCCGTTGGTCGCAGCAGATCTCCTTGAAAGGCTGGGTACGCGGGAGGATGGGGCGGCGGTGGTGTTCGAAGGCAGGGTTCGGGCGCGCAGCAGCGGCCGGGTGGTGGTCCGTCTGCACTACGAGGCGTACCGTGAAATGGCCGACGAGGTGCTTCGCGAGATCGCTCGCGAAGCACTGGCGCTGCAACCGGTGACCCAGGTCGCCGTTGAGCATCGGGTAGGCACGCTCGAGGCAGGGGAGGTGAGCCTGGTGGTGGCTGCAGCTGCTCCGCATCGGGATCCGGCGATGGCCGCGGTCCGTTACGTCATAGAGCAGTTGAAGACCAGACTGCCGGTGTGGAAGAAGGAAGAGTACGAGGACGGATCAGCTACCTGGCTCGACGGACTTCCGGTGGAGCAGGCATGAAAGACCAGTTCGGCAGACGAATCAACTACCTGCGCATCTCGGTTACGGACAAGTGTAACCTCCGCTGTACGTACTGCATGCCAGTGCAGGGTCTGAAGTGGATCGATCGCGAGGAATGTCTCACCTACGAGGAGATTACGCGCATAGTCCGGCAGATGGCGGGACTGGGTCTGGAGCGGCTGAGAATTACCGGGGGCGAGCCGCTTGTCAGGCGCGACCTGCCCGAGTTGATTCGCATGCTGGCGGCAGTACCGGGCATCGAGGACATCGCGCTCTCCACGAATGCGGTTCTCCTGCCTCAATTCGCCGTCGAGCTGTGCGAGGCCGGCGTCACCAGGGTCAACATCAGCCTCGATACTCTCAGGCGGAGCCGGTTCGAGGGCATAGCGCGTCGTCCGGTGCGCTTCTTCGACGCCACTATGGAGGGTATCGCGGTGGCCGAACGAGTCGGGTTTCGGCCGCTGAAGGTCAACACCGTGATGTTGCGCGGCATCAACGACGATGAGTTGCCGGAGTTTGCCGGAATGAGCCGGGAGCGTCCCTGGCACGTTCGTTTCATTGAGCTCATGCCGACGGGTGAGAACCTCCACCTCAGCAGCAGCTTCCTCTCCGCCGACGAGATTCTGGAGCGCATCTCGCAGATCGGAGATCTGCAGCGTATCCCGGGACCCCTGGGAAACGGCCCGGCGCAGTATTTCCAGTACCAAGGCGCGCCGGGCTCGGTGGGCGTGATCACGCCCCTGTCGCACAACTTCTGTGACAGGTGCAACCGCATGCGGCTCACGGCAGACGGCTTCCTGCGTACGTGCCTGTTCGGGACGCACCAGGTGGACCTGAAGACGCCTTTGCGGGAGACCGGAAGCGTGCTTGAGGCGGTGCAGGATGCCTTGGCCGGCAAGCCTGAGCGACACTGGCTGCAACTCGGCACCGCGCGGGGGAGCGGCGGTCTCTTGGCGCTCAGTGAGGTCGGAGGGTGAAGGCGAGCGACGATACGGGAAGATGACCTACGAAGAGCGACAGAGATACCAGGAGCAGCGACAGCGACTGGTGGGCCTCAAGGAGCGCCTGTCGGGGCAAGATGCGGCGGCTCCGGTCACCCGGCGGGAGGCGCTGGAGATTCTGGCTTTGCTGGAGGAGGTCGCGGAGCGGCTGAGCCCCGAGAGATGGGATCGGGCGCTGGAAGCTGTCGCCGAAGAGGCGGCCCGGCGAGCCGAGTTCCTCACTACCCGGCGTGGCTGACATTCCGGGCCACGATCGAACGCGGCCCTCGAGCTCCCGAACCGGTTGCGGTTCCGTGGTCGTGGGGTAGCTTGACCGTCGAGGGACCGCGGCACAGCCCCCCTGTCAGGTTCCGCCGTCGCATTCTCTACAAGCATCCAACCTGTTGATTGGACGGTCATCGTGGATAAGATCACGGTTGTTGGGGCGGGACACGTAGGGGCCACGGCCGCCCAGCGTATAGCCGAGCACGAGCTGGCGAGCGAGGTGGTCCTGGTCGACATCCTGGAAGGAATCCCGCAGGGCAAGGCACTGGATCAATGGGAGTCGGCGCCCGTCGAGGGTTTCGACACCATGGTCTCCGGATCGCAGAGTTACGAGCCGACTGCCGGGTCCGGCATTTACGTTGTGACCGCGGGCCTGGCGAGGAAACCGGGGATGAGCCGCGACGACCTGCTGGCGAAAAACACCGCGATCGTCAGGAGCATCTCGGAGGAAATCGCCAGGTGGAGTCCAGACTCGATCATACTCATGGTCACCAACCCGCTCGACATAATGGCCTACGTCGCCAAGCGCGTATCGGGCTTCCCTCGTGAGAGGGTCGTCGGAATGGCGGGGGTCCTCGACACGGCCCGTTTCCGCAGCTTCATAGCCATGGAACTGGAGGTCAGCGTCGAGGACATCCAGGCGCTCGTGCTGGGAGGACACGGCGACAGCATGGTCCCGATCGTGAGCACCGTGACTGTGGGCGGTATCCCCCTCACCCAGCTCCTGGACGGCGAGCGAATAGAGGCCATAGTACAGCGCACGCGCAAAGGTGGTGGCGAGATCGTGAAGTACCTCGGAACCGGGAGTGCGTACTATGCGCCTTCGGCCGCTGCGGTGCAGATGTGTGAGGCAATTGTTCGCGACAAGAAGCGAATCCTCCCGTGTGCTGCGTGGCTCGAGGGTGAGTACGGACTGACCGATCTGTTCCTGGGAGTGCCGTGCAAGCTGGGTCGGGAAGGTATGGAGGGAATCCTCGAAGTCGAATTGACCGGGAGCGAGCGGGAGGCCCTGAACGTCTCGGCGGAGGCGGTTCGCGCCACCATGGCCTCGGTCGGCATCTGATCATTCAGCGCTTCCCGGGCGACCGGCGGTGCGAGCGGCCCACGGCAGACGCCAGCGCCGCCAGCCCGGGGACATGATCACTTGAGCTATCTGGTATTCCTTACGGAGTGGTACAACCTCGTGTTCCTGGCGCTCGCCGCCTCCGGACTCTTGATCGCCGCGGTCGGCCGACTTCAGAGCAGGGATAGGGTTGGACTGGCCGCGGGTCTAGTGGCAGCGGCCGTTCTGGGGCTCACGTGGAACGGCGCGATCCACGATCTCCGACTCGGCTCGCCTGCGCCTCGCTTCCCTCTCGTGCTGACCGTGGCCGCGGCCTTCGGCTTCGTGTTCGGACGATGGACGGCGCGGTTTCGTGACCGTCACCTCAGGCCCATTCGCGGAGTGGCCTTCAACAGACCCGGCTTCGAAGGGACCGAGGCGAAGATCGTCACCCGACATGTGGGACCGGAGCCGGGCTCCGGCCGGGCTCAGTGGCAGGACGAAGAAGGCACGCTCCATGTGGTGCACGTCCATACCGAGGTGGAGCACCTGCCGTTCGGGCGACGGGTGAGATTGTCGGAGTTCGATGCCGACGGGCGGTCCTATCTTGCAGTACCTCTCTGAGCCGGTTAGCGCGGTGACCTTCCCGCTCCCACGGTCGTCTATAGGTCGAATGACCCAGGAAACGACGAACCGGCCGGGGTACTCTCCGGCCTGGACCGGGGAGGGATCCATGCTCACACGAATTCGACATCTGATGCTGGCGGCCCTCGTGGCGACCGGACTCGCCGGCTGTAGCGACAGCCCCACGGGACCTGTCGGCCATGGAAATTCAACCGCCGACCTCAGCGTCAACGCGGATATGGAACTGCAGGTGGCTGGTGACGATGTGCTGGCTGAGGTTGCGGTGGAGGACATGGTCCTGTCGATGGACTCGCCGCACGACGGTACGGGGACTCCGTTCGCCGAAGCCAGATTATGTTTCTCGGAAGCGCGCCAGCTGGTACGGCAGGGCGACCAGGAGGCGGCCAAGGACCAGGCCACCGAGTGCCGACGAGTGCTGGTCGAGACGCTGATCGAGCAGCGCGGCGAGGAAGCGATAGACGAGCTGTTCGGACTGGTGGAGAGCCTGGTCGAGCGTCTCAGCGAGGCGGACGACGAGTTCGAGCGTCTGGCCGATCTCGAGGTCGCCGTGCAGGCCCTGTTGGAAGAGGCCTACGGCCGCCGTGACTCCGGCGACCTGATTGGTGCCGGCGAGCGGCTCCTGCTGGCGCTCCAGATAACAGACCGAATGCGTCATCGACACCGGGACTTCATCCGGAATCCGATGAACCACGCCCGTCTGGCCATCGCTCGAGCGATCGAGGCCGTACGGCTGGGCAGCGAGATCATCGAAGACCCGACCCTCAAGCAGGAGCGCGTCATGTTCCAGGCGACCGAGCTCCTGCACCGCGCCCGGTTCGCTTTCGATCACGCCGCGTATCGGAGGGCGGTCGTGCTGGCGCGGCGGGCCGAGGCAAGGATGCTCTTCGCGGTGCTGGAATGTGAACGGCCGACCGTGCAGGATGCGGTGCAGCTCCTGGAGCTGGCCGAGCGAGTCATTCAGGCCGCCGAAGAAGCCATCGGCGTTGATCCACCTCCGATTCAGCAGGTACTGCTGCAGAGCGCCATACGCCTGAAAGAGGCAGGCGCACAGGCGATAAACAACTGGCACTGGAGGGGAGTGGGACTCCTGTGGCACGCGGCAGTGACCGCGGCGATCCTCCTGCCCTCGCCGGATGCCTAGCGGAGCAAGACTTCGCTCGCCACATGGAGCAGGCATCCGACTGCGAGAGCGAACGCTATAGGAAAAGGGGGCGGCGCGCTTGCGTCGCCCCCTTTTCTGCGGTGGGTCGCCATCTGAGAGCGGCTGTATCGCTCCGCCCTACTGGTGACGCTCAGGTGAGGGGCAGTTCGGCGTCCAGCAGGGCACGGGCGATTGTGACATCGGGAAACTCAGCCAGATCCAGCCGTGTCGATCCAGCTATCGGAGTCCACTCAGCGTTCCAGCGAACCTCCACTGTAGGCCGGAGAAGATTGACAGGGTTGGTGGCCACGACCTGAGCGATCTCACCGGTGCTTAGCTGGACGTAGCTGTCCAACGGAAACGCTGAGATTTCGTTCACCAGGGCGGCCACTATCCGTGGCTGCAAATACTCCTCCTGCATGCCCGCCACCGTTTCCAGGGCCTCGAGTCCCGTATACGGTGAGCGATAGACGCGCGGATGGGACAGCGCCTCAAAGACGTCCGCGACCCCGAGAATCTGAGCGACCGGGTCGATCTGTTGCCCGACGAGACCTCCCGGGTAGCCCTGGCCTCGGGCACGCTCGTGTTCCTGCAGGACAGCCCGCTGGAGCCACTCATACCGTGGCCCGAGGTCTTCCAGGATGTCCGCTCCGTGCACCGGGTGTTCCCTCAGCCGGGCGAGCTCCTCCTCCGAGAGCGGTGTGCGCTTTCGCAGGATTGATTCCGGCAGACGCGCCATCCCCAGGTCGTGGATCAGCCCCGCGTGGACGACCCTCACGACGTCCTCCACTCCCAGTGCCATGCCCATGGCGATCTTGCCCGCGATAATGGCCACGTTCACACAATGACTTGCCAGATCATACGTCTCGTGCGGTTCGAGCGATCGGTTCACGAGGCCGTTTTCGTGCAGGAGATCGGTGTGGATCTCCTCCGCGAGCGTGCGCCCGCTCGGCACATCAGGTTGCCGGTCCTCCCGGACTGCATCCAGCACCGATGACGCGAAGACAACGGCTTGCTCGTACAGGCGGATGGGCGTCAGAGAGCGCGGACTCCTGGCTTGCACGCCGGCGGGCTCCGCCGCAACGCCTTTGGACACTCCAGTCTCCGGAACATCCGAGCTCAGAAGGTGCAGGCACAGCGCGGTCAACGTCTCCGCAGCGAACGGTCTGGTGAGATAGTGAGGCGTGACATCCACGGCGAAGATATCCGCCGGCGCCGCGCCTGAAGGCAGGAGCGCCAGGACTTGGGCGTTGCTCCCGACTGTCGCGATCACACCTGCTACCCGGTTGGCCGCTCCGTCCGGCGCCTCCGCATCCAGGATCACCAGCGAGATGGACGGCTCCAGTCGCGACTCGACTTCACCCGGCTCGACGCAGAAGGAAACTGGCACCCCGGCGCGGCTCACCGCCTCCCGCGTCGTCGCATCACGCTCGTCCCGGCCCGCCAGCAGGACCAGCACACGCGTAGCGATCCCGTGTTGGAAGCTGTCCCGTCCTCTTTCGGTCATGTTGCCTGCCGTTTCCATTCCCAGGGTTCGCCGAGTCAGCTCTGAGTCGGCACCTTCCCCTCGCAAGTCCCGGACTCTCGCTCGCCCGTTCCGGACTCGCGGCTCCGGCCCCGGACCGCCATCTTTACTGCATGTACCGGACCTTTATGCTCCTGGGCTCGGTCTCGGCATTCCTTGCCGTAGCCGCCGGGGCCTTCGGAGCGCACCTCCTGAGGGACCGGATACCGCCAGATATGCTCGCAGTCTACGAGACCGGTGTGCGGTACCAACTCGTGCATGCCCTGGCGCTCCTGTTCATCGCGCTGGCAGCGGCCCGCTGGCCGTCTGGCCAGTGGGCTTCTGCGGGCTGGCTGTTCGTAGTCGGAACCCTCCTCTTCTCGGGCAGTCTGTATGCCCTCAGCCTGACCGGCGTACGTGCGTTCGGAGCTGTCACACCTCTCGGAGGAATCTGCTTCCTCCTCGGCTGGCTCCTGTGTTGCGTGGCTGCCCTGCGCCTGGCGGTGCCGTAGAGCGAAGGAACATGCGGAGGCCGCGGCCGCCAGTGTCTGTCTCCGGGAAGGCGCGCGCGCGCGGATGCCGGTCTACAGACGCGGCGGCGTGACGCCCACCTGCCCCTGGTACTTTCCCTTCTTGTCCGCGTAACTCACCTCGCAGGTCTCGTCCGACTCGAAGAACAGCACCTGCGCGATACCCTCGTTGGCGTAGATCTTCGCCGGGAGGGGTGTGGTGTTGCTGATTTCCAGGGTAACGTACCCTTCCCACTCAGGCTCAAAGGGTGTCACGTTGGTGATGATCCCACAGCGGGCGTAAGTGCTCTTCCCCACGCAGATGGTCAGGACGTCGCGGGGAATGCGAAAGTACTCAACCGACCGGCCAAGTGCGAAGGAATTGGGGGGTATGATGCACTCGGCACCCTGGTACTCCACGAACGATCGGTCATCGAACGCCTTGGGATCAACGACCGGCGACAGAGCGTTGTGGAAGATCCGGAAGTCGTCGGCCACGCGCATGTCGTACCCGTAGCTGCTCAGTCCGTACGAGATTCGACCTTCGCGGACCTGGCGCTCCTCGAAGGGGTCGATCATGCTGTGATCCAGCGCCATGCGCCGAATCCAGGCGTCACTCTTGATGCTCATATGGGTCCCCCTCGCGTGGCCGTATTGATGTCCGCACTCAGTCTCAGCAGGTGTCGGGCGACCTCGTCCGGGGCTTCCTCGGGTAGGCCGTGTCCACAGCCCGCCAGCACGGTGCAGCCGGCGCCAATCGTGTCAGCCCAGCCGCGCGCAGCCTCCACGCTGATCCTCCTGTCGAATTCCCCTGTGAGCACGTGGGCCGGTGCATCCAGCCGCTCCACCAAGCACCCGAGATCTCGCGGCTGCCACTCGGCGAGGGCGCGGGTCAAGGCTCCTGCGCGGCTCGGGTCCCGGTAAGGCTCCGCATACTTCCCGACCATCGCGGAGTCGACCAGACCCGGCCGCGAATAAACCCGACGCTCGAGGATATAGCGCGTGAGCCGGCGGCGGAAGAGGCGGACCAGACCCACAGCGATCGCGCGGGCCGGGAAGAACCGTAGGGCGGTGAGGATCGGCGGCCGCCGTGTACCCGGCGACACCGGGGAGACAAGCAGCAGCCCGCGGACCATTCTGTCGGTCGCCACGGCTACGGCTATCGCCGCGCCGTAGGAGTGACCCACTATGAACGGAGCCGTGACCTCCAGCCTGTCCAGAAGCTCTGCGATCCTGCCGGCATCGTCTCTTAGACGGAAGCCGGCAGTAGGCAGGGCGGTCGACTCTCCGCGACCCAGCAGATCCGGGAGTATCACCTGAAACGTGGGCGCCAGCCTGCGTGCTACCGCTGTCCAGGTACAGCGGTTCGCGCTCAGGCCGTGCAGCATCAGGACCGGAGCTCCGGCTCCCAGGATCTCCACGGACATATCGCCACCCTCGACCGCGATTGTCGCCGACCGTCCTGCCAGTCCACCGCTCATCCGGTTTTGCCGACACCCGCTGGTGACTGTAACAGCATTAGAATAAACAACCTAAATGTGCTGTATTCTTCGCCTTCGGGACGTGTTGACGCCACGCAGCGGGCCGCGCTATAATCGGCGCGGCAAGTGAACATTTTCACAAGGTGCCTGAAGACCAGATGCGGCAGGCGTACCTCGGAATCGCGACTCTGTTCGTGGTCGGGCTCCTCAATGCGGTGCTCTTTCTCGCTCTGTCTCACCTCGCGAGCGTGCGCCGCCCGACGGTGGTGAAGGCTGCCCCGTACGAGTCGGGAATCCGCGCCCTCGGAGACGCACGAGAGCGATTCTCGGTGAAATACTACATAGTGGCGATGCTCTTCATCGTCTTCGACATAGAGACGATCTTCATTCTCCCCTGGGCGGCCATCTACCGGAAGCTGGGCCTGTTCGGGCTCGTCGAGATGTTCATTTTCATCGTGGTGCTTGCCGCCGGTCTCGCGTACGCGTGGAAGAAGGGTGCATTGGAATGGGACTGAGCTGATGGCAGACGAGCGGCGAGGGCTCCCCACCATCTCTCCGAATAGCTCTGGACGGGCGGATACGGGCGTTCCCGCGTCCTGGGTGACGACGCGGCTGGACGCCGTTATCAACTGGTCCCGTCGCAACTCGATCTGGCCCATGCCCCTAGGCACTGCATGTTGTGCCATCGAAATGATGGCGTCGGCGGCGTCGAAGTACGACATCGCCCGCTTCGGGATGGAACGCTTCTCGTACAGCCCGCGGCAGGCCGATCTGATGATCGTGGCCGGCCGCGTGAGCTACAAGATGGCGCCGGTCGTGCGCCGCATCTGGGATCAGATGCCGCAGCCGAAATGGTGCGTGTCCATGGGCGCGTGCGCCAGCTCCGGCGGCATGTTCGACAACTATACCATAGTCCAGGGGGTGGACCAGGTCGTGCCCGTGGATGTGTATGTCCCGGGATGCCCGCCTCGCCCGGAGAGCTTGATGTACGCCCTGATGATGATCCAGGAGAAGATAAAGGGCGAATCCCTGGCCGACGGTGAGCTGCGCCTCGAGAGTCCGGCGTCCGTGGGCAAGCCCAACCTTCCGCCGGAAGCCATCGAGCTCGTGGCCCAGCCGTTCGGGAACTCGACGCGCCAGAACCGCGTGAGCGGCATCGAGTCGACGACCGCCGTGCGTCGTCCGCGTGACCGCCGTGAGACGCTTCTGGAGCATCTGGACTGAGCCATGCCCGCGACCGAGGCCCCGCAAGAAAGCACGGACCTGATCGTCGGTTCCCGGGCACCGGACGACTGGGAGGAGCACCCCGGCGTCCAGGCGCTCCGCAGCCGGAACGGCGACGCGATCCGCGACGTGTGCGCGGATGCCACCGGAGTTCCGGTCGTGACCGTCGATCCGGCTCGGACCTACGAGGTTCTGGCGTTCCTGCGAGACGATTCCGGCCAGGCGTACGACCTCCTGGCGGACGTGATGGGGTTCGACCCGGGGGGTGGAAGGCCGATTCAGGTCTGGTACCAGCTGTGGTCCATGACCCACGGACGTCAGCTCCGCGTCGTGTGTCGGCTCCCGCGCAGAGCGCTTTCGGTGAGGAGCGTCGTGTCCCTGTGGGCGGCGGCCGACTGGTTGGAGCGCGAGGTCTACGACATGTTCGGGGTCCTCTTCGAAGGTCACCCGGACCTGCGGCGAATCCTCATGCCGGAGAACTACGACGAGGGCTTTCCCCTGCGGAAGGATTTTCCTCTCCGCGGTCGCTTCGCCCGCTCCGAGCAAGTCTCCAGAGCCCTGAACCGGGGAGCCGAGGACGTCTATGCTCGGGAGGAACTGAGACTCGCGCGCGGGCTGCCGGGGCTTGAAGGGGGCCACGCGTCCTCTTCGCTGTCGCTGCCGCCCGAGGGAACCGTATCCGGAGAAGGTCTCGCGGGAGAGACCATGCTCCTCAACTTCGGGCCTCAGCATCCGGCGACGCACGGGGTGCTACGTCTCGTGCTTCAGCTCGATGGTGAGACGATCGTCCGCTGCGTCACCCACATCGGGTACCTCCACACGGGGTTCGAGAAGACCTGCGAGTATCGTGAGTGGAACCAGGTGATTCCATACACCGACCGGATTGATTACCTGGCGCCGGTGCTGTACAACGTCGGCTACGCGCTGGCGGTGGAGAGCCTGCTGGGGATCGACATCACGCCGCGGTGCCGCGTCGTTCGGGTCATTCTCAGCGAGTTGAACCGGATTCTGGGACACCTGCTGTGGCTCGGTACGAATGCCATCGACCTGGGTGCCCTGACGGTGTTCCTGTACACTTTCGAGGAACGGGAGCGGATCTACAACCTTCACGAGGCGTACTGCGGTGGCCGCATCACCACATCGGTGACGCGGATCGGCGGAATGGTCGCTGATCTACCAGCCGGGTGGATCGACGCGTGTCGAGATTTCGCCGACAACCTTCCGGCTACCCTGGACGAGAGCGAGAGCTTGCTGTCCAGGAACTCGATCTGGCTCGCTCGTACAGTGGACGTGGGAGTCCTCGATTCCGATACGGCCATCGGCTACGGCCTCACGGGTCCGAACCTGAGGGCCAGCGGCGTCGCGTACGACGTGAGAAAGGCGAGGCCGTACCTCGGCTACGACGAGTATGACTTCGACATCCCCATAGGTGCCCACGGTGACACGTACGACCGGTACCTGGTTCGCATCGAGGAGATGCGACAGAGCGTGCGCATCATCCAGCAGGCACTGGACCTTCTCCCGGACGGGCCTATCAACGTGGACGATCCGGCCGTCATCCTGCCGCCGAAGAGCGACGCGATGTCGTCCATCGACGCCATGATCGCCCACTTCAAGCTGGTCATGGAGGGCCTGCAGGTGCCCGCGGGAGAGGTGTGGTACTCGATCGAGGCATCAAAGGGCGAGCTGGGATTCGGCATAGTCTCCGACGGAGGTTCCAAGCCAGTCCGCTGCCGGTTCCGCGGACCGTCATTCGTAAACCTGGGAGTTCTCTCGCACCTGGTGGAGGGCACCCTGGTAGCGGATGTGGCGGCGATCAATGCGTCCCTGGACATTGTGCTGGGCGAGATCGATCGCTGATTTCCCTGTCCTGGAGAGCTGAATAGAGTTGAAGAGAGAGATACATCCGGCGGTCGTCGGTGCGCAGCCGTTCCAGGTGGCCGAGCTGCGTCCCACCGAGAGACTGTTCGAGGACGAAGAGGGGCGGGATCGACTGGAAAAGGCCCTGAGCCGCTATCCCCAGAAGCGGGCGGCGCTACTGCCGATGCTGGCCTACGCCCAGGAGCGGAACGGCTGGGTGTCGGCGGACGCCATGGAGCAGATTGCCGAAGCGCTGGAGTTGACGCCGGCATACGTACAGTCCGTGGTCAGTTTCTACACGATGTACAACGAGCATCCTGTCGGCCGGCACCTGATTCAGGTCTGTACCTGCATCTCCTGCCATCTCAATGGCGCGGACGACGTGTTCGAGGCGTTCCTGGCCAACACCGGAACCAGGCCCGGTGAGATATCGGAGGACGGGAAGTTCACGGTCATCGAGGCCGAGTGTCTGGGTGCGTGTGGCTTTGCCACCGCCGTCCAGATCAACGACAGCTACATCGAAGAGGTTGCGGCCGAAAGAGTGCCGACTATCCTCGACGACCTGGAATAGGCCGAACCGACTACATGGGCTATCCACATAGCCACCCGCTCGAAGTCAACACCCTGCTTTCTCGTCACTTCGGTGAGGAGGATGCGCGCACCCTGGAAGGGTGGCTGGCCCGAGACGGCTACGAGGCGCTTCGCAAGGCCCTGGAGTTGGACCCCGACGCCATCACAGGCGCGGTGAAGGACTCGGGCCTTCGCGGAAGGGGAGGAGCCGGATTCCCAACCGGCCTGAAATGGAGCTTCATGCCCAACGAGCCCGACGGACTACACTACCTCTGCTGCAACGCGGACGAGAGCGAGCCGGGGGCGTTCAAGGACCGCGAGATTCTCCGCTGGGTGCCGCACCTCCTGATCGAGGGATGCCTCATTGCCGCACGGGCGATCCGCGCGGAACACGCCTACATCTATGTACGCGGCGAGTTCTTTCCGTTCAGCCGCATTCTGGCGGACGCGGTCGTGGAGGCGTACGAGGCCGGATACGTGGGCGAGGACATCCTGGGAAGCGGGTGGAGCTGCGACATCACGGTGCACATCGGGGCCGGGGCGTACATCGCCGGCGAGGAGACGGGACTGATGAGCTCGTTGATGGGTGGCCGGGCCGAGCCTCGCGTGAAACCCCCGTTCCCGGCCCAGTCCGGTATCTTCGGGCGCCCGACCACCGTCAACAACGTGGAAACCCTGGCGGCCATCCCCATGATCCTCAGCAACGGTGCGGACTGGTACCGCCAATGGGGCACCGAGAAGAGCCCTGGTACGAAGCTGTGGTGCTGTTCGGGGCACCTGACGCGGCCCGGCAACTACGAGCTTCCGCTGGGCGTCCCACTCAAGGAGATAATTTACGACGTGTGCGGCGGCCCACGCGACGGGAAAGCCGTGAAGGCCGTCATTCCCGGCGGCTCCTCCACTCCGCTGCTGACCGCGAACGAATTGGACTGCCCCACGACGTACGAAGGAATGCTGGAAGCGGGGAGCGCCCTGGGCACGGCGTCGCCGATCGTCATGGATGAGGACACGAACATCGTGCGCGCCATGCGGAGGATCGCCCAGTTCTACGCGCATGAGTCGTGCGGCCAATGTGTGCAGTGCCGCGAGGGGACGTCGTGGGCGGCGAAGATCCTCCATCGGATCGAGGTGGGGGAGGGGAGCCCGTCGGACATCGATACCCTGTACCACCTGTGTGAGCAGCTCACGGGCAGAACCATATGTCCGCTAGCCGACAGCGTAGTGTTCCCGCTCCGCTCGTCGCTGGACAAGTTCGGGGGCGAGTACGAGGCGCTGATTGGCAACGGGGCCTGATCGGAAGGCCGAGAGGTCCGCTTCACGAATGAGCGAAGAAGTCAGGGGATCAATCTCTCTCACGATAGACGGGGTGGCGGTAACCGTCCCTCAGGGGTCGACTGTACTTCAGGCCGCGGAACGGGTGGGCGTAGTAGTGCCCCATTACTGTTATCATCCGGGCATCCCCACCAGGCCGGCCCAGTGCCGGATGTGCCTGGTGGAGATCGAGGGGCAGCCCAAGCTCCAGCCCTCGTGCGTCTTCCCGGCCCAGGACGGGATGGTAGTGCAGACGGACAGCCACGAGGCCAGCCTGGCCCGCAGGTCGGTGATAGAGTTCCTGCTTCTCAACCACCCGCTCGACTGTCCCATCTGCGACGCGGCCGGCCAGTGCATGTTGCAGGACTATGCTTTCGAGACGGGGCAACTGAAGAGCCGGTACGCCGAAGCCAAGGTCGTGCTGGGCCGGGACAGGATAGCCGAGGACATCCTGTACTTCGGCGACCGATGCATCCTGTGCACCAGGTGTGTCCGGTTCATGGAGGATGTGGCCGGCGACAATACGCTCATCGTGGCCCAGCGCGGGCATACGGCCTACATCGACACGTTTCCCGGAAGAGATCTGGAGAGCGAGTTCCGTGGCAACATCGTCGATGTCTGCCCGGTCGGCGCCCTGGTGCACGAGGACTTCGTGTTCAAGGCCAGGGCGTGGGACATGGACAACACGCCCAGCGTGTGTCCCGGCTGCTCGACCGGATGCAACATCGACATCAATGTCACGGAAAACCAGATCGTCCGCGTGAAGCCGCGCTACAATCCGGAGGTCAATGCGTACTGGATGTGCGACCATGGGCGCAAACACCTGGTGATGGCGAACCGGGGTCTGCGGACGGAGGCCCCGCTGATCCGCCGGAACGGGGATCTGGAGGCCGTAGGGTGGAGCGAGGCGCTGGCTTGGACGGCGGAGCGGCTCCGGGCGGAGAACGGCGGATCGGCAGTCACTTCGGCGGGCGAAGCGTGCGAGAGCCTGTTCTATCTGCGGAAACTCCTTTCAGCGCTATCGGTTGGAAGCGGCACGTTCCGGGTGACGACAGGGGAGCAAGCGACCCTATCCGGTTTTCCAAGGCTGAAGCTCCGTTCGCAGCGCGCCGCCAACGTCGCCGGCGCCGAGCTGTTCGGGTTCGAGGAAGCGGCCGAGCTTCCCCCGGGCGAGCCGGGGAAACTCCTGGTGGTGATGGGGGACCGTCTGACCGAGGTGCCGGAAGGGTATGGAGCGAGGGCCAGCTTCTTCCTGTATATCGGCTCGCACCTTTCTACCGCCACCGGCAACGCTACCGCTGTATTGCCGGTCACGACGTTCGCCGAGATGGATGGAACGTTCGTGAACCATGAGGGACGCTTGCAGAGATTCCATCAGGCGCTGCAGCCGCCGGGCGTGGCCCGTCCCGCGTGGATGGTGATCGGCAGGATTCTTTCCCGTCTCGGCGCGGCTGATGAGGCCAGTGATGTCCAGAGCGCTTTCGACGCCATGGCGTCCGAGACTCAGCCCATGGAAGGACTGTCGTGGGCCGGGCTGGGTCTCAAGGGCGCGACTCTATCCGAGGCCGGCACGCCGGTCCTCGCGGTGGACTGAGGGGCGACGTGGGTTCGCTCGGCGTCACGGCCTTCGTGGTGTTCACCTTCGTGAAGGTGGTCGTCTTCTTCACCCTGCTGATGGTCTTCGTGGCCCTCTCCACGTACGCCGAGAGAAAGGTCGCCGGCTTCATACAGGATCGTAGTGGTCCGAACCGGGTGGGACCGCTTGGCCTGCTGCAGGTGGCGGCCGACGGCCTCAAGTTCATCCTCAAGGAAGAGGTGACCCCGGGGGGAGCGCACCGGAAGTTTTTTTTGCTGGCGCCCGTGCTCGCGCTCGTGCCGGCGACAGTGTTGTTCGGGGTGATACCCTTCGGCGCTCCGCTTCCGACCCGGTGGGGATTGGTGGACATGATCGTCGCCGATGTCCCGGTGGGCTTTCTGTACGTGCTGGCCATCGCGTCCCTGGGCGTCTACGGAGTCGTGATGGGAGGATGGGCCTCGAACAGCAAGTACTCGTTCCTCGGAGGTCTGCGAGGATCAGCCCAGATGGTCAGCTACGAGATCGCGCTGGCCATGAGTCTTATCCCGGTGCTGATGCTGGCAGGGAACGTTGAAATGCCGGCGCTGGTGGCCATGCAGCAGGGCTACGCCGAGGGGCCCGCGACCTATGGGACGTGGTTCGTCCTTCCTCTCCTGCTGTCGGCGTTCTTCCTGTTCGTGTCGTCGCTGGCCGAAACGAACAGGGTGCCGTTCGACCTGCCGGAAGCGGAGGCGGAGCTGGTCGGCGGATTCCATACCGAGTACTCGTCGATGAAGTTCGGGATGTTCTTTCTCGGTGAGTATGCGCACCTGATAACGACCGGTGCGCTGGTGACTGTGTTCTTCTTGGGTGGATGGGACATCCCGCTCTGGAGCGGCGACAACATCCGAGTCCTGGCCGACGGCACCGTTCTCGGGGACCCGACCTGGTGGAAGACGCTTCTGACGTTTGTCTCGTTTGGTGTCAAGACGGCTCTGGTGGTGTTCGTGTTCATGTGGATCCGGTGGACCATCCCTCGGTTCCGCTACGACCAGCTGATGGATCTGGGGTGGAAAGTGTTCCTGCCCGGACTCATGGGATACATCATGCTCATCGGCCTGGTGATGTACCTGCTGGACTCGGCCCGGATCGAGGTCGGACCGCGCTACGCCGCGGTGCTGCTGGCCGTAAACTTCGTGCTCCTGCTGGTTCTCCTGTTCGTCGTGGATCGCGGAGCCCTTGTCAGAGGGGCCACGGCGCGGTCGCGCAAACGGCTGGCGCCGCCGGAGGTCGATCCGGGGCCAGTGGGAAGGAGAGACGTGGAGTAGGATGCCCGGAACGGTGAAGGTGGTGCAGCGGCCGGAGAGGCAGGGCTCCTACGTGCGAGCGATCTCCAAGGGACTGGGGATCACGCTCAGACACTTTCTCAGGCCACGGAAGGTCACCCAGCAGTACCCCGACGAGAAATGGGAGCTCTCGGCACGATTTCGCGGCACCCACCGGATGGCCACACACGAGGACGGGCGGGCCAAGTGCGTTGGCTGCGGGCTGTGCCCCACCGTCTGTCCGGTGAACTGCATAAAGCTCGTTCCGGCGGAAGACGAGAGCGGCGAGAGGTACGCGGCGATCTACGAGATCGACGAGTTTCGCTGCATCTTCTGCGGCTTCTGCCAGGAGGTGTGCCCCGTTGAGGCGATTCACTTGGGAGTGCATTACGAGAACGCCGAATACAGCCGTGAGAGGTGGGTGTACGACCTCGAGAGGCTGTGCGAAAACGACCATCCGGTCACGGCGCTCTGGGACCCCGCAGACCCGGCGTCCGAATGATCGTCGACTTCTTCTTCGCCCTTTTTGCCGTTATGGCCATCGCCGGCGCGGTGGCGATGGTAGCCAGCCGCAACCCGGTAGCCAGCCTCATGTACCTGGCACTCTCCTTCTTCGCACTGTCGGGGATTTTCGTGCTTCTCGAAGCGCACTTCATAGCGGCGGTCAACATCATCGTTTATGCGGGCGCAATCCTGGTGCTGTTCCTCTTCGTGATCATGCTCCTGAACCTTGGCCACGGCAGAAGTAGCGATCTGCGGGGTCCGGTGCACCGGCTCGTGGCGATCGTGGCCGGTGCAGCGGTATTCGCCCTTATGGTCGCCATGCTGGGCCGCGGTGAGGAGACGGGAATGGCGGGCGGAATAGGACAAACAACCATCGATGCCCTGCTCCGCTCCAGCGGAGCAGTAGGAGCGGTGGCCGACCCTCTGTTCCGCAGCTACCTGGTTCCTTTCGAGATCACATCACTGCTCCTTCTGGTGGCCATAGTCGGGGCCGTCGTGCTGGCGCGGCGGCAGTCGCCATGAATATCGAGAGTTACTCGCTCATTCTGAGCGCGATGCTGTTTTCCACCGGAGTGGCGGGTGTACTGCTACGCCGGAACGCGATCATCGTATTCATGTGCGTAGAGTTGATGCTGAACGCCGTGAACCTGACGCTGGTCGTATTCTCACGGTCGGTGGGGATCGAGGGGCAGGTGTTCGTTTTCTTCGTCATGGCGGTGGCAGCGGCGGAGGCAGCAGTCGGTCTGGGCATCATCATCGCCATCTTCCGGCACTATGAACTGGTCGACGTCGACCGCTTCAATCTCCTCAAATGGTGAATTCCCTGGAGGTCCTTGCGCACCTCGTTCCGCAGGCGGAGGCTGGATTCAGCCCCGTTCTTCCGGGTCTGATTCTCCTGCTGCCGCTGATCGGGTTCGTGGTGAACGGGCTCGGCGCCTTCGTGTGGCGGAAGAACAGGACCGTACCGAGCGTGGTGGGACCCCTGGCCGTCATAGGCTCCTTCCTCCTGGTGCTGGTGAACTTCATCGCCATGCGGGCGACGGGGCCCCACGAAGCGAGCCTGGTTACCCTGTGGACGTGGATGTCCGTGGGCGATCTGACGATCGGCGTCGATCTCCAGTTCGACCAGCTATCGCTGCTGATGATGATGGTGGTTACAGGCGTCAGCTCGGTCATTCACGTCTACAGCGTGGGTTACATGGGCGAGGATCCGGGCTATTCCCGGTACTTCTCCTATCTGAACCTGTTCGTGTTCTTCATGCTCATCCTGGTCATGGCCGGGAGTTTTCCGGTCATGTTCGTTGGCTGGGAGGGCGTGGGCCTGTGCTCCTACCTCCTCATCGGCTTCTGGTACGAGAACAGAGACTTCGCGAGCGCGGGGAAGAAAGCGTTCATAGTCAACCGGATTGGTGATTTCGGCTTCCTGGTGGCGATGTTCCTCATCTTCAGCCACTTCGGAACTCTGGCCTTCGGACCGGTCTTCGCGGCGGCCCCGGAAGTTCTGCCGTACGGGGGTGCCGTCGTGACCATCATGACTCTGCTGCTGTTCCTGGGGTGCACGGGAAAGTCGGCGCAGATTCCACTCCACGTGTGGCTGCCGGATGCTATGGCCGGCCCCACGCCGGTCTCCGCCCTGATACATGCCGCGACGATGGTCACCGCAGGAGTGTATCTGGTGGCCCGCGCCAGCGTCCTGTTCGCCCTGGCACCGGTGTCGCAGGCCGTGGTGGCGGCGGTCGGGGCAGGGACGGCCCTCTTCGCCGCGACCATCGCCACCCAGCAATGCGACATCAAGAAGGTCCTGGCTTACAGCACGGTTTCGCAGCTCGGCTACATGTTTCTGGCGGTGGGAATCGGTGCCTACACGGCTGGCGTATTCCACCTGATGACGCATGCCTTCTTCAAAGCCCTGCTGTTTCTGGGGTCGGGTGCGGTGATCCACGCGATGCACCACGCGCTTCACGCGGCGGGCCACCACCACGACCCCAACGACATGCGCAACCACGGGGGCCTCAAGACGGCAATGCCGATCACCTGGGGGACGATGTGGGTCGGCGCGCTGGCGATTGCCGGAATCTTCCCCTTGGCTGGCTTCTTCTCGAAGGACGAGATCATCTGGAGCTCGGGTACTTACGGCTACGGCCTGTTGTGGGCGGTGTCGATACTGACCGCCTTCCTGACAGCCGGGTACATGACCCGTCTCATGGTCATGACCTTTCACGGAGAAAGCCGAACGCCTGAGGGTGTTCGCCGACACCTTCGCGAAGTGCCGGCCGTGATGTGGGCACCCCTGGTCATCCTGGCCGGGCTGTCCGTTATCGGCGGTTGGGTGAACATCCCCGAGACCCTGCCTGCCCTCCCGACAGTGGAGGCTTTCCACCACTGGCTGCAACCGGTGTTCGAGCCGGCCCGCCACGTGATGACGGAGCACGGTTTCAGTCAGGCCAACGTGGTGGCACCGGGAGGCGGAGAGGCGTTCTGGGCCGGCCTGTCAACCTGCCTTTCGCTCCTCGTTGTCATCCTGACTTTCCGGGCACTCGCGCGGCGACGCTACCTCGCAGCCGCGAAGGCTCCGGAGCCACCAGGCATCGCGGGGATTCTGTACAACAAGTGGTACGTCGACGAGCTGTACGATCGACTGGTGATCCGGCCGCTGCTGGCCCTGTGGCGAGGCTGCTGGCGAATTGTCGACGCCGGACTCATAGACGGCACGCTGAACACGTTGGCCTCGGGCTCCCGCATGGTCGGCTGGGTGGGGAGCCTCTTCCAGACCGGCCGAGTAGCCGGGTACATGTTCTGGTTCGTTACCGGTGTAATAGTGATACTCGCGGCCTTCCTGCTGTGAGCCAATCGGTGAGCGCATAGACCGGTGAGCGCATTCTTCACAAGCCACTGGGTCCTGAACCTGCTGCTGATCGTACCGCTTGTCGGGGGGGGACTGTGTCTCGCCGTACGCGAGGACCGGGCCAGGTTCGTAGCCCTGATCGCGGGCGTGGTCACGTTCCTTCTCTCGCTGCCACTCTTCTGGGTCTTCCGCACCGGCACGGCGGCTTTACAAAACTACATTTCCATTCCATGGATCGAGGCGTGGGGAATCGGCTACACGGTCGGTATCGACGGGATCTCCCTACTGATGGTGCTCCTGACCACGTTCGTCACCCCGCTGGCCATCCTCGGATCCTTCACCTACATCCAGAAGAACCAGCGCGCGTACTACGCGATGATGCTGCTGCTGCTCACGGCCATGCTGGGCGTGTTCGTCGCGCTGGACCTCTTCCTGTTCTTCGTCTTCTGGGAGTTAATGCTTATCCCGATGTACTTCATCATCGGGGTATGGGGTGGTGAGCGTCGGATCTACGCGGCCGTGAAGTTCTTCCTCTTCACCGCGATCGGCTCGCTACTCATGCTCGTGGCAATCGTGGTGATGGTGTACCTGTACTCCCGCCAGTTCGGGGTGGTCACTTTCGCCTACAACGAGCTCGTGCAGCTGCCTATTGCCCGTGACCTCCAGTTCTGGCTGTTCGGCGCATTCGCCCTGGCCTTCGCGATCAAGGTTCCCCTGTTCCCGGTCCACACCTGGCTGCCGGATGCCCACGTCGAGGCTCCCACGGCCGGGTCCGTGATTCTGGCCGGCGTGCTGCTGAAGATGGGCACCTACGGGTTCCTTCGTTTCGCGCTGCCTTTCTTCTCGCATGCGGCGACCAGCGCGCCGGTAGTCAACACGATCCTGATCCTGAGCTTGATAGGCATCATCTACGGTGCCTGGGTGGCAGCGGTGCAGCCGGACGCAAAGAAGCTCGTGGCTTACACTTCTGTTGCCCACCTGGGGTTTGTTATGCTCGGGCTCTTCACTCTCACTACCCAAGGGCTCCAGGGCGGTATTCTGCAGATGGTGAACCACGGTATATCCACCGGCGCCCTGTTTCTACTGGTGGGGATGCTCTACGAACGACGCAACACCCGGTTGATCGATGACTTCGGCGGAATCGCCAGGGTGATGCCTGCCTTCGCGGCTGCCTTCGTGCTTGTGGCCCTCAGTTCCATCGGCCTTCCGGGAACCAACGGGTTCATAGGGGAATTCCTGATCCTGCTGGGAACTTTCCGAAGGTACCCGGTCGTCGCCTTCCTGGCCGCCACGGGGGTGATCTTCGCCGCCGCCTACATGCTGCCGATGGTGCAGCGGATCCTGTACGGTGAGCTCGAGAAGGAGGAGAACCGGGAGCTGGCGGATATAGGTCTACGCGAGCGTATCGTGTTGCTCCCCGTGCTGGTCATGATCATCCTGATCGGAGTCTATCCACAGCCGTTCCTGGCGAGAACGGCGGCATCGGTGGATGCCCTTATCGAGCAGATCGAAGTCCGCGCCCATCGGGCACCGCTGATCGGAGGGGAGGACGAAACCCGTTTCGATCGCATGCTTGTGTACGGCGTCGACGAGAGCGAGTGAGAATAATCAGGTGATCCTGGACTTCAGCTCCCCGGTGCACTTTCTCTGGGCACTCCTGCCTGAGGCGGTGCTGTCGGTGGTCGGAATCGTGGTTCTTGTGGCGGACGTATGGCAGCGTGGCCACCGGGGCGGGCAGAGCGGCAGGTGGGTGGGGCAGGCCACGCTGGCCGGGGTGCTGGTGGCGGTCGCCGCCAACGCATATCTCCTCACATTCGATGTACCCGGACGCAGCGCGATGATCGCGGTGGACACGTTCCGCGTGGCTACCAACTTCATCGTCCTGGGAGCCGTGGCTTTGGGCCTTCTCTTCTCGTTCGACTACCTGGATCGGGAAGAGCTCAACATCGGAGAGTATTACTTCCTGTTCCTGATGGCGGCGGTCGGCATGATGTTGCTGGCCGGATCGCGAGATCTGATAGTCGTGTTCGTGGGACTGGAGCTGATGTCGCTGTCGGTCTACGTGCTGACGGGCATGAACCGACGCGACCCGCGGTCCGCCGAAGCGGCCCTCAAGTACTTCCTCATGGGAGCCTTTGCCAGCGGCTTCCTCCTGTACGGAATAGCACTCATCTTCGGTGCTGCCGGAAGCACGAACCTCGCGTTGGTGACGTCGGAGGTCGCGCGAGGCGTGGGCGACCGCAACTTCCTCCTGCTTGCTGGAGTCACTCTTCTGGCAGTGGGCTTCGCCTTCAAGATCTCGGCGGTTCCGTTCCATATGTGGACGCCGGACGTCTATGAAGGTGCGCCCACACCGGTGACCGGCTACATGGCCGCGGGAGTGAAGGCGGCTGCCTTCGCCGCGATCATTCGCCTGGTCACGGTCGAGCTGGAGCCTGCGATGCCCGTGTGGCAGGCGATTATGTGGTGGCTCGCCGTGCTCACGATGCTGGTTCCCAACCTCATCGCCCTGGCACAGGACGACGTCAAGAGGATGCTCGCCTATTCTTCCATAGCTCACGGCGGCTACCTGCTGGTGGGTGTCGTCGCGGCCAACTCTCTGGGCCGGTCCGCAACGGTCTTCTACCTGGCCGTCTACGCGGTGATGACCCTGGGAGCGTTCGCCATCGTTTACGTGGTGGCCGGGAAGGGTGACCAGCGGGGAACCCTGGCCGATTACAGGGGCTTGGGCTGGCGGCGACCGTTTCTGGGAGCCATCTTTGGCATCTTTCTCCTGTCTCTGGCTGGATTCCCGCCCACCGGCGGGTTCATCGGCAAGCTGTATCTCCTCAGGGCGGCCGTCGACGCTGGCGAGACATTCCTGGCGGTCACCCTCGTGCTGATGAGCTTCGTCTCGTACTACTACTACCTCAGGGTAATCTGGAAGATGTACTTCGAGGTGGCCCCGGAGGACGCGCCGATAATCGCCGCGCCGGGGGCCGCGTACCGTCTGGCGGCGGTGATTTCCGCGGCGGTCGTTGTGGCCGCCGGGCTCTTTCCGGGATCCGCCCTGCGTGCGGTGGAGCGAGTCGGCGAGGACCTCGTCCCGCGGCACGTAGTACCGCTGGAAGCGCCGGTCACCCCGATGCGCGAGAGCTCGGAACAGGCGATCGGCGACTGAGCGGCGTCCCACCGGCGTCCTGCGCTCGGCTTCGGTGGAGGCGTTCGAGCGCACGCACTTTCTTCTTCGCTCGAGCAGGTCCTCTAGGGTAGCGAGACCCGGATGAGAGTTTCGAAGACGATCTTTCGCGAGTACGACATTCGCGGCGTCGTCGGCGACGACCTTACCGCCGAGGTAGCGGATGCCGTCGGACGCGCCTTCGGCAGCCGTCTGCGGCAGACGGCTCGGGCGCCCACGGTGGCCGTGGGTCATGACAACCGGCCAAGTTCACCGGAGCTCGCGGCCGCCATGTGCGCCGGTCTGAATGCGACCGGGGCGGACGTGCTGCTGGCCGATACGGTGCCCACTCCGGCCCTGTATTACGCCAGTCGCGTGTTCGAGACGGACGCTGGAGTTCAAATCACGGGATCGCACAACCCGCCCGAGTACAACGGGATCAAGATGATCGCTGGCGACAGGTCCGTGTACGGCGACGAGATACAGAAGCTCGGGGAAGCCATCGAGAGCGACCGTTACGCCGCGGGCGCCGGACGGACACGACGGGTCGAGATCCTCGAGAGCTACAGTGCCGAGATCGGCAACCGAGCACTACTGCAAGGTCCGATACGCATGGTGCTCGACTGCGGAAACGGTACGGGAAGCGTGGTCGCGCCAGAGGCACTGGCGAGGGCGGGCATAGAGGTGGAATGCCTGTACTGTGAATCGGACGGCACATTCCCGAACCACCATCCGGACCCAACCGTCGACCACAACCTGGTGGATCTCATCTCCGCCGTCCGGCGGACCGGTGCCGCGCTCGGCGTCGGACTTGATGGGGACGCGGACCGGATAGGAGCCGTCACGGAGAAAGGCGGGATCGTGCGCGGAGATCACCTGTTGCTTCTCTACGCTCTGGACATCCTTCCCGAGTACCCGGGGGCCGAGGTCATATTCGACGTCAAGTGCTCGAAGGCGCTTCCGGAGATGATCCTGCGGGCGGGAGGTCGACCGGTCATGTGGAAAACCGGCCACTCGCTGATAAAGGAACGAATGAAAGTATCGGGAGCTCCAGTAGCAGGTGAAATGAGCGGCCATATATGCTTTGCAGACAAATACTTCGGGTTTGACGATGCGATCTACGCAGCGGCTCGCCTGGCAGGTCTAGTGCAGCGATCGGGGCGGTCACTGTCGGAGCTTGCCGCGGAGATCCCGGCGTATCCGTCCACGCCGGAGCTCAGAGTCGACTGTCCCGAGGCGGTCAAGTTCGAAGTGGTCGCTCGGGCCGTCGAGCATTTCAGGCGCGACTATCGTGTCCAGGACATCGATGGGGCGAGGATCGAGTTCGACGACGGCTGGGCACTGATTCGCGCGAGCAACACCCAGCCGGTAATCGTGCTACGGTTCGAAGCCGATACGGAAGACGCGCTTCAGCGGATCCGGGACGAGGTCGCCGAGTACCTGTCCGCAGAAGATGTAGAAGTCCCTGAATTGGAATAGGGCCGACGAATCGCGGGCCGGTCAGGAATGCCGGGCGCGGCGGAAGAGGATGGTCGGGAGATAATGTTGGAGGGCGAAAAAGCGGTGGTGGTGGCAATCGGCGGGAACGCACTCTCTCCCTCGGGAGAGTCCGCCTCGGTGCACAACCAGTTTCGCCACACGCGCGAGAGCCTCCGCTCGATCGTGGAGTTTGCCCTGGATGGCTGGAAGATAGCCATTGTCCACGGGAACGGGCCGCAGGTAGGGGACGAACTGCTGCGCAACGAGATGGCGCGTGCCGTCGTGAGCCAGCTTCCGCTGGGCGTGCTCGTCGCCTCTACGGCCGGGTGGATAGGGTACATGATCCAGCAGTCTCTTCAGAACGCTCTCGAGGCTGCCGGCAGCTCTCGTCGTGTCGTGACCATCATCACGCAGGCTCGAGTCGCCCCGGACGATCCGTCCATGCGCGAACCCACGAAGTTCATCGGTCGGAAGATATCACCCGAGGTAGCGGACGCGTTGCGGGCCGACGGAACTCGCATCGAGGAGGATTCCAGAGGAAACCTGCGCCGGCGGGTTCCCAGCCCGATTCCCGTACAGATCTGCGAGTCGCGCGTGGTAGCCGAACTTGTGGCTCGCGGGGAAATCGTAATAGCCGCCGGCGGCGGCGGAATACCTGTGTACCGGGACGCCCGCCTGGGGACGGAAGGGGTGGACGCGGTGGTGGACAAGGACCGGGCAGCGTCCCTGCTGGCAAACGAGATCGGGGCAGCAATCCTGCTTATTCTCACGGATGTGGACGGGGTATACGAGAACTGGGGAACGCCCGAGGCGCGCCGCCTGCCGGTTCTGACGGCCAGCGAGACGCGCCTGCTGATGGCCAGCGGGCAGTTGGGAAGCGGCAGCATGGCGCCGAAAGTCGAAGCGGCCATGCACTTCGTCGAGAATGGGGGCGAGCGGGCGATCATCGCTGCGCTCGAGGAAGGCCCGGCGGCGCTGGCCGGCAAAGTCGGAACGTCGATCGTTCCGGACGGGTGACCGTCCGGCGCACACGACTGCCGAGAGAAGACGGACGACCATGAACATCCACGAGTATCAGGCGAAGGAGATCTTTCGCTCGCACGGGATACCGGTGCCACCGGGCAGGATCGCTCGCACCCCTGAGGAGGCGGAGGCGTTGGCGCGGGAGTACGGTGGAACAGTAGTGGTCAAGGCCCAGGTGCACGCAGGTGGGCGTGGGAAGGCCGGCGGCGTGAAGCTGGCCGAATCGCCTTCGGAGGCCAGGGCGGCGGCCGAGCGAATTCTGGGGATGCAGATAAAGGGCCTGACCGTGGGCCAGGTTCTGGTGACGCCGTCAGCCGACATCGCTTCGGAGGCCTACGTCGGGATCGCCATGGACCGCGGCTCACAGAGCTCGGTGGTAATGGTCTCGGCCGAAGGCGGCATCGACATCGAGGAAGTGGCCGCTACGAACCCCGCGGCGATTCACAAGCTGTCGGTGGATCCTCGCTTCGGTCTCTTCCCGCACCAATCTGTGGGGCTCGCGTACAAGCTGTATGCCGATCCACAGCTCGCGCGCCAGGCCGCGAAGATCATCCTGCAGCTATACGAGGCATACCTGGCGGTCGGAGCCACGCTGGCTGAAATCAACCCGCTGATCACCTCTGGAGAAGAGGAAGTCCTGGCCATCGACGCCAAGATGAACATCGACGACAATGCTCTCTTCAACCTCCCCGAGGTCGAAGCCATGCGGGATGCGGAGGCGGAGGACCCTGCGGAGCGAAAGGCGCGGGAGGCGGGCCTCAGCTACATAAAGCTTGACGGCGACGTCGGTTGCTGCGTGAACGGCGCCGGCCTGGCCATGGCCACCATGGACCTGGTCAAGCACTACGGTGGGAGTCCGGCCAATTTCCTGGACATCGGAGGGTCGTCGAGCCCCGACAAAGTGGTGGCAGCGCTCGAGATCATCACCGCTGACCCGAACGTCAGGTCCATCCTGTTCAACATCTTCGGCGGCATCACCCGCTGCGACGACGTGGCGAATGGAATAGTAGAGGCCACGCGTCGGATCGATATCGACATACCGATCGCCATTCGTCTGACCGGGACTAATGAGGACGAGGCGGTGGAAATCCTACGGGAACACGGCTTCGCGGCAATGACCGATATGGAGGATGTGGTACAGCGCGCGGTGGAGCTGGCGAGCGAGCCGGCGGCGTAGCCGTCCCGCCTCGGGCGTGTTCAAGCGTTAAGGAGATCCTGAGAGAATGAGCATATTCATAGATGGGAGCACGCGTCTCGTAGTTCAGGGGATGACCGGGCGCGACGGATCGTTCCACACGCGGCAGATGATCGAGTATGGAACGAAGGTCGTCGCGGGGGTGACCCCCGGCAAGGGCGGCCAGACGTTCGACGATGTGGTTCCCGTGTTTCATACGGTGGCGGAAGCCGTGTCGGAGACCGGTGCCGACACGAGCGTCATTTATGTACCGGCTGCCTTTGCCGCGGACGCGATCTGTGAGGCCGCGGACGCTGGAATTGGACTCATAGTCTGTATTACGGAGGGCGTGCCGGTCCACCGGATGATGCGAGCGCTGCCCTACGTCAGGGAAAAGGGCGCGAGACTGGTGGGGCCCAACTGTCCCGGGCTCATCTCTCCGGGCGCGTGCAAGGTGGGCATCCTGCCGGGGCAGATCGTGTCGCCTGGACCGGTGGGGATCGTGAGCCGATCCGGAACTCTGACCTACGAGGTCATCTTCCAGCTCACCCGGGGCGGTATCGGTCAATCCACTTGCGTGGGCATCGGCGGCGACCCGTTGATCGGGACCGACTTCGTCGACTGTCTGCAGGCTTTCGAAGAAGACGATCGGACGCGGGCGGTGGCTCTGATCGGGGAGATCGGAGGGACCGACGAGCAGGTCGCCGCGGAATACGTGCGCGACAGCATGACCAAGCCCGTGGTAGGCTTCATCGCGGGCCAGACGGCTCCACCGGGCCGCCGCATGGGGCACGCGGGAGCTATCATCTCAGGTTCCGAGGGAACGGCGGCCGAGAAGATCAAGGCGTTCCGCGACTGCGGAATATCGGTGGCCGGTCGCCCGGCCGAAGTGGCCGGCCTCGTTCGAGACCGGCTGGGAGACACGCAATCAGGGCAGCGTGCCTCCGGCGCGGCGGGTTGACGGCCAGGGACGACGGTACGGTGGACACGACTTCGATATGAGCTGGACAGAGACCCTCGCGATTATCAAGCCGGATGCGTTCGGAAGAGGAGAGTCCGGGAAGATCCTGGCGCACTTGGAGGAGCACGGCTTCCTGGTCGCGGCCGCGCGCGTCGTGCACCTGACCGAGGAGCAGGCGGAGGAGTTCTACGCCGTACATCGTGGCCGGCCGTTCTTCGAGCCACTGGTTGCGTTCATGACGTCGGGGCCGTGCATGCCGCTTGTTCTCCGAGCAGAGGGCGCCGTGCCGAAGCTCCGAGAAGTCATCGGTGCGACTGATCCGGCGGAGGCCGAGGAGGGCACCATCCGAGCGCTTTACGCGGAGAGCAAGGAGCGCAACGCGATCCATGCGTCCGACTCGCCGGAGAGCGCGGCGATCGAGATAGCCTTCTTCTTCCCAGGTCCAGAACGACGGTAGAGCCCGGCCCACTCGGCTCGGGGACAGCCCGGGCCGATGCCGATTGACACGGGCGCGAGAAATGACTAAGAATAGCGGCTTTCCGGCAGGCGGCGTCCCGCTCGATCGGGTACGGACGGGAGCCGTGGAGTGGCAGGGAGAGATCCCGAGAGAACCGGGCTTGTGGTCGGCGCCGGAGCTGCGGTTCACCGATGCGCCGCAGGCCCGGCTTCGGTTGACGGGTTCCGGTGAGGGGAGGGTTCACCTCACCGGTCGGCTCTCGGCCAGGCTGCGTGTGGACTGCCGCCGCTGCCTGGAGGAGCTCGTCTGGCCGGTGGAAATGGGCCTGGACCTGTGGTTCGAGCCGGCCGTGGGGCTGTGGGAAGAAGAGGCTGGCGTGTACGCGCTGGATCCGGATGCCGGCACGCTGGATCTGCTTCGGCCGCTGCGTGAGGAGCTTCTCCTGGCTCTGCCGGAGTTTCCGGTCTGCGGTCCGGACTGCCGCGGCTTGTGCCCGCGCTGTGGCGTTAACTTGAACGAGAGGACCTGCGACTGCGGCGGCGAGGAGATCGATTTCCGCTGGGCGGCGCTTAAGGAATTGCCCCGGGACGAGTGAGCGGAAGCCGTCCGTTTACGCGGCCAGCTACTCAACAGCCTTCTGGGCAGGGACCGAGATCATGGCAGTACCCAAGAAACGAACCTCCAAGCAGCGCAAGAGGAAGCGTCGGACCCACCACGCGGCGTCGGGGACGCCCCATCAGGCCTGTCCGCGTTGTGGCGACCCACGGCGGCCGCACAGGGTGTGCCCGTCTTGCGGCTACTACGCCGACCGGGAGGTAGTCCGCACCGAGGAGTTCTAGGGAGCTGGTGACGCGACGTGCTGCGGATCGCACTGGACGCGATGGGAGGAGACGGTGCGCCGGAAGTATTGATTGCCGGCGCGCTATCGGCCCTCGCGGAATGGCCGGGGCGGTTCGAGGTGGTGCTCGTAGGCCAGCCTGACCCCCTCTCGGCCGCGCTTCCCTCGCCAATTCCTTCCGGACTGAGCATCGCTCCTGCGAGCCAGCTCATCGATATGTATGAGCCTCCTGTCCAGGCGGTGCGACGCAAACGGGACAGCTCGATCGTCGTGGGTGTCGAGCTGCTGCGTGATGGAGGGGCCGACGCCTTCATCTCTGCCGGATCCACCGGCGCGGTGATGGCCGCCTCGCTGCTGCTGCTCGGTGCTCTGCCGGGCGTTGACCGTCCGGCGATCGGAGCGGTGTTTCCGACTGCGGCGACGCCGACTCTGGTTCTGGATGTCGGCGCCAACGTTGACACTCGGCCGGCCCATCTTCACCAGTTCGCGCATCTGGGCACCGTCTACATGCGCGACCTCCTGGGCCTCGAGCGACCACGTGTGGGTCTCCTGAATGTGGGGGAGGAGATCGAGAAGGGCGATGAGCTGTCGTTGGCCGCGCATCGGCTTCTGCGTCAGGATCCGTCGCTGCATTTCGTCGGCAACGTAGAAGGCCATGGGATCATTCTGGGCGCATGCGACGTCCTGGTGTGCGATGGGTTCGTGGGAAACGTGCTGCTCAAGTTCTACGAGTCCATAGCGGGCTTCGTGGCAGGTCTGCTGCCGACGACCCCGGGTCCCGAGGCGGGCGCCGGTGAACTGGACGAGGTTTTCCGCGTGCTCGACTACACCGAATACGGCGGGGCACCGTTGCTGGGCGTGAACGGCGTCTCGGTGATCTGCCACGGGAGCTCGCCGGCGAAGTCGATCAAGCACGCCATTCGAGTCGCGGCGCAGAGCGTTGACTCAGGCATGATAGAGGACATGGCTGCCGATCTGAAGAGTGCCGGTCGACCGGTCAGCGCTTGGAGGAGGGCACGCCGGGTGCGTGCCCGGAGGAAGAGAAAGAGCTCGTGAGAGTTGGCGGCATAGCCCTCCTGCTGCCCGGCCAGGGTTCGCAATACGTGGGAATGGGACGCGGTCTGGCCAGCGAGGACACCCGGGCACGTGACGTGTACCGGGAGGCGGATGAGCTGCTCGGACTACCCCTGAGCCGAATCTGCTGGGAAGGTCCCGAAGAGGAGCTGAGGCGGACGGAGAACGCGCAGCCCGCAATCCTGCTCCACAGTTACGCGGCGTGGCGCCTTCTTCCGGAGGAGACTCGGAGCGCGGCCGTCGTCGCCGCCGGTCATTCGCTGGGAGAGTTCACTGCCTACCTGCTTTCCGGAACCCTGGAGTTCTCAGATGCCCTCCGCCTGGTGCGGCGGCGTGGGGAACTCATGGCGGCGTCGGGAAGGGAACGCCCCGGTACGATGGCGGCGGTCCTCGGCCTCGAGCCCGACGTGCTGGGCAGAGTGTGTGCAGAGGTAGGAGACGGAACTGTTGTTCCCGCCAACTTCAACGCGCCGGGTCAGATCGTCATCAGCGGCGACGTGCCCGCGGTAGGGCGGGCGGCGGCGTTGGCCCTGCAGGCAGGGGCGCGGAAGGCTGTGCCGCTGAACGTGAGCGGCGCCTTCCACTCGCCTCTGATGGACAGCGCTCGGAGCGGGCTCGCTTCCGCGCTGGAGACGGTGGAGCTACGTGACCCTGCTTTCCCGGTCATAGCTAACGCGTCCGCCAGGCCAGTGACCGACGGCGGGCTGGCGAGAGTCCTTCTGGTCCGGCAGTTGACCTCCCCGGTGCGGTGGGTAGAATGCGTCGAGGCAATGCGGGAGTGCGACCCGGACTGCTGGTTGGAGATCGGTCCCGGCAGGATTCTCAGCGGGCTCCTGCGGCGGATCGATCGCAGCCAGACCGTCTACTCCGCCGACGATTCGGAGGGGATCCAGAGATTCGTGGAGGCTTTCAGCGATGCCAGAGCTTGACGGAAGAATCGCGATCGTGACGGGAGGGTCGCGGGGAATAGGCCTCGCCATCGCCCGCGAGCTCAGTGAGGCAGGAGCCAGGGTGGTCGTGGTCGCCCGCGACGGCGAACGAGCTTCCCGGGTGGGGGAGAGCCTTCCAGGTGGGGGAGGCCTCGGCCTCGCCTGCGACGTGTCGGTCGCCGACCAGTGCCGCGAGCTGGTGACGCGCGTGGAGGACACGGTCGGCGGGGTCGAGATCCTGGTAAACAACGCAGGCATCACCCGGGACAACATCCTGCCGCGGCTGAGGGATGAAGACTGGGAAGCGGTGATGGCGACCAACCTGCGAGGCCCGTTCAACATGATACGGGCCGTGACCCGGGGCATGATGAAACGCAGGGAGGGTCGCATCATCAATATCGCCAGCGTCGTAGGGTTGACGGGAAACCGCGGACAGGCCAACTATGCGGCGTCCAAGGCGGGGCTGATTGGACTGACGAAGTCGGCGGCGCAGGAACTCGCTTCGCGCGGCATTCTGGCCAACGTGGTGGCTCCTGGTTTCATCGAGACCGAGCTGACGGCCGAGCTGGGACAGGAAGCGCGAACGGCCCTCTTCGAGAGAATCCCGCTGGGACGGTTCGGTGCTCCGGAGGACGTGGCCGGAGCCGTCCGCTTTCTGGCCGGCCCGGCCGCGGTGTACGTCACGGGGCAGGTCCTGGTAGTCGACGGCGGCATGGTGATGTGAATCGAGCCCGGAACGGGCGCTCGACAGGCAAGGAACAGTGAAAGAGGTGAACGCGATGTCGGACACGGCAGACAGAGTCAGAGAGATTATCGCCAACGAGCTCGGAGTGGAGCTCGAGAAGGTGACCGACGAAGCATCGTTCGTCGAGGACCTCGGCGCGGACTCACTCGACACGGTGGAGCTGGTGATGGCGTTCGAGGAGGAGTTCGGAGTCGAGATTCCGGACGAAGATGCCGAGCAGATGCAGACGGTCGGCCACGCGATCAAGTACCTGCAAGAGAAGCAATAGGCCCGTCCTTCGCGACCGGGAGACACTTGATGATCGACGAACGGCGCGTGGTCGTCACGGGCCTCGGACTGATCACTCCGCTGGGCCTGAACGTGGAGGAAACCTGGCAGGCCATGGTCGGCGGCACGAGCGGGGCCGGTGCGATAACCTTGTTCGACGCGGATGATCAAGCGGTCCGCTTCGCGTGCGAGGTGAAGGGGTTCGATCCGCTGGACTACATGGATCGGAAGGCGGTGAAGCGCGCCGACCGCTTCCTGCAATTCGCGCTGGCAGCCGCGCAGCAGGCGGTCGAGGAGGCCGACGTCGAGGCGGCGTTGGCGGGACTCGCGGCCGAGCGGGTCGGTGTAATAGTCGGCAGCGGCATCGGGGGACTGGCGACGATGGAGGCCCAGCACGAGAGGTTGCTGGAGCGCGGCCCCAGCCGTGTTTCACCGTTCTTCATTCCGATGTTCATCTCCGACATGGCGGCCGGCATGATCTCGATGAAGTACAGGGCTCGCGGGCCGAACTACGCTACGGTCTCGGCCTGTGCCTCGAGCGCTCACGCGGTTGGGGCGGCGTACAGGTCGATCCGGCGGAACGAATCCGACGTGATGATCAGCGGGGGCGCCGAGGCCACGGTAACCCCGCTGTGTGTCGCCGGCTTCGCGTCCATGAAGGCCCTGTCGGAGAGGAACGACTCGCCCGAGACGGCCTCGCGGCCGTTCGATGCGACCCGTGACGGCTTCGTCCTGGGAGAGGGGGCCGGTATTCTCATCCTCGAGGCGCTGGACCACGCCAGGAGTCGTGGCGTGCCCATTCTGGGGGAGGTGGTCGGCTTCGGCCAGAGCGCTGATGCCTACCACATGACGGCTCCGGCGCCGGGAGGAGAGGGGGCCCAGATCGCGATGCGTGAGGCCCTGCGGGATGCCGGACTGGAGCCTGAGGACATAGACTACATCAACGCCCACGGGACTTCGACGCCGGCGAACGACGCGACGGAGACGGAGGCCATCAAGGCTGTCTTCGGCGCGCAGGCTTACCGCGTGGTAGTGGGTTCGACCAAGTCGATGACTGGCCACACCCTGGGGGCGGCAGGAGCCGTGGAGGCGGCAATCTCGATTCTGGTATGCCGGCGCGGACTAATCCCGCCCACCATCAACTACGAGACTCCCGATCCTCTGTGCGACCTGGACTACGCCGTTCGCGGACCTGTCGAGCGTGATGTCCGGGTGGCGCTATCGAACTCATTCGGTTTCGGGGGGCATAACGTCAGCCTGCTGATCCGCAAGTACGAGGACGCGTGATCAGGCCTTCCACGTCGAGTGATCCCGCACTGCGAGTGGCGCCGCGCGATCCGCGCCTGGTGCCCATCGCCGAAAAAGTCGAGGCCGGGCAGCGGGTGACGCGCGAGGAAAGCATAGCGCTCTTCGAGACGAACGATCTTCTGGCGGTCGGCGCGATGGCGGATCTCATGAACCGCCGCAGGAACGGCGACCGGGTGTTCTACGTGGCGAATCAGCACATCAACCCCACCAACGTGTGCGTCCTGAACCGAGTCTGCGTCTTCTGCTCCTACGGAGTGAAACCGTTGGCGGAAGACGCCTACACCATGTCGCTGGACGAGGTTTTTGCAGAGGCGGAAGCGGCCCGGCGGGCGCCGACCCGCGAGTTTCACATCGTCGGCGGGCTCCACCCGAAGCTGCCGTTGTCGTACTACACGGACATGCTGCTGGGTCTCAAGGAGAGGCATCCAGATGTCCGCCTGAAGGCACTGACCGCGGTGGAGATAGCTCATCTGGCCCGTATCGAAGGAGTCAGCACGCTACAGGTGCTCGAGAGGCTTCGGGCGGCCGGGTTGGATGCGATTCCCGGTGGTGGGGCCGAGGTGTTCAGCCATGCGGTCCGCGCCACAATTGCCGATCGCAAGCTGGCGGCCGAGGAATGGCTCCGGGTGCATCGGGAGGCGCACGGCTTGGGCATCCCTTCCAACTGCACGCTGCTGTACGGACACGTCGAGTCCTACGCCGACCGGGTCGATCACATGCTGATGCTCCGGGAGCTCCAGGACGAGACCGGCGGGTTCAGCACGTTCATTCCTCTGGCTTGGCACCCGGACAACACGGCGCTGGGTCGGGAGCGGGGCCTGGAGGGCAGGCGCACTAGCGGTGTCGACGATCTCAAGACATTGGCGGTGGGCCGTATCCTCCTGGACAACTTCGCCCACATCAAGACTCATTGGATCATGGTCACCACCCGCGTCTCGCAGATAGCCCTGGATTTCGGCGTGGACGACCTCGAGGGTACGGTGGTGCTGGAGAAGATCACCCACACCGCCGGGGCCGCAACGCCCGTGGGCCTCGACCTCTCCGAGATCGTCTCGCTGATCGAGGACGCCGGCAAGACACCGGTAGAGCGGGACACCCTGTACAACCCCGTCAGCGATCCCGTAGCCGCATGAGCGGGGCTGCCGTCTCGACGGATACGGGACTGCGCCCCGTCGATATGGAGGAGGTGGATGAGTACGCCGCCCTGTACGACAGGTCGCTTCTCGAACTGGGAGGCATGGCGGCGGCAGCGGACGCGGCCGGTGAGGTAACGTACATCCTCGACCGTAACATCAACTACACGAATATCTGCATCACCGACTGCTCCTTCTGCGCCTTCTACCGCAGGCCAGGTCACTCGGAAGGTTACGTCCTGTCGAACGAGGCGATAGGAGCCAAGATCGAGGAGGCGAAGGCGCTCGGCGCGGTGCAGATACTCATGCAGGGCGGACACAATCCGTATCTCAAACTGGACTACTACACGTCTCTTCTCGAGTACATCAAGGACAACCACCCCATCCATGTTCACGGCTTCTCGGCCTCCGAGCTCGATATCATAGCGCGAGTCCACCGGGTAGAGATTGAGCGCGTGATCGGCGAATTGCGTGACGCGGGCCTGGACTCTGTGCCGGGAGCCGGCGCGGAGATCCTAGTGGACGAGGTGCGTGACCGGATCGCCAGGAAGAAGACTGACACAGCCCGGTGGCTGGAGATTCACCGAGCCGTGCATCGGCACGGGCTGCTGAGTAGCGCAACGATGATGTTCGGCACGGGTGAGACCCGGCGACAGAGGGTAGAGCACATGATCCGCATCAGGGATCTGCAGGCCGAGACCGGAGGGTTCACGGCCTTTATTCCCTGGACCCTGCAGCCGGAGGGAACCGGTATGGCAGGTACGCCGGAAGCCACGGCGACGGAATACCTGAAGACCGTGGCAATGTCGAGGATCGTCATCGACAACGTCTGGAATCTGCAGGTGAGCTACGTGACCCAGGGCCCGAAGGTGGCGCAGATAGCTTTGCACTTCGGCTGCAACGACTTCGGGTCCCTGATGATGGAGGAGAACGTCGTTTCCGCGGCGGGAACCGACTTCATCATGGCGAGGAGTGACTTGGTGCGGGCCATCGAGGAAGCTGGGTTCCAAGCTGTTCCGCGATATCAGGACTACCGGCGCGTGGATCCAGAGCTGGATTGGTACTGTGGCTGTCGTGTCTGCCTCGGGAGGAGAGCGGCCTGATGGCGCGGGGACGCCTCCTGATGATGATGGGCTCGGAGTCCGACCGTGCAGTGATGCAGGGAGGGATCGACGTGCTGACCGCCGCGGGAGTCGACGTCGAGGTGGTGGTGGCCAGCGCCCACCGCGACCCCGCCCGGGCGGCAGAAGTGGCCGCCCGGGCGGAGTCCGATGGATTCTCGGCAGTCATCTGCGGAGCCGGTTTGTCGGCTGCACTCCCGGGTGTCGTGGCGGCGCACACGGAGCTGCCGGTGATCGGAGTTCCTATCTCGGCCGGTACACTAGGGGGTATGGACGCCCTTCTCGCCATCGCGCAGATGCCCCCCGGGGTTCCTGTGGCAACAGTGGGCATCGACAATTCCAGGAATGCCGCCCACCTGGCGCTTCGCCTACTTCGATTGGCCGGTGGGGCCTGACGGGTCGCCGTCGCCGGGAGGATAGGTACGGTGCGCGTCGGCATTGGCTACGATTCTCATCGATTCGATCCGGGCCTCCCGATGGTGCTTGGCGGAGTCACCATCCCAGGTGAGCCGGGCCTGACAGGGCACTCCGACGGAGATGCGGTGGCGCACGCGGTGATCGATGCGCTTCTGGGTGCGGCTAGTCTCGGTAGCATCGGCGAGCATTTCCCGGACACGGATCCCGCCCTGGAAGGTTGCGACTCTCTGGAGCTTCTCGAGCGAACCGTGCGACTTGTCGAGGAGCGGAACTACAGGGTCTCCAACGTGGACGTGACAGTCATCGCAGAGCATCCCCCGATCCAACCGCACGCGGGTGAGATGAGCGCACTACTGGCCACGAGACTGAGAGTCCGGCCCGAAGCGGTTTCGGTCAAAGGGAAGAGCAACGAGGGAATGGGCTGGGTGGGCCGTGGCGAGGGGCTGGCTGCGCTGGCGGTGGCCGTGCTGAGCCACATCGACGACGGAGATCCTCTCGACTCGGGCTCCCGCGGCGGTTGATCCCATGCAGGAACAGCTCGAAGCGCTTCTGCGCCTCGTCAGCCAGATTCCGGTCGAGATGGCCTACCTGCTGGTGGGGGCGGGTGCCGCGGTCGAAAACCTGTTCCCTCCCATTCCGTCGGACATGGCTGTCGTGGCAGGGGGCGTGCTGGCCGATCGCGATATACTCAACGGCTGGCTCGTCTTTCTGGTTGCCTGGTTGAGCAACCTGGTTCTCGCGCTGGGCGTGTACCTGGCCGCTCGCCGATTCGGGAACGAGATCTTCGCGACCCGCTGGGGACACTGGCTCCTGCGCCCGGCGCAGCTCCACCGGATGTCCGTTTTCTACGCCGAGTACGGAGCCATCACTATTCTGGTGAGCCGGTTCTTCCCCGTGTTCCGAGTTCTGGTGCCGGCGTTCGCCGGAATCAGCCGACTCGGTTTCTGGCGTACCTCCGCACCGCTCGCTGTAGCTTCCGCCGGTTGGTACGGGGCTCTGGTCGGATTGGGAATCCTGGCCTCGCGCAACGTGCCTCGAATCTTGGGCGCTCTCCAGGCCGTGAACACGACAGCCGCGGTTGTCGCCGCTCTGGTGGCGCTCTCGCTGGGGTGGCTCTGGTGGCGCTCCCGACACCCGTCGGATGGCGAGGATCGATGAGCAGGCCGGACACGATGGGAGCGCCGCTGGCTCGGTCGTTTGTCCTCGAGACCTTCGTGGACTACCTGCGGTTCGAGCGCGGGCTGGCGGACAACACGGTGGCGGCCTACCTGCGGGACTGCCAGGTACTGATCCGTTTCGCTGCCGATCAAGGGATCGATTCTCCGGCGGATATCACTTACGGGACTCTGAGGGACTTCCTGCACCATCTGACAGTGGAAGGCGGGGCAACCGCACTCGGTCACCAGGGACGCGGGAAGGGGCTGGCGGCGAGGAGCGTGGCCCGGGCCCGTTCGGCACTGCGGAGCTACTTCGCGTTTCTGGTCACGGAGGGGTACGTGGACGAGGATCCCACCGCTCTGCTCGAGTCTCCCCGGATCCGGCCCGCGCTGCCTCACGCGCTGAGCTATGCGCAGGTAAAGACTATCCTCGACGCGGCCGAGCGCGGGGCAGAACTGGCGGAGGGTACGCTGGCGCTGGCCCCGTATTCAAAGGCGCTCGCGGTCAGAGACGTAGCCATGCTGGAGGTCCTCTACGGAGCGGGCCTGCGCATTTCGGAACTGATGGCTCTTCGGGTGCGTGATGTCGACCTGGAAGACCGCCTGGTCAGGGTCACCGGCAAGGGTGGTAAAGCGCGGCTGGTACCGGTTGGAGGCAGTGCGGCGGCTGCGGTGCGGCGATACCTTGATTCCTGGCGTGGAGTCCTGGACCGGCGAGGAGAGTCACGGGGGGTGCTCTTTCTGAGCCGCCAGGGCAGACCCCTGAGCCGCATGGGAGCCTGGAAGATCGTTCGACGCCACGCGGAAGGCGCTGGGTTCTCGAGCGTTACCCCCCACTCCTTCCGCCACAGCTTCGCGACGCACCTGTTGGAGCGTGGAGCGAACCTGGTGGCAGTTCAGGAAATGCTGGGGCACGCGGACATATCCACGACGCAGATCTACACCCATGTGGATCGTCAATACCTGCAGGAAGAGCACAAACACTACCATCCGCGTGGGTGAGGCGGCGTGAGCGCCGTGTCCCGGGTTCTCAGCCTGTTGCGAAACCGCCAGGGCGTACGCCGGTTCGCGGAACGCCGCATCCCCCCGGATTTGCTGATTCGGGTAGTGGAATGCGGCCGCCATACTGCATCGGCGAAAGAGGCTCAGCCGTGGCGTTTCGTGGTCGTGCAGGACGCCCTGGCCCGCCATCGGATCGCCGCGGCGGCGTTCAACAATCCACTCGTGCGCACTGCTCCGGCGCTCATCCTCGGATGCGCACGGATCCACTCTCACGTGAGCGGACACGGCAGGCCCAGCCACCCGGTGGATCTGGCCGCCGCCGCCCAGAGCATGGTGCTCGCGGCTGCCGACATGGGACTGGCCGCGGCCTGGATCACGGGATATCGGGAGAGCGTGCTGCGGGAGATCCTTTCGATACCGAGCGATGTACCGATCGTCACGTTGTTGGCTCTCGGCTATCCGGATGGGTTCCAACGGCTGCCGGGGCGCCGTGCCTCAGAAGAAGTCGTTGCCTGGGAGCGCTGGGAGAGCACCTCACGATGAGTTCCGGGCCTCGGGGTCTGGTGAAACGGCCCGGTCCTCGTAGGCCGGCAGCCGCCCCGGTCATAGCGGCAGTGTTCCTGGCCGCCGGCACGGGGCCGTTCGCCGCCCACGCGAGGGCTCAGGAGGTGGAATTCGTCACCCGTCCGAGGGGCGAGGCGGAGCTGCGCCTCGACGCGTTGCTCAGAGATGGCGAGTACGAATTGTGGGTGCGGGACACGGTGCTCTCACCGGGGGAAGTGGTCGAGGGCAAGGTGCTCGTCCTCCAAGCCACGGTCCGAACGGCGGCCGAGATCAGGGGCGACGTGTTCGTGGTGGACGGCGACCTCTTCCTCAGGCCGGGTGCGAACATCTCGGGCGATGTGCTGGTTCTGGGCGGAGGCTACTACGGATCGAGCCTCGCGGTCGTGGCGGGTTCGGTGAAGTACCTGCCGAACGACCTGTACGCCGTGGCCCCGAGGGCCGGAGGCTGGACCATCTCTCCGGTACGAAGGGTTCCCAGGGCCATCCAGCTTCACGGGCTGCACGGATTCAAGGCCCCAACCTACGAGCGAGTGGACGAGCTCACGTTAGCCTGGGGCGTTACCGGCCGGGCCGTGAACTGGGCGGGGTCGCCGTCCCTTGAGCTCGTGGCCCGGTTCAAGACGGAACAGAATAGCTTCGAGGGAACGGCCAGACACTACTGGCATCCCGCCGCGGAGTTCGAGCTGGGGGTCGAAGCGGAGCGGGCTACCCGAAGCAACGAGGACTGGGCCCGCGGCGCGGTCTCGAACTCCTTTGCCTACCTCTTCACGGGCGACGACTTCCGTGACTACTATCGCTCGGACCGAGCCGCCTTCGTCGTGCGCCGGGCAGTCCCGGATGGCTGGTCGCCCCGCCTGGTCATGCAGTGGGAGAAGGCCCGAAGCATCCAGGCGCGAGAGCAGTTCGCTCTTTTCGGGTCCGACGAGGACGTCCGGCAGAACCCACCGATCGACGAAGGCGACACCTGGAGCGCTATCCTGGGGGTCACGTATCGGCAGCGGACCGCCACCGGACGGATTGTGGTGCAGGCTGTTCTGGAAGCAGCCGACTCAACGGTAGCGGGCGATTTCAGCTTCCTGCTGGGGGATGTTCGAGTCCGCTGGCGGGGGCAGGTCGTATCAGGCCATCAACTGGATCTGTTCGGCGTCGCCCGCGGCGATCTGGCCGGGTCTGTGCCCGGTCAGCGATGGTCGGCGTTCGGCGGGCGAGTTACGCTTCCGACGCTTCCGATCCTTTCGAGGCGTGGTCCGCGCCTCGTCTACGGACAGGCTACGTACGCCGTGCCGGTTGCAGCTCTAGCTTTGGGATTGCTGGGCACTCCGGAGCTCTTCTTCCGGGTGGCCATGGGTGCCGCCTGGGCTGAACGGGAGGCCGCGCGCTTCGACGCGAACCTGATGCTGGGCGGCCGAATGTCCGTATTCGAGGCCGGTGTCGCGGTGGATCCGAGCGGCAATGACACGGACCCGGCCATCTACGCCATGCTGAGTTTCCCGGGTGACCTGTAGGTGAATGTGCGGCCCTCGGTCACGGTCGCCGCTACGGCCGAGCCGGCCTGCCTTTGACAGAATCTCAGTGGGCGCATTAGCTTACGGAGCGTGAACGAATCGTCTTCGCGCGCCCGGGCTCGTCTGTGATGTCGGTCCTCTGCATCCTCCCGGCGAGGATCGCGAGCGAGCGTCTCCCCAGGAAACCCCTGACTCTCATCGCCGGCCGTCCCTTGATCGAGTGGAGCTGGCGGGCAGCCTGCCGAGTGGCGGCAGTTGACGCCGTGTGGGTGGCAACCGACGCGGAGGAAGTCGTCGAGTGCGTGGCCGGTTTTGGCGGAATCGCGCTGATGACTTCGGCCGGGCATCGTTCCGGAACCGACCGGGTAGCCGAAGCAGCCTGCCTTGAAGATGCGAGGCAGTTCGACGTGGTCGTGAACCTGCAGCCGGACGAGCCCTTTGTCGACCCGGAAGCCGTCAGCGAGGCTATCCTGCAGGTCCGGGATGGGGCGGCTGAGATCTCGACCCTTGCCGCGCCCATCCGCTCGGTTGCCGAGTGGCAGTCGGAGTCGGTGGTAAAGGTGGTTCGCGGCGGTGACGGACGGGCCCTGTACTTCAGCCGTGCCCCTATTCCGCGCCGGCGCGGCGGAGAGCCCGTGTTCTTGCCTTCGGACAGCCGGCGGACGGACACACCGTACCTGCAGCATCTGGGAGTGTACGTGTATACGAGAGAAGCGCTCCAGCGCTGGGGCGCGCTGTCGCCCTCTCCGCTCGAGGAAGTGGAGCGGCTGGAGCAGCTTCGGCCGCTGGAGGCGGGAATGATCATCCACGTGGTTGTAACCTCGAAGGGAAGTATGGGTATCGATGAGCCGCAAGACCTGGCCCGGGCCGAGGAACGGTTAGAGGCCATGACCAGGAACAGCAACAGGGAATGACATGACTGACACTGCGCCGTCGGGCACCAAGTATCTGTTCATCACCGGCGGCGTGGTCTCGTCGCTGGGCAAGGGCATCGCCGCCTCCTCCATCGGCCGGTTGCTGGTGGAGCGGGGATTGAGCGTCACCATCCAGAAGTTCGACCCCTACATCAACGTCGATCCCGGGACGATGTCTCCGTTCCAGCACGGCGAGGTCTACGTGACGGACGACGGTGCGGAAACCGACCTCGACCTCGGGCACTACGAGCGGTTCATCGCGGAGTCTCTTTCGCAGGCCAACAACGTGACGACTGGACGGATCTACCAGAACGTCATCACAAAGGAACGAAGAGGAGACTTCCTAGGCGGAACGGTTCAGGTCATCCCGCACGTGACGGACGAGATCAAGTCATACATCAGCCGCCTGGCGCCCGGACACGATGCTGTCATCACCGAGGTAGGAGGGACGGTGGGCGACATCGAGTCGTTGCCGTTCCTGGAAGCGATAAGACAGTTTCGGCAGGATGTCGGCTGGAGGAACACGGTCCTGATCCATCTCACGCTGGTGCCGTACATAGCGGCAGCCGGGGAGCTGAAGACGAAGCCGACACAGCACTCGGTGCGGGAGCTGATGGAGATCGGCCTTCAGCCGGACATCCTGGTATGCCGTACCGAGTGGCCGCTTACGGAGGACGTACGCCGCAAGGTGGCGAGGTTCTGCAACGTGGATACCCGCGACGTCATCGAATCGAGAGACCTGGACACGATCTACGAGGTCCCTCTGCGGTTCCACGAGCAGCGGCTCGATGAGCGCATTGTCGAGCACCTGAGCCTCGCGACCCCGGAGCCGGACCTGAGCGCTTGGGAGTCGATGGTCGAGCGGGTGAGACGCCCATCGGGCGCCGCCGTGCGGGTGGCCGTGGTGGGCAAGTACACTGCGCTGGTGGATGCGTACAAGTCCATCCAGGAGGCGTTGGTACATGGGGGCATCGCTAACGACGCGGGTGTCGATGTCGACTGGCTCTCATCGGAGGCGGTTAACGATCACGGGACCGAAGTCCTGAGCCGATACCATGGGGTGCTGATTCCCGGCGGGTTCGGCCAGCGGGGAATCCGGGGCATGGTCGAGACCGTTCGCTACCTGCGCGAGAGCGGGATCCCGTTCTTCGGCATCTGTCTCGGCCTGCAGTGCGCGATCATCGAGTTGGCGCGCACCGCTTGTGGGCTGGACGGAGCCGATTCGGCCGAATTCGAACCAGATACGCCCCATCCCGTGATTTCGCTTCTCGATTCGCAGCGGAAGGTCACGCAGATGGGTGGTACCATGAGGCTCGGAGCGTATCCCTGTCACCTGGTCGAAGGAAGCCTGGTCAGAGGAATCTACGGCCGGCCGGAGATCTCGGAACGCCATCGTCACCGCTATGAACTGAACAACGAGTATCGAGATGAACTCGGGGCGGCAGGGATGCTGTTCAGTGGACTGTCGCCGGATGGGGGACTCGTGGAGATGATAGAGATCCCCGAGCACCCCTTCTTCGTCGCCACCCAGTTCCACCCGGAGCTGAAGTCCAGACCGATGGAGCCGCATCCCCTGTTCGCGGCGTTCGTGCGCGCGGCGGGAGACAGACGGGACACGGAGGCGGAGCGGACGCAGGAGGCGTCCGATTGGGTGGCGGCGGGACTGCAGTGAACGTCTTCGAGCCCGGCGGCCCGTTCTTCGTGATCGCCGGCCCCTGCGTTCTGGAGGGTCCGGACCTCAACCTCAGGGTGGCCAGACATGTGCGCGACGTGACCGCCGGACTGGGTGTTCCAGCCATTTTCAAGGCGTCTTTCGACAAGGCGAATCGCACCAGCGTCGACGCCCCGAGAGGGCCCGGACTGGAGGCAGGGCTGGCACTGCTGCGCCAGGTGCGCGATGACGTGGGGATACCGGTGCTCACCGACGTGCACGAGGCCGGACAGGCCGAGTTGGCGGCGGCCGCAGCGGATGTCCTGCAGGTTCCGGCATTCCTCTGTCGCCAGACAGATCTGCTCTGTGCCGCCGCAGTGACGGGTCGACCGGTGAATGTAAAGAAGGGCCAGTGGATGGCGCCCGAGGACATGAGGCATTCGATCGCCAAGCTGAGGACGGCCGGCGCCACTCAGGTCGCCGTTACCGAACGCGGCACTTTCTTCGGTTATGGTCGGTGGGTGGTGGACATGCGCAGCTTCCCCCTGATCAAGGATTCTTGCGGCTGTCCGGCCGTCTTCGACGCCACCCACTCCGTTCAGCTACCGGGGGCGGGAGTGGGGGGGACGGCTAGCGGTGGTGAGCCGGCGCATATCGGGACACTGGCCCGTGCGGCGGTGGCGGCCGGAGCGGACGGGCTTTTCGTCGAGCTGCACCCGGATCCGCAGAACGCTCCGTCGGACGGAGGCAACATGCTCGAGATGGAGGCCCTCGAGCCGCTCCTCGAAGAGTTGCTGGCAATCCGGGCTGCGATGCAAGAGCCGGTGACGCAGAGGTCGACGTGAGCGCCATCGACCCGGAGCTCGCGCAGAGCATCAAGGTAGTGGTGTTGGACGCGGACGGAGTGCTCACCGACGGTGGCATTTACGTCGCGGACGGAGGCGGGGAGGAAAGTCTCGAGCTGCGCCGGTTTCACGCGCACGACGGCATCGCGGTCCACATGCTTCGCCGGGCCGGGATTACCGTTGCAATCGTATCGGGGAAGCCATCGAAGGCAGTAAGGGAGCGCGCGCGAGCTCTCCACATCGACGAGATCCATCAGGTAGACCCGTACGGAAAGCTCGCAGCAGTGGAAGGCGTGCTCCGGCGGGCGGGGGCCACTTGGGAGCAGACCGCGTTTCTGGGCGACGACCTGGCGGACCTTCCGGTGATGCGCCGGGTGGGGTTTCCCGCCGCGGTTTCAAATGCCGTAGCCGAGATTGGCGAGGCGGCACACTGGCGGGGGTCCGTGCCCGGCGGGAGTGGAGCAGTCCGGGAGCTGGCCGAGGATCTCCTGCGGGCTCGCGGAGAATGGAGCGGACTGGTCGAGGCGTATGTCGAGGAGTGTACGCGCGAGTGGGGGCGCGCGCGAAATGGCTGAGGCGAGCTCCGGTAATCGAGAGCGCGACATGGACGTGCGTATCGTCTCGCGTGGTCAGCAGGTCCTGCGGATCGAGAGCGAGAGCGTGGCGGCTCTTATCGACAGGCTCGACCGCTCGTTCATCGAAGCGGTTTACATGCTGCACTCGACGCGTGGGAGGGTCGTGGTTACCGGTATCGGCAAGTCGGGTATCGTAGCCCGCAAGCTGGCGTCGACCCTCTCGTCGACCGGGACACCGGCAGCGTTTCTACACCCGGCCGAGGCAGTACACGGAGATGTGGGGATGCTCGTGCCGGGCGACCTGGTCCTCGCCATTTCCAAGAGCGGCGAGTCGGATGAGTTGGCCGACCTGGTTCCGGCAGTCAAACACCTGGACATCCCGGTCCTCATTCTGACGGCGGAACCGCGCTCGAGCCTCGCCAGGAAGGCAGATCTGGTGCTCGATTCCAGTGTCCAGGTCGAGGCCTGCCCCCACGACCTCACTCCAACCGCGAGTAGTACCGCGGCTCTTGCCATGGGCGACGCGCTGGCCATGGCGCTCGTGGAGCTTCGCGATTTCGGACCGGAGGATTTCGCTCGCCTCCATCCCGGGGGAGATCTGGGCCGCCGGCTGCTATGGCGGGTCCGGGACGTCATGCTCACCGAGCCGGACCAACTACCCCGACTGACTCCGGAGCAGGACCTTTCCGCCGCGACCCATGAGATCGCTCACCGACGGGGGACAGTACCGGTGCTTGACGGCGACGATCGTGTAGTCGCGGTGCTGACTGCCGGCGATCTGACGCGTTTCGCGGACCGCAATCCGGACTTCCTCGGCCGGCGGGTCAGCGAGGCGATGAACCGGAAGCCCAAGACGATCGGTCCCGATGCTCTGGCGACCGAGGCTGTGCAGCGCATGGAGAAGCATGGCATCATGGCGCTTCCTGTGACCGGGGAGGACGGTCGCCTGGTCGGGATTGTCCACCTGCACGACCTCCTGCGGGCGCGGCTGTCGTGAAGGTGGGGAAGCGGGCTCCCGGCGCCGTCGCCGTGTGGGCGGTGGTGGCAGCAGCCGGCGGTTGCGGGTCCGATCGGTCCGGCGAGCTGGCGTCGGAAGAGCTTCTCGGTCTCGTGGCAGACCAGGTAATGATCGACTTGGAGCACTATATGACGCGCGAGGGAGTTCGCCGGGCCCTTCTCGTCGCCGACACGGCTTTTACCTACCAGGACGAGGAACGTCTGCGACTGCGGAACCTGGAGGTGACTTTCTTCGGGGATGCGGGAGAGGCGGAAGGGGTACTCACGGCCCGGACTGGAGTTTACGAGCTGGAATCGGGAGACTTCACGGTGGAGGGGGACGTGGCGGTAGTGGACGAATCGCAGGGAAAGCGCTTGGTAACGGAACGCCTGCGCTACCTGGCCATCGCCGATTCTCTGTACGGGGACACTTCGTTCGCCTTCTACAGGGGCAACGCCGAGATGCGCGGAACGTCCTTCGTCAGCGACCCGGGAATGGAGAACATACAGGCGGAGGCTCCCTCGATGGTGGTGCCGGACGTGCAACCGATCCAATGACGGCCAGGATCCGGTGTCGCCTGATCCGCTCGCGCGGGCAGTGCGTAGCCACGCGCCGGGCTCTGATGCTGGCCGCCCTCACCGCCTGGCCCGCCGGACAGGCGTACGCGCAAGACGCCGGTTCCCGATGCACCCTGCGGGTCGCCACGCCCCCCGGCGCCCGCAGCGTTCACGAAAGCGTTCCGGACGTACCCGACGCGTACGTCACCTACATCGGCGGTGGAGTGGTCACCGTCCGTTGCGGCGACGCCGTTATGAGCGGCGACAGCGCCGTCAACTACGACCATCTGCAGCAGGCGGTAATGATCGGGAACGTGGACTACCGGGACTCCACGCGCGAACTGACCGCTGGTCGGGTTACGTACTACGGTCTCCGGGACTTGGTGATCGCCGAGGAGGATGTCAGCCTCGTTCGTTTTCGTACCGATGGGCGGTTGCGGGGCCCACACGTGGAGTTCTTCCGAACGCCGCAGCAGGAAGGCCGTACTGTCGCCACCGGCCGGCCGCGCATGAGCCTGCCCACTGGCGTCGGCCGCGGGGGCGAGCCTCTTGAGGTGGATGCCGATGTGGCGGAATTCATCGGCGAGGAGCAAGCGTCCGCTCGCGGTGCGGTCGAGATCCGCCGTTCGGATCTCAAAGCCACCGCTGACAGCGCCCGCTTTCTGGGACCACCGGGGATCGGCGTGCTCTACGGAGACCCCGTGGTGTCGGGCGAGGGGTTCGATCTCAAAGGTGATAGCGTGGTAGCCGACTTCGCCGCCGGCGAGCTGCGTCATGTACACTCGCTCGGTGACGCTACTGCGACGGGAGAAAACTTCGAGCTGAGATCGGAGCAGGTGCGAGCGCAGCTGGGAGACGGCGAGGTGGAGCGTCTGTGGGCCTTCGGGGAGGGACGATCGATCGGCGTCTCAGGGCGATTCCAGCTTGCGGGCGATTCGATTGACTTCGCGTTCGCTGCGGGGCGGCTCGACTCGATTGCCGCGGTAGGGGACGGCACATCGACGGAGATGCCGGAGCGGATAGTGGGACGTGAGCTGGAAGAGGCCGAGCTTTCCATCGAGGCGGGCTCGAACTGGGTGGCGGGGGATACGATCCGGGCCCGCTTCCAATCTCTTGCTGCAGACAGCGCCATGGATGCGCACGAGGATCCGAACCTCGAGCGGCTCGTGGCGGTGGGAAACGCCCGCTCGTTCTACGCCACGGTCCGCGACTCCACGCGCTCCCGGGAACCCTCCCGCAACTACATCATCGGTGGATCAATCGAGATCTGGTTCCAGGACGGTGAAGCGACGGAGGTGTTGGGGTCTGACGCCATCGGGGTATACCTGGAGCCGGCGCCGGACGGAGGTGCACGATGAGCTCCCGACGGCCCGGGAGCTCCGTGCTGCGTGCGGAGGGACTGGTGAAGGCTTTCAGTGGGCGCCGCGTGGTCGACGGGGTGGATCTGGAAGTCCGTCAGGGCGAGATAGTAGGCCTCCTCGGACCGAATGGGGCGGGGAAGACGACGACCTTCTACATGATCGTCGGCCTGCTGGGGTTGAACGAAGGCAAGGTATTCCTCGACGATCAGGAGCTGACGAGGGTTCCCATGTACAAGCGGGCACGGGCTGGGATCGGGTATCTGTCGCAGGAACCTTCGGTATTTCGCCGGCTCACGGTGGAGCAGAACGTGATGGCCATTCTCCAGACGCTGGGTCTCAGTCGGTCTGAGCGCGAGGAGCGTCTTGAACAGCTGCTCGACCAGCTCTCCATCAAACATCTGCGGAAGAGCGTGGCGGACTCTCTCTCGGGGGGCGAACGCCGGCGACTGGAAATTACCCGGGCCCTGGTCACGTCGCCGAAATTCATGCTGCTGGACGAGCCGTTCGCAGGAGTAGACCCCATCGCGGTGGACGACATCCAGCGTATTGTGGCGGAGCTGCGGGAACGCGGCCTGGGGGTGTTGATCACGGACCACAACGTCCGGGAGACCCTCTCCATCACCGACCGGGCCTACCTCATGTTCAACGGTGCAATTCACATCGAAGGACCGGCCCAGAAGCTGGTCGAGGACCCGGACGCCAGGAAGATGTACCTGGGGTTGGATTTCGAACTGTAAGCAGGACTGGGGCATCCCGCATTCTCGGCTCCGAGATGCAAGGGGCGTGCCGGACGAAAGCCGGTACGCTATCTTTTTGGCAAGATAGTAACAAGAACCGCGACAGAGCAGGGAATCACCCGTATCAGAGGAGCTGGATGGCCGACTACAAGTTCGGGCTGAGCCAGAGACTCGGCATGCGACAGGAGCTCAAGATCAACCCTCGCCTGTACCAGGCGATGGATCTCCTGTACATGCCGCTGCTCGACCTCCAGCAGCACCTGAAGCAGGAGCTGCTGGTGAACCCCTTCCTGGAGTTCGCGGAGCCGGCCGAGGAGGAAGTCGAAGAGGAGAAGGTCGAGGACGAGGAGGAGGACGAAGTCGACTGGGAGGAGATCCTGTTGAACGGCTTCGACGCCGGTGGCCGCCGCGCTGAGTACGAGTCGCGCGAGCATTACGTTCCGACCCCGGATGACCCGCCGGACCTCTGGGAGCACCTGCGTGAGCAGCTGTATCTGCTGAAGCTCGAGCCGCGCCAGGTACTCCTGGGCGAAGAGATCATCGGAAACGTCGATCGCGAGGGGTTCGTAACCTGTAGCCTGGAGGAGGTGATCGAGTCGACCAACTCCTTCCTGACCGACAGTGACACGGAGCAGACAGCAGAGATCGAGCCGTTCACGGTCGAAGAGGCGGAGGAGGTCCTGGCGATCGTCCAGGGCTTCTACCCCAGCGGTGTCGGCGCCCGAGATCTGCGGGAGACTCTCCTGATCCAGCTGCGTGATAGGGACGAGACCGAGACTCTCGCCTTCCGCATCGTCCGGGACCACTTCGAGGAGCTGGTGAACCACAGGTGGAGCGAGCTGTCGAAGGAACACGGGATCTCGCCGAAACAGGTTCAGGCAGCGGCGGACGACATCGCGAAGCTCGATCCGAAGCCGGGCCTCAAGTACTCGGACATGAGCGACAACTACGTGATACCGGACCTGGTAGTAGAGAAAGTGGACGGCGAGTACTACGTCTTTCACAATGACTCGTCCGTGCCACGTCTCAAGCTGTCGCGGGCGTATCGTGAGGTGGCGCGCGACCGGAACCAGTTCCAGGGCGAGAACAAGGCGTTCATTTCCAAGAAGCTCAACAGCGCCCAGTGGATGATCCAGGCGATCGAGCAGCGTCGACAGACGATGCTGAAGGTGATGAACTTCATCGTCGACAGGCAGCGAGACTACTTCGAGAAGGGAGTCGAGCACTTGCGGCCCCTGACTCTGAGGGAGGTGGCAGAGCACATCGACATGCACGAGTCCACGGTCTCGCGAGTGACCAACGAGAAGTACGTGCAGACGCCCAGGGGAGTGCTCCCCCTCAAGTTCTTCTTCTCCAGCGGTCTCTCCACCGACTACGGTGAGGACGTCTCGGCACGTGGGATTCGAGCCCGAATACAGAAGCTGGTTGCGGACGAGGATACCCATAAGCCCCTCACGGACCAGGCGATAGTCGACTTGCTGAAGAACGAGGGAGTGAAGATCGCCAGGCGCACGGTGGCCAAGTACCGAGACCAGCTAGGCATCCTCTCTGCCCGGATGCGCAAGCGAGTATGACCGAACCGGAGATGCCGGCTCCCTCTGTCTCCACCGAGGCTCGTAGGTCCTTCGCCGTCGTCGTTCCAGCTTACAACGAAGCGGAGAGCATGCCGGATCTCTTCCGGGAGATCGCAGCCACTTTCGAACGGTTCGGTCTCGATGGAGAAGTCATACTGGTTGACGATGGGTCGGTTGACGGGACCCTCGAGGCTGCCAGGAAAGCCGCGAGGGCGGCCGGTTTTCGTCGTGCGCGGTTTCTTCGGCACCGGAGAAACCGGGGGAAGACGGCGGCTGTCGTGACCGCCGCGCGGGTTACCGGCGCCGAGATCTTAATCCTGTTCGACGCTGACCTGCAGCATTCGACGGATGAGATACCGCGCTTTCTGACGGCCATTGACGAGGGCTATGACGTGGTCGCAGGTCGGAAGGTGGGCCCGTATCGGAAGCGATTGGTATCCGCCATCTATAATGGGCTGTCGCGCATCGTGTTCCGCGTGCCCGTCCGGGACCTCAACTCGATGAAGGCCTTCAGACGCGCACTGCTGAACGAGATTCACCTTCGCCAGGACTGGCACCGCTATCTGGTGGTGCTGGCACACGCGCAAGGCTTCCGGATTGGAGAGATCGACATCCAGTTGTATCCGCGGCGCCACGGGGAATCGAAGTACCGGGGTCGCGGACGCATCCTCATCGGCCTTCTTGATCTCATGGCTGTCTGGTTTCAGCTCGTGTTCAGTCGCAAGCCGATGCTCTTCTTCGGGCTCACCGGACTCTTCATGGTCGCCCTCGGTGGACTGGTCGGGCTGGTGGCCCTGTACATACGTTTCGTCCTCGGAACCGGATTCCGCCCGCTGCTCACACTCGTGGTGCTGCTGGTCCTGCTTGGCGGTCTTCTGTTCGTGGCCGGGCTGGTGGCGGAGTTGGTCGCCGGCGTCCGCAGCGAACTGGAGGAGCTGCGCCGGGAACTGCGGGAGTGACCGACAGCTCGCCTCCAGACCTGCCGGCCATGCCGCCGGCCGTCCCGCCGGGTTCACTGCAGGGAGCGAGGTGGTGGGCCGCCGGCTGCGTGGCGCTGCATTTGATCCTGGCCGGCCTGGTTTTCGAGCCGACTCTGTTCTCAGGGGCGGACGCGGGCCATTACATGGTCCTGGGAGAATCGCTCGGCGGAGGCCTGGGCTATCGCGACCACTTTCTTCCGGGCAGCCCTCTGCACGCCAAGTATCCGCCCGGCTACCCGCTCCTGCTGGCCGTCCTGGGCTGGATCGGCGGACTCCAACTGTTCAAGGCCGGGTCCATGGCGCTGACGGCGGCCAGCGTGTGGCTGACTTTTCGTCTCGGAAGGCGTCGGCTCGGTGACGCGCAGGCTCTGCTGGGGGCGGCGCTGCTCGCCGTCAGCCCGGTACTCCTCGACTTTTCGCACCTGGTGCTGTCGGAGGCTCTGTTCGGCTTCCTGGTCCTTCTCTCGCTCGCGGCCGCCCGCCCGGGTGAGGGACGACTGTGGCTTCCGTTACTGGCAGCGGCGATGGCCTTCCTCACTCGCACGGCCGGACTCGCGCTGCTGCTGGCTCTCGCCGCTCACTTCCTGCTGACCAGGGACGTACGGCGGATCGCTATCGGCGGCACCGTGGCCCTGCTGTGCCTCGCCGGCTGGGCGGCCTACCAACGGCTGGCTGCGCCGATGCAACCGGGTTACGTGCAACAGCTCGTGCTGACGAACCCTTACGACCCTGGCGCCGGGACCGTAGGGCTCGCAGGCATCCTCGGTCGCGCCGCGCAGAACTTCTGGACGTATGCGAGCCGGGAGTTCCCGGCCAGCTTCGGATTGGCGGCGCCTCGGGGACGGCCCACCCCAGCGATGACCGTCCTGTTGGGCCTGACGGTCACGACCCTGGCTTCGGCGGGCTGGCTTCGGGCCGCGGCTCGACGGGTGACACCAGCCGTGCTGTTCACGTTCTTCTACATCGGCTTGATCCTGCTGTGGCCCTCGGTGTGGAGCGACAGGCGCCTTCTTCTACCCGTTCTGCCCCTCCTGATCCTGTATGTGATCGAAGCCGGATGGATGGTCGGAAACTGGCGGCTGCCGGGCGGCGGGACGGCTACGGCGGGAGCCGTGGCCCTGGCGCTGGCGATCCCCGCAGTCGCGTCGACCGCGGCGGTGGTGCCGGAGCGGTTGAGGTGCCAGGCCGGGTACCGCGATGACGCCCCGTGCAATGCGCCGGAGCTCGCAGGATTCTATGCCATGGCCGCCTGGGCAGCGGAAAACACGCCGCCGGAAGCAATAATCGCCAACAGGAGCCCGGCGACGTTCTACCTGTTCTCACGGCGCAAAGGAAACCTGTACAGGTATTCCAGTGATCCCGAAACAGTCTTGCGAGGGTTGGAGGACATGGGGGCGGACTACGTGGTTGTCGATCAGCTCAGCGTGACGACGCTGTTGTACCTCGTACCAACGATCGAGGCGTATCCCGACCGGTTCGAGCCGTTGTTTGCGGCGGGCGATCCCCCGTCCCTGATTCTGCGTGTGATCACGCCTCCGCGCACGGCGCTGCGGAGGGAGGGCCGGCCGTGAGGGTAGTACATGTGGTCACGGCTTTCCCGCGGTATGAGGACGACCCGATCACGCCCTGGCTGGTGGAATTGCTGCTCGCCCAGCGCAGGAGCGGGCTGGACGCAACAGTCCTGGCGCCGGCCTATCGCGGCGGCCCGGAGCGGGAGGCGCTGGGTGTCCCCGTGCGACGGTTTCGATACGCCCCGGCTGGCCTGGAATCTCTCACGCACGACGAGAGCGTCCCGGAAAGATTGGCGCGCAGGCCGGGATACTCTGCCTTACTGCCCGGCTACCTGGCCGGTGGAGCCTGGGCGGCGGCCAGAGTCGGTCGAACAACTCGACCTGAAGTGGTTCACGTGCACTGGCCCGTGCCTCACGCGCTCCTGGGAGCGGTGCTGCGATCGACGTCTGGAGGTCGGACGGCGCTGGTGTGCAGCTACTACAGCGCCGAAATCAACTGGGTGCGGAGCCGCATGCGGTGGCTCACCCCCTTCTTGCGCTGGTCGATTCGCTCGGCCGACGCGGTGTCGGCCATCTCCCGGTCCACCGCTGCGGCAGTGCAGAAGTTAGTCGCCCGTGAGGTGGCGGTCGTTCCGTACGGAAGCGCGCTCACGGACGACGGAACACCCGTCTCCCAGCCCGCCTTTTTCAGCCCCGGAGAGCCCCTGAGGCTCCTGTTCGTGGGCCGGCTCGTTCAGAGGAAAGGCGTCGAGATCCTCGTCCAGGCGCTGGCGCGGGTGCGCCGTCACCGGTTGGCGGAGCTGACCGTGGTCGGGGAAGGGGAGTGGGAGCCGAGAATCCGGGAGACGGCCTCCGCCCTGGGCCTGACAGAGCACGTCCATTTCACCGGAAGGGTTACCTCCGAGAGACTCGCGCGGGAGTATCAGGAGTCGGATATCTTCGTGCTGCCGGCAGTGGTGGACTCGAGGGGAGACACGGAGGGTCTGGGAGTCGTGCTCCTCGAGGCACTTCGTTACGAGAGGCCGGTGGTCGCCTCAGCCGTTGGCGGAATCGTCGACATCGTCGAGGACGGGCGCAGCGGCTGGCTGGTACCCCCGGGTGACCCGGACAGGCTGGCCGACACCTTGCTGCAGGTAGCCGATCGGCTACGGGAGGCGCGCTCCATCGGTGCCTACGGGCGGGCGATGGTGCGGGAGCGCTTCTCCTGGAGCCGAATCCTCGATGCGACGGAGGCCGTCTATGAATCGGCCCGGGAGAGGAGGCATGGACGCCCGACGTGATCGCTACGATCGGTACGTTGCGTCCGATGCGTATCGGAGGAGCCGCGCTCAGAAGGCCAGCGTCATCGCACACCTGTGCCGTGAGCATCTGTCGGGGAACGTGCGCGCCGCAGACCTCGGATCAGGCACCGGGATAATCAAGAAGGAACTCGAAATCATCACAGGTAACAAGATATATGGCTTTGAATTAGATCGTCCGTTCATAGTCGCCGGCGACCGCACCGCAGTGGCCGATGTCCTGAGACTCCCGGTACGTTCCGGCACCCTGGGTTTCGTCATGCTGAACCACCTGTACGAGCACGTTGCCGATCAGGCGGCCCTGTTTGCCGAGGCGTACCGGGTTCTGGCGCCGGGTGGGAGCGCCTACGTGGCGGCCGGGAGTCGATTTGCCGTTATGGAGCCGCACTATCGGCTGCCGTTCCTCAGTTGGCTACCCGGACGGGCGGCCAACCTCTACGTTCGGCTGAGCCGTCGGGGGGAAACCTACGACGGGATCCGGTTCCGCACCTACAGGCCGCTCGTCCGGCTCATGCGAAAGGCTGGCTTCATGGTTCATGACATGACCGGACGGGCCATCGACGAGCTCATCGACCTCGCCTGGGGCAGGGGTTGGGGCGTGATATGGCGAACGGCAGGCCTGCTTCCGAATGCCGCACGCACCTCACTTCTCAGGACGCTTTCGCCGCAGTGGTTCTTCCTCCTGCACAAGCCGCCCGTGCCGCCTGATCTCGGCAGTCCGGACCGGAAGTGAGATCGGATAGCGATTTCGGGCGGTGGGGCGTCGTCGCATTCGCTGCGGTGGCCTGCCTGTTGGCGGTAGCCTTCTACCGCGAGTTCGCCTTCGACACGAGCCGTATGCTGGCTGGGACGGACATGCTGAACGAGGGCTACCAGCTCCGGAACTTCGGCGTGGAGGAGATCCGCTCGGGGCGCGGCTTTCCCCTCTGGAACCCATACGTATACGGCGGGCAACCGTATCTGGCCATCCTGCCCGGGCCGGTCTTCTACCCGACCAGTCTGTTGTACTTCTTCGCGCCCCTGTTCCGGGCCATCGGCTGGACGTTCGTGCTGCACATGGCACTTGGCGGTGTGTTCGCGTGGTACGCGGCCCGCTCGCTGGGACTCGGTCGGTGGTCCGCATCCGTAAGCGGCCTGTCGTTCATGTTCACTGGGTTCGTCGTCTCGACGGTGTACGGTGGACACGACGGCCGCATGTTTGCCATGGCCCTGATTCCGCTGGCGTTCGCCTTCCTGGAGCGAGGCCTGCGCAGCGGGCGCGTCCGGTGGTTCCTGCTTCTGGGTCTGGCGGTCGCCCTGCAGGTATTCACCCCGCACATCCAGCTTATGTACTTCTCCTCTCTCGCGCTGTCGTTGTACGCCGCGGGACGCATCACTCAGCGCTGGCGAGCGGAGGGCAGCTGGCGCACGGCGCTGAAGTTGGTCGGGTTGTGGGCGCTCGCCTTTGCGGTGGCGTCACTGGTCGGCGCGGCGCAGCTGATCCCGACCTACCAGATCATCGGCGTGGCGGTGCGGGGAAGCGCCGGCGAGGCGGGATACGCTTTCGCCTCTTCGTGGGCCCTCCCACCGCAGGAGATTACCTCCCTGTTTCTTCCGGATCTGATCGGCTCGCTCCCCGGAGCCTACTGGGGGTCGAACCCGTTCAAGCTGCACACCGAGTACCTCGGTGCCGTACCCCTGACCCTGGCCGGACTGGCAGTGGTGGCAGAAGGGAGGAGGGACCGGCGTGTCTGGCTCCTCGCCGGGATTGCTATCCTGAGCCTGCTCTTCGCTTTGGGGGCGGCGACGCCGGTGCACCGCGTGGCGTACGCGCTGGTCCCATTCATCAAGCAGTTCCGGGCACCGTCGATGATGCTGGGGCCGACCTCGCTGATGGTCGCGCTGCTGGCCGGCATCGGCTGGCAGCGGGTACTGCATGCCCGGGAGCGTGACGGCGACCTGCCGTGGTTGTGGCTGTGGTTGGGTGCGGCGCCGTTTCTGCTGCTCGGCCTGACCGCCGCGCTCGCGCCAGACGGTCTGATGCGCTGGGTGCGCACGACCTGGTATCCCATGGGCTGGGACCGGTCGGTCAGCGTGGACCTCGAAAGCGCGCTCAGGGTCAACGGCTGGCTGCTGGTAATCGGAATGGGACTCACCCTGGGACTGGCGCGGGGAGTCGCCCGCGGGAGACTACGCGCGGAGGTCCTGCTCGGACTCCTTGCTCTACTGGTGGCGGACCTGTGGCGGGTCGATGCCCGGTACATGTCTACCATGCCCATCGAGGACTATTCTCGTAGCGACCCGATGATAGAACACCTCCAGGCTTCTCTCCAGCCGGGACAACGTGTCTTTCCGCTTCCGGAGCGCGGCGGGTACGGGCAGAACGAACTCATGATCCACCGGCTGCCGGCGGTGACCGGCAGTCAGAAGTTCCGGCTGGAATGGTACGAGCGCCTCGTCGGCGGGCTGTCATACCGCAACCTGGGCGCTCCGGCCGTGTGGAGCCTTCTCGACCTCGAGTACATCACCACCCGGCAGGAAATGAATACCGGGCTTCTGAGAGCCGAGGCGAAGGGTGGGCGTGGGACGGCGTACCGGGTGGTTGGCGATGCCAGCCATGCATGGTTCCCCGTGCGGGTCGAGGCGACCGGCGACACCGCCGCGGCTCTGCGGCAGGTCCTGTCCCAGGAAAACTGGCGAGAGCTGGCTGTTGTCGAGGCCGATCTCGCACCGCCGGCCGGCAGCGGTACGGCCTCGGTGGAGAGCACTCTGCCGAACGAGCTGACGCTGAGAGTGGACGCGGAACGTGCTGGGCTCCTGGTGGTCAGCGAAGTCTACTATCCTGCCTGGCGGGCGTTCGTCGATGGCCGCGAGACGGAGATCCTGAGGACAAACGTTGCCCTACGGGGTGTGGTCGTGCCGAAAGGTCGGCACGAGCTTCGCTTCGTCTACTCACCCTCGGAGTTCCGGACCGGTTTCCTGCTTTCGGGCGTGGCGCTCGCCGGAGTGTTGCTTTGTCTGGTCGGGACAGGCATTCGAGCTCGCCTCGGCGGCCGGGGGCAGGGGCGCTAACCTTCCATGCGGCAGCTCTCGCCCTCGCGCGTCCGTCCGCTGATCGTCGGCTTTGTTGTCCTGGCGTTTGCCTTCGTAACTGTTCTGGTCTGGCGGCAATGGAGTTCTCTGGGGGAAATGGTTGGAGACATGCGCCGCTTCGGTTGGTCACTCGAACCCGGATGGCTCGCGGCCGCGCTGGCGACGGCCACCGCCAACCTCGTCCTGATGGCGTCAGTCTGGGTGAGCCTCTTCCGTGCCGGCGGGGAGAGGATCGGCGGACTCGACGGTATCAGGGTGTGGGTCGTGACCAACCTCGGCCGCTACATTCCGGGCAAGATCTGGCAGCTCACCGGTCTGGCCGTCTTCATGCGCGGACGAGGACAGTCCGGTGCGGTAGCCCTGTCGTCGGCCCTGGTCTTTCAGGTGATCACCCTGGCGACGGGGGTCGCCGTGGCGGCCGCGACTATCGGTGGCCGGGCGCTGCGGCTGAGCGGAGCCGGACCGGCCGGCGTGGTAGCGGTTATCGTGCTGTTGGTACTCTTGATGCAACCGCGCGTGTTGAGGGCGCTGACCAGAGCGGTCGCCCGATTGCTGGGCGAGGAAGAGCCCAGGCAACAGCTCCGGGGACGGGACCTGCTCGTCGCCGCAGCCGGAATGCTGGCGGCGTGGGGTGTGTATGGCGTCGGATTGTGGTGCATCCTGCGCGGCGTGGGCTACGAGAGAGATCTGTCGATGATTCTCTTGACCGGCGTTTTCGCAGCCGGTTACGTGATCGGGTATGTGGCCCTGGTCTCGCCGGGCGGCCTGGTGGTGCGAGAGGGAGCAGTGGCGGGCCTGCTGTCCGCGCTCACGCCGCTGCCGCTGGCGGTCGCCGGTGCGGTGGCGATCGTAGCCAGACTCTGGGTGGCTGCGTCCGAGCTTCTGGCCGTGGTCATAGTCTCGGTTCTGTCAGGGCGGGAGAAGCCCACGGAGAGCGCGCGTGAACCCTGAACTGCCAGAGGCGAGATGAGCGGGAGCGAGCAGCAGGGAAGGGAACGGGCGCTGGTCGTCATGCCCACATACAACGAAGCGATCAACCTCCGTAGCATCATACCGAAGGTGCTCGCGCAGGACGGCCGTCTGGAAGTCCTGATCATCGACGATGCCTCGCCGGACGGCACAGGGGAGGTCGCCGATGGCCTCGCCGCCGGCTGCGAGCGGGTTCACGTGATCCATAGGAAGGGAAAACTGGGCCTCGGGACAGCCTACCTGCTGGGATTCACGTGGGGGATCGAGCGGGGTTTCGGGTACGTTTTCGAAATGGACTCGGACCACTCTCACGACCCCGCCTACCTGCCGGAGATGCTGGCCGCCGTGGAGGGCGGAGGCTGCGACCTGGCCATCGGCTCCCGCTACGTCCAGGGGGTCAACGTGATCAACTGGCCCATGTCCCGGCTTCTCCTCAGCTACTACGCCAACAAGTATGCGCGTTGGGTCACGGGGCTTCCGCTCCGCGACGCCACCAGCGGTTTCAAGTGCTTCCGGCGCGCGGTCCTCGAGGCGATCGAGTTCTCCAAGGTCGGTTCCACCGGATACGCCTTCCAGATCGAGATGGATTTCCGCGCCTGGAAGAAAGGCTTCACCCTGTGCGAGGTGCCGATCATATTCACTGACCGGGAGGAAGGACAGAGCAAGATGTCCGGGGCGATCGTGCGGGAGGCGGTGTGGCGCGTGTGGGCCCTGCGCCTGAGGTCTATTCTGCGGCGACTGTAGAGTCCAGTGCACGTCGGCCGGGAGGGCAGAACAGCGGCTGACACCTCCGTCCGGCGGGGAGAAGGCCGAAGGGAATAACCGGGTGTTAGTTTACATAATCTCCATTATGTGCCATACCAGATCTACTCACGGGGCCTGCGTTTCAGAGGCGGACGCCTCCCCGATCGGAAGCTGGACTGGAGGCGCCGGGGGCGCAGCGCCGCTGGTCCGCAGCGCCCTTGCCTCGCCGAGGCGCACCCTGTACAGCGTCTGTGCGTCTTCTTCGGCCTCGGCCGCAAGAGCATCATACAGGGATACGCCTTCATCGTAGTGTCCTGCTCCCAGCTGCAGGCGAGCCTGCTCCGCCATGGCATCCTGCCGCTGATAGTCGAAACGGGCCGCCGCCTCGATCCTCCGGTACCAGTCCAGCGCCTCGTCCGTGTTCCCGCCCTGCTCGTAGGCGGCGGCGATCATGCCTGCCGCGGCGAAGGCGATCGGGGATTGCGGCCTCAGGTCGGCAGCCGGCTCCAGTGCCCGGATGGCGGCGCGCAGACTGTCCCGCTGCAGCTCCAGCTGACCCAGCAGGAGCCTCGCCTCGTTGCCGTACCCTGTACCTCCGAATCGCTCGATGTACACCTGCAGGTCCGAGCGCACCGTCTCAAAGTCCCCGCCACTCGCCGAGAGACGTATTTCCTGCAGCCGAACCGAGGCTCGCTCGGCCAGCTTCGCCCGATAGTCCACGTAGTAGTAACCCGCAACCGCCAAGCCCACGGCCACGATAGCCATGGCCAGGACAATCGGGCGATGTTGTTCCATCCACGCGGCCAGCTGGAGGAACCGCTCCATGATGCGGTCTTCCGTGTCCAGCGTTTCCGGCCGACTCTGTTTGGCTAGGGCCCTTGGCATATCGTCACATGCCTTTCACTGGAGATATAACGTCATTGTTTACAAGCACTTACATAAACAACAACCGGCTCGGCAGCGTGCTCGGCCGCCTCCGGTTGTACGCCCTGCCAACCGCAGGGCATGTCCTGGCTCGGAAGCAAAGCTACGGGCCTGCGGCGAACGCCGTCAATGTCCGTTCGGCCGCTCATGGTACGCACAAGGAAGGGCTCGATCGAGCTGCCCGGCTCCGGTCTCAATCCGCATCATCCGCCTGAGAGCTGCCATGCATGACTCGGTGGCGCGCCCAAGCATAACCCGCAACGAGCGCCGCACAACCCACGACAATCCACACGAAGTGTTGGTGCACCGCATCTTCGCCCGCATAGACGAGCTCCGGATAGCCCATGGCCCGCGTTCGGCTCCCCAGCGCGTAGCCGGTTGAGGTCAGAATGACTACCCAGATTCCTGCTCCGAGTCCGGTGAACAGCACGAAACGTCCGAGGTGCATGCGGGACAGGCCGGCCGGAATGGAGATCAACTGGCGAATCGCCGGCAGCAGACGGCACACGAACGTCGCTATCTCTCCGTGCTTCCGGAACAGCTCTTCAGCTCGCTCCAGTGTCGAGGGGCGCAGGAAGAAAAAGCGGCCGTAGGCGTACAGGAGTGGTCTACCGAGCCGCAGCGAGAGCCCGTAGTTGACCAACGCTCCGAGGAGGGATCCCAGGATTCCGCACGCCAGAGCGGTTACGAGGCCCGGCACGGGCGCCGCCGGCACGAATTCGCCGCGGGCCGCCATGAACCCGGCCGGGATCATCACGATCTCGCTGGGAAACGGTACGAAGGAGCTCTCGACGGTCATGAGCACGAGGACAATCAGCGGTCCCCACGTCCGGCCGAGCTCCACCCCCATCTCGACGTAATCGATGAGGACTTCCGTCACGCGCCACCGCCCTGCCCTGCCGACCCTATCACCACCCCTCCTCACCCAGGAGCGGGACGAATCGAGCGTCCTCGACTGCCGCCTCCTCGAATCCGTCCTCGGTTCGTGTTACCAGGACCAGCTTCTGGCCCCCGTCGCTCGCGACCGGAATGAGAAGCCGGCCGCCTTCCGTGAGTTGTGACTTCAGGGAGTCGGGCACGCGAGGAGCTGCCGCTCCGACGAGGATCACATGGTATGGAGCGTGCTCGGCCCACCCGGCGCTGCCGTCCCCAACGCGCAAGGTCACGTTCTCGATACCCAGCGCCCGGAGCCGCTGGCGGGCGAGATCGCCCAGCTCCGGAATCTTCTCGATGGAGAATACATGGCTGACCAGACGGGATAGAAGCGCCGTCTGGAAGCCCGAACCGGTGCCGATCTCCAGGGCACGCTCGGTCCCTCCGAGCCCGGCCAGCGACAGATGCAGGGCGTGGACGATCGGCCGGGAGATCGTCTGCCGGTGTCCCAGTGGCAGGGCTGCGTCGTCGTACGCCCGGTGGCGGATGGGCTCCGGCACGAACAGGTGCCGCGGCACGACGTCGAAGGCATGAAGAACTGCCAGGTCGTCGATTCCGCTAGACCGCAGCTGCTCGACGAGCCGCCTGCGGTGTCGCCGATAGGCCGTGTCTGTCACCCGAGCGGCCAAGTGCGAACCTCGTTTATCAGAGGATAGTTGGTCAGGTCGAGGTGCAAAGGCGTGATCGACATATAGCCTGCCTGAACGGCGCGGAAGTCAGAGTCGTCACGTCCCGTCCAGCTGGAGACGCCGCCCCCTATCCAGAAATACTCCTGTCCGGCCGGATCCTCCCGACGGGTGAGGGAATCAGAGTATACTCGCCGGCCCAGGGTGGTAACCAGGATGCCCTTGAGGTCCTCAACCGGCACGTCCGGCAGATTGATGTTGAAGAAGGTCGCGGCCGGGTAGTCGGCCCGTCGAAGAAGCGAGTCCAGGAGGTCAGTGAGGACATCGGTGTATCCCTGCAATCGCTGGTCGAGCCTGCTGGCGAACGACACGGCTATCGAGGGAATGCCGAGGATCGTACCCTCCATGGCTGCCGCCACGGTGCCCGAGTAGAGGACGTCCTCCCCCATGTTTGCGCCGTGGTTGATTCCAGAGAATATGAAATCCGGGCGTGTCTGGAGAAGCTGATTGACGGCGATCAAGACGCAGTCGGTAGGAGTGCCATCCAAGACGTAGCGATTCTCGGCGGTGCGTGTTACCCGCAACGGCCGGTGGACCGTGAGAGAGTGACTGCTGGCGCTCTGCTGTCTGTCCGGGGCGACCACTTCGGCCACCCCGAGGCGGGAGGCGACGTCCACCAGGACTTCGAGCCCCGGCGCGTGGATCCCGTCATCGTTCGTGCACAGGATGCGCCTCGGCTTATCCGCCGGGGGTGATCCCTCCGCCTCCGTGGCTTCCTGGCCCGCGCCGGCTCGAGTTCTCCCGTCTCGCGGACCGGGATTCATACGTCCAGGTTCAGCAGGCTGACCAGAGTGTCCGCCTCGCGCCGCAGGTCCCGTACGGTCTCGCCGTCCCACGCTATGCGCGCCGCGCGGGTGAGCTTCCCCTCCTTCCGCAGCTGCTCCAGCTTGTGTCGCGCTCCCTCGATCGTGTACTTCTCGGCGTACAACAGGTGGCGCAGGAGGTGCACAAGTTTGATCTCCTTGCGCCGGTAGACCCGGTTGCCCGCCTTGTTCTTCGCAGGCCGCAGCGACGGAAACTGGCTTTCCCAATAGCGCAGGACGTGAGGCTTGAGGCCCGTCAGCTCACAAACCTGCCCGATCGAGTAATACTCCTTCGGTGCGATCCGGTCGTCCACCGTGCTTTCAGCTCCAGCGTTCGGGCTTGGGCTCACGCGACATGAGGAGATCCAATGCACGTCGCGGTTCCACGCTCTGGTAGAGTATCGAGTATACCGCCTCTACAATAGGCATTTCCACCCCCTCGCGCTCCGCCACGTCCCGGGTCGCCTTGGTGGTGCGGACGCCTTCCGCCACTGCGGTCATGCCCCCCAGCACGTCCTCGAGTTTCCGCCCGTTTCCTACCGCCAAACCGACCTTCCGGTTGCGGCTCAGATCCCCGGTGCACGTGAGCACCAGGTCGCCCATTCCCGCAAGACCCGCCAGAGTCGACTCCCGGCCGCCCAGTGCCTTCACGAGGCGGCCGATCTCCACCAGACCCCTTGTCATAAGGGCGGCGCGAGCGTTGCTGCCCAGACCCAGGCCATCGCTGATTCCGGCGGCCAAGGCGATGATGTTCTTCAAGGAACCTCCGAGTTCTGTTCCGATCACGTCCGTTTGCGTATACAGCCGGAAATGCTCGTTCTGGAACAGGTCCTGGACTCGCACTGCGTTCGCCTCTCTCGCGGAGGCCAGCGTTACGGCTGTCGGCAGTCGACGGGCGAGCTCGGCGGCGAAGCTCGGGCCGGACAGCGCGACGCAATCATCCGCCACCTCCTTGCCGAGGACTTCGATCAGCACCTCGCTCATGCGCAGGCTGGTGCCCATTTCCAGCCCCTTTGAGGCGCTCACAATGAGCGGCGGTGGCGAGCGGAGGTGCGGCCGGGCCTGTTCGATGACGCTCCGCACGACATGCGAGGGGCTGACGGAAAGCAGCACACCCGCTCCATCCAGAGCGGTCGCCATGTCCGAGGTTGCCTCCAGGCCGGCGGCGAGTTCGACCCCGGGCAGATATTTCTCGTTCCTCCGCGTGCGGCGGATGGACTCTGCCACTTCCGGCTCGTAGGCCCACAGCACCGCCGAGTGACCGTTCCGGACCAGGACGTCGGACAATGCCGTACCCCAGCTACCGGCGCCCAGTGCGGCCACCCGCTGCTCGCTCACGGTCCTTCCTCCGCAAGACCTCCGTTCGGCCCGGAACGCGGACGCGGACGGCCGAATCGGTTCTCCTCTCCGCGGGCGAGGCGACGGAGGTTGTCGCGGTGCGTCCACCAGACGAAGGCCACCACGCCGGCACAGAACGCGACCGTCGACCGTGGCGCCTCGGTGAGGTGCGCGACGACCGGAACGATGGTTGTAGCGATCAGCGATCCTACCGACACGAAGCGGGTAAGGGCGACTACCCCGATCCACACCAGGAGGGCTATGAGGGCGGCCAGGGGTGCGAGCGCTATGAGCACTCCCCCGCCCGTGGCCACGCCTTTCCCACCTCGGAAGCGGACGAAGACCGACCACACGTGGCCCGCGATGGCCAGCAGACCATATAGCAGCGCCAGGCTTCCGGCGGAGGCACCGTCCCAAAGCGGGAAGAAGGCCACGGGGGCGTATCCCTTGACGACGTCGACCAGCACAACCGGGATACCGGCCGATGCGCCCAGTACCCGGTAGGCGTTCGTGCCTCCGAGATTGCCGCTGCCATGTTCCCGCAGGTCAATCCCACGAAGCCTGCCGACCAGGTAGCTAGTTGGGAACGAGCCCAGCACGTACGCGGCCAGGCACAACAGGGCAACCGTCATGTGTCCGTCCTCCGCTCGCTCACGCTCCTGTATCGACCTCTCCGCGCCTCCTGACACGAATCCGCACCGGGGATCCATCGAAGCCCCATTCCCTGCGGAAACCGTTGGTCAGGTACCTCAGATATGGTGCCTTGATGTCCTTCGGTCGGTTCGCCCACAGGACGAACCGCGGTGGCGACGACGCCACCTGGCTCCCGTAGTATATCTTGACGTCACCTCGGCCGCCCTGCGGAGGCTGCTTCCTCGACAGCAACGCTCGCAGGACCCGATTGACTTCCGCAGTCGATATCCGCCGCTCTCGCTCAGCCTGGACTTGGCTGGCGAGCTCCAGAGCCTTTCTCACCCGCTTCCCGGTGAGCGCCGAGCACGTCAGGATCGGAACCCAACGAAGGTAGGCGGCCCTCTTCCGCAGCTCGAGCTCGAACTCCGCCAGCACGTCGGGGCCTCGATCCTCTATGAGATCCCACTTGTTGGCGACCAGCACCAGGCCACAGCCGGCGGCCCAAGCCTCCTGACCGATGCGGAAGTCCTGGTTCGCCACACCTTCGCCGCAGTCGACCAGCAGCAGGCAGACGTCGGCACGCCGGATGGCGCCCGCGGCTCGCAAGCGGCTGTAGAACTCCACTTCGTCGTCAACCCGGGAGCGGCGGCGGAGGCCCGCGGTGTCGATAAGACAGACACGCTCCCCCTCGACCTCGAGGTACGTGTCGATGGCGTCGCGGGTAGTACCGGCCTCCGCGTGTACGAGAACGCGTTCCTCTCCCAGCAGGCGGTTCACGAAGCTGGATTTGCCGACATTCGGCTTGCCTATGACGGCCAGGTGCAGCGCCACCTCACGGGCTGCCTCGTCCCCCGTTTCGGACGGCAAGGCTTCCACAACACGGTCAAGAAGATCGCCGCTTCCCTTACCACTCAGCGCCGAAACGGGCACGGGATCGCCCAGGCCCAGCCCGTAGAACTCGTGCTGTGCCGCAGTCCTTCCCGGGTCATCCAGCTTGTTGACAGCCAGCACCACCAGCATATCGGCACGGCGCAGCAGGTCCGCCGCATGTTCGTCGATGGGATGGATTCCCTCCCTGCCGTCGACCACCAGCAGGATCAGGTCTGCGTGGCCGATGGCTGTCAGGACCTGGTCCCTGACCTCACGGTCCAATGTTCCCTCCGGAACATCCAGGATTCCGCCCGTATCGGCGAGCAGGAAGGAGCGCCCGTTCCAGTCCGCTTCGGCGAACTGGCGGTCGCGGGTGACGCCTGAGCGCTCGGCCACGATCGCCAGGCGCTGTCCAACGATCCTGTTGAACAGCGTCGACTTCCCTACGTTGGGACGGCCGACGATGGCCACCGTGGGCAGGGCTACGCCGCGATAAAGACGTCTGTTACGTGCTCTGACGGACATATGCGCAGTGAGGGAAGAGCCAGTCGCAGCTCCGACAGGCTCATGTCGTCGAGAAACAGATCGCGGTCGTTGAGCGCCGAGCGACTGAAGATGGCCAGGTCAAAACCAACGAACCGCCGAAGAGCTTCCAGGTGGTCCTGGCCGCTCAGCAGCCCGGCCGTGGTCACCGTAGGTCCGTAGAGCGTGTTGGTGACACCGACCGTTTCGATTCGGGCCCCTGAGGCATGGCCCACCTCGTTCGCCAGCCTCTCCAGGTGTCGTTCCATTGATGTCCCGGTTACGAGGACGATCTGCTTGTTGCGCATCGAAGGCAGACGTGGAATGTCCCGGCGGACCAGGTCACGGAGCCGCGAGATGGCTCCCACGCCGTTGGCTATCAGGTCCAGGTCATCGAAATAGCCGGCGCCTGGCACATCCACACCGGCCTGCAGGAAGAGCTCGTCCGCCGCGTAGCACCATCCGTGTCCCCGCTCTCGCCGCGCACGTTTGCGCACGCCATCCACCATCTCCAAGGCCCTCCGGGCCTCAACGGACGTGAGCGAGCGCACCCCGCGATCCATGTTGTGGACCGTCAGACCCACCGGTACCACGGACAGCGAAAGAACGCCCTCTCCCCGAGCGTACAGGTCACCGATGGTCCTCGCCAGCTCCTGGTCATCGTTTATTCCCGGACACAGGACAAGCTGCGCATGGATTTGAATGCACCCCTGCTCCAGGCGGTCCAGGTGTTCGCCGATCTCCGCCGATCTGGGGTTCTTGAGCATCGCGAGACGGACCGCAGGCGTTGTCGCGTGGACGCTCACGTACAGAGGCGTAAGACGCTGGGTGAAGATTCGCTCCCAGTCATCCTCGCGAAGATTGGTCAGCGTGACGTAGTGCCCGAACATGAAAGAGAGCCGGTAGTCGTCGTCCTTCACGTAGAGTGACGAGCGCAGCTGGGAGCTCTTCGGATTGCCCTTCACGAAGCAGAAGGGGCACGCGTTGGTGCAGCGACGTACCTTGTCAGGTTGTGGAACCAGGCCGAGGGATTCACCGGCGTCCTTCTCGATTTCATAAACAACGCTCTCGCCGGTGGGCAAGACGGCCTCCAGAGCCACCCGTTCGTCGGCCTCGTAGAAGGCCAGGTCGAGCGAGTCACGCAGGGCGTGCCCGTTGATCCGAAGGAGGATGGTCTCCGGCGGAACGGCCAGGTCCGCAGCGATCGATTCCCTCCGCACCGCGTCGACGCGTACCATTCGGCTCCTCGATGAGTACGTCGGTCGTCCTCCGATACCTCTCGGGCGTGCCTGCACACGGCGGCTGCGCAATATACCGGCGGCGAGGAGGGAACCTGGTCGGAGACTAGCTCCCCGACATCCCGTACTGGAAGCCCGCAACGGGCTCCTGGCTCTGCAGCTGCAACTGGAAGCTCGAGGGCTCACCCGCTCCCGGAAGGGTGAGGAGAAGGGCGTCGGACATCACGACATCACCCGTTTCGCCCAACAGCTCGATCGGAACGGTTATCTGTGAACCAGCCTCGGCGCTCTTGTTCAAGACCTGTCCCTCAACGCTGTACAGGCTCTCGCCCTGCGCGACCAGTTGCACCCGCAATAGCTCGAAAGTGAGGCCTTCCCGTCGCTCGAGGACCGCGAGAGCCGCTTCGGGATCGTCCAGCTCCCGGTGGGCGTTGGCGAGGAGGTTATAGTTGATAGTCTCGTACGGATACCGCGCGACCAGCGTGTCGGCCAGCGGCAGCAGGACTTCGTACTGCTCGGACTGGTAGTACGTGTTGGCCAGATTCTCGAGCGTCTCTTTGTTGAACGGGTTCATCTCGTGAGCAGCTCGGAAGGCCGTCGCCGCCTCCGCGAAGTTTCTCGTCCGGTACAGTCCGATGCCTACCTGCGACCAGTGCCGGAAGCTCAGGTCGTCGCGCCCCAGGAGGTTGGTGAACATCTCCTGAGCGACTTCCTCCTGGCCATCGTCCATCAGGGCGATGGCGTAGTTCAATTGACCGAGGACGTCTTCAGGGTTGCCTGCAGAGTACTCGGAGTAGATCTTAAGGCCTTCGTCATTTCTTCCCTCCGCGCGTAGCAACTCGGCCAGGTTGATGCTGGCCGTACGGATCATGTCGTCGTCTCCCCCTGACTTGAGAGCCCGTTTGTACAGGTCGACCGCCTTGGCAGCTTCCCCGCGCCGGTCGTATATCGCGGCCGAGTTGGTCAGCGAGCGTGCGTCCTCGAGCATCAGGTTCGCGGTGTCGAACGTCTCCAGAGCCGCTTGCTCCTCGCTCGCTTGCAGCTGCCCGACACCGCGGTTATACAGCTGTACCCAGGCATTGAAGCGCACCTCATACACATGGTCGGCGCACGCCGGCTCAAGCTGCACCAGTCGCGCGAGCATTGAATCGGCGCTCGCGTAGTTGCGGAGTCCCAGGTTGGCTGTTGCGCCCAGAAGGTATGGTCGCGCCATGTCAGGGTTGCCCTTGAAGGCCGGTGCCAGCTTCTCGAGAGCCCTCGCGTAGCGTTCCTCTTTGGTCTGGGGGTCGTCCCTCCGGGTCGCCCAGCTCAACTCAATTTCCGCCCCACGGGTGTACTGGTTTCCATGCCCGGCGCACTCCTCCTGGGCTGCCACTGACGCAGGGAGTCCCAGTACGGCGGCCAGCAGAATCGCCCCCACGGATTGTTTCATGTGACTTCTAGACATCGCCATTCAAATCCTGTCATGTGATTACGTTACGAAGGCACCGCCAGTCAACTCGCCTCGTGCCGGCAGGGCCTTTGTGTGGTAGCCACGAAACCGAATTCTGGCACCATCTGGCGAACCCGGCAAGGCCGATAGAGCCTCCGACACCGGCCGGTTTTCCACTTTGTTACCCTGCGGCCTGCACACTGGTCCAAGGTTAAGAAATAGCATAACTGGTCGCGACTCAGTAGGTGAGCATGTGACCGGTGTTGAACAGGACTACCGTCTCCCCGGCTCTGATCTCTCCCGTCGAAGCGAGCGATCGCGCCGCCGCAAGCGTGGCGCCACCCTCTATGGAGGCGTTCACGCCCTCTTGACGGGCCAGATCGTCCGCACCAGCCTCCATCTCGGCGTCACTCACGGCCACGGCGCCTCCGCCGGATTCACGCAATGCGCTCAGAATGAGAAAGTCCCCCCGAGCCCGTGGAACGCGAAGTCCCCAGGCCCTTGTCTCGGGCTCCTTCCACTCCGGAGCCTCATCCAGCTCCCCCTTCCAGGCCCGCACGATTGGAGCGCAGCCGTCTGCCTGCACCGCGTAGCATCTGGGCCGGCCCTCAACCATGCCCAGCTGGGCCAGTTCGTGGATCACTTTCCAGCTCGCGATGAGTCCGGTCCCACCACCCGTGGGATACACTATTGCATCCGGTGCCTGCCAGCCGAGCGCCCGAGCGATCTCGAGCATCATCGTCTTCTTGCCCTCTATCCGGTAAGGCTCCTTGAGGGTGGAGAGATCAAAGGCCCCCGAGGCGGTCGCGTACTCGTCCGCCAACCGACCGCAGTCGGTTATCAGGCCTCGAACGGCGATCAGCTCCGCTCCGTACGCGCGGCAGCGCCTCTCGACACCGTCCGGTATGCCCTCTGGGACGTACACCCGGCAACGGATCCCCGCGCGCGCGGCGTATGCGGCAAGCGCCGCGCCGGCATTGCCGGCGCTGGGAATGACTAGTGCGGGAGCCCCGTCGTGAACGGCCCTGGTAACGGCCGCCGAGAGGCCGCGGTCCTTGAAGCTGCCGGTGGGGTTCCGCCCCTCGTCCTTTACGAGAAGACGAACGCCCTCCAGCTCGGTGCCGAGTCGGTTGAGAGACAACAGGGGTGTGTCTCCCTCGCCGAGGGTGATGGGTTCCTCTCCGTCTCGCAGGGGGAGCAGTTCCCGGAACCGCCACATTCCCGGCCGTCGGCGACTCCAGGCAGCGGTGACCGAGGCCGCATCCATTTCTCCGAGCGAGTAGCGGACCAGCAACGGCCTGCCGCAGTCGCCACACACGGTCGCTCCGGTCACGGCCTGCGTGACGTTCCCGCAACCTCCGCACTCAAGGTGGAACGCCGTCATTGCGGAGGGTCGTTTTCCGCTGCCTCGCCGAGATCACCCGATCCGGCCAGCGAGGCCTTGATTCTGGCCGCCATGGTTCGCCCGATACCCGGCGTCGCGACCAGCTCCGTCAGCTCCAGCGCACGGATCGCATCGACGCTGCCGAAGCGCCGGAGGAGCTTGGCCTCCCGGACCGGGCCTACTCCTGG